>DATMNI010000029.1:0-39719 GCA_035570275.1 Candidatus Acidiferrales bacterium | reverse complement strand
ACCAATTCCCTCCAGGCATCCGCGACGTCGTCAATCAGGCGTCCATCGTTCGGTCCTCAGAGTCGGGCCTTCTCTGGGTTTGCCTCGGCCATAAGAGTACTTACCTGGCGCTTAGTGACCTTGTAGCGCGTCAATATCTGAAAAGCAGCCTCCAAATCTTCCTGGCGTTTGACTGCTTAGCCGATTGTACCTCTTCGATGTCTGCCAATGCTGGGGAAAGTTCAGTGAAAGTTGTGCGAACTCGCCGCCGCGCCGGCGCGCAGCGCTTCGATGTGCTCGGCCTTCACCGAAACCACCCCGTCCTGATTTTGCAGCGCGCCGTCGATAATCAGGAACCTCTCGCCCAGCACTTCGAACTTGTAGCGGTCGAATGTATCGGGCGTGACAATCGCGTTCATGATGCCGGTTTCATCCTCCATGCTCAGAAAGACGAAACCCTTGGCCGTGCCCGGGCGCTGCCGTACAATCACCGCCCCGGCAATTCGTACCAGGCGGCCATTCGGAATGCGCGCCAGGTGCATGGCGGGTACCACCCCTAACCCCTGCATTTCCGCGCGGCGGTAGGCCATCGGGTGCTTGCCCACGGTGAGGCCCGTGCCGCGGTAATCGGCCCACAGGCGCTCCTCCGTGTTCATGGGGCTGAGCGGCGAAGGCGCGCCGGTCTCTTCCAACTCCTCCAGCAGCGGGCCCACCGGCAGAATGGCGCGCTGCGCCTGCCACAGCGCGTCGCGGCGATGTTTCTGGGGGGCGCCCCGCTCCAGTGAATTCAGCGCGCCGATTTCCGCCAGCCGGTTGATCTCATCCTTGCGCAATGCCGGGACGCGGACCGCCAGGTCGTCGATGCTGCTGAATGGCCGCGCCGCCCGAGCGCGTAAAATGGCGCGTGCCGACTGCTCCCGCAGTCCCCGGGCATATCGCAGTCCGAGACGCAGAGCCGCACCCCCCGGCCCCCGGCCCCTGGCCCCCGGCCCCTGTTCTTCTACCCGGCACTCCCACTCCGAGCACACCACATCCACCGGCAACACTCGCAACCCGTGCCGCTGCGCGTCTTTGACCAGAACCGCCGGCGCATAAAAACCCATCGGCTGGTTGTTCAACATGGCGCAGGTGAAGGCCGCCAGATAATGGCACTTCAGATACGCGCTGGCATACGCGATCAACGCGAAACTGGCGGCGTGCGATTCCGGAAACCCGTACAGCGCGAACGACGTGATGGAGTGCACGATGGTATCCTGCGGCGTACCCGTGATGCCGTTCCGCTCCATGCCGGCGCGCAGCCGCACTTCGATATCGGACATGCGTTTCTCCGACCGTTTGAAGCCCATGGCGCGCCGCAACTCCTCCGCCTCGCCGCCCGTGAACCCGGCCGCGATCATCGCCATCTTCAGCAACTGCTCCTGGAACAGCGGCACCCCCAGCGTGCGCTGCAACACCGGCTCCAGCGACGGGTGCAGGCAATCCGGCCGCTCCCTGCCCTGCCGCCGGTTCAGATACGGGTGCACCATTTTGCCGACGATCGGCCCTGGCCGGATCAGCGCCACCTGCACCACAATGTCGTAAAACCGCATCGGCTTCATGCGCGGCAGCGACGACATCTGCGCGCGGCTTTCCACCTGGAACATGCCGATGGTGTCGGCCTTTTGCAGCGCCTCGAACACCGCGGGGTCGTCCGGCGGCAAGTGCGCCAGGTCAACCTGCTCGCCGTACACTTCGGGAATCAGTTTGATAGTTTCTTCCAGCACCGCCATCATGCCCAGGCCCAGCAGGTCCACCTTGATGATCCCCATGTCGGCGCAGTCTTCTTTGTCCCACTGCACCACCACGCGGCCGGGCATGGTGGCCGGCTCCAGCGGCACCACGGAATCCAGTTGTTCCTGGCAGATCACCATGCCGCCGGAATGCTGGCCCAGGTGGCGCGGCAGGTCCTGCGCCATGCGGTAGAGTTCGAAAAACTTGCGCACGCGCGGATGCTCCAGGTCGAAGCCCGCTTCGCGAAACTGGCGCGCGGTGGTGTCTTTGGGGTCCTTCCATTCCCAGGTGCGCACCAGCCCGGAGAGCCGTTCCACCGAGGTGATTTCGAACCCCAGCGCCTTGCCCACTTCGCGCGCGGCCGAGCGCCCGCGATAGGTGATGACGTTCGCCGTCATAGCGGCTCCCAGCTTGCCGAAGCGCTGGTAGACGTACTGGATGGCCTGCTCGCGCTTGTCGCCGCTGGGCAGGTCGATATCGATGTCGGGCCACTCGCCGCGCTCCTCGGATAGAAAGCGTTCGAACAGCAGGTCCATGCCCACGGGGTCGACGGCGGTGATCTCCAGCGCATAGCAGACCGCGCTGTTGGCCGCGGAGCCGCGCCCCTGCGCCAGAATATCGTGCTCCTGGCAGAAGCGCACGATGTCCCACACGATCAGAAAGTATCCCGGAAGCTTGAGCTTTTCGATGAGCGCCAGCTCGCGCTCAATCTGCCGCCGCGCGCGGTCGTGATAGGGCTGATAGCGGCGGTGCGCCCCCTCATCCACGCGCTTGCGCAGAAAGCTCATCATGGTTTCGCCTTCCGGCACGGGGTAGCGCGGAAATTCGTAGCCCAGATCGGCCAGCGTGAACTGCAGGCGCGCGGAAATCTCCAGGGTGTTGGCGAGGGCCTCCGGCAGGTCGGCGAACAGGCGCGCCATCTCCACGGGCCTTTTGACGTGCCGCTCGGAATTGCGCTCCAGCAGCTTGCCGGCGGTGGCCAGCGTTACTTTGTTGCGCACGCAGGTGAAGACGTCCAGCAGTTCGCGCTGTTCCTGTCTCGCGTAGGCTACGCCATTGGTGGCCGCCAGCGGAATGCCGAGCCCCCGCGCCCGCTCCACAATCGCCTGATTGCGTGCTTCTTCTTCGCGATGATAATGGCGCTGCAATTCGGCATAGACATTATGCCGGCCGAAGATATTGAGCAGCCGCTCATCGGGATGGCGCGTGAGGCAGAGGAGGCCCTTGGAAAATTCCGCCAGTTCGTCCAGGGTGGCCGCGCCCTCGCCCTTCTTAGCGCGCAGCTTCATGCGAGTCACCAGGCGGCACAGGTTCCGGTAGCCTTCGCGCGTTTCCACCAGCAGCGGATAGCAGACGCCGTTGGTGCAGGTGATTTCGGAGCCAATGTGCGCCCGCACCCCGGCCTTCTTCGCCGCCATGTGAAACCGCGGCGCGCCGTAGACACCGTTGCGGTCCATGATGGCCATGGCTGGCATACCGAATTCCGCGCAGGCTCCCGCCAGTTCCTCGGGGACGCAGGCGCCTTCCAGGAAGCTGAAGCCCGACCGCGCGTGCAGTTCGACGTAAGTGGTCACACCTCACCTCAGAGCCTTTTGTGGGGCAGATTGGCAATCTGCGGCGGATTGGCAATCCGCCTGCCGACGTCCAGAGCGCGCCCCGAGGTGCTCGTGGGGGCTAGCGGCAGGCGGATTAGCAATCCGCTCCAGGTTAAACAACCTGCCCCACAAGCCGCATCCCCGTCCCTTCAGTCATAACTGCCCTCCACGAACCAGCCGTGCTTCTCGCAAAAAATCCGGTAGAGCGCGCCGTCGGAAAGCGCGATGTCCCACTCGTCGCGCGACCAGGAATCGGCGGTCCACCAGTCGCCCGAACTGCGCCACGGACCGGCATACTCCAGCACCTTGCCGCGAATGCCCTCGGCCGCCAGGAAGCTCGGCTGCCCGGAAGCCAGCGCCACTCGCGCCACCCGCGGCGGACGAAATATGCGCAAGGCCAGCACCACCACTCCCTCGCTCGCCAAAGCGCGAGTACCCCGCACAGAGCCGCGCGCGTAAGCAAGCGGATTTTCCATCCGGAACGCGCCTGGCCGATGCGTATCCACCAACTCCGGCGACCCCACGCGTCCTTCTCCCACAATCGCCCGGATGCGCGCCAGCGTCAGTGAGAGCTTCACCGGCTCCGGCGCCGCCAGCACAAACAGCCCGGTCTGCGCCGCCCGCGGTTTCACCGGATTCATCCCCATCCACACATGCACGATGGGCTCCCGCGGCGGATGCGCCTCCAGATCCAACTGCAGCAATTTCAGAAAGGCTTTGGTATCGAGCGTAGGCACCGGCAGCCGTAGCGTGCGTTGGTCGAGCGCCCGGTTTTCCAGCGTTAGCCGCAGCCGCAGTTCGTCGGTGGCCAGCGCGCGCGTGGCCAGGCGCGTGGCCAGGCCGTTCACCAGCCGCGCCAGCAAAAACGCCAGAGGCTCCAGCAATTCCACGGGATATTCCAGCTCAATCTCGTCTTCGAAATGGAGCGGCAAGTCGAGCGGTACCAGCTTGCGCCCGGCCTCCCCGCGCGCCAGTTCGCGCAACCGCAGCCCTTCCGGCCCCAGCCGCTCCGCAATCCCCAGCGGCGGCAGCGCCGCCAGATCCCGCAGCCGCCGGATGCCCCACCTTTCCAGCGTTTCCAGCAGGCTTTCCTGACACCCCAGCAGGCTCAGCGGCAGCGTGCCGAGATACTTCGCCTCGTCGCCATAGGGGATGATGCTGACGCCCGCGAATCCCCGCGCCGCGCAAATGGCGGCATCGGGATTGGAGGCCAGCGCGATATTGGCCTTCACTCCCATTTCAGCCGCCCGCCGCGATATCGCCGCCGCCACATCCTGCGGAAAACCGAACAGGCGCTCCAGGCCCGAAGCGTCCAGCGTCACGGTGTCCGCCGCGGTCTGCTCCACCACCGGCGAAAACTCCGAGGCCAGCGCGGTCAGATTGCCGTTGCCGTGAAGACAGGCGAACATGCCTTGCTCCGATTGGTTGAATTGGCGCGCACGGATGCCGCCCGCACCGCCATGCCGCGCAGAAGCCGCGACACCCCCCGTGCCCCGGACCACGTTTCCCGTTCCCGGCGGCACTCCAGCATCAGCGACGCGCATGTCCTGGCGTACGATTGCCGCCCCACCGTCACCAGCACTGCCGGCGTATGCTCCACCGCGCGGCGCAGCCGGAACCACGACGTCAGCGAGATGCGCCGCGCGCTTTCCACGGGCGTATCTCCCAGATCCATCGCC
Source organism: Candidatus Acidiferrales bacterium (assembly GCA_035570275.1). GTDB lineage: Bacteria > Acidobacteriota > Terriglobia > Bryobacterales > Bryobacteraceae > DATMNI01. The sequence goes on along the minus strand of DATMNI010000029.1, from coordinate 34,696 downwards.
ACCACGCCGAACCCGCCGCCCTGAATCAATAGGTCGGCTGCCTTGAGCGCCTGCTCGGCCCGGTTGTGACACCCGCCGGCGCACCCGCCGCCGCACCGCACCCACAGCAATCGCGCCAGGCACACTCCGGATTCGGCCGCCGATACCGGGTCGAACGCATCATCCGCATCCACCAGCGCGCAAACCTCCTCCCGCGCCGTAGCCGAGGCCAGAATTGCCAGCAACAGGCTGGTGCGCCCCGAGGAAGCCGGCCCATAAATTTCGGTCAGGCACCCGCGCGGCAATCCGCCCGTCGCGGCATCCACTTCCGCGACTCCGCTCCGCACCCGTTCCGGCTCCGGCCGCGTTTGCCAATCCAGGTGGCCGCCCAGCACCGATTCGTATTGTTTTTTGAGGACAGCCGCCGCCATGCATTCGCCTTTTATTCGCCTGCACTCTATTTTTACAGGAAAAGGCGGGGCGCTGTCAATGGCCGGATGCCGGATATGCCGGATTTATGCCGGATAGGTTCCGCGACCCGGCTGGAAACGTGATCGGCTGAACCAGCATCCGGCGTGAAAGAGTTAACCGCGTGCGCGAACCTGGGCCAATCGCTCCGCCAGCATCGGCGACAGGCCGGCCTCAACCTCCGGCGTAATGCCCCCGGCCTCGTCCAGGTCCTTGAGATGCGCTTCGTCTTTGGCCCGGAAGCTGGTCAGTTTCATGCGGACCAGGTCCGGCAGCGGGATCAGCCGAAGTCCTCTGACTTGCCGATAGGGCCCTAATTCCGGCGTTGACTCAGGATACTCCGGCCCAACCTTTTCGCCGGTGAAAACCAGATGGATCGCCCGCCGGGCCGATGGTTGATCGGTCTGTATGAGCATGTCTACTCCCGCCACATGGCGGTGTCGAAGGCCGAATGGCCCGGCGGCTTTGGCGATCCTCTCCAGGTCGTCGCGGCGCACTGCTATATCGATGTCTTTGGTCAGGCGTCCGGCGTCCGGCTCCACCTCCTCGACGTAGAGATAGGCCGCCAGACCTCCGATGAGCCGATACTCCAGCCCGGCGGAAGAAAAGATCCGTTCCACGAGTCCGGCCAGGTCGAACAGTTGCTCCACGCGCTCCTCGAAAAAGAGATTGGTGAAGACTGCCATGGTGACCACTCCATTATGGCATCGAGCACAGCCCAAGCCACAGACAGGAACGCCTGGTTACCGCCTGCTACAATCCTCCTTCATGTTCCGTAAGGTTCTGATCGCCAATCGCGGCGAAATTGCGGTTCGCGTCATGCGAACCCTGCGCGAAATGGGCATCGGCTCTGTCGCAGTCTTCTCGGATGCCGACCGCACCTCCCGCCACGTCCGCATGGCGGATGAAGCCGAACACATCGGCCCCTCGCCTTCCGCCGAGAGCTATCTGCGCACCGACCGCATCCTCGATGCCGCCCGGAAGCATGGCGTCGACGCCATCCACCCCGGATACGGCTTCCTCAGCGAGAATGCCGAATTCGCCGCCGCCTGCGAAGACGCCGGGCTCGTGTTCATCGGCCCTTCCGCCGAATCCATCCGCATGATGGGCTCCAAGACCGCCGCCCGCCGCACCGCCATGGCCGCCGGTGCGCCGGTGGTTCCGGGCATCGACCACGCCATCACTTTCGAAGAAGCCCGCGAGTTCGGACGCATCCACGGCTACCCGGTTCTGCTCAAGGCCGTGGCTGGCGGCGGCGGCAAAGGCATGCGCGCGGTGGAGCGCGAACCCGATCTGGAATCGGCCTTTCGCAACGCCGCCAGCGAAGCCCTCCGGGCATTTGGCAGCGACGAAATCTACGTCGAGCGGCTGATCCTGAAGGCGCGCCACATTGAGATCCAGATTTTGGGCGATCGCCACGGCAACCTGGTCCACCTGGGCGAGCGCGAGTGCTCCCTGCAGCGCCGCCATCAGAAGGTGATGGAAGAGTGCCCATCGCCCTTGGTGCAGCAGCATCCGGAAATGCGCCACGAGATGGGCCAGGCCGCCCTCCGCGCCGCCCGCGCCGCTGGCTACTACAACGCCGGGACCGTGGAATTTCTAGTGGACCAGGAGCGCCGCTTTTACTTCCTGGAGATGAACACCCGCCTCCAGGTGGAGCACCCCATCACCGAACTCGCCACCGGCCTTGACCTGGTACGCCTGCAGGTGGAAATCGCCGCCGGCGCGCCGTTGCCGTTCACCCAGGAACAGGTCGCCTGGCGCGGCTCCGCCATCGAATGCCGCATCTATGCCGAGGACCCGTACAGCAATTTTCTTCCCTTCCCCGGCAAGATCACGCGCCTCACGCGCCCGCTGGGTCCGGGCATCCGCATCGATGGCTGCATCTATGGCGGCTGGGTGGTGCCCATGGAATACGATCCGCTGCTGGCCAAACTGGCCGTCTGGGCCGGCAGCCGCGAAGCCGCCATTGAGCGCCTGCTGCGCGCCCTCAGCGAGTATGATGTGAGCGGCATTCGCACCAACATCGGCTTCTTCCGCCAGATCCTGGAAGATGCCGAGTTCCGTGCCGGCCGGCTGCATACTGCTTTCATCGACGAGTTCTTCGAGCGCCACGCTCCGCCGCAGCCGCCGGGCGACCTGACCGCCGTGGCCGCCCTGGCCGCCGCACTGCACACGCTGGCGCGGAATGGTGACCGGCTCGTAGAAGGGGAACCGCGGCCTGCCGCCGGCAGCCAATGGCTGCAAGCCGGAAGGAGCGAATTTCTCCGATGAAGCTCGCGCTCACCATCAACGGCGACGAACACACCATCGACATCCTGACGCCCGCGCCCGCCTGCCGTTTCCAACTGGGCGATTCGCCCGAGCGCAGCGCGCAGGTGGAAACTCCCGAGCCCGGCGTCTACTCCGTCCTGATGGATGGCCGCAGTTATGACGCCTATGTGGAAGAGACGCCGAACGGTCTGGTGGTGTCGCTGCAGGGCTACCATTTCGAAATTGCAGCCCGCGACCCGCGGCGCTGGTCGCGCAAGCCGTCTGGCAGCGGCGGCGAAGGCGTGCGGACCATCGCCAGCCCCATGCCCGGCAAAGTGGTGCGGGTGCTGGTTGCCGCCGGCGATGCCGTGGAAGCCGGCCAGGGCATCGCGGTGGTGGAAGCCATGAAGATGCAGAACGAAATCAAAGCCCCGCGCGCCGGCAAGGTGCTCTCGCTCCCCGCCAGGGAGGGCGCCACCGTGGCCGCCGGAGAAGTTCTGGCCACGATCGGCTAAGCTAAGTGGCCGTGACCCTCCGGGTCGCGGGTGCTATGTTAAAGAGCATGGCCGTCGCGACGCTGCTCTCGCTTGAAGAATACCTGGACACGTCGTACTCACCCGACCGGGAATATCGGGACGGCGTGCTGGTGGAGCGAAACGTGGGAGACGAAGCACATTCACAACTCCAGATCCTGCTTGGCGCATACCTGGTACGGTTCCGAAAACAGTGGCGGATTAAGCCGTATACCGAATTGCGAGTCAAAGTTCACGAGAATTGGTATCCGATTCCGGATGTCTGCGTCTACCCCCTTCCCGGTTTCGAAGGCCGCTACCCCGAGACCCCGCCGCTGCTGTGGATCGAGATCCTCTCGCATGCCGACCGCATGGTGGACGTCTGGGCCAAGGCCAACGAACTGATCGCACACGGCGTGCCGTACGTTTGGATCATCGATCCGAACACGCTGGAGAGCGAACTCAGAACCGCGGCGGGCGTTCAGCCGGTAGCGGACAAGACCCTCCGCCTTCCCGATTCTCCTATCGTCATTCCGCTGTTGGACGTGATGGAGCAGTAGGGCATGTCCCACCCTGGAATTCTCTCCTTCGTTCAATCCCACGAGCCCGAAATCATCGCGCTGATTCGCCGGTTCGTGGAATGCGAATCGCCGAGCGACGACCCCGCCGCCGTCAACCGTTTCGTGGATCTGGTAGCCGACACGGTCGCCCCCTTCGCCAAGGTAAAGACTTTTCCCGGCGGCCCCCCCGGCACGCGGGATCGGGCCGAGCCTGGCAAGCTGTTGGTTTGCGAAATGCATTTGCCCAGCCCCGGGAAAAACCGCGGGAAGAGCGGCCAGGTGTTGGCGCTCGGCCATTCGGACACCGTTTGGCCCATGGGCACGCTGCGCACCATGCCATTCCGGCAGGCCGGCGGGCGTCTCTGGGGCCCGGGCGTGCTGGATATGAAGTCCGGCATCGCCTTCTTCATCTTCGCCGTCCGCGCCCTGCGGGAAATGGAGATTCCAGTTGCCCCCAAGGTCCTGCTGCAGTTGAATCCCGATGAGGAAGTGGGAAGCCAGGCCTCCCGCCCGCTTACCGAAAAGAACGCCGCCCGCAGTCAGGCGGTGCTGGTCCTGGAGCCCGGCACCGGCCTCACCGGCAAACTCAAAACTGCCCGCAAAGGCGTCGGCGATTTCACCGTGGTTGTGCGCGGCAAGGCTGCGCACGCCGGCGTGGATTTCGAAGCCGGCGCCAGTGCCGTTCTGGAACTGTGCCGTCAGATCGACCGCATCGCTTCGTTCACGCAACTGGCTCGGGGCATCACCGTGAACCCCGGCGTGATCTCCGGAGGCACGCGCTCGAACGTAATCGCGGCTGAGGCCCGGGCTGAGATCGATATCCGCGTGTTGCGGCTGCAGGACGCGGGCGGCCTGGAGAAGAAATTCCGCGCGCTCAAGCCCTACGACAAGCGCTGCCGCATCGAAGTCTCGGGCGGGCTGAACCGTCCGCCCATGGAGCGTTCGGCCGGCATCGTGAAGTTGTTCCACCTGGCGCAGAAACTGGGCGGCGAAATCGGCGTGCAACTGGAGGAATCGCTCACCGGCGGCGGTTCCGATGGCAACTTCACAGCCGCTCTGGGAATTCCCACGCTCGATGGTTTGGGAGGGGTTGGCGAAGGCGCTCACGCCGCCAACGAGAGCATCCTCATCGACCGCATTGCCGACCGCACCGCGCTGCTGGCGCAACTTCTTGCCGCCATCAGTTGACCGACGCTTTCTCCGCCCGGTCGATCACGACGATCTCAACCGGAGCCTTTTGCGATTGCAGGCGCAGGCCCATCTGCTCCTGTAGCGCGGAAGCCAGCGAAGGGACATTGCCTTCCACTTGCGGGGCGGCCTCGTCTGACCGGACCTGCGTCTCATCGGGCGTCCATTCCAGCTTGTAGTCGTACTTGCCCTCGAGCCCCGTCTTGTCCACTACCGGGCGGCCCACCAGGAAGGACAGGGCTTCCACCAGGTACGCCAGCGGAGCCCTCGCCGCGGTGATCTGCCTTCGCTGGAATACTCGAAACATGGGCGCTTCCTCGCTGTCCGTCGAAGCCTTGAAATGGGGCCCGCCCTTGCCCACTTCGAGTGCATACACCGGTAGTTCCCTGGTCTCGCGGCGTACCACCAGGCTGAACCGTTCCGCCAGCAGTTTTTGCAGCATTCCCCTCAACTGGGCCTCTGACGGCTTAGTTTCTCCTTCGGCTTTGGCCTCGATGTCGTAGCGGTCGGTGTTGATCCATTTCGGTCCGCCGGAGATCTGAAAATCGTAGACGTGGTATGCCTCGGCAACCAGCATCCCGAGCGTCGTGTTGGAAGTGCTCAACCGGCCGGGCAGCGGCCGGATCGAGTAACCGCGCACGCCGGCCTTGGCCGGTTTGATCGATGCCGTATCGAATACCTGAGCCCGCCCATCCGGCGTCAGAAGCGCCAGCGAAGCCAGTACAAGCTTGCCAAAAGTCATGGATTCCGCCTCAATGCAAGATTACGACGCGGCCAGCCAGTTTGTGACACCCGCGGTCTGTGACAATAAGTGCTGCATGTCGAAGCGGGCGGGGGTGGCGTGGTTTCTGCTGTTGGCGGCAGCGTTCCTGGCGATGAACCGGGACGCCTACCGCGGCTATTTCCGCGACGATGAGATCGACAACCTGAGCTGGGCGCCGCACGTTCCGGTCGCCGACTTTCTCAAAGGCGTGGTCACGCCGCGGTTCTTTGAAAATAATTTCCGGCCCGTCGGCCATTTCTACTTTCACGCCGCCGAGGCTTTCTTCGGTCTGGAGTTCCCCGGATATGTGGCAGTCGTCCACGCCCTCCACCTGCTCAACGTCTGGCTGTTGTGGCTGTTGGCGCGGCGTCTGGGAGCGTCGTCCGTGGCCGCCGCTGCGGCCTGCACCTTTTTCGCCTTTCATATGGCCTTGTTTGACGCGCTGTGGAAGCCCATGTACGTGTTCGATGTCTCGTGCGCCACCTTTTGCCTGCTCAGCTTGATCTTCTATTCCCAGGGGCGCTGGCTGCTCAGCTTTCTGGCATTCTGGCTGGCCTACAAGTGCAAGGAACTGGCCGTGATGCTGCCGCTCGCCCTGGCCTGTTACGAACTCTGGTTCGGCCAGCGCCGATGGAAGCCGTTGGCGCCGTTCTTTCTGGTATCGGCATCGTTCGGGCTTCAAGCCATGCTGCTGAACCCGAACCACGATAACGACTACACCTTCCGCTTCACTGCCGAAGCCTTGGCCAAGACCTCGGTGTTCTATGCCGGCCGCGTCTTTCTGGTCCCCTGGCTGGGCTTCGCCTTGCCGCTGGCTGCCGTGGTGGCGCGAAACCGCCGCACCGGGTTCGGTCTGGCCCTGACTTGGTTCGGTCTGGCCATGATGGCGGCGTTCTTCCTCCCGCTTCTGTTTCTGCCCGGACGCCTGTATTCGGCCTACTGCTACCTTCCTTTCACTGGCCTGGCCATCGCCTTCGCGGGCATTGCCGAAACCTCGCACCCGCTATCTCTGGCGCTGTTCTTCGCCCTGTGGCTGCCCATGGACATCCACTCGCTGCGCGTGCAACGGCGCGAAACGTTGGCGCAGGACGCCGAAGTGGCCTCCTGGGTAGCCACGGCCGCCCGGTTTGCCGCCGCCCGGCCCCAGGTGGATGGGTTTGTCTTTTCCGGCGCGCCTGCCGGCTTTCAGCGGTGGGGCGTGGAGGGCGCCCTGAAATATCTGTTCGACCGCAACGATCTGAAGATCGCCTACGAAGGCGAACCCGCCGCAACCGACTTACTAAGTCACGGCAAAAGTCACGCCAAGGTTGCCATTCTGCGCTGGGACTCTTCTATGAAGCGCCTCTCGATTAGCGTGCACACCACCGCTCCCTGACGGTCGGTCGACCAGCCGGGTTCTGTTTGACCGCGTCCGGCCGTGTTACTTCGGGCCGCAACGGCGGAGTTACCTCCTCGCGCCATGGCCGTGTTACTCCTCCCGCAACGCGGTTATCGGGTCGACCTTTGCCGCGCGCCACGCCGGCGCCAAACAGGCTGCAAAAGCGATCGCCAGGAACAGCGCGGTGACCTCCAGCAGATTGGGCCCGTCAATCGGACTGGTTGCAAACAGCATCGACCCGATGAATCGCGCCAACCCTACGGCGCCGGCCAAACCAACCACGATTCCGGCCAGCACCGGGATGGCGCCGCCGCCCACCACCAGCCGCACCAGATCCCCGCGCGACGCGCCCAAGGCAACGCGAATCCCCAACTCCTGCGTGCGGCTCGCGGTTACCAAAGAGAGCACACCGTAAATGCCCGCACATGCCAGCAGCATCGCTAAGATTGCGAAACCGCCCAGTAACATGGTGGGCAGCCGGCGCGACATCAGCGATTCGGTCTTGATCTGCTCCACCGTCATCGGGTGCTCCAGCGCCTGGTTCCGGTTCACGCTCCACACCGCCCGCTCGACGGATTTGACGATCGCGCCGGCATCTCCGCTGCCTCTCGCCACCATCCCCAGGCCAACCACCGGACTCTGCGCGAAGCTCCCATAAGCACCCTCGTCGCTTGGACTGTCCAGCCCATTGCCCTTCTCGTCGGCCACCACCCCAACGATTTCCCACGAGGCCTGCGGCCCCAATCCGTGTCTCGACGGGAGAATTCGCTCCACCAGGATCCGTTTACCGATCGCGCTGGCGTTCGGGAAGTAACTCTTGACGAAGGACTGATTGACCACCACCACCGGCGGTGAGCCGGCCGTGTCGCCCTCGTCCAGAAACCGCCCCGCCAGTAAATGGATGCGCAGGGCCTGAAAGTATCCCGGTGTGACGATCTTGAATCCCGATCCGAAGCGTTCGTCTCTCCGGTCCGGCAGCTTGAACGGCATCCCGTCTCCCCACCCGCTTAACGGCAGTCCGGTGGTGACGGCCGCCGCCTGCATGCCGGGCACGGCGCGCACCGCTTCCAGCAGTTGATTGACGTAAAGAGTCAATTTCATGGCATCGGGATCGCGCCCCATCGCCAGGGGCAGGTCCGCCGCCACAACGCCTTCGGAATCGAACCCGGTGTCGACATTCATCAGGCGTTGGAAACTGTGAATCAACAGGCCGCCGCCCACCAGCAGAATGAACGCCGCCGCTACCTGCGCCGCCACGAAGACATGACGGACATAGAGTTTTCCGCGGCTCGCGGAACTGGCACGCCCGCCTTCCTTGAGCGACTCGGCGGAATCCCGGCGCGAGGACTGAATCGCCGGCGCCAGTCCGAAGGCCACGCTGGTCAGAATGGTGGCAGCGGCCAGAAACAACAGCACGCGGCTGTCCATCGCCACATTCGCCTCCGCTGGAAAATAGAATGGCGGCAGCAGGCTTTGAATCCACTGCAGCAGGCCGTAACCGAGCGCGATCCCAACCACGGCGCCGCCCAGAGACAGCAGCAGACTTTCCGTCAGCAGCATGCGAATCACGCGCCCGCGCCGCGCGCCCAAAGCCATGCGCAGTGCGATCTCCCGCCCGCGAAGCGTCGCGCGCGCCATCATTAAGTTCGCCAGATTCGCACAGCCGATCAGCAGCACGGCAACCACGGCCCACATCAGCACGACTAGCGAAAGGTGCAGTTGCGGTCCAACCTGTCGATCCAGATAGCGGTCTACCGTGGCGCCCCATCCCTTCTTGATCGCCGGATAGAGTTCGGCAATGTGTGCCGCGATAGCGCTCATTTCGGCTTGCGCCTGTGGCACCGACACGCCGCGTTTCAGTCTCGCAACGGCCGTCAGATAGTGGTAGTCACGGGCCACTTTCGGCGGAAACGCCAGGGGGATCCAAAGATCTTCCCATCGCCGGTCGAATTCGCCGGCAGCGGGCAGCACGCCGATCACGGTGTAGGCCTGCCCGTCCAGCAGGATTTCCCGTCCGGCCACCGCCCGGTCGCCGCCAAACTGGTTCCACCACAGGCGATGCGTAAGCACCGCGACTTTCTCCTTGCCCGGTTGGTCTTCATCTTTGGCGAACGTCCGGCCGAGCGCTGCCTTGGCGCCGAATACCTCAAAATAGGATGCGGAAACAAAGCCCACGCGCAGCGATCGCGGCTCGCCGGCGCCTGAATAAGTCATGGAGCCGCCGGTCTTCGCCGCCATCGATGCGAAGGACTGGTTCTGCTTCGCCCAATCCAGGTAGTTTGCCGGGGCAATGACATTGCGGGGATATTTTGGCGGCTTCTCCCACAACTCGACGATGCGCTCCGGCTCCGGATAACCGCTCGATTTGAGCAGCACTCCGTTCACCAGGCTGAAGATGGCGGCGTTGGCCCCCAGGCCCAGGGCGATTGTCACTACCGCGAAGAACGTGAAGGCCGGGCTCTTCGCCAGCACCCTCCCGGCAAAGCGAACGTCCTGCCACATCGTCTCCAGTGCTGCTCCCACACGCGCCTCCCTGACTTTCTGTTCCACTTGCAGCGGACCTTCGAACGCCACGCGCGCGGCCCGCTCCGCCTCTTCGCGCGTCAGTCCGCGGGCAGTACCGCGTTCCACCATGATTTCGAACCAGGTCGCCACCTCTTCGTGTAACTCTTCCTCCACCCGATTTCGATGGAGCCAGCGCCCAAGCAGATGAATTGCGCGGTTGACCCACGGCATTGATTTATGTCTCCACCGCTTAAGTCTCCACGCTTAAATCTCCACCGCCAGCACCTGGTTCACTGCGGTAAGCACCTTCTGCCAATTCCGCTTTTCCTTCGCCAGTTGGGCGCGGCCCGATCGTGTCAAAGTGTAGAATCTGGCTCGGCGCCCGTTTTCCAGTTCGCCCCATTCCCCCGCAATCCAACCTTTCTCCGCCAGCCGGTGCAAGGCGGGAAAGAGGGACCCTGGGCCTACCACGAAAACCCCGTGCGTCACCTGCGCAATGCGGTCCGCCATGCCGACCCCGTGCAATGGTCCAAGCCCGGCCGTGCGCAGAATGAGGAGATCCAGAGTCCCTTGCAGAAGTTCGGCGGATTTCGCCATGGCCCCGATCATATCGACATCCGATATCGATTGTCAATAGGGCACGAGTTCGCGATGAGCGCCCGGCGCACAGAGGAAAGGATGAAAGTCGCCCGTGGCGCTATGTGGGGCAGCTTGGTAAGCTGCGGCGGATTGGCAATCCGCCCGCCGGGAGTGGGCGCGCAGCCGAACTTCCACAAGCGACTTCCGACAGTGCGGCGAATTGTTAATCCGCCCCGGGCGATGTGGCAGCGAGCCCATGCCTCGATCGACATCCCGGACGAGCCCCCGGACGAGCCCTCGCCCCCACACCATCCCCGCCGGTTCGCCCGCCCGTATTACTTCGGCGGCCCGATCTGCATTTCCTTCGCGAGCCCTTCCTTATCCGTCTGCGCCTTCTTCTGAATCTCCTGATACTCGCTCATCGCCTTCTGCGCTTTCTCCGCCAGCCCCGCCGCCTGGTAAGCTCGCGCCAACTGGTAATGCAGGCTGCCATCGTCATCCATCGCCAGCGCCGCTTCCAAATGCGGAATGGCCGCGGCTGGTTTCCCCGCTCGCGATTCCGCCAGCCCCAGCGAAGCCTGGGCGGGCAGCAGCTTGGGATCGCGAAGCGCCGCCTTTTCCAAGTACGGAATCGACTTCTCCACCTCCTCCAGGTGCAGCAGCGAGTCGCCTTCCAGCAGGTTCCATTGAGCCGACTCCGGTTCGCTCTTCAGAAACTGTTCGATCATCGGCATGGCGCTCTTATAGTCACTCGCCAGGTAGAGCGAGTTCGCCAGTTCGCGCTGATACTGCGGGTTATCGGGCGCCAGACGCAAGGCCGCGCGCCACTCGGCGGCCGATTCCAGCGCCTGCCCCTGGGCGCGCATAATCGTCGCCTTCACCTCGTGGATCTGCGGCGATTCCGGCAGTTTCCCGAGCTGTCCGTACGCCTGCCGCGCCATTTCGTCATAAGCCTTCGACTGCCAGAACAGCGCTTCGGGCGACGTGCGCAGTTTGGCCGCCGCCGCCGCTTCCGCAAAACGGCCCGCCAGAAAATGGCAGGCAGCGGTATGGACCGCGCAATCCGGCGGCGTCAGCGATTTCTCTTTCCGCTCCTCCGCGGCCGCCCAGTCGCCGTGATCGGTGCGCCGGTACACCTCGGCAATCGATGCGTGGATCCGCGCCAGCCCGGGCAACTGATCCAGCGTCTGCCGGTACAGGAAAAACGCGCTGCGGTATTGCCGCCGCTGCAGCCTGGTATCGGCCAATAGCGCCGCCATATACGCGGACTTCGGCGCCGACTTTTCCAACTCGCGAAAGGCGCGCCCGGCCAGCGATTGGTAGCTTCTGCCCAAGCCCAGCCAGACTTGCGGATCGTCGGGCGTCATCCCGGCAAGGGCGCGATACTGCCCGGCCGCCGGCTCAAAACGCTCCAGGGCAAACAGCGCGCCCGCCAGCATCGTCCGCGCGTCGCGGTTGCCGGGTTCGATGGCGACCGCCTTTTGCAGCGGATCGATGGCGGCCCGGGTTTCGTCCAATTCCAGGTGCGCCGCTGCCAGCGAAACCAGCGCCGGCAGATTCCGCGGCTGCAGCTTCAACACGGCTTCGAAGTGCCCGATAGCTTGCCGCGGCTGCCCCGCCATTCGCTCCGCCAGCGCCAGGTTCAGCAGCAGCCCCGGATTATCGGGCAGCGCCTTGACCAGTTGTTGATACACCGGCACCGCCTCGGCAAACCGCCCTTCCGCCATCAGTTGTTTCCCGCGCTGCGACTGCCGCGCCAATTCCTCGGGTTGCGCAAAAACGGATTGCGCCAACAGCGCCGTGGACGTCAGCAGGAACGCCAGCCATCGCATGTCACAAGAATTGTACTCTGTTGGGGAGGTGGGCCGGAGGACTTGCACCTCCGAGGCCGCGCGCCCCCCCTCGGATAATGAGATGCAAGTTCTGCGGTCTGGTGGTGATGAAATGCAAGATTTGCGGATCTTGACCACACGGCTGCCACTCCGCCACGTCGACGCATCGAGTTGGCGAGGTTCCCGAACGCGATCGTAAGGGAGCAGCCTGCGCCAGAGTTTGTATGGTTTGCGCTTATCTAATATCAGGAAGTTAGATAAAACTCTCTGGCCTCAAGCGGATTTGTACCATTTCCGACCTTTCAGACGGCATTGAAGTACAAAAGGATTAAGCATTAGGGCCCGCTGCCTCTTTTCTCTCAGTCGCGGGCTTTTCGCCTTGAAGCATGGCCCTATGCTTGCTAGGATATAGCCTAATGGCGCCAGTTCCGAAGGGCGCCCCTGCGGCCCCGCCCCTCGAAGTGCGTGGCAGGCATATTTCGGGGGGTCTGGATAAAGCGGAACTTTATAGGGAGAAATACTATGAGAAGAAATAAAAGAAATGCGTTGCAGAGATGCGCCGCTCGGATGGTCCTCATTATCCCGTTCGCGGCCTTTCTCTATAGCCCATCTAAATCATTGGCCGGGCCGGTACTGGGTTTGGCCCAGAGCTTCGCGGTCCTGGGCGCCTCGACCGTGACCGATGTCGGTTCCACCACTATCAACGGAGATCTTGGTCTATGGCCGGGCACTTCGATCACGGGCTTGGGGAGCGTCACCTTCAACACAGGAGCCGCACACCCCACTGATGGGGTCGCGAAACAGGCTCAGATCGACGCTATGAATGCGTTCAATACGCTCGCCCTTGAGCCATTCACTTCCAACCTGAGTAGTTCGGATTTGGGTTCCGTGGGGCCGCTCACGCCGGGCATATATATGTTCTCCTCATCGGCTCAGTTGACGGGAACGCTCACTCTCGACGCGCAGAGTAACCCAGATGCGCTCTTCGTTTTCGAGATTGGGAGTACCCTTACCACCGCTAGCGGTTCGACGGTCAACGTGATCAACGGCGGTGCCAATACCGGCGTGTTTTGGCTGGTCGGCAGCTCCGCTACTCTCGGTACCAGCACTACCTTCGCAGGAAACATTCTGGCGCGGGACAGCATCACCCTGAATACCAGTGCCACGATCGTGTGCGGCAGGGCCCTCGCGCTGACTGGAGCGGTGACGTTGGCTGGCAACACCATTTCCGACACCTGCGGTGCCGGCGGCGCCGACCTGGGCACCGGCCGCACCGACTTCGGCAGTGCCGGCTTCAGTGGTGGCGGCATCCAGTCAGTCCCCGAGCCTGGGACCATTTCGCTGCTTTGCGTAGGCATCCTCGCCCTAACTTTATTCGGGTCGCAGTCGCGGAAGCGGTTGGCGTAAAGCCGCAATTGGCGGACGCCCCCGCCGGTAATCGCAACCGAGAAGTCTTGGAGTTCTTCGGCACATCGGCCGCGGATGGTTGCCCGCGAAGTCCTTATCGCCGCCGATGGAAGCACACGCCGCCTCCGCCGCAGTTTCCCGCCAGGCACCGCGGGCCGGCTAGCTGCCGCATCGTGCCGGCGGATTAGCGATCCGCCGCGGATTTAACAATCTGCCCAACAAGGGTTAGCACCCGTCCTCAGCCCCGCGAGCGCAACGAGTTATACTGAAATTTCCATGATCCGAGTTCGTTTCGCCCCCTCTCCCACAGGCTTTTTGCACATCGGGAGCGCGCGGACTTATATCTTCAACTGGCTCTACGCCCGCCACCACGGCGGCGTCATGATCCTGCGCATCGACGACACCGACGTCGCCCGCAACACCGAGGCCTCCGTCAATTCCATCTTCGACGGCCTGCGCTGGCTCGATCTCGATTGGGATGAAGAGTACAAGCAGTCGGAGCGCCTGGCGCTACACCGGCAAATCGGCGAGGCGATATTTCAAAAAGGCCTCGCCTACCGCGATTTCACTCCGGCGCAGAGCGGCGAGTCCGACAAATCCGGCGCCCACGGCACCTGGCTGTTCAACCCGGGCATGCGCGACCTCCCTCGGCAGGAGAGCGACCGCCGCGCCGCCGCCGGCGAACCGTTCGCGCTGCGTTTCCGCGTGCCCCACGATACAGACCGCCCGGTGCGCTTCCAGGATGCTGTCTACGGCGAGCAATCCAAATCCCTCGCCGATATCGAAGACTTCGCGCTGCTGCGCTCCGACGGCATGCCCACCTACCACCTGGCTTCCTGCGCCGATGACACCGATCTCGGCATCACCCACATCATTCGCGGCCAGGACCACCTCACCAACACCTTCAAGCACGTCCTGATCTTCGAGGCCGCCGGAGCCGCGCCGCCCCAGTTCGCGCACTTGCCGTTATTAGTCGCCCCCGATGGCACCAAGCTCTCCAAGCGACGCCACGGCCCGGTGGTTTCCGTCACCACCTACCGCGATGCCGGCTTCCTGCCGCAGGCCTTCATTAATTTCATCAGCCTGCTCGGCTGGTCGCCCAAGGACGACCGCGAACGCCTGACGCGCCAGGAGATGGTAGAGGCTTTCAGCTTCGCCGGCATCAATCGCAGCAACGCCGTGGTCAACTTCACGGAGGAAGACCCCTTCGACCCCAAGGCCGTCTGGCTCAACTCGGACCACATCCGCAGCCTGCCCGTGGACGAATTGTCGGCCCGCCTCCTGCCCATTGTGCAGGCTGCCGGCTTTGGCATCGATGAACCATCGAGCGGGGATGAACCATCAGGCGCCGCCGCCGCCAAAATGTTGCGCATCACGCCGCTGATCCAGGAGCGCATGAAGTTGCTGCGCGACGTGCTTACCGTCGCCGATTTCTTTTTCGCCGATCAACTGGCCCCCTACGACACTACCGAGCTCATCCCCAAGAAGGGTGATGCCGCCCTGGCCGCCAAGGTGCTGCACCGCGCCGCCGAAGTGCTGGCCGGGTTGCATACGGATGCCGAATTTTCGCACGACGGTCTGGAAGCCGCGCTGCGTTCCGCCGCCGCCGGCATGGGCATCAAACCCGGCCAGATGTTTGAGCCGGTCCGCGTGGCGGTATGCGGCCGCAAGACAGCGCCGCCGCTATTTGGCACACTGGAGGTACTAGGCCGCGACACGTGCCTGGCACGTATCCAGTCAGCTATTCAAAAACTCGAGACTATATGAATCCGTCCAATGTTACACTGCCTGCCGGCGCTCCGGCGGGCCCGTCGAACTTCATTCGCGACATCGTCCTCGACGATTTGAAGACCAATAAGTTCCAGGGCCGCGTGCACACGCGTTTTCCGCCAGAGCCCAACGGCTACCTGCACATCGGCCATGCCAAATCCATCTGCCTGAATTTCGGCCTGGCCACCGAGTTCGGCGGTAAGACCAACCTGCGGTTTGACGACACCAACCCCTGCAAGGAAGAAACCGAGTATGTCGATTCCATCATCGATAACGTCCGCTGGCTTGGCTTCGATTGGGAAGACCGCCTGTTCTACGCTTCGGATTACTTCGGCCAGTTGTACCAATGGGCCATCCAGCTCATCAAATCCGGCAACGCCTATGTCTGCGATCTAAGTGCCGAGGAGGTGCGCAAAACCCGCGGCAGCCTCACCGAACCCGGCCAGGACAGCCCGTACCGCAACCGCGGCGTCGCCGAGAATCTGGATCTGTTCGCGCGCATGAAGGCCGGTGAGTTTCCCGATGGCTCCCGCACCCTGCGCGCCAAAATCGACATGGCCGCCCCCAACCTGAATTTGCGCGACCCGGTGATGTACCGCATACTGCACGCCGACCACCATCGCACCGGCAGCGAGTGGTGCATCTACCCCATGTACGACTATGCCCACGGCCAGTCCGACTCCATCGAAGGCATCACTCATTCCGTCTGCACGCTGGAGTTTGAGGACCACCGGCCGCTCTACGACTGGTACGTCGAAACCCTCGGCATTTACCATCCGCAGCAGATCGAATTCGACCGCCTCAACCTCACCTACACGCTGTTGAGCAAGCGCAAGCTGCTGACGCTGGTGCAGGACGGCCACGTGCGCGGCTGGGACGATCCGCGCATGCCCACGCTCTCCGGAATCCGCCGCCGCGGCTACACTCCGCAGGCTCTGCGCAATTTCTGCAACGGCATCGGCGTCTCCAAAACCAACGGCACCATCGAACTCGGCTTGCTGGAACATCACGTTCGTGAGGACCTCAACAAGCGCGCCCTGCGCGTGATGGCCGTGCTGCGGCCGCTCAAGGTGGTGATCGACAACTACCCCGAGGGCGAAGTCGAAGAGATGGAGGCCGTCAACAATCCGGAGGATGGCGGCGCCGGCACTCGCAAGGTGCCGTTCTCCAAGGTGCTGTACATTGAGCAGGAGGATTTCCGCGAAGATCCGCCCAAGCAGTTCTTCCGGCTGTCCCCCGGACGCGAAGTCCGGCTGCGCTACGGCTACTTCGTCACCTGCACCGGCGTGACCAAAGACGAAAAGTCGGGCGAGATCCTGGAGATCCACTGCACCTACGATCCGGCCACTCGGGGCGGTAACACGCCGCCCGATGGCCGCAAAGTCAAATCGACAATTCACTGGGTTTCGGCCGCGCACGCCGTGGAGGGGGAGGTCCGAATCTACGAGACCCTGTTCACTAAGGAAGACCCCAACGAGAGTAGCGCTCTGAGTGGTGCCCTGGGTGACGCTCTGGCCGGCGCGGTGGATGACTTCACGGCTAACCTGAACCCGAAGTCACTGGAGATTGTTACCGCCAAGCTGGAACCCAGCCTGGCCAACGTGGAGCCGGGCGGCCTGTATCAGTTTGAACGCCTCGGCTACTTCTGCGTGGACCCCGACACGTCGCCCGGTAAACCGGTCTTCAACCGCACCGTCGCCTTGCGTGACACCTTGGCCAAAATCGAAAAGCGTGACCAGACTATAGCCAAGACCATAGCCAAGCCCAGTGGCCGCGACCCTCAGGGTCGCGCGGCGCAGTGATCATCCTCGGCATTGGCGGCCTCCTCGGTGATGCCGCCTGCGCCATCCTAAAAGACGGCGAGCTAGCCGCGGCTGTCGAAGAGTCCAAGCTCGTCCGGCGCAGCACTCACACCGGCGGCGTCGGCCACTTGCCCGATCACGCCATCGCCACCTGTCTCAATCTGGCCGGCGCCAAACCGGAGGAAGTAGATGCGGTAGCCGTGGTGCGGCCCATTCCGGATATCGATTTTCACCTGAAGCTGCGCACCCAGTTCCCTGCCAGCCGCATCGTGGTGTTGGAGCACCACCTGGCCCACGCGGCATCGGCCTTCTACGCTTCGCCGTTCGAGGAAGCTACCGTCCTCACTCTGGACCGCGGCAGTGACTTCCGTTGCGGCTCGCGATGGCAGGCACAGGGCAGCGCCATCACTTTGGAGTTCGAACACTACTCGCCCGACTCGCTGGGCGATGTCTACGGCCGCGTTACCGAACTTCTGAACCTGGAGTCCAATGCCGATGAACACAAGGTGCAATGGCTCTCGGTGGCGGGCGATGGCCGGTACACCGGTCTCTTCGCGGATATACTTTCGATTTCGCCTTCCGGCCCGCGCATCGACCGATCGTTTTTCAGCACGGAGCGCGTCACCCTCGGCGGCTTTGGTCCGCGCTTCTACGAGCGGCTCGGCCTGGCCGATGGAGCGCGCATTCCCGACGATCTGCGCCCGCACGTCGCCGCCGGAATCCAGAAGGCCGTGGAACGCGCGGTCATCGAAATGGCCGGTAAGGGGGCCAACCTCTGCTTCGCCGGTGGACTCGGCCTGAATGCCCTGCTGATCTCGGCCCTGGAGAACCACTCGCGGTACCAAAACATTTTCGTGCAACCGGTGTCGGGCAATGCCGGCACGGCCGTGGGCGCCGCCCTGGAGACCTGGCACCGGGTATTCCGCCGCACCGCCCGCGTACCGTTCTCAACCCTTGCGCTGGGGCCGGCCTACCCGGCAGCCGACATCAAGCAGGTGCTGGAAAACTGCAAGCTGCGCTTCCGCTATATGGTCACCACCGATGAAGTGATCGAAACCGCCGTGGCCCAATTGAACGACAGCAAGATCGTAGCCTGGATGCACGGCCGCATGGAGTTCGGCGCGCGCGCGCTGGGCAACCGGAGCATTCTGGCCTCGCCCGGGAATCCCTATTCCACCGAGAACCTGAACCTCTTCATCAAGCACCGCGAGCCATTCCGCAAATTTGCCGCGTCGGTGCCCGCCGAACTGGCCGCCGAGTATTTCGAGGTCGGCGCCAACGCCCGCTACTTAGCCACCGTAGGACGAGTGAAACCGGATTACCGCAGCCGGTTCGCGGCCGCCGTGCTGACCGGAGACCTGGTGCGCGTCCACACCGTAGACCGCGACGAAAACCCGCTTTACTGGAAGTTGCTCCACGCCGCCGGCAAAGCCACCGGCCTCCCGGTCCTGTACAACACGTCGTTCAACCTCTTCGGCGAACCGCTGGTATGCTCCCCGCGCGATGCCGTGCGCAGTTTCTATTCGTCGGGAATCGATGCGATGTTCGTGGGGAATTTCTTTTTGCAAAAGTGAAGTAGCTTTCAGCTTTCAGCTTTCAGCTTTCAGCCTCTGTCGCAGTCCGGTCAGCATACGCTTCAACTCCATGGTTCGCTGAGTCAGTTCGTCGTGTTCCTTCGGCTTTATCAGCTTCAGATCCCTCGCCAGCAACAGGTGATACTCCAACTCGCTCGCCGATCCCATCGCGATGGAGCAAAAGCGGGCGAATTCGGCATCGCCGTTTCTTCCGCAACCCTCAGCAAGATTGGCCGGGATAGATGAACACGAGCGTCGAAGCTGGCTGGTCAACCCGTACAATTCCTCGCGTGGAAACGTGGCCGTGGCCTTATAAACGGCTAAGGTCAGCTCATGGGCCTTCTGCCAGACCTTCAGTTCATGGAAATCCTTCACGTCCTCGCACCGCTGCGCCCGCCAGGTTTAGCTGATAGCTGAAAGCTGAATGCTGATAGCTGAAAGCTCTTAGCCGACCAGCTGAGAGCTTCTACTGCCCCGCCGCCGTCGGCACCGCTTCCGCCCGCTTCAAATACTTGGCATACCACGCCAGATATCTCTCCATCCGGTCCTTCTGATAACTCGGCCGCGCGATCCCGTGAAATTGACCGGGGTATACCACTAACTGCGTCGGCACGCCGAGGCTGCGCAGCGCCTGGTACATCTGCTCGCCGCCCACCAGCGGCACGTTGAAATCTTTCTCGCCGCCCATGAACAGCGTCGGTGTTGTGATCTGGTCGGCATGCAGGAACGCGTACGAGATTTTTGCCCACGGCTCCAATCCCACTTTCCATGGCGGGCCGATCTCTTCGTCGTACTGAATGATGTATTGGTCCACGCCGTAGAGCGCGATCGGAAACGCCGTCCCTGCGCCGCTGGTTGCCGCCTTGAAGCGGTGATCCTTGGCGATCATGGCGTCGGTCAAAATGCCGCCGTAGCTCCACCCGCCCACGCCCAGCCGGTCCGGATCCGCCAGGCCGATCGACACCACGTAATCCATGGCAGCCTGCAGGTCGATCACCTCCTTGTTTCCCCAATCGGCCGAGATCGCCACCTGGTAGTCTTCTCCGCGGCCCGAGCTGCCGCGATAATTCACCGCCACGACCACGTAACCACTGGCCGCGAAGAGCTGCCGTTCAAAGCTGAAGGAATGGCCGTCCTGACCGTTCGGTCCGCCGTGAATCCGCAGCAGCGTGGGGTACTTCTTGCCCGGCTCATAGTCGGGTGGCTTCACCAGAAGCCCGTGCACCTCGTTGCCGTCCTTGGCCTTGCAACTGAACTCCTCGGTGGCCCCGAGCTTGAACTCAGCCATCAACGCGTCGTTGTGGTGCGTGAGCTTGCGCATCGTGCCATCTTCCAGCACGTAGACCTCTCCGTGGCTGGTGTCGCTGGCCGAGAGCAGCGCCATGCGTCCATCCTTGCCCTGCTCCAGGGTGGTGATCATGCCGCTGCCCTTGACCATTCCATGGACCGCGCCGCCGTTGGCCGGCAGGCTGGCCGGGTACTCCCAACGGTCGTCGGCAACCAGGAACAACACGGAAGATCCGTCAGTGGAAAAGCGGGGCGAACTAACCCCGCGGTCGAACTTCCCGGCGATTACTCGCGGTTCGCCGCCAGCCGCTGAAATCACGGCCAGCCGGTTCATGTTGTAGGCGCCCTGCTTAGCGCCGCTCGATTGCAAATAAACCAGCCGGGAACCGTCGGGGCTCCACTCCGCCCGCCCGCGCGAGGCCGAGCCGTGGATGCCGTCGTAGTGCGTCAACTGGTGCGCCGCGGCGCCGGCCCGCGCTTCCATCGTATAAACATTCCAGGTGTTGTAACGGTCCGAGTCCTTGCCCTCCTTCCCCAGAAACGAAATGAGCTTGCCATCGGGCGACCAGGCCGGCGAGGCCACTTCGATGCTCTCGGCGGAAGTCAGCGGCTCCGCCTTTTTGGTAGCCACATCGAAGAGGTAAATTCGAGCCACAGCCTGTGTCAGGTAGCCCTGCACGTCCTGCTTGAACTTGTAACGGTCGATGACGATGGGCTTCGGCGCCTTCCCAGGGGCGCCGCGGCCGCCTCCCGCGGGCGGCTCACCATCGGCGGGATCGGCGGGGTCGCTGGCGTCGCGGTCCGCCATCGTCAGCAGCAGCTTTCTGGAATCGGGCGACCACTCGTAAGAGGACAGGCGGCCCTTGAAATCGGTGAACTGCTGCGCCTCGCCGCCGTTGCGGTCCAGCAGCCAGATCTGGTTTCCCTTGGCCTTGCCCGGCCGGCTGGAAAGAAACGAGAGGTAGCGGCCATCGGGGCTCCACCGCGGCGCGTTCTCTGCTTCGGGGCTGGACGTGACGCGCAAGTTTTGAGCGCCGTCCCAACTCACCATCCACACATCCGTGTCGCTCTTGTCGGCAACAGTATCCACGGTGCTCAGCGTATAGGCAATCCATTTCCCGTCGGGCGAGATCTGCGGGTCTCGAACGTCGTGGAAGCGGTGCATGTCTTCCACCTTGATCAGGCGTTTGGCCGCAGGCTGGCCAAAAGCCGTTAACGCCGTAAACAGAGCGGCGGCAATCCGCAAACTCCTCAATGTACGCATGATGTAAATCGTAGCGCAATTACATTGACATCATGTGGAAAACTATGTTAACCAAGATCAAATAGGTTAGTTGGTCTGCCAGGTCGCGGACCTGAACGCAGAGCTTCAACAACCCTAGCGGTAAAGGGAATCGGTACAGGTAAAGGGGTGTAAATATGCGCAACGTCCTCGGGCTGCTTACGATTTCTTTCATTCTGGCGACGAGCCTCTTCGGCCAGACCACATCTCTCAACGGAACTGTCACGGACCCGACCGGGGCCGCCATTCCAAACGCCGCGATTACGATCGCCAACGTTCAGACTGGCACCCAGCGCACCACCACGTCCGACAGCCAGGGACGCTACACGATGCCGCAATTGACGCCGGGAACGTATAGGCTGACAGCCAAGGTGGCGGGCTTTGCCGACGTGACGATCAATGAGGTCGAACTGCTGGTGAACGAACCCGCCACGGTGCCCTTGGTGTTCGGGAAGTTGGGCGAGACGTCGACCACGATTACGGTGGAATCGGCGGCAACGCAGGTCAACACCACTGACGCTTCGCTGGGCAACGTGATCACCAGCGAAGCTATCGTTGAGCTTCCCATGTTCGCGCGCAACATCGTGGGATTGCTGGCGTCCCAGCCGGGCGTGACCATATTCGGCTCGGCCGGTGCGGGCGCAAACGGCACCAACAATCTGGACTCCCGCAGCGGCTCGGTGAACGGCGGCAAATCCGATCAGGCCAACGTCACGCTGGACGGCGCGGATGTGAACGATCAAAACGCGCGCACGGCGTTCACCACGGTTCTTCGGGTGACCCCCGATTCGGTGGAGGAGTTCCGCAGCGTGACGACCAATGGCGACGCTGCCACCGGGCGCGGCTCGGGCGCCGACGTGGCACTGATTACCAAGTCCGGCACCAACCAACTCCACGGCTCGTTGTATGAATTTCGGCGCGGCACCGAAACCTCGGCCAACAGCTTCTTCAATAACCGGTCCGGCGTGAAGAACCCACCCCTGCTGATCAACCTGTTCGGCGGCACGGTGGGCGGCCCGATCAAGAAGAACAAGGCGTTCTTTTTCCTGAATTACGAAGGCCGGCGCGACCGCAGTGCCACTTCGGTGTCGCGCACCGTGCCGACCGCCAGCATGCAGCAGGGAATCTTGTTTTACCACGACGCCAATAAGGTGCTCCAACAGGTTGGCCCGGCTCAGATCAAGCAGCTCGATCCGGCTGGAATCGGGATCAGCGCTGCCGGCCTGGCGCTTATGAATACTATGCCTGCCGGAAACGATAACACCGGCGGCGACGGGCTGAACACGACCGGCTACAGGTTCAATTCGCCAGTGGCTTCGGATCAAAACACCTATATTGCCAAGCTCGATTACAAGCTGGATAACGCGGGCAAGCACTCCTTGTTCTGGCGCGGCAACCTGCAGAACGATTCGGCCAACGGCACTCCCCAGTTCCCTGGGCAGCCGCCCAACTCGGTGACTCTTTCCAACAACAAGGGCTTCGCCGCTGGCTGGACGGGCGTGCTGACCAACTCCATCGTGAACACTTTCCGCTACGGTTTCACCCGCGTGGGCAACCAGACCACCGGCGTTCTGACAAGTCCCTACGAATGGTTCCGGGGAATCGATACCCCCTTCGGCACCAGCACCGGAACCACGCGCATCATTCCGGTTCACACCATCGGCAACGACCTTTCCTGGAACCATGGCGCCCACGACTTCCGGTTTGGCGGCATTGTCCGCCTGGTTTCAAACCAGTCGGCCAGCCTGTCGAACTCCTACAGCAATTCCAGTTCGAACCCCTCGTGGCTGACCGGCTCCGGCAACGATCTGACGGGAAGCCTTTCCATCACCTCCGGAGATCTGCAAAGCTTCGAGTATGGGATGGGGGCTCTGCTCGGCATCCAGGCTCAGGGTACCGGCAAGTACAACTACCAGGTGGATGGAACGGTGATCGCCCCCGGCGCGCCCGTGCTGCGCAACTTCATCAGCCACGAAGGCGAAGTCTACGCCCAGGACACTTGGAAGGTGACGCGTAATCTCACCGTGACGGCGGGCCTCCGTTTCTCGCACGAACCGCCGGTTTACGAAGCCAATGGTCAGCAGGCTTCGACCAACATCCCGATCGCGCAATGGCTCGGCGACCGTGTCAACCTGGCCGACCAGGGGCTTTCGCAAAACGGCGTGACCCCAATCACCTTTATCCCCGGCTCCAGCGGCAGACCGATGTATCCGACCCACAATAACTGGGCGCCCCGTCTGGGCATCGCGTATTCCCCAAAGGCGGAAGGCGGGCTATCGAAGTTCCTTTTCGGCGGGCCGGGCAAGACCTCGATTCGCGTGGGCGGCGGGATGTACTACGACATCATCGGCCAGCCCCTGGCCCAGGCGTTCAGCGGTTCGCAATTCGGTCTTTCCAGCTCGCTGAGCAACCCACCCAACACGTTGAGCACCGCCCAGGCGCCGCGCTTCACAACGTTCTTCACCGTCCCGGGCCAGCTTGTGCCTCCCACGCCCAAGGGTGGACTGCCCGTAACGTATCCCGCCAGCGGTTCGGGGTCGTTCGCCATCACCAACAGCATCGACGACAACTTGAAGGCGCCGTACACTATGAACCTGGACTTCAGCATCGGCCGCGACTTCGGCCATGGATTCTTCGTCCAGGGCTCCTATGTGGGACGTCTCTCGCGCCACTCGCTGGTCAACCGCGACTTGGCTGAGCCCACCGATCTCCGCGATCCCAAATCCGGCCAGGACTACTTTTCCGCCATAGCCCAAATGGCGACGATGTTGGATCTCCAAGGGGTCACGATCGCCAATCTGCCCAAGATTCCATTCTTCGAAAACATGTGGTCCACGGCGGCCACAGGTGGCTTGACCGCTACCCAGGTCTGGGCGCTGGACTACCACGGCGACCCGACCAGGGGAATCAAAGGCAATAGCAACCAAGGTGATTTCACCAACACACTGAACAACGCCGACAACGCCGGCAACTGCGGCAAAACGACGGTATTGAAGGCCTCAGGCGCCGTTTCTCAGATGGCTTGCGGAATATATGGACCCTGGATGGTCTTCAACCCTCAGTTCTCGGCGCTCTCGGCGTTTAGCTCCCTCGGAAAAGGCGACTATCACGGCATGCAGTGGACCATCCGGAAGCGCTTCAGCGGCGGCCTGCTGTTCGACGTAAACTACACCTGGTCGAAATCGATCGACCTGGCTTCCACGGCGGAAAACGGCGGATCTTCAAACCCGAACGCTACCGCGTCGTTCACGGGCTTTATCATCAATACCTTCAACCCCAGCCAGATGCGGGGCGTGTCCAGTTACGACACGACGCATGCGGTAAACGCCAATTTCGTTTACGACCTGCCCTTCGGCCGCGGCAGGCGTTTCGGCGGAAACATGAACAAGGTGCTCGATGCCATCGTTGGCGGCTGGGAGGTCACCGGCCTCTACCGGCAGACGTCCGGGCTGCCGTTCAACGTAATCAACGGCCAGCGCTGGCCAACTAACTGGAACCTGGGCGGCAATGCGACACCGAATGGCCAGCCTATCCCGCAGGTTGTGAGTACCGGGAATGCAACCGGCATCGTCGGCGGCGGACCCAACTTGTGGGACAATCCGGCGGCAGCCTTCGCGGCCTTCCGGGAAGACTTCGCCGGCGAATCCGGCGGACGCACCAACCTTCGCGGCCAAGGGCTGTTCAACATCGACAGCGGTGTCTACAAGAGCTTCACCATGCCGTGGTCGGAGCATCAGAAACTCACGTTCCGCTGGGAGAGCTACAACCTGACCAACTCGGTTCGGTTCGACCCCACTTCGGGCGCCGCCTCAGGCAATTCGAGTTCGAGCACGATATCGTCCTCGAGTTTCGGCAAGCTGACCACCCAGCTTGGCGCACCGCGCCAGATGCAGTTCGCGCTGCGCTTCGCCTGGTAGTCGGTGAACAGAGTTACAGAGTGGGACAGGCCATCGACCTTTGTGGCCTGTCTCGCTTCTCTAATTATAGCCAAGGGCTGCGGTAGAGTAGGGCACAGGGCGTTGCGCTGTCGCACGTTTCCTGCGCCCCCTCGTCGGTAGGGTCGAGGACCGGCGCCGTTTGCTCCGTAGGTGTTGCTGCGTGTCGATCAACTCTCCGATGCGGTCGAGCAGTTGGCGCGGGACTGCTCCATATCGCCGCGGCAAGCCTATCGCTACTTCGAACAAGCTCAGCGGCGAGGTTCAGCTCCGAGCCGCCGCAATTGCAGGTGATGACCGTGGTCACACCATCGAGCAGAAAGTTGTCGCCGCGCGGGTTTCGCTCGATGCCGCCTTCGATGTTGGTGTGGACGTCGATGAAGCCGGGCGCGACCACGCGTTCGTGGGCGTCGATGGTGCGGGCGGCCGAGCGATCCGCCGGCCGGCCGATGGCTGCGATGCGCCCGTCTTTGACTGCGACATCGGCCCGGAACCACGGGTTGCCGGCGCCATCCATCACGCGGGCGTTTGCTGCCTTCCTCGCAGGCGCTCTTCAACGCTCGCGGCCGGCGGATTGCCAATCCGCCGCAGGTCAACAACCTGCCCCACATAAGCTACCAGGGATCCGAGAATCTCGGGTCGTTCGTAACTTCGGTGTCGGTGAGGCTGCGGAGGAACGCCAGCAGGTCCGCGCGATTCTGCGGGGTCAGCAGAATTCCGGTCATGCGGGTGTCGCGGTGGGGGTTGTCGTGGCCGCGGCCGGCGTAGGGACCGCTCGCAATGGTGCGGCCGCCGGCGGCGTAATGATCCAGGACTTCTTCGAGCGTGGCCACGCTGCCATCGTGCATGTACGGCGCGGTCAGCGCCACGTTTCGCAAGGACGGCGTCTTGAACTTGCCGACGTCGGCCGGTTTCCTGGTTTGCTGGTAAATGCCCAGGTTCGGCCAGGGATAGGCGAAGGTACCGGGCATGTTATAGAGGGCCGTATTGTGAAACTGGCCGTCGCTGAAATTGAAGCCGCCGTGGCAGCGAAAGCAGCCGGCCACCACATCGCCAAAGAAGAGGGCCTCGCCGCGCTGGGCAGAATCGGAAATCGCGGCGCGGTCGCCGCCGTAATAGTACCGGTCGTAGGGCGAGCGGGCGGAGATGATGGTGCGTTCAAAAATGGCCAGGGCCCTGGCAACATTGGCGAGGCTGA
This sequence comes from Candidatus Acidiferrales bacterium, assembly GCA_035570275.1. GTDB lineage: Bacteria > Acidobacteriota > Terriglobia > Bryobacterales > Bryobacteraceae > DATMNI01. Next base: position 8,424 of record DATMNI010000029.1, on the reverse strand, counting down.
ACGGGTCGCTAGCTTGCGGGGGGGATTCCGGGAAGGCCTTGGGGAAAAGGGAGCGGTAAACCGGGTCGGCGCGCAGTTGGTTCAGGAAATAGTCTACCCGGCCGTGCAAGCCCAACTCCACCGGGTGCTCGGACAGCATGGGGATGAGCGCCTGCTCTTCGAGTGAGCGCAGGTTGGGGTTGCTCCACGTCAGGGCGCCGGCGTAGGCCACATTCACCAGGCTCATGGCAGCCCGCGGGTGGTCCTGGCCGGTGGCGCCGCGTGCGGTGGCGCGGCCGTCCGTAAACGCCAGTTCCTGTCGATGGCACGACGCGCACGATTGCGTGCCGTTCACCGACATTCTTTTGTCGTAGAAGAGATATCGACCCAGCCGCGCCTTAGCCTCGGACATCGGGTTAGTGGCAGGCACGCAGGGCTTGGGAAAACCGCGCGGCAAATCCCACCCGTAGTCTTTGGCTCCGGCAGCGGACTGTAAACCGAAGGCCATCGCGGCCGCAAGCGCACATGCCAGTTGAAGCCGGGAGGGCATCGCGCTACCAGACCGGCTTCTCCCCAGCCCGGTAGGGCGCCACGGGCACGCCGAAGCCGGCGACAGTCCGGGACGCCTGCCCCACGCGAATCTGAACGGCGTTGGAGACACGGCCGCGGATGTGGCAGAGCATGTCGGCTTCGCCGCGGCCGGCCAGGGCGGGGGGAAGTTCGATGATCAGTTGGTCGACACCCGGGTCGGTCGACGGTCCGAAAGATAGGACGGGGACGCGAATGCCATCGATGGTTACTTCAATCTCGGCGGCCGAACGCGCGTAGCGGAAGCCGCTGCCTCTCAGTTGCACCCGCGTGATGGCACCGTCGGTCATGGGGATTGGCAGCGTGGAGCACCTGCCCGCCTGACAGCGGGAGATCGGCGACCTGGCCGTGCGGCCGCCGGCGAAGACCTGGATGGCCGTGCCTTCGGCCGGTCCGCGGCAACTGACGCCGGTCCAGAATCCGGGCGCGGTGTCGGCGATCGTGATGTTGGCGCTCTGGCGGCTGGTGTCGGCGCGTTCGATGGTCATGCGCGCAGGCCCGGGCGCCGAATCGGCTGGGATCACGAAATTGACCTGGCCCCAACCCGCGGACGCCCAGAACATTCCGGCGGGCCGCGTGACGCCGCGCGTGTCGGTCACCTTCACCGCGATACCGCCAAGGGTCAGCGGCAAGTCCTTAGCCTCGACCGCCGGCCCCTTGCTTTGCTCATCGCGCTGCGCCATCACCGGGCCGTATGCGATGGCGAAACCGCCGCGCGGCACGTCCAGGCCGCCGGCCGAACTCACCACAAAGAGGCCGCGCTCTTCGCCGGCTCGCAGGTGCGCCTGCACCACGCGGCCCAGGCCGGCGGCCGGAAAGTCAGGGCGCCCGCACGTCCAACCGTTTTCAAGCGAGGTGGCATGAAAGTCGAAGGCATCCTTGATCAACTTGCCGGGTTCGAAGACCGACACCGTCCAGGAGATCTGGTGGGCGTCGAAGTAGTCCAGGTTGGCCTGTACCAATTGGGCAGTGGCGCTGGGGTCGGATGGAAGGGCGGAACACTGGGCGGGGTCGTCGAGGTTCAGGTCCCAGCCGGTGGCCAGCACGGGGACGCGGTCCGCCAACGAACCGAATTGGGCGTCGCGTTGGGTGTCGGTCAGGGTGTTGGCGTGGGGCGGCGTGAATTCGTAGATCAGGTTGGCGTCGTCAGGCTTGGTGGAGCTGTTCCAACTCGCCGCGTTCCAACTCGCCGCGTTCCAACGGACGGCGATCGGTTGCCGGGCGCCGGCTGAACGGATGGAGTTCACCAGCGTCAAATCCGAGGACACGTCGAAGATTACGTTTGGTGCGTTCTTGAAGAAGGCGGCGCAACGGCTCCAGAATTCCGCTGTGCGCCTGGCGGGCGTCGTTTCGGGTTCGCGCGCCGCCAGTTCGTCCAAGAACAGCACAACCAGCAAATCGGTTGCATTGGCGCGGTGCACCAACCTGGCTAACTCAGGAAAGTACCCGGGGGCATCAGACTCCGCGACGTCTAACGGCAGCCGCACGGTGTTCATATTGAAGCGCAGCCGGATAGCAGTGAGCGATGTGGCCGAATGGGGGCCAAAGCCCAATCCGGAACTGGCATCCTGGGCCGCGGTCTGCTGGTGGAATTCCTTCAACTGGGTGCCGCGCATCAGGAAGGGGCGGCCCTGGGAATCGATCAGGCGGTTGCCTTCGATGTGAAAGGGGCCGACAGGGCTGGGGGTTATCTGCTGTTGCCTGGGCTGGGGGGTGGCCGCATGGATTGGTAAGACATGACCCAGGAAGACCAACACGGCGAGCGTACGGCGGGTCACGGGGTGAGTATAACAGGGGCGGGTTCCGAACCAGTGTTACGAAACGCCCATGGGCGGGCGGGAATAGCCGCGCCGTGAATTCTGCAGGGAACGTTGTGCTATCGTATAGGGACGGTCTTTTCATGTGGGCGACTAGCTCAGTTGGGAGAGCGCTGCGTTCGCAATGCAGAGGTCGGGGGTTCGAACCCCCCGTCGTCCACCACTAGGTCTCCCCCACTAGGCCCTTCGGAAAGGCTTCGATGCCAGACCGTTATCCGGAGCGGGCAAACCCTTGACGAAACCAGTGGCCTCCACGACTGGCGTATGCCGATTCTACGCTGGGGCTGCGCTGCTCCGGGGCCGCAAGAACCAGGCGCCCAATATCAGTCCGGCGACAAGCCCGGCCGATGCGAAGGCGAACCGATGCGGCCCCGATGGCCTGGTTGGGTCCGATGCCGGGTCCAGCACCTGAAGCGCCAGCGCTGGCGGCGGCACCAGAGTACCGGGCACCCACGGTTTTCCACCGTTGATGGCCAGCACTTGTTTCTGCATTGCCTGGCCGATCAGTTCGCGCACCACCCACTGCGCCCAGGCGGGGTTCGTTGACTGAAAGGAGATGGCAAAGACCCTGGCGCCGGGGTCGGGCGGGTTTAAAGCTCGAATGACGAGACGCTGGCGCAGTTCTTCCGCCGACTGCACCGCTCGCCCTTCCGACAGGCCTCCCGATCCCACCCGATCGGTTTGTGCGGCCACCACGCGTGCCAGGACGTCCGAATCCAAGAGCTGTTCGATGGGAAGTGCGCCCGGCCCCGCTCGCAGCACCGCCGTGGAGACATACTGGCTCGGGATCAGCAACGACACCGCCGCTACCACTACGAAACCGGCTATGCCGGAGGTGACGATTTTCAGCGTGCGCACGGCTGGCTGGGTCAGCACCGACGCTGTCGCAAGGCCCACCAGCAAACCGGCAATCAGGCCCCAAATCAGTATTTGCGGCCAGTTCGGGCTATTAGGTTTATCGGGTAAGTTGGCCGGGTCAAGAACTTCTAAGTTCGCCACGGCGCCCGCCGACGTGTTATCCGCGTGCTGAATGACGTTCTGCTCCGTAAATCGGACGACTAACTCGCGCACCACCGCTTGCGCCTTGAACTTATTCGGATAGGTATAGGAAATCGCGAATGCCTGCGCGGGGGAGTCCGATCCGATGGGCGAGACCGGCCGAATCCGTATGGCTTGATTGCGCATGCCCTGAACGATATCTTCCAGCGGAAGCTGCGCGCGATCCTTCTTGTACAGGTCCAACCTCGGAAGCTGGATGATTTCGCTAAGGCTGCTCCGGCTCAGGATCTCCTGTTGCAGGTGCTGAAGTTGCTGCGCCATCCTGGCTCTGGCATCGGCGGGCGCCGTTCCATCCGGCGGAACGGCCGGCGCGATCCGCAGCACCGCAGTGGAGACGTATTCCGCCGGCGTCATGTAAGCCAGCGCGCCTGCCACCATCACACCCGCCACGGCGCACAGGACCGTGATCTTGCCGAAATTCCATGCTGTCATTTGCATAGTCACCGCTCCTCGCAGGACGTCCCAGAAGTTCCCTCCGCCCGGCTTCACGTCCTCAAGCAATGCCGCAAATTCCGCGCCATACCGTGCGCGCCAAGCCGCCGGATACAGCCGCGATGCCAACCGGATCAGCCGTCTCATGCGTGTTGCCGTCTCATGCGTGCTTCAGGCGGCGGATGGCCGTCTTCACAACCTGGTCCAGGCTGGCCAGTTGTTGTTCCAGATAAGCCTTGCCGGCGGCCGTCAGGGTGTACGGCTGGCGGCGGTCCTCAGAGGGAACTGGGGCAATCCAGCCCTGCTCTGCAAGGCGGGTGATCGCCCCGTAGAACGTCCCCGGCCCCAGCCGCACGTTGGCGAAGCGCTGGATATCCTCCATCATGGCGTAGCCGTGCTTATCGCCGGCGGCCAGGCTGGCAAGTACGAGTAAAGTCGGATCGGACACGATTAATACGTCTCACGTAGTATCGTATGACGTAATAAGGAAGCTGTCAAGCGGTTTTGCAGCGGCCTTGCAGGCACCGGTGGGCATGCGCGTGCTCACCATACTGATCGTGTGGAGGTTTCTAAACGAAGATAGCTGTTTTGATGTGCAATGCCAAAGGCACCCTGCCACCCCACCGTGTCGGATTGTTACGTCTGGCGCTCGCCGTGGCTGTGGCTGCCGGCATCGGACAGGCCCAACCCGGCTGCCCTCCGGTGAATTTCCAAGGCGCCGCCTCCGCCAGCCTGAAACCTAGTACGTCCACGCACACCGTGGTGCTGCAGCAGAGCGATGGCTCCTACACGGCACTTGAGCTGACCGACGCTTCGCCTTACCGGATTGTCCGGACCACGCGAAATTTCCAGAAACAGCTCGCAGGCTGCCCGGGCTTTCCTGTTACGGGCACACCGCGGAGTCTGCAACTTCCGGAAGTGTTCACCCGCCTGGCATCGGGCGGATATCTGTGGGTCCGGAGAAGCGATGTGTACGGCCTCCCCGGCGGTTATTTCGCACTGTATGTCGCGGCGTTCGATTCGGCTCTCAACCTGACCTCCGAAGCGCAGTACCCGGTGCTCATCGTTGAGGCCCTGGCGGTGGTGGATGTAAACGGCGACGGGATTCCGGATATCCTCAGCGGTACGGCCTTTCCGCACAGCGCCGGTTTGCAGGTTCTGATCGGAAACGGCGGCTCCAGCTTTCAGCCGCCGGTCACTTACGGGATCGCGTCTTCCCTGAGCATCCAATCGATGTCAGTAGCCGACTTGAACGGCGACCACAAGCTGGATGCCGTCATCGCGAGCGGTTTTGGCGGTGGTGAAGGCAGCAAGATCTCGGTCTTCCTCGGGAACGGCGACGGCACTTTTCAAGCGGAACGCACGGCCTTCTCCATTTTCATTTCCCGGTTTGACGCGATGGCGGTTGCCGATCTCAATGGCGATGGCAAGCCCGATCTGGCCTTCACCCTTCAGAACGACCTCCCCTCCCTTGGGCCGGCGGTCGAGGTGGCGCTGGGCGTGGGCGACGGAACCTTCGGCGCGCCCACGAAGTACCCGATCGGCGGGAGCGATTCCGTGGCGATTGCGGACATGAACGGCGATGGTTTCCCGGACATCGTCACCAGCGGCTTTTCGATCCTCTTCGGCGACGGCCGGGGCGGCTTTCCCAAACGCGCCGACTACTGGCAGGAAGTCACCGGCAACATCATCCTGGCGGACTTCGATGGCGATGGCAAGCCGGACATCATCGTGGGCACTGGAACCGCCGGGGCGCTCACCGGGCCTTCGATTGCGGTTCTCTTCGCGGGCGGCAACGGCACAGTCGCCGGCCCGCCCATCAGTCTCGTCACCGGATTGCCCTCAAACAACGCTTACGACTATAGCCAGGTGGCGGCAGATTTTAATGGAGATGGCTTCCCCGATCTGGTGGTTCAGGAACCCGGCCAGCTAAACGTTCTCACGGGAGTTGGCGACGGCACGTTCCGCCAAACGTTTCATTACGCGCCCGCCAGCGGCAGCCCGACGTCCATCGCCACCGCGGACTTCAACCATGACGGTAAGCTAGACATCGTTGTGGCCATCGCCGACGCGGGCTTGGGCACGGGTGCTGGCAGCGCGCGCACGGAAATCCTCCTCGGGAATGGCGACGGCACCTTCCAGGCGCCGCTGGCGGTGACATCCCCGTGCTGCGTGACGGCGCTGGCGGTGGCCGATTTCAACGGCGATGGCAAGCCCGACGTGGCTGTGCTCCTGCACAACCCCGAACGCGGCGTGTTTACCGACCAGATGCTGATTTATCTCGGGACCGGCGCCGGAACATTCGCCGCACCCCTGGCTTCCGCCGCCGGTGTGTACCCTAGTGCGCTGGTGGCAGGCGACTTCAACCGCGATGGAAAACTGGACGTGGTCGTCGCCGATCAGGGAGACATCACCAGTGCGACCACCACCGGCAGCGGCTTCAGCATCCTGTTTGGAAAAGGCGACGGCACTTTCTCGGCGCCCGTCCCGATTCCCGTCGGAATCGACAAACCCCAGCCAGTTGGACTGGTTGCCGCCGACTGGAATCGCGACGGGCTGCTCGATCTCGCCGTCACTCTGAATGGCGGCCCGCTCGTGGTTCTCTTGGGCCGCGGCGACGGGACCTTCCAGGCGCCCGCCGCCTACGCCTACTCCGCCACTAGCCTCAACCCGCTGGCGGTGGCCGATCTCAATGGCGACGGAATCCCCGACCTGATCGGCACCGGTCCGAACTGGCTCCTCGGCAACGGCGATGGTACCTTCCGGCCGGAAGTGACGTTTGCCGGCAGCGCTTACCCATTTATGAGTTCGGTGATCGCGGCCGACTTCAACCACGATGGCCGGATGGACCTGGCCGGAGGGCTCATCACTTCGGGCGTGGCGGTCCTGCTCAACATCTCGCAACCGGCGCCGTTGACCGTCGTCTCCGCCGCCAGTTTTGCCGTCGGCCCGCTGGCGCCGGATTCGCTGGCCACCGCGTTCGGCAGCGGCCTCACTCCCAACACCGCCGTGACCGTCGCGGGAACCTCCGCGGCGATACTTTACGCCGCAGCGGGGCAGGTGAACTTCCTGGTTCCCGCAGGGCTGCCCATCGGAGCTGCCACCGTGACCGTCACCAGCAGTACAGGCCCGGCTACCGCGCCGGTTTCCGTGCCCATCACCATCGCCGCGGTCGCGCCCGCTCTGTTCACTCTCAATGCCGCCGGGCTGGCGGCGGCGTATGTCGTCCGGGTGCGTCAAGGGAACCAGACGGTCGAACCCATTTCCGATCCAATCGATCTCGGCCCTCCTGGCGACCAGGTTTACCTGAGCCTGTTTGGGACTGGGATTCGCGGCGCTCCGGCCGGTCAGGTCAGCGTCCGCATCCAGGGGATCGACGCTCCGGTGATCTCCGCCGGTCCACAATCGCAGTTCCAAGGCCTGGACCAGGTCAACGTGCTGCTGCCTGGCGCACTCACGGGAACGGGCGATGCCAGCATGGTTCTCACGGCCGCCGGAACTCCGGCCCGCACCGTTCACATTGCAGTCAAGTAAATGCAAGTGAGTGTGGCGGCCCAGCGGGTGGCGGGGCACGGCGCCAACCCACCTTGTCGGATTGTTACGGCTGGCGCGCGCGGTGGCTGCGGCGGCGGAATCTGCTATAACAGCAGTGAGGCTTGCGACGGAAGGTGACATTTTGGTCTAGCCCCGAAGTTCAACCTGCCGGCCCTAGGGTGGCCAGTAGCCGGCTGCAGGATGAAATCGCGCGCCCCGCAGGGCGCTTCACGGTCGTCAAGCCCGCACGGAAGGAGTGAGCATTGCGCCGGCTGGCAATCGCTTGCGTCGTCATGGCCTTGGCTGCGCTGGCCGCATTCCTCGATGGCCAGACGAACTCTGCCTCGCTTCCGGGAGCGCCCGCGCCGCCCGCCGACTATGTCTGTCCGATGGATCCGGACGTACGCTCGGCGACACCGGGCAAATGCTCGCGATGCGGCATGAACCTGGTGCTCGGAATTCCGGAACCGGTCGAGTATCCGTTGAATCTGACAGTAAGTCCGCGTGTGCCCAAACCAGGCGATCGCGTGGACCTTACCTTTATGATCAAAGACCCGAAGACCGGCGCCGCCGTCAATCGGTTTGAGTTAGTACACGAAAAGTTATTCCACTTATTCATAGTGAGCCAGGACCTGGAATTCTTCGTGCACGGCCATCCGATAGTATCGGGAGCTGGAACCTTTCAATATGGCGGCATCCTGCCTAAGGCGGGCATGTATCGTGTACTCGCGGACTATTACCCGACTAATGGAACGCCGCAACTTACTACGAAGACCATTTTCGTTCCCGGAGGAGGCTTGCGTATCCCAAAGCCCAGCCCCGACCTGGCCGCGAAACACACCGGGAACATGGACGTGGAACTGGCGACCGAGCCTGCCCAGCCGATTGCGGGGTTCAAGACCATGTTGTTCTTTCGCCTGAAGCCGGGAGAGGGCCTGGAGCAGTACCTGGGGGCGTGGGGCCACATGCTGGCCGCCAGCGACGACTTGATCGACCTGATCCATACCCATCCCTT
>DATMNI010000028.1:0-64942 GCA_035570275.1 Candidatus Acidiferrales bacterium | reverse complement strand
GTCTACAACATCGTTGACGACTACCCGAACCAGCAGCGCGTATGGCTGCCGGCGTTCGCACGTGTTTGCGGGGCGCCGGAACCGCTTCAAATCACCGAGCAGGAAGCTCTGGCGACTTCTGGCGCCGACAGCGTCTATTACGCGACTCGCTTGCGCGGCGCCTCCAACGAGAAGGCCCGACACGAACTCAATTTCCGCCCGCGCCCGCTCGAATGGCTCCAGGGACGAGCGGTCCCCAACGCAACATAGATGAGTCTCAAGTGAGGAGGAAAGTTCGATGAGCAAGAACACAAGACAAATTAGAGCCGCGGTCGTCCGCGAAAAAGGCGGACCTTTTCGCATCGAAACATTAAGTTTGGAAGGCCCGCGGCGCGATGAAGTATTGGTCAAGGTCGTCGCCACGGGTTTGTGCCACACAGATATGGTTGCCCGTGATAAGGTGTACCCCGTACCGCATCCAATCGTGCTTGGCCATGAAGGCGCAGGAATCGTCGAGAGCGTAGGAGCGGATGTCGTCAAAGTCGCGCCCGGCGATTCTGTAGTGCTCACATTCCTGACATGCGGACGTTGCAGGCCTTGTCGCTTGGGGAGAATTGCCCACTGCGAAAAAACCTTCCCGCTCTCCTTCGGCGGAGCGCGGCTGGACGGCAGCACCGCCACGCTCGATGCCCAGGGCGAGAAAGTTCACGATCACTTTTTCGGGCAATCGTCGTTTGCAACATACGCACTCGCCAATGAACGCAACGTGGTCAAGGTCAGCAGTGACGCGCCGCTCGAACGCCTCGGTCCGCTCGGTTGCGGTATTCAGACTGGAGCCGGGGCCGTAATGAATGCGCTGAGTGTGAGACCGAGTACAAGCTTCGCTTCCTTCGGCGCGGGCGCAGTTGGATGCTCAGCGATCATGGCAGCACAGGCTGTTGGAGCAACAACCATCGTCGCCATAGATATCGTGCCCTCGCGTCTGGAAATGGCAAAGGAACTGGGCGCGACGCACGCTATTAACAGCAAACAGACAAATCCAGTTGAGGCGATCAGAGATATTACTGGTGGCGGAGTCGATTATTCGCTAGAGGCCTCCGGAGACCCCAGAGCGTTGCATCAGGCGATAGAAGCACTCGGATCTCTCGGCACGTGCGGCATCGTCGGAGCAGAGCCTCTTGGCACAGAGGTGAGCTTTGACGTGAACAACCTGATGCTACCTGGTAAGACGATACGCGGCATTCTTGAGGGTGAGAGCGTTCCCGACATTTTTATCCCGCAGCTCATCGAACTCAACGCGCAGGGGCGCTTCCCGTTCGAGAAACTGGTCAAGTTTTACAGCTTCGATCAAATCAATCAGGCTGCCAAAGACAGCGAAAATGGCGGCACCATCAAACCCATCATTCGCCTTTCAGCGGCGTGAGCGGGCAGGGAAACTCCATGTCACAGGTCACAAATCCGCTTTCTTCCGGGCTCGGCGTGGCCAGAGTGAGGCGCTCGGCGCGGCTCTCGCCGCTCTAGTCGAGATCACCCGGCTGGATGCCGGATGTCTCAACTATGATCTGCACCGGTCCGTCGATGATGGCGACGTCTGGTTTGTTTACGAGAATTGGCGTTCGCCTGAAGGTTTTGACGCCCACATGCTGTCTGAGCCCCTGCAGGCATTTCTGAAGGCAACGCCCGATCTCGTCGCCGGCAACATCGATCTTCGCCGGTTCAGGATGATCTCGAGCCCCGCTTACGCGCCGCATCTGAATGCGAAATCCACTTCAAACTCGAATAGGAGTACACCCATGCTATTTTCCGGAAAGAACATCATCGTTACAGGCGCCACGGGCGACCTGGGCGTTGCCATCGTCCAGCGGCTGATTTTGCAGGGTGCCAATGTACTTGCTGTAGCCGGGCACCAAAGCGCGTTATCGCGTCTGGCTACCTTCTCTGGCCCCGGTACGCTGGAAACAAGTGTCGCAGACGTCTCCGACGCCGAGCAGGTGCTTGGCTACGCCACGCACGCCTTCGCGCTTTGGGGACAAATCGACGGCTTCGTCAACAATGCAGGAATTCAAACCCCCGTGCGCCCGATAGTCGACTTCCCCGAGGAGGACTTCGATCGGGTGATGGCCGTCAACATCCGGGGAGTGTTCCTCGGTATGAAATACGTATTACCGCGGATGCGCGAAGGCGGGTCGGTTGTCAATATGTCGAGCGCTTCGGGACTGGTGGGCGGCGCGGGAATCTGCGCCTATGTAGCCTCCAAACACGCCATCATCGGCTTGACTAAGACCGCCGCGCTCGAGCAAGGACCGCGTGAAGTCAGGGTTAATGCCTGCTGCCCCGGCCCCATCGCCGGCCGAATGACCTTCAAACTCGCCGAAGAGGTATTCGCCGGCAGCAAAAAGACGTTTGCAGAGACAGTCCCACTTGGTCGGCATGGAACTCCTGAAGATGTTGCGGGTCTTGTGTTCTATCTGCTGTCTGATGAGTCCAGCTATGCGACAGGTACCGCACACTCTGTCGACGGCGGCTTCACGGCTGCCTGATCGCGTTTTTCTGGGGCAACCGCACAACTGACAAGCAGCGGAAATACATGGAGATGATTATGTCTAAATCGAAACCGATCACCCTAGGTGCCGCGATATTTTACGGCGGACTCATCGCCGGAACACTCGATGAGGTTGACATCGTCGTGGCCTATTACTTCGCAGTTCCCGGCGCCTTGGTTGGTCTCCTCGCCCATTTTTCCATCGCCTTCGCAGTCGCAGCCATCTACGTGGGCGCAACGCGTTTTCTGCACATGCTAAGCAGGGAGGCGGTAATGTTGGGCACGATCTACGGCGCTGCGGTATTCATTGTTATGAACTTTGTCGTGCTACCGCATACGGCCGTCGTGAAATCGCCCTTGTCTTTGCCGCTCCTGCTGAACGGAATTCTCGGGCACGCTTTGTTCGTTGGCCTACCGATCGCCTTGGCAGCCCGACGCATTACAAACCAGTTCAGCTTCAGTACTCAGGCGGCTTACTAAAAAGCTGATCGGATCGGCGCCCCGCACTGGCAGGCGGGCGCTTGACCAACCGTGAGCGGCGTAAGGAGTAATTCCCGAGTTCTACGAGACTAGGGCCAAAATGTAACATCCGCGAAAGGGCCACGGATTCATTTTGTTTGGGAGAAAAAGTTCTGGATTATATGATCGAAATACTGCTTCAAACAAACGCAGACTACGTCTACACTTTTCTTCGAATCATCGCTGGAATAGCTATTTTCCTCTATGGAATACCAAAAACTCTTTGGATGGTTTGGCGGTCTGGGAATCAAGAAAACGCTTATACGACTCACCCTCAAGAAAATTCCCAAAGGTGGGTATCCGCTTTACTCAGGTAGACCCCACAGGTTGTGGTTTGGCATGGCTTGACTGAGGTCGGGTCTCGTCGGTACCGAATTTCGCTTCCAACTCCCTCAGATTCTTTGGGGTATTGTTCTTCCACCATGCGCGCATACTAGATATTGGGGCTACCTGAGTCAAGCGGATACCCACCTTCCCAAAATTCATCGCATGGCTGGTCATCGTCGGGCAGTCTTTTGGAAGCATTGCGCTAATATCGGGCTTTTGGGGCAGACTCGCAGCCGGGGGTCTGTTCATAATCTTTACGGGTGCGCTTATAGTACATTTGCCCGATGGATGGGCAATGAATTGGTTTGGCGAAAATCATCAAGTCTGTGTACTGCGCGAGCGTCTTCACATCGAGCAGCGGCTCAGCTTGGGCAGAAAACACGGCGTGGGAGTGCAATAGGGCGCTGCATGTTGATGCCCGGATAAAACGACAGCATTTCCGTTGGTTTTGTAGTCAAAGAAACCAGCCATCGGCCAGGAAGCAGTACGCGCTCTATAGCAGTTTCTAAATCCCCCGCCTGAAAATCATGCGCCGGGGATGCCACAACCGGCGATATTGCCTCTCGGCTATGCCGCTACTGTGAACGAATCCGACCATCTAAATATCAGCCGGCGCAGTCGGTGTGCAGCGAGCCCTACTGCCAGCGGCGCCGCCGCGCAAAGTACGCTGCGGATCCGGAATACCGCCTGGTATGCCGGGACAGTCCGCAGAAATGGCGTTCCCGCAACCCGGACTACCGGCGGCGGTATCGCGAACAGCACAGGGCCGCCGTCCAGCGGAACAGCCAGCAGCAGCAAGTTCGGGACCAAAAACGGCATCTTCGCGATCTTGCCAACAACAACTCAGCTTTTGACCTAAAGCATTCCGGCGCGGAGATTTGGCTCAAAAGACCCCACCGTCACAGCAGCCGTCATCGAACAGCGACTGCATCCACTGGGTTACGACGGTGGGTACCCAGACACTTTGGTGGAAGCGACCGGCCGGTACCGACAATGCGGATAGTCCCGAGTAAAGTGCCAATGACGGCCTGTTATGTTCCCAATAACGGGACGGAGGTTTTCGTATAATGGGGCTGTGGTTGACTTGGCCCTAGAACTTGAGAAGATCTACGACAGCGAAATCAATATAAGGCTTAGCTGGCTATGGGACGCGGGCATCGACATCCGACTTGGCGATGAATTGAATGGCTACCTGGCGGAACAGACTGTGCAGTCCACGGCCGAGATTATCCCTTGGTTTCAGGAGGCAATCGCGCATTTTTATCCAGCGTCGTCCTACACCGCTTCGCTCAGTTCGGATGTTCTCGAGCGCGCCCGGCATCGGCTATTCCAGCCGCCGAAGATCGGGGCTTCTGTAACCTGCCCCCATTGCGGCGCACCTCATGCCGCGCCGCCCGGCATGGATGAGCTGTTCGTATTCGTGTGCTCCCATTGTGGCAACTCAGTAGAGGTGCCGCGGCTAGCAGTTCAATAGGGAGGAGTAAGATCATGCTCAAATGGCGGCCCGGACCATTCCTCCCAGTCAGCCTGCAGCGCATCATCCGGCTACACAAGTGGGTACGCGAGTACCTGCATCACGTGGATACGTTCGTTGGGAGCGGGGAGGTTAGGAGATCTGCTTTCCGCATCAAAACCGCGGCCTCATCAATCCGGTCGCTGAGTTAAAGCGGAGAACTGGCGGCAATGCCTGGAGAAGAAGTCCTGAAACACCAATGATTTCGTCCCAGATGGTTCGAAATCCCGTCTGTGCCGAACTTTGACAACCGCTCGGCTTCATTCGGCAACAGATGCTGGCAAATTCCTTTTCATTACGTCCATTACGATAAAGACGTGATCTTGTTGGCTACGCCTTTTGCTTCCGGGTTGTTCTCATGGGATATGGTCTGTGCGGAAAAGATGTGGCTGCTACGCAATATTGCTGACGCCACGATGGCGGCCTTTACCGCAACAACTGGACTCCTGTTGAAAGCCGGCGCGGAATTGTGCAGAGCCTTGGCAATCATAATCCTTGGCCACATCCGAAAACTATGACATGATGTCCTCCATGCGCACCAAAATCGCCCTGCTCTTCACCCTACTGGTGCCGGCATGGCCGGCATCGCTTCCATCGGCCAAGCCCGAAGACGTCGGACTCGTCGCGGACCGTCTGGGCCGCATCCAGACCACGATCCAGCGGTACATCGACCGGCACGAGATCGCCGGGGCAGTCACCCTGGTGGCCCGCCGGGGGCGAGTGGCGTGGCTGCGCTCGCAGGGCGTCATGAGTCTGGAATCGCAGCAGGCGATGCGTGATGACTCGATGTTCGCGATCGCGTCGATGACCAAGCCGATCACCAGCGTGGCGGCGATGATGCTCTATGAAGAAGGATATTTTCAGTTGAACGATCCGGTCTCGAAATTCATTCCGGAGTTCAAGAACATGAACGTGGCGATGCCATCGGCGCCGGCCGCTTATAAGCTGGTCCCGGCGGACCAGCCGATTACCATCCGGCATCTGCTGACTCATACGGCGGGGCTGCCCAATACCTATGTCGGCCTGACCAAGACGGAGTACGACAAGATTACGGCGGCGCGCAAGCCGGAGGACACAGTGGGCGATTTTACGAAGCAACTCGCGAAGCTGCCGCTGAATTTCCAGCCGGGGACAAGCTGGGAATACGGTCCCGCGACCGACGTGCTCGGGTACCTGGTGGAAGTGATTTCCGGGAAGCCTCTCGATCAGTACTTCGAGGAGACGATCTTCAAGCCGCTTGGGATGAAGGACACGTCTTTCTACCCGCCCGACGAAAAGGCCGCTCGGCGCGCTACCATCTACACGCCGGTTGCGGGCGGCGGCATCCGTCCGATGGCTATGCCGGCTGCGCGGGGGCGGAAATTCTTCTCGGGCGCGGGCGGGCTGTCGTCGACAGCTCCCGATTACGTGCGCTTCTGCCAGATGCTGTTGAACGGCGGCCAGCTCGACGGCACACGTTTGTTGAGCCGCAAGACTGTGGAGCTGATGACGCAGAACCATATCGGGCCGACGATCAAGCTGTGGGACAGCCTGCCGGGGGAGCGCTTCGGGCTCGGGTTCAGCGTGCGCACGGATCTGGGCGAGTCGGCTAATCTGGGGTCGGCGGGCATGTTCGGCTGGGGCGGCGCGTTCGGAACGATTTTCTGGATCGATCCGAAGGAGCAGATGATCGGAATCCTGATGATCCAGTTGCGGCCGTACGATCAGGTGAATATCCGGCAGGATATCCGGACGATGGCGTATCAGGCGATTGCGGAGTAGCGTTATTTCCTACTGTCCTACTGTTTGGCAGAAACTCAAAAACCCTTGTCCTACTGTCCGGTTCCCGCCGACTTTGTTCCTGATCAACTGACGAATAGACGCCGGTTTATTCTCGACCAGAGCTGGCGCTATGCTTGTCGGTGCGCCATACAATTACAAGGCGGTCATCAAAGACAAAGGGCATTAAGAGTACACTGGGGCACTCGGAAGACAAAGTGCAGATCCCCGCCTCAATGAGAACACTCGCCCTTTCGATTCTCCTCGCTACGACCGGAATCGCCGCCGAGCCCGCCGTGCAACACAACCAGGTCTACGGCATGTATTCCGGGCGCAGCCCTGCTGATGGATGTCCACCGCCCCGCGAATCCCAATGGCTACGGCATCATTTTGGTCTCTGGAAGCGGCTGGACCGCGCCCATTGTCTACTCCGCCGCACCGCTCAAGTCCATCACCCCGTTACTGCAATACGCCAAGCCGTTGGTTGCCGCCGGCTACACTGTCTTTAGCGTGAACCACCGCGCCCTGCCGCGGTTCCACCATCCCGCTACCGTTGAAGAAGTGCAACGGCTGTCCGCTTTGTACGAAGCAATGCGGCGAGCTTCGGGATCCGCCCCGATCGCATCGGGGCCGCTGACGAATCTTCGGGAGGCCACCTTGTGAGCATGCTCGGCACGCTCGATGGCAAAGGCAACCCGCACGACCCCGATCCAGTGGAACGCGAGAGCGCCAAGGTGCAATACGTCGTCGCCCGCGCCGCACCTATCAACTTCTTCAAAATGAGAGCCGCCGGGATCTCCTTCGTCGGCATGGATGCCCCTACGGGCAACTGGGCTTCCCGCAGAAGGGCACGCAATTCGAGCGTGGCCGCGCGCAGTACCCGGTCGATCCTCTGAGGGTCGAGATCGAAGACACTCGTCGGCTCTTCCGAAGCGCTTGGGAAAGTGCTTCGCCAGGTCGCCAAGGTGGCTCCTTACGATTCCACAGTTTTGATTTTGGGTGAAACGGGTACGGGAAAAGAGCTGATCGTGCGCGCGATCCACAAGCGATCCAAGCGCGCAGATCGGGCATTCATCGGTGTGAACTGCGCCTCTATACCGCCCTCACTGATTGCTTCCGAACTCTTCGGTTATGAGAAGGGAGCCTTCACCGGTGCGACACAACGCCGGTTGGGGCGTTTTGAATCGGCGAACGGCGGGACAATTTTCCTTGACGAAATCGGTGACTTGCCCCCGGAGATCCAAGTCGTACTATTGCGGGTGCTGCAAGAACGTGAAATCGGGCGCGTCGGCGGCAACCGGCCCATTCCTGTGGATGTGAGAGTGCTCGCGGCAACTCATCGGGATCTGAGCGCGCTCGTAGCCGAAGGTAAATTCCGGGAAGACCTCCTCTATAGGCTGAATGTAGTGCCTATTGAGATGCCACCGTTGCGCGAACGGGTGGCTGACATTCCCTTGCTGGTTGAGTACTTCATAGATCGCATTGGAAAAAGGGCTGGCAAGAAGTTCAGAACGATCGATAAGAAATCTCTGAAATTGTTCCAAGCATATGGCTGGCCAGGAAACGTTCGTGAACTACAAAACGTTATTGAACGAGCCGTGATACTGAGCGAGGGTGAAACGTTCGCTGTCGATGAGACCTGGTTGAAGGTGCCCGCAAAACCAAAACGGGCCGGTACACTAAGCGGTGCCCTCGTGAAGCAGGAGAAGGAACTGATCGAAGCCGCGCTGGCAGCGAGTCAGGGTCGGATCTCTGGGCCATCAGGCGCGGCAACCAAGCTCGGCCTGCCGTCGCGAACGCTCGACTCGAAAATCAAGCGTTTGAAAGTCAACGTCTATCGGTTCAAAGTTTGACAGTCTAACCAACTCGATCGCTGCAGCCTGCATAATCGACGGCGCTTTCCTCACCATACAGGAATTCCTCAATAGTCGGGATCGCAAGAAACATTAAGATATTTAGTTTCAATTACTTAGAGATGGCCACGTGGTTGCATTCGCAAACGTACGTGCATTTCGGAGCCAGAAAAATCGATGACCGGCTGAGCGGGGAGTTTGGGCGGAGCACCTTGATCATTGGGGAAGAAGATGAAAAGCAGGTGTGGGGAGGTGCCGTCGGCTTTACACGTGGTAACGAGAATCAGCGAAGCCAGCTTACTGGCACCAGCAAAGGACGGAGAAACTGCGGTGCTCGACACGCTGTGCACATAACGCAGTTTTTGAATTGCTGAGGGCGGAAGGTGTTGACCCTTTACTCGTTAAGACCGCAAGGAGCACGTCAGATTGGAGGTCGAAAGACGATGAGCAATTACACACACGAAACGGTCCCCGCACAGTTTGTTGACGCCAGTGGCATCCGTTACGCCTACCGCAGATTCGGCAAACCGGGCACGATTCCGCTGCTCTTTCTGGGGTACTTCAACTCCAACATGGACGGCTGGGACCCGGACGTACCCAACAGCCTTGCTGCGGATCATGAGGTGATTCTCTTTGACAATGCAGGCGTTGGCGCTTCCGGAGGGAAAACTCCGCACACGGTCGCGGAGATGACGAAACATTGCGTTGCTTTCTGCCGAGCCCTTGGCTTGAGGCAGATTCACGTGGTGGGCTTCTCCCTAGGTGGGATGATTGGGCAGCAGTTAGCGCTTGAGCATCCTCAACTCATCGGGCGGCTGATTCTCTTGGGGACAGGTCCGCGTGGCGGAGAGGGCATGACCTTCACTGAACTATCGCCGGAAGAGCAAGCAGATCCGTTGGCATTCTTGTTGGCTGCGTTCTTCTCTCCCTCCGAAGCCAGTCAGGCTGCCGGACGCGAATATATTAAGCGAGTCGAGTCTCGCAAAAATGATCGTGATCTTCCTGTGTCCAGGGACTCGGCAATCGCCCAGCTTGCGGCGATCAGGGAATGGGGAACGATACCAGCCACCGGACGTTACGCCACCTTGAAAAGCATCACACATCCGACGCTCATTGTTCACGGCAACAAAGACATCGTAGTGACACCCATCAACGCTTTGATTCTGGCTGAGCATCTGCCAAACGCTCAGCTCATCATGTACCCGGATGCGAACCACGCTGCATATTCGCAGTATGCCGAGAACTTCCTGGAAAATGCGAGGCAGTTTCTCTGTGGGTAGGAAGCGCGGCGGCGTGGATTGCAGTTCAGGTGACGAGAGCCACCTCTTCATCGCTTCACTTACTGGCGCGAAACTCCGCCGTGCAAATGTCGGCCCTAATGAGCAGGGCTTCGTCGACGCATTTCAACGCCCAGATGTTGCCGCTAACCCGGAGTGGTTGACCCTAGAGCAGTTCTGAACGTGACTTGAAGACGCAATCAACATAACAGGAGAAGAGCCATGCCGAACGTCAATCTCAACGAAACCTCCCCGACCCAATTCCAGGATATCGGCGGTGTGAGCCTCGCCTACCGGCATTTCGGCAAGGAAGGCGCCCCGCCGGTGGTGTGCTTTCAGCATTTCACCGGCACTATGAACAATTTCGATCCGATCCACACCAACCGCTTGGCGCAAGACCGCCCCGTGATCCTGGTCGATTATCGGGGTGTCGGTCGTTCGGGTGGCGAGATGCCGGACTCGATCCCCGCTACCGCGGCCGACATCATCGCCCTCGTCAAGGCGCTCGGCTTGAAGGAGATCGATCTGTTCGGTTTCTCGATCGGCGGCATGGTCGCGCAACAGGTGGTGCTTGACGCGCCCGCCCTGGTGCGGCGCATCCTCCTCGCAGGCACCGGCCCGTCGGGCGGCGAAGGCATGCAGGAATTTACGCGCGAGGTGATGGAAATCGTCAATCGTCCGAACAGCACCGAGCAGGAACGCACGCTGGACCTGTTCTTTTCGAAGAGCCCGACGAGTTACGCGGCGGGCAAGGCCTGGCTCACGCGGATTGCCGCGCGAAAGCTGGACCGCGAACCAGAAGCGAAGCCCCAGGTCGGCGAGGCCCAGCTCGTCGCTCTTGCTAAATGGGGTGCGATCCCCGCGACGGACCGCTACGGTGATTTGAAGAAGATCAAGCAGCGCACGCTCGTCGTCAACGGCAAGGACGACATCATGGTGCCGACCATCAATTCCTACATCCTTCAGCAGCATCTACCAAATGCCCGGTTGATCCTCTACCCGGATTCCGGGCACGGCTCGCACTTCCAGTTTTCTGAAGAGTTCGCCGAAGAGGCCGCACGCTTCTTCGTCGCAGCTTGAACCCAAGGCGGCGACCGTCAGCGCGGCCGCCGCAAACAGCTTAGCAGGAGCGACCGACGGCACAACGCAGCACCGTCAGCCTGAACCGGCAGAGATTCGATTCGGGTGTTCGGGAGGAAATCGCATGACGGCAGAGGAGATATTGAGCATCCACGCGGAGATTTTCAATCGCGCACTGAAGGAGCAGGACTACGCTGCCCTTGAAGGGCTGTACGCGGGCGATTACATGCTTGTGCGACCCGATGGTTCCGTGCTGAATAAGCAGGAGGTGTTGCAAGACCTGCGGAGTGGTGGGTTGCGGTTTCATTCGATCGAACTTAGTCAGACTGAGGTGCGGATGTACGGGTCAACCGCTTTGTTGACGGCCGAGTGCCAAGCGGTCAGCTCACGGTCTGGAATGGAGAGTCGTTCGCACTTTCGACTGATTGCGGTGTATGTGCAACAAGGGCAATCGATCAAGCTTGTCTCCTTTCAGAGTACCTCCCTTCGGTAAGGCGCATTGGGCGAAACATCCAAACTCCACTGGCCATCCCGGGAGAAAAGCGACTGTCACCTTAAACATACGAAGCTGATCTCGGGAGCAGGATTATGTCTATACGTGGCGCGACAAATCGCGGTTGCGCATGGCGGAGGCCTTGTTCTGGACAAAAGCACCCTCCCGGGAACGGTTTGTGTTTTTGAGTCTACCGGCCGCAGCTTACGTTACCCAACATGTCCCAGTCGTCAAATAAAATATTGGTCGTAGACGACGACCCCACCTTTCGTCAAGGATTGCGTGCTTCGCTCAAGAGCAGCGGGTACGAGGTTGATGCGGCGCGAAACGCGGAAGAGGCACTGGAGTACGTTCGGCAGCACCCCGTCGGCATCGTGTTACTGGACATCAATATGCCGGGCCTCGGTGGGCTAGAGGCGTGCCGCCGGATTCGCGCCGCCGCGCCACATGCCGGCATTGTAATGCTTACTGTACGAGATGCCGAGGACGATAAGGTCGCCGCTCTGCAGACGGGAGCTGACGATTACTTAACTAAGCCCTTCTGCCTTCGCGAATTGCTAGCACGCTTGCACGCCCTTCGTCGGCGAACCATTGGCGAAGGAGTAGCCCAGGTTCCAGTTCTCCGCGCTGGAGAACGGGAACTTCTCGTGGAGCATCGGACGTTGCGGAAAGCTGGGAAAGACATTCACCTTGCACCGAAGGAGTTCGAGATACTCGCCCTGCTGATGGAACATCAGAATGTTCCGTTAACACACGCAAAGCTTTTGCGAACTATTTGGGGACCCGAGTACGGCGACGAGCCAGAGTACCTGAGGTCCTACATAAAGATGCTCCGCAAGAAGATCGAGGACGATCCAACTCATCCACGATACATTCTGACAGAACCCTGGGTCGGATATCGGTTCCGCGATCCCTCCGGCCCAGACGCAACAACACGGTCGTTCGATGCGGATGATGTCGAAGATGAATAGGCGAACAGACTCCAACTGCAGATTAGAGCACAGGTCGAGAGCCAAAAAGTCGCCTTAAGGTACTTTGTCAATAGCCGAGCCCGATAATGCTATAGCGAGAGTTATGTCAGTTCTTTTGGTCGCCATCTGCTGACTTCTCACTAGCGTATTCGAGCCGCTAGCCAATTGCGTCATTCACGACTTTTCCACGTCGCAACGGCGATAATTTCCCAATGATGAACATCTTGTCCGCTATGTCCTGCACAGCGACCGAGATAAAAGAGGTCCTCCCAAGTCAGATTAGGGCCATTTCGCCGTTCGTAGATCGACTCGTCTTGGTCCACAAGCCGTTCATCGAAAAATCGAAGGCGGTCGTCGGAGCAGAAGAAGATATCGAAACTGCAGGTCCGCGAGGCACTAGCGAACGCCATCATCCATGGCATAGCAATCGACAGGATCCTCACAAGTCGCTCTACGTCAACATAATTTGCAAAGACGGAGAAATCTCAATTACGGTCCGAGATGAGGGCCAGGGGTTTGATGCTTCTGCAGTTGCGGACCCGACGGCTCAAGAGAAGCTCAAGCTCAACCATGGGCGCGGAATTTACCTAATTGCGAGCTTTAATGGATGAGGTTTCGCTCGACCGAAACGGCTCAGTTGTGCGGATTGGACAAATACTTAACGAGAACATAAAGACTCTTCGATCCACGAAGGGTCGCACGCGAGGCCAAATATCCCAAAGTTTGTACCCCAGGTGCTTAGTAAAGGTACATAGCTACCAGTTCAT
The DNA here is from genome assembly GCA_035570275.1 of Candidatus Acidiferrales bacterium. Taxonomy (GTDB): domain Bacteria; phylum Acidobacteriota; class Terriglobia; order Bryobacterales; family Bryobacteraceae; genus DATMNI01. The sequence continues at coordinate 51,863 of DATMNI010000028.1, read as the reverse complement.
TTCGAGCCCGGGGTGGTCCTGAGCAGACGCCGCGGTGAGAACGGATCCAGGTGATCCAGAGCCAGGGATACAGGTTGCCGGCGGCCAAGTCTTGGGAATAGCTTTAGAGACCGGAATGCTGAGGTCTCGTACCTGGGCGCCTCTGGCCATTCCTCGGCGGACTCATTAACAACTTCCGGGCGGCCCACCGGATTTGTAGTGGTGAAGCGCGGCTTTTAAATATGCTGATGAGGTTGGGCACGCTTCGGTTCACAACAGTTTCATGGTCGCAGCATCAGACCTGGACCGGAACGTGATGGCTGACGCAGACTCCGGTCCAATATTCATCAAGGTCTGCAGGCCCGCCAGAGTGCGATGATCAGGGTTTCGTCTGACTGACAAAGCCACGTTGGGTAAGATGGAAGCGCATGCCTTGGTGTTGCGAGGGATTTGGAAACCCGCCCTGGCAATCTCGCCAGCGACGGCCTTCGGGTAAAATTACGCCTACTACGAACCGCCGGGTCCGGTATTAAAGCTATTCTGATTGGCGCTGCCGGTAGCGTCCGCCTGACGCACACGATGATCCAATCGAAGCTTTCGCGGTTCTCATCGACTTGAGATGGCCACGAAATGCACTCCGTTCACTGCTCGTATTGGTCGGACTCGTAAGTGGAGGGTTCGACGGATGGCCAGCGCCGACCATCATTTTGCCGTCCTCGGAGGTCTTGCGCCGCACAGCGAGCAAGTTCGGCAGTGCCGGTTGGCGCGGCAGCCTTTCGCAGGCTCGCATGTTCGAAGGAGAGCCGATGAATTCCGGCCGGATGCAGGCGAACAACATTGTTCGCCATGGAATTGAGGAGATTGGGATGAGCAGTAATGATTTGGCTCGGGGCCGATGGTGCCGGCTCACCTGATTTTATGGCGATGGTCGAGACCGGCCACAAGGCGGTCGAATTGAACCGGCCTCCTGTCTTCGCCAAAGCGCGGAAGTTCGATGGAAGTGGGTTTTGCTTGTGTTGTTTTGTTTTGAATTTAGCCCATTGTTTCACCGAACGGTCTCCGTGACAAGGAACCAGTCCCGCCTTTGCCTCTTTAGTTACTAGTCTTTCTTTTCGGGGTTTGGCATTTGACTGTGGGTTGAAGTTGGTTTGTAGTGGTTACGCCAAGTTTCACCTCCGCACATTGTCTGTCGATTTGCGGCCCTAGATCCTAGAACGAGCGCGAATTTCATGAGCCGCTGGCTGTCTTAGGCTGCGGATGATGGATTGCTATTGCGGGGCCCACTCTTTCCTGGGGGAGAAGTTTTGCGGTCGAAAAGGGCGCTGTTTTCCGGCCGGAAGGGGTTTGGATTTACGATATCGCACCCGTTCGGCGGATTGAGGATCGTCAAGATCATCCTCGCCCTAAAACGGCGCTCTCGGCCTGAATCCGGGCCTCTCGGAGCAGTCGATCTCGCTCCAAGGCCGTCAGGCAACAGTAGAGTAGCGGTGTTGGCAGGGTGAGTGCGAGATAATCTAACGTATGGCATCCGGTCGCTGGCTTCGCATCTCGATCTGAGCAGCGAATGGACTACTCGCGTCGATAAGAACCGGCGAGCGTTGGGCAGCCATGTATAGGTATTTCGGTCTACGGCAGATTGAACCGCATCGATACCTAAGCACGTTCACAGCGAGCCGTCCCAGGATGCTCTGGCACTTCAAGACCGCAAGGGTCGGTCGCGGACCTTTGTGAAAGGGCTTAGAATACAGCTAATGTGGATAATGTGGCCGTGATGCGCTTACTTGTCTGGGGTGCGGTTTTGACGGCGCTGGTGGCGGGATGGGCTCCGGCGCAGACGGCGGCGGCGGTGGCCGTCGACGGGACGGTGAAGGACGGCGCGGGGCTGGCGGTGGCGGGGGCGATCGTCACGCTGGAAACGGCGGCCGGCGGGGAGCAGCGCACGACGACAACGGACCAGGCGGGGGCGTTCCACTTCGGCGAGGTGGCGGCGGGGAGTTTTAACGTCACGGTCGCGGCGGGCGGATTCGCGGTGTGGACCGCGAACGTGACGGCGGGAGTATTGAATCAGGCGCCGGTGGCGGCGGTGCTGCAGCTGGCGCCGATGACGTCGACGATCGAGGTGACACCGCCGCCGAAGGAACTGGCGGCGGAGCAACTGAAGTCGGAAGAGAAGCAGCGGGTGCTGGGCGTATTTCCGCACTTTCTGGTGACGTACGAGCCGAACGCGGCGCCGCTGACGGCGGGGCAGAAGTTCCACCTCGGGTTCAAGACCCTGGTGGATCCGGTGACGCTGCTGGGCACCGGGATCGACGCGGGAATCCAGCAGGCGCAGAACAAATACCCGGAGTTCGGGCAGGGGGTGGAAGGCTACGCGAAGCGGTTAGGGGCGCGATATACCAGCCACATCAGCGGCGTGATGATTCACCATGTGATCCTGCAGGCGGTCTTTCACCAGGACCCGCGGTATTTTTACAAGGACACGGGAAGCTTCAGGTCGCGAGTGTGGTATTCGATCTGGACGGCGTTCGTGTGCAAGGGCGATAACGGGCGCTGGCAACCGGACTATTCCGACGTGATCGGCGGCGCGGCGGCAAGCCAGGTATCGAGGCTGTACTATCCCTACACGTCGCGGCCGTGGCTCCGGCTGTTTCATAACGTGCTGGAGGGTTTCGGCGGCAGGGCGGAAGACCATCTGCTGGAGCAGTTCGTGGTGCGCAGGTTCACGACGCACACGCGGAAACTAGCGGGGATGTTTCGGAAGGTGCTGGCGGAGGGGACAGCGGCGCCGCTGGTGTCGGTGGGGGACTTCAGCGCGGGGCCGATGACGTTCATGCTGGCGAGCGACCTTCAGGCGAACGGCGCGACGCTGGCCAAGGTGGGGGCGATCGCCGAGGGGCAGGTAAGTTCCGCCGGCGGGATGAGCGGCGCGGGCGAGGCGGTTCGGTGGCGGCTGGAACACGTCCACCTGAAGGTGGGCAATGTGGACGTGCCGCTGAGAAGCAATCAGGCAAAGGGCGGGGACGCGGCGTTGGTGTACCGGCAGTTGGAGGGGTCGGGGAGGATTGCGCTGGTGTTGTATGTGGCCCAGGATGTGGTGGTGGTGCCTGGGAAGTGAATTGCGGGGGCCCAAGGCCGCTGCCCAGGAATCTCAAACGGGCTTCAATTCCTTTGACATTCCGGGCAGCAAAGCTACGACCGGGACGCGAACGGTGACCGTAACGGACGGGTTACCGACCGGGCGCGGACCCCGTTCAACAGGGCCGGTAAGCGGCCGGCCTATACCGCGGAACAGACGCTGCACCGCAACCGCGAAGGGCTGGCATTCATTTCCAAACAGTTTGTCCGCTATGGCGTGACCAGCGTACACCATGAGGGCGGCGATCTGTTCGCCCTGCAGCAGGTGTGGGCAAGCGGAGACCTGCTGCACCGGGTGAGCTATGAGGCCAACGGCAGAGTGCTGGAGGCAATGATCGCCGGCGGCAGGATCGCCTCTTCCAGTCGTATCTTGCGCCGGTATGCGCACGCGGCCACGGCCAAGCCAATCACCGCCAGTCACTCGCCTGTGACCAGAGCCAAGCCGACATACATCGCTAGAAGACCCGTGTAGATCGAGTGCCGGAGAAGCCGGTACGGCCCGGACCGGATCAATTGGTGTTCCACCTTGATCGTTATTTCCCCACGCCAGTTTCTACCAAGGTGGCGCCGGGCCCAAATTCGAAACAACTCTGTTGCCTCCACTGCGAGGCCCGCCGCCATGATGAGTGGGGCTGCCGGTTACGTCCAGTACTCCACTCCCGGTACGGCGTTTGGCACCGCCTTTGCCGGGCTGCAACCGCATTCGATTCTTGAGGCGATGGATTTCATCGTAATATTTTGTTTGCCGCGCCGCACGACCAGGTGTCCCAGCAAAGTAGCCTGCGCCGAAGATGACGAACCGATCGGTGTTGCCCGCGACGACCGCGGTTCGTCCTATGACCCGCGACTCGGAAACCCTCGGATCCCCGCGGAGGGGAAGGAAGGTGGCGAAAGAGATTCGCCGCCTGCCCCTGCATCTGGTCGTTGTCGCCGATCACAATCGCCGGCTGATCCGCTCCAGGCAGCGCCGGGTCTGGGCGAGACCGATTTGAGTTCGTTTTTCCACCTCTTCCCCCAACAGCGGAGACACCTTTGAACCGCAATGGAGACGCCGCTCGGAGCGACCACGACAGCGGTTTTGAGGTCCATACCCGTGGGCGATTCCCCAGAAAAGAGGCAAGATAGAAGTCAGACGTCCGAGTGTTGTGTGAACCAATCGTTTCAAGGATTACCATAGGAAGGGATGACGAAGGGATTGGAAAAAAGCAAATGAAAGGATTTCTGCTGGCGGCGCTTGGCGCGGGAGTTTTCTTGGGTGCCGAGCCGCCCAAGGTGTTTAAACACGTCACGGTTTACAGCCAGGCGGGCCGCTACGGCGGATGGCCCGCAAATCATGGGAGCTGGTCGTGGGATAGCGAAATCGTTGTCGGCTTCAGCGCGGCATACTATCAATGGCTTGGCCCAGACCGCCATCCGTACGAGCGAAGCAAACCAGAGGAGCCATATCTCGCACGCAGCCTTGACGGGGGCAACACTTGGAGAATCGAACCCACGCCGGCGCTCGTGCCGCCCGAAGGGATGTACACGGCATCCGAACCAGGAGGCAAATCGTCCGATCTCGCCGAACCCATCGACTTCTTGCGGCCGGGCTTCTGCATGACCTTCCGCATGACCGATGGGCAACAGGGACGTTCGTGGTTCTTCTACTCCTATGATCGCGGCAAAACATGGAAGGGGCCCTTCAACTTTCCGATGCTCGGCCAGACTGCCATCATGGCGCGAACCGATTACATCGTGAATGGACAACGGGACGCCATGGTTTTCTTGACCGCCGCCAAGGCAACCGGGGGAGAGGGGCGCACATTCATGGCGTATACCAAGGACGGCGGTCTCCACTGGGAATTCATCGCCTGGACCACTCCGGATCCCGGAGAAGGATTCTCCATCATGCCTTCCACCGTCCGGCTTTCGAAGACCGATCTCGTCACAACGGTGCGGCACGAGGATTCACACCGCAAAGGCCCGAACTGGATTGAAGCCTACGATTCGCACGACGACGGGAAGAGCTGGCATTACCTGAGCCGGCCAGCGCCCGACACCGGAGACCACAGTGGAAATCCGCCGGGCATGGTCCGCCTGAAGGACGGCCGCCTGGCCATTACCTATGGCCATCGCTCCCCACCGTTCGAAATTCGAGCCCGCCTGAGCTCCGACGGCGGCAAGACATGGGGCAAAGAAATCCTGCTTCGCGGCGGCGCCCGCGCGTGGGACATCGGATATCCGCGCACCGTGGAGCGGGCAGACGGCAAGCTCGTGACCGCCTACTATTGGGCCCCGGAACCGATGAAGGAGCGCACAATCGAGGCTACGATCTGGGATCCCGGGCACGGCGACGAAATGAATTAGGATTGCGGCAAGCTCGCGGATACGAAGGCGCATCCCCGGTACATTCGATCCAATCAAGTTCTGCACATTTTCCGGCGGCAGAACGAAGAATCGAGTTCGCGATCGCCTTGCGGCTCGGGACGGCTGACGCCGAGTCGATCCTGCGGCGCTTCACCAGAAACTACGTCCAACACCCGACCTATAAGGCGCTATGCGCCGCCGCGAACTCCCCGAAAGCCATCGGAGCATGGGCGGTGGTGATCTCGTTGTAGACGAATCCCTCTTCGGGGTTACTCTCCACGTCCAGGTAAATCCGCACGGCAGCATTGGGCACTTCCGGCGCTCCCAGAACGTAAACCCTCTAGTCCCGGATCGCGAGCGCCTGTAATGCGTGATACCGCTTGCTGCTGCGCCGATTTGACCACCTGCCCTTCCGCCGAGGTCGGAATGTGTGGGCGAGTTGTGTCAGAGTGAACAACCCTTTGCGGCCACAGCGCCTGAGTTCCTTTTCTTTTCGACCGCTTGAGCATAACATTGCCGGCGAAACTCGCAGGCCGGGCAGTGGGGATTGAGTAAAAGCTTCGGGGCCGCATCGCCCTGCTGCATCCGCGTCACCTCGGCGACCAGTTCTTCCGCCCCCCGTAGGCCGCTCGTGAAACGGACGGTCGTGGCAGCACAGTCGACGCCGCCGTATATGATGCCGGTACTTGGTGCACGGCCTTGATACGCGACAGGAACAACGCCATAACCTCTAAAAGAAGCCGATGGGGTTTGCGGATTTGGCGGGTACCGCAAAACATCAGGGGTATGTAATGAAAATCGCCCAGGTTCGAGCGCCCGTTTACTCTCTTCAGCCCGTTGAAACGGATAAAAAAGCCATCACCCCAGTTGGCTATCAAGAACTAAAGCAGCACCCTTACTAAGAGTGGAGTGGTCCAGGACGACACCGATTTTGAGATTCTGATCGGTGAACTGGCTACGAAGCCGGACCATTACTTTGAGCTTGACGGCCTGCTCTACCTCAGCCAGCACGGTTTCGTAGTCGGACTTAACACCTTCTTGGCCGCTCAACCGGAGGTGAGCAAGATACCGGCAGTTCAGGTGCCCCCTCAGAACATCCAACGTGATTCTTCGTTCTGCGCCCACATAATAATCCTACTATTTGCGACGGAAGCTGAGCAGCACGGCGTCAGGCAATCCAAACTGATTCTGGAAGCCACTGTGGTTTCGCCCGCCGCTGGTGGGCGGAGTCCCGGCAGCAGCCCGGCAAGCCCAAACGACGGCTCTCGGATGCAGGCCGGGCGGCGACCAGTGATGCGCTGGCTGCCGCACGTGCCCCAAAGCCAAGTCCGGTTAGGCAGGCCAGTCATTAGCTGTGGCTGACAGCGGAGAGGTGCGCCGCAAGCGAGAGAAGATCATCACGCGCGAGTTGGCCGAGAACCACCGCATCGGGAATGATTACACCGGTCCATTGACCAAGGCCGATGCGCAACGCGTGCTCGACCTGTTGATTGCCGCCGACGCAGGCCGGTACATTGCGCCCAACACCCGGGCCGCTGTCGCCGTGGTTGCTAAAGAATACCTGGCTTTGGCGGAACCCAACTGGGGTCCTCACATGGTGCGTTCGGCCGGGAATCTCATTGAGAAACACATCATCGGAAAGCTCGGTGCTCGGCCCATTGTGGATTTGTCCGAAGCAGACATACAGGCGTGGCTGAACGACTACGTCAACTCTGGTGCGTCCCGGTCCCTTCTCAAAGGACTACTGCTGCATACCCGGGCCATCTTCAAGCACGCCAGGAAGACAAAGCTCATGACCGAGAATCCGACCGAGGATCTCCGCGCCAAGAGCAAGAAGCGGCCGTCGGAGCGGTATCTCGCAGTGGACGAATGCCAGCGCCTTTTGTCTATGCTAACGGGGAGAGATCACCTAATCGTTCGAATGCTGGTCCAGCTGGGTCTGCGGCCGGAAGAGCTGTTTGCCATGCGCCGCGATGACGTGCAGGGCGACCAATTGCGCATCGACGAGGCCCTGGTGGAGGGGAAGAGCGCGGCTGTCAAGACGGAAGCGTCCGCAGCATATATATATATACCTCCTGAAGTTGGCATCGAGCTGGAGCATTGGCTTCAGTGCCGGCCGGGGGAACCCAGAGACTGGCTATTCCAGGCCACGCACGGCCGTCCCGGTTTCCTCAATCTCAATAATTACCGAGAGCGCATCCTGCAGCCTGCGGCGATCCGGGCTGGCATTGGCGTGATCGCCACCGGCAAGAAGGACGCCAATGGAAGGCCCATCGTCAAGACCGACGTCGACTTCCGATGCCTGCGGCGAACTTGCGCCACACTGTTCGGCGACCGCGCGAAAGACCCCAAGAGCACTCAAACCCAGTTGAGACACGCGGACCCGACGATCACCCTGCGGCTTTACCAGAAATCGATACCAGCGAGCGTACGGGCAGCCGGCGATCAGCTGGAACGTGATCTCGCTTTTGGCCTGCCGTCGAGTCCCGGCCGAGTGAATTGACCCCCACTCAATTGCCCACTCAGAATTCCGGCCTGATTCAACGCGAACAGCCGGAGATTGGGCGATCCGGAAAACCATTCCAGTACTAGCGTCCGGGCTTTTCCGGAAGATTCCTGCACTATTCTGAGTGGGTTCTGAGTGGGCAGCTTTTGAGGCTAATCCAATAAATCTTTTAGAATGTGGTGCGCCCGGGCTGACTCGAACAGCCGACCTTCTGGTTCGTAGCCAGACGCTCTATCCAACTGAGCTACGGGCGCACGTTTTATGATCAACTACTTGCAGGCAATGGGAAGGCTTGGTTTCGTCTGGTGCTAGATTTGTGCTAGGCACCCCTTGACCTTGCCACAACACCCAGGTTTGTGCAACAGCGTTGTTTCCACTCCATTTGGCGCGTGTGCTGTCCATTGCTTCTACATATTAGCACTGGGCCTGGGGCTTGCGCCACGTGCTGGAAGCGTCCTGCTTAAGGAACGCACTACCACCGTGCCGGCACATAAATAACATAGGTGGGGGAATGGTTCCAGGGGCTCGGGGCCACGCCCGGAAGGAGTTTGGGAACAGCACAAAACTAGCACCAAACTTCTGGGTGAAGATTTAGCGCAAGCTTGCGGGGTCCCTGCGCCCGTAGGTGCGTGACTTTTCTTTGGCGTTCGTTTGCTCCACCAGGCTAAGCCTGGCTCGATCTGTGAACTGAAAGGAGTTCACCATGTAAATTGTGTCGAGATCGTAGCGGCACTGGCGCCTCCATCGCCGCCCCAGCAGCATCGCCCCCGCGCTGCATGCCGCCAGCGGCAACCCGATTCCGGTCGCGGAACCAGCCAGCAGCAGGCTTTCCGATAGGTGTTGCCGCAGCAGAGCCGCGCGGCCCGCGGCCGTGGCTTGGCGTATATCGGTTTCGCACCGATGCCTCTGGTTTTCGATCCACCGTAGATTGGCGGAATTTGCCGGCACGATCGCCAGCACCAGGGCCACGATCCACGGGAAATCGTCGCCCGGCGTGGCGGGCCGCGTCCCTCCGGGTGGGTGTAGCATTCGGCGAACGCGCTGCGTTCCTTATCCGGCGCCATGCCGCACGCTTCCACATGCCGCGATGCGCTTTCTCTCTGCCGCCGGTGGGCGTCCAGGCTCATCCGGTTTGAGGCGAATGATGCCCTCGTATCCCGTATCCTTTGTGTCTGCCGCCGACCCCAGGTGGAGTAAAGCCGATGATGCGCAATCCCGCGCTGCGCGCCTGAATCGTGCGCCTGGAAATGTTCCGGTCGCCGCCAAACGCCGACTTCCAGTACCCTCGCGCTCCGGCAGTTTGACCACTGGGCTCATGCGGACCTGAACCGCGATTCCGGCAAGCGCACCTGCCTGTTGTTGGATATCCTGTTGTTGGATTGCCTGTTGGATCTCGGGGAACCCCGCCCACGAGAACTGATCGTACAGGCCTCCCGATTGCGAGGCCCCGCGGAAGCCAGCCGTTCCGGCTCCGCTAGCGGCATCGCCCGCCAGCAATAGGCATCCACCAGACGGAACGCCGCCGTCGAGAGGCCGATAGCCAGCGGCCAGCGAGATCACCGCCAGCGCCGCCGCATCAGGCCGGCGGGCCACTTTCCGCCATGCCAGAGAAGTCGCGCAGAAACATCTAACCGTCAGTCACACTCCCGTTCAATCCGGCCCGGCCGCAGGAGCAATGCCGCCCTGCCAACGGCTCACTCCGGCAGCGGCCTCCCTTTGGTCTCCGGAGCGAACGGCAGCGCCGCCAACCCCACCAGAAACACCAGGCACATCGCCACACCGGCATAGCGCATGGGCTCCGGTTTCCCGCCGAACACGTCGCTGGTCAGGTAGCCCAGCGTGAACGGCCCGGCCGCGGCGGCGAACCGGCCCACGTTGTAGCAGAAACTGGTGCCCGTACTGCGCAGTCGGGTCGGGAAGAGTTCCGCGAAATAGATGGCATAGCCGCCGAACAGCGAGAGTTGCGCGAAGCCCATCAGCGGGATCATCCAGAAGATATCGCTGATCTGCTTCAGATTCCAGAACGTGTAGGCGGTCATTCCCATCGCCGCCACAAAGCTGACGGCGAACGCCTTCACTCTGCCCGTGTAGTTGGTCAAATAAGTAAAGGCGTAGATGCCAAAGAAGGCGCCCAGGTTCTGCAGCAGCGAAGTGACCCCGATCCAGGTGGTGGTCTTACCCGCCAGCGCCGCTCCCGTCAAACCCTCCGCGCGGAAAGTCCGGTCGAGCACCGGACGAAACAGGTCGTAACTGAAGAAGCCGATGCCCCATAAGCCTACAATGCCGGCGAAACCCAACAGGAAGCCCACGATCGAATTACGCCGCCACCGTGGGTCGGAAAAGAGCTCGGCGTACGAGCCCATCTTCTTCTTTTCGCCGCGCGCCTTCAGCCATTGTTCCGGCTCTTTGAGCTTCAGGAAAACCACAATCGCCAACGGCGCCGGCACCGCGCCCGCCAGGAAGAGGTAGCGCCACGCTCCCGTGATGGAGCCAGAAATCTCCATTTGGCCAAGAACGATCCCGGTCAGCGCCGCCATCATGTTGCCGACGGCCGAGCTGGCCTGCACCATTCCCAGTGCATAAGGACGCGCGCGCGACGGCACCACCTCCGCCACCAGCGCCACGCCGATCCCGAACTGGCCGCCCACACCCAGCCCGCACAGGAAGCGGTAGACATTGAAATCCCACACGCTGGTGGAAAGCAGGCTCAAGCCGGTGAAGACCGTGTAGGAGAGGATGGTGATCATCATGGTCTTGGCGCGGCCGAGGCGGTCGCCCAACACCCCGAAAAACATCCCGCCTATCGCCCAACCCACCATGAAGATAGCGGTTGCCCATGCGGCCTGCTTGCCCACCTCGGCAGTGGTGGCGCCTTTGCCCAACAGTTCGCGAATCGCCGGGCTGCGCGCCAGATTGAAAAGCTGCTGAGCCATGGTGTCGAACATCCAGCCCATGCTGGCCACGCTCAACACGAACCAATGGTATCGGGTGAGTTCGCGATACCAGGCGTATTTCCGCTCGCCGGCGCCGGCTTCCGAAGAAGAGGTCTGAGACATGAAGCTGCTATTTTACATCGGGGCCTTACGGCCCGGCGCAAGGTGGCTGCCAAGCCTTCTTCAGATCAGCCCTAACGTCGGAGGAATCTGTGGGTCACTAATGAGCTTGAAGGCCGGAAGCTCAGACCGCGCAGCCGACGAATCCATATCGGATAGGCCGCGAGGCCGACGAAGCACCCGAGGGCCGGTAAACCCTACGGCGTTACTCGTGGCTCAAGCCTCGGGGAGATTCCTGGCCTAGTCCTTGCCTGTCCCGGTCGGGGTCGCACGTGCGGGAACTCCAGGAGGCTGCGGCATCTGCTCCTTCGAAAACCTGGGAAGCATTTGGTCACGATTCGACATGTGCCATATGGCGGCCGCAATCACGGTCACCGTCTTAACGGCGTCCTCCGGCAGGATGCGTTCGTAGGTGTCCAGGTTGGTGTGCCAGGTGTGGCTCTGATACTCGATCGGGTCCGCGTCCCAGCCAATTGCCGGCAAGCCCGCGACTCGGAATGAGCCCGTGTCGGCTCCGCCTGCAATGCGGTCGCGGCCCGCAACCGCACCCACAATACCGGCACCGCCTTCGTCGAACGGCGCCAAGGCGTCGCGGATCACATCGGCCGCATCCCGCGGGCCAAAGACTCGCGCGCCGCGCAAACGCCCCGTCCCGGTATCGACGTTGAAATAACAGTCCAGCTTGAAAAACTCCGCAGCCGGTTGTTCGAATGTCCCAAAATGGCGCTTTACGTAAGCGTTCGACCCGAGCAGCCCCTGTTCTTCGCCCGCCCAGAGCGCCACACGGATGGTTCGTCGCGGCTTGAGGCCAAGCGCGTTGATGATACGTGCCGCCTCCATCACGATAGCCGAGCCAATGGCATTGTCGGTTGCTCCGGTCGCGGAGTGCCAGGAGTCGAGGTGGGCGCCGACCATGACGACTTCATCTGCCTTGTCCCGGCCTGGAATCTCAGCCACGACGTTGTTCACCGTGCGACCCTCTGGGTAGGTACGGTTCGCGATATTGAACTCAGCGTGGACGTCCTCACCATCGGCGAGCAGGCGCTCGATTCGGCCATAGTCTTCATTGCGGAGAACTACGGTCGGGATCGCGACTGAGGAACCTGCAAACCGGCCAAACGCACCAATCTGACCATGCGGCCGCGCCGCGTCACGGAGTAGCAGCAGCGCGCCGCTGGATGGGAGCCAGGCGTCCAGCATGTCTGCGGCTTGGCTGGGTGTCAGGCCGTCGCGCTCCGCTCCGGCCACACCCTGCGGTGGGATGGGCCGGACGGTTTGAGGCGCCGGCGATGGCTTCGGATCGTATTGCTCTCTGAGCCGCGCGGCGTCCAGTCGCTTGGCGGGCGGCGGCCTCAGGTCGACGGGGATTTCTCGTGCCCGGCCGATCATCACAATCTTGCCCTTGACTCTTGGTGCGTTCTCATCTAGCCAGCGGGTCATGTCTTCCCGGGTCGGACCCAAGGCTCGCCCATTTGCGCTACCCTGCCCAGGGGATTTCTCCGGCACGACCAGTTGAACGATTGACCCCGACACGGTGCCGTTGGTGGACGGCGTCCACGCCAGCGTTTGGAAGACGAGGTTTTGCTGCACGGGCGCGGTCAGGTAACCGTAAGCGCGTTCGTTCGTCCAGCCCACGTACCCCATGTCAAATGGCTCCAGGTGAGCGTTGTTGAGTCCCCACCGGGTGAGTTGACTTGCCACCCAATTCGCTGCATCTGCATAGTTGGGCGAGCCGGTTAGCCGCGGGCCATAGCGGTCCGCGAGGACATGAACAGTGCGCATTAACTGTGAACGCCCGGTAGCCTCACTTCGGATCTTTGCGTTTGTTTCTTGGTCGATCCTCTCTTCTCCGACCACGGCGCACGCCAGAACCAGGGGAAGAATCAATCGCTTCGTGACATTTGTGGGAACGCACATGACGGCTCGACTCCGGCCGCCGCCAAAATCTGGCGACCAGCGTGTGAGAAACCTCCTTTGCTAGATCCTACACTGGGCAGCATCGTTTTTTTACGACATAGATCGGGGACTTACATTACGGAGGTCACGCGATCGCCGGCCTTCAGCGGAATATCGGCCGGCAGCGCCACCGCCTCGCCATCCGCCAGTCCCTCCACCACTTGAACCGATGTGATGCTGGATGCCCCCTTCTTCACGGCGCGACGCTCGAGGCCGCCATCCTTGAGCGTGAAAACATAGTCGCCCTGGGCGTCGTGGCGCAGCGTTTCCTTGGGAATCACCAGCGCGTTCTCCACCACGGCGGTGCGGATCTCGGCGTTCACGTTGGTGCCGGGAATCAGTTCGCGGCCCGTGTTTTCGATGGTGCAGACCACTTCGCCCACCTGCCTGGTCCCCAGCGCCTGAACGGAAGTGGGCTTCTTCGCCACCGTGCCGTGCCACTGCTTGCCGGGCAGCGCGTCCCAGGTGAGGGTCACGGGCTGGCCTTCGGCTACGCGGCCAAGTTCGGGCTCATCCACGTAGACGCGGACGCGCAGCCTGTCCAGGCGGCCCACGTTGGCCGCGCGGTCGCCCGCCTGCACATACGCGCCGGGCCTCACCTCCAAACCGTAGACCACGCCCGCCATGGGTGCGTGGACTACCGATTGGGCGGCCCGCTGCCGCGCTAGGTTCAACGCCGTCTCCGCATCCTGCAGCCGGGCCTTGGCGGCGGCCACATCGGGCTTGGCCACCAGGGCGCCGGGCCGCTTTTCCAACCCCGCGATTTCGATTTCGAACTGCTGCGCCCGGTCGCGCGCCGCGTCGGCCTCCTGCGTGGTGGCGGCATGTTTCTCCACCAGGCGCTGGAGCGATGCGTAGGTCTTTCGCGCCTGCTCCAGGTCGAAACGCGCGCGGCTCAAACTGTTTTCGATGTCCGCGAACTCCGCCGGCTTGCCGCCCGCCTCAAGCGCCGCCAGATTGGCCTGCGCCTCGTCCACCTTAGCCGTGGCGGCGTCGATATCTGCCTGCAGTGCGGGGTCGCTGATGGTGGCCACCACGGCCCCCTTCGCGACCGCCTGGCCTTCCTGGACCGGCACGCTGCCGACCACGCCGCCAGCCTCAGCCCGCACCGCCTGCCACTCAAACGGTTCCACCTTACCGTTTGTGGGCAGACTGCTCACCAACGTCTGCCGCTTCGCCTTAGCGAACCCAACCTTGGGCGGCTCGTTCTTGCGCAGGATCCCCCACGCCACCACTGCCACCACAACGGCCAGCAGCAAGAGCAGCAGTTTTTTCAAATGACGATCTCCAAGACACTATCTTAGCTGGCCATACTACGGGCTTGCCGGCCACATACTGTCGGGATTCGCATGGTCGATTCAACCATCCCGGCGTCAACCGCCGGTAGCAGGGTTTTGGCCCTAACCAAAGACAATCTGGAAGATCCACGCCGCGGGCTGGAACAATGACAAGAACGACCATGATCCCGTTCCTCACCCGCAGGGAATTCCCCACGCCTTCGTTGGCGGTTTTCTTTTCGTTGCAAGCGCTGGATGCGCTGACCACCCTGATCGGTCTGCGCCTGGGTGCGGGCGAAGCCAGCCTGTTCGTGGGCCGGTTGATCCGGCTCGGCCCGGTGGCTGGACTGCTTCTGGCGAAGTGCTTCGCGGTCCTGCTGGTGATGGCCGCGATCCGGTACAAGCGCCAGCGCGTGATCGTGTTCCTGAACTACTGGTTCGCGGCGGTGGTCACCTGGAACCTGGTGACGATTGTGCGGTCGGCGGCCCAGTGGTGAGTGGGGCGGTGAGTGGCGTCGGGAGTGGCGCCGCGTGTGCGTGCCCCGCGCAGGCCAGCGCGGCGTCGATGAACGCCGCGACCTTCTCGAACCGCTCGGATGTCGTCCCATACGCGGCCTCCATTTGCCAGCGCAGCGTGGCCGTCCAATTCCTCCGGTCGGCCCAAGCCTGCATCACGCCAGCTTTGACCTCGGGATTTCCGCCGCTGGTCCCATCGACGAGCACCAGCCAACGAGCGGCGAGCGCCTGAGCCGGTTCGCCCGCCGGGTCTTTCGCCCGCATGTCTTCCGCAAGCGAGGCTTCGACGTCGCGGAAGAGATCCACCTGGGCCTGCCAGGAGCGCGACAAATCCTCCGCGGCCTGGTTCCTCATCTCGTCCCTCAAATTCACCACCTTGGCCCAGGCCTCCTGGCTGAAATATTTTCTGCGGGAGGACCAGGCCGCCTGCCTGATGAATTCCGTGACCTCTTCGAGACGGAACTCCGCGATTCTCTGTTTCATCGTGGCCGGCCAGTGTTCCCGGTCCATCCAGGCGGTCACGTTGGGCGTTTGGACTTCAGGGTCGCCGCTCCAGGCTCTCACCGACAGGTTCAGCCAGCGGTCCGCCAGCGCCTGCGCCTTTTCACTGGCCGGGTCTTCCCCAAGCGAGGCCCGCACATCGCGATAAAGTTCCTTCCATTCGGGCGATGGCCCTTCCTCGTGGTAACGCCGGCGCTGCTCCCACGCCTCGGCAGTGCCGTAATACTTCTTCATCGCTTCGATGTCGTTCTGCATGTCGATTACCTCGATGATGCGTTTCAGGATCGCGGGGTCGGCCGGTTTGCCGGGTTCGAGAGCCTCTTCCGCCGCGCGGATCGCGCGGATGGCACGGCCTAGCAGCGCCTGCTTTTCCTCGATCGCCCGGCGCTGCATTCGCAAGGCGTCCGGCAATTCGAGAGCGGCACGGCCCAGCACGACCGCGATCTGTTTGAGAGGGATGCCGAGAAACTTCAGCGCAATAATCTGCTCCAGGCGTTCCAGATCGCGGTCCGCGTACATCCGGTACCCGGCGCCCGATCGCCCGGGTTTCAGCAAACCCAGCCGGTCATAATGATACAGAGCCTTCACCGTGACACCCGCGAGTTCGGCGAATTCATGTACCCGGTAGAGCTTGCTCATTCCGATCCCTCCTCGACATCTTGGGGGCTGACCTAAGGGCGGAGTCAAGCATAATCTTACGCCGGGTGTTGGCCTGGGGCCGCCGGTACTCTCCCGGCTGATGGGGCGCGTTCCGCGGTATCGGCATCCATGACTTGAGGCCCGACCGTTCGCAAATCGTAGCGTTCGCGCGTGAGATTCCGGATGACTGCCTCGCCGCTGTCAAGGATGCGAGACTCGGGGCGTCGCAGCCTTTCCGCCGGCCTGCGACCGAAAAGCCGGCCGGCGACCGAAACTGAGTCGCTCCGATGGAGGCGGCCCCATGTTGCTTCCGGCGCGTCGGCGAGCATCCTCACCTGCCGCGTCACCTGGCGCGTCACCTGCCGCGTCGCGCCCGGCCGGTGGATGGAAGACGGGCCATCATCCACTCCGCTGGCCTGATTCATCAGGTTCCAGGCGCCTGCGGGGACATGCATGTCTCCATAGCTTTTGGCCGCATTGGAAATAAAAGACTTAGTTGCCGACAATTGCCCGCTGGGACATGCTTGTCTCCGTTTTTTGCGGCCCTACTGCACGGTGACCGTGGCGGCCTGGCTCTTCTGGTCGCCCACGGTGACCACCAGGGGCTGGTCGCCCAGCGTGGCAGTGGGGGGAATCTGGAAGTTGATCTGCGTCACACCCACCAGGCCAGCCGGAATTCCGGCAAACAGGACTGGGGCGGTGACGCCGCCGATGGTCACCTGGACGGACTGGACCGGCACCGGCAACTGAGCCAGCGCGGTTCCGGCCCACGGCCCGGCGCCGGTGGGGACGGTTGGCGAAACTGTGCCCTGGCCGGTAATGAACAGGATCATATAGTCGCCGCGATGGCCGGTGGAAAACGGCACCAGACGGCTGGTGGCGGCATCCATGAAGATGCCGGGAGCCACTGGCACCACCTGCATGGGCTTGGTGTCGGTGCGCCCGGCGACGTTCACCGTCACCTGCACGGTGCCCGGCTTCACTTCCCACGGCACCTGCACGTTCAACTGCGTGGGGAAGATATCTTTGAGCGGAACGGCGTACCCATCGATAGTGACCGAGGTGCTGTTGCCGTACACTGGCAAGGGAACCGTGGTCGCGGAACCGCCGCTGGTGGCGAGGTTGCTTCCGAAGATGCTGATCAGCGAACCGGGTGCGATGGTTGTCTTGAAGGAAGCGCCGTTCGTAAAGCCGCCATCGGAGATGCTGGGCGCCGCGGGCGCCGGACCGACCTGCAGGTAGACTGGGATGGCCTGAATCTGTGGCGTGGTGTTGGCGGACTGAACCACCACGGCCGAAGTGTAAGTGCCGTTGGCAAGGCCCGCGGGATTGACGGTCAGGGTGAATGTGCCGTTGCCCGTTCCCGATGCCGGCGCCCCGGTCAGCCAGGAAACCGCATTGGTGTTGGCCGTCCAGGCCGCGTTGGAGCCGCCTGCATCGATGGCGACCGTGGAGGTGAACGCAGCAGCCCCACCGGAGGCGGCGCCAACCGACACCACTCCAGGAAAGAGATTGAGCGGCGCGGTGCCCGGCAGCGGTCCGGAGAAGTTCGCCGTGGTCCTGGCGACGATGGCGTTGCCCGCGCTATCGGTGCCATCGAGTTCCATCGCCAGGCTGACCGGCGGATTGAGGTTGGACCAGCAGATGCCCGCGCCGGCGGTCTGCCCCGCGGCGAAGTTGGTGCTGCCGAAGACGCCGGCGATGGATGCGGTCAAATCGTTGTTGCCCATCACGAAGCGGTTGAGTTGAACTGCGAATCCGCCCGATTCGGAGAGTTTGAGCTGTTGCTTCCAGGTGCAGTTGGCGGGCGCGGCATCGTCTTCGCGAATGGGGTCGGGCGTACTGATAAGGCTGAGGACGGCCTGTTTTGCCGGCCCCAGGAACTGCACCGGCACGGTCTGCTGCCAGGTGTAGCCGGTGGCGTCGTCCGCGCCATCCACTTCCACGGTATGGGTGCTGGGAACGGTGGCGTTGGGGGAGCGGACACCGGTTGAGAAACCAGAAGAAGCAGCGAGGTTGGCGCCGAACGCGCTTTGCACTTGCGCGGTTAGGTCGGAACCGTCTACCTTGAAGCCCGTGATGCGGGTGTTCATGCCGGCGGTCTCCTTCACGGTCACGGTGTAGGTCCAGGCCGTGCCCGACGGATCCGTCAACTGATACACGGGATTGGGAGAGACGCTGACCGAAACGTTGGATCTGGTGACCACGCTGGCCACCACCACCGGGATGATGACGCTGCCGCCGGTGGGCAGCGCGACGGTGATGCTGCCCGAATAGTTTCCCGCGGTACCGAGCCCGGCGGGGTCGATGGAAACCGCCAGCGACGCGGGCGACCCGGCTAAGACCGTGCCGTTTGTGGGTACTTTGATCCAGGGACGGTTGGCCTGGACCGCGTAGCCGAGAGGCGTGGCGGCCAGCGTGGTGATGCCGATCTTCTGTTGCGTGGGGTCGGCGACCACGCCATCGTTCACCTGGAACCTGAGGCCGGCGGTATCGGCCGAGACGGTAGCGGGTGGCGCGTCCTGCAAATAAGATTTGACGTTGGGAAAGGCGTTGGTGAAGCGGCCGTAGATGCCGGCGGGTTTGACGCTGCATGCATTGGCTCCGGACGGAATTACCGGACCACCGGTGAGGGTGCCGACTATTTCCTGGTTGGCATTGAGCAGCGGCGAACCGGAGGAGCCTTCCTCGGTAATTCCGGTGGACCAGGCGACCTGATAGTAGGCGCCGGCCGGCCCGGTTTCACTGCCGATGGCGATCCCCTGGTCGGCGGTGCGGCTTCCCTGGGCGATTCGGGTATAGGAGCCTTCCGGGTGATGGATGCCGGTGACCGAAGCCGCGGCATCGAGCGCCACGTTCCAGTTCAGAAACGCCACGCCTCCGGGGACGGAGGGCAGCAGGAGCAGCGCCCAATCTCCGTTGGCTATGACGTCGCCGGCCAGATAGGAGCCGCCGAGCACGGTGGGGACTGCGGACGCGCCGAGGTTGGGGGGTGCGCCATTGCAAGAGGCGGCCTGGTACAGAAAGCTGGCTTCGACGGTCTTGGCTTCGGAATCGCTGGCGATGCAGTGGTGCGCGGTGAGCATGTAGGGCTTGAGCGACTTGCCGATGGTATTGACCATGGCGCCGGAGCAGACGTAGCTGCCGTTATCGGGGGCATCGCGGATGAAGCTGTAGCGCACCACGGCGGTGGCGGCGGTTCGGAAATCGGGGAAGCAGGCGGCGTCCATCTCGCAAGATCCGGCGCCAGTTGCATTGGGGGCACCGGTTGCATTGGGGGCACCGGTTGCATTTGGGGCACCGGCGGCGGTGGCGGCCCATTCGTGAACCAGGGCATCCACGGTAAACGGAGGCTGGGCAGGTGTCTGGCCGGCGGGAGCGGTGTAGGCGATGATGGCGGTATCGGAATTGACGGCGGCGGCCCAGAACTCGCCATCGCGGTTGGGGCCGCTGCCGGTATAAGGCGCGAAGGCGAATTCGTCACCGGCGGCGAAGACCCAGACCTGGCCGGCGCCGGCGCGGAAATTCGTGAAGTGGATGCGCACGCGGGTGGCCCCCGGGGAAGCCACCGCCAGGGTCAATACGGTACGGCCGTCAGCCATGGAGACCAGGTTGGGACGCAAGGCAGCGGCTGGAACTGCGCGGCGGACACCCTTCTGTACCAGAGGCCCGTGACGCTGGACCTGGGCCTCGGCAGCCGAGAGCGGGGCGGCAGCCCAGGGGGCAGGAACCGCCGCGGTACGAAGGAAATCGGGAATGCGCCGAGGCCCGGTGGGATCCTGACCGGAAGGGAAAACCGGGGAGACGACCGGCTGACCGTGGGCGCAAACGGACAGAAAGGCTACAAGAAAGAAACCGCGGAGAAATGACATGGGTTTGGATCTGTTCGTACTGTATCTTACATACTAGCGCATGGAACCGATCCGAACCCCGTTTGCTACAGTACTAATAGTACTAATGGGCGGCGTGCGACCGATTCGGGGCTGGGGTTAGGAAGCCGGGGGCCGGGGACTACGGAGCGTGATGCCCGCGCCCGGCCGACAAGGGCTGAGCGTCAGTCTTTCCCGCTGAACATTGCCAGGGCCGCGCGGGCGCGCTTGCGCATCATGGATTCGAAGGAAACGCGCGGCACATCGATTAGTTTGCGCAGGTCGGCTTCGCGCAGCAGACGCTGCGCCCCGTTGGGCATGCGCGCGGCCGCGCGTTCGAACTTGCCGGAGGAGGCGGCCCGCATGCCGGCGATGGCGCGGTAGTAGCCTTGCTGCCCCGGTACCTTGTGGCAACCGCCCACCAGCGCCGTCAGCACTTCGTGGCTTTCTTCCAGTTCGGCCACCACGCCGCCCCACTCGTCCAGAAACGGGCATAGCGGCAGCAGTGTGGCCGCCGACCGGCGCAGCGCCTTCACCGCGCGCAGGGGATAGTGCCGGTGGCCTTCGGCCGAGATCCCGGTGTGTTGATACACCCGGACAGCGAGCCCGAAGCGTCCGCGCTCGGATAAATGTTCCATCACCGGCGCGGTCAACGGGGTACACTTCCAGAAGCCCATGCCTTGAGTCAGATCGCCGCGGTTGTGCGCCAGGGTCATCGAGAGGCGCAACAGGTCGAGTTCGCCGCCCGGTTCCGCGGCGACTTCATCGAAGACCGCCTGTTCCCGATCGATCTCGGCTTCGATGGCGGCCTGCGCTTCTTCGGCGGTAGCGGTATCGCCGAGTTCCAGCAGGCGGCCCAGTCCGGCCGCAATGGCGCTCCACTGTTCGCCGTTGTGGCCGCTGACGCCGCGGATGGCGCGAATCGAGATGCCGTCTTCAGTCCAGGCGCGCGAGGCCAGCGCCAGGCGCAGCATGGGCCGCAGCACGTCGGGGTCGCGCGATTCGCGCCAGACGATGCCGCGGATTTTGGTATCGACATCGGTCGGCACGAACGTGGCGACGGTGGCGTGGTGACAGGCCAGGCAGAAGGCGAAGTAGTCCTGCAACTGTTCCTCGGGGTTCAGGTTGGGGCGCAGGATGTTCTCCCAACTGGCCAGAATGCGCAGAAAGCCGTCGGGCGACTGGCCGAGTTCGATGAGTCGGCCGGGCTCGGTAGCGCCCAGGCGCGGCTCCAGGAATGGGGCCGTGCCACGAACCTGCGAGATGAGCGTCTCCGGGCCGATCCACTGAGCCCAGGCGGGGCGGGGCGGTTTGACTAGTGGGGACAAACTAACAGTATGACGCTGAGCAGACTCAGTCGCGGCGGCTACCGCGGCTCCAGTTGCCACCGCGCGACGCCCCGATTGCGAATGCGCCGGGATTAGCCCCGAAGAAGAGAAGGGCCGCGAGCACCCGCCGCGACCCTTCGTCGGAACCACGAGAGCGAACCACGCTCCTATCCCGGATGGCAGGCGCCTGCAAATCCGTCAAAAAAAACTACTCGCCTGTGTTGTCACCGGCGGCCCGGGCAGCCAGAAGTGGACTTGGAGCGGAAACGCCCTCCTCCTGGCCGGCGTTTGACATAAGGAAATCGAACTCAACCGGCTGGCGAGCTGCAGTAAACCATTGTGGGCCCGAGCGCTCCAATTCGATGGTGTCCGGAAAACCCGCCGCGGCGACGCGCATGCGGTTGCTTCCTTCCGCCAGTACCACACCTTCAACGACCACCCCAACCGGGTATCTGATAATCATGTACATCTCTGATCGCCCTCCAGAGGCTAGGCCCAGTATTCAGGCCAACACACAACGTTACAATGTTGACCTTCGTTATCAGTCGGAGAGTTTTGTGCTGTCACATACAATTGTGTGCTTGAGAGGGCGGCAGCGTGCCATTGCGGATTACCAATCGACGACCGAACCGTCGTCGGGGTCGTAACGCGTCCGGTACTCCTGGGGCTCGCCGACCTGCGCCATCAGCTTGTTTTCGTCTATAGTTATGCCGAGGCCCGGCTCGGTCGGCAGGTCGCGATGGCCGTTCTTCACCGGAGGCAAGGGTTTGGCGAGGAGGTTGGCGTGCTCCGCATCGCCGCGCTCCTGGATGAGGAAGTTCGGGATGGATGCGGCAACCTGCAGGCTGGCCGCCAGCGAGCACGGTCCTTGCGGATTGTGCGGCGCGATCGGCAAGTAATAAGCCTCCGCCATCCCGGCAATGAGCCGGAGTTCCGTGATGCCGCCGGCGTAGCAGACGTCCGGCTGGAGGATCATAGCCGCCTTTTTCTCGAGAATCTCCCGGAAGCCCCACTTCGTAAAGATGCGTTCACCGGTGGCGAGCGGGATGTGGGTCTTCTTTGCCAACTCGGCCATCATGTCCACGTTGAGAGGCTGAACAATCTCTTCGTAGAACCACGGCTGATACGGCTCCAGCGCTTTGATGAGAAGCGAGGCCGTGGGAGGCTCCACCGCCCCGTGAAAATCGATGGCAATATCGACGCCGGCACCTTGACGGTCCCGCAGAGCTTTGAAACGCTCCGCCACTTCAGCCACGAACTTCTGCCCCTCGATGTATTTGAAAGGCGCCCGCGTCGCATTCGGCGCCACTTTCATCGCGTTGACGCCGGTAGCCGCGTTGACCTGACCGTAGACCCGGATCCGGTCGCGTGTGGGGCCGCCGAGCAGCTTGTAAACCGGCACGCCATAGACTTTGCCCTTGATGTCCCAGAGAGCCTGATCGATCCCGCTTTGGATGGCGGTCTTGATCGGGCCGCCGCGATAAAACGACCCGCGCTGAATCGCCTGCCAGTGAAACACCACGCGATTGGGGTCCTGGCCGACCAGATAACGCGCCACTTCGAGCGCTCCCGCGGCGCACGCCTTGGCATCGTCCTTGAGCATTTCGCCCCAACCGGTAATGCCGGCATCGGTCGAAACCTTCACGAAAACCCATGAGTTCTTGAGAACGAACGCTTCCACCTTTGTGACCTTGATCTTGTCGTTCGGCCCCACCGCGGCCGCATCGGTGCGTTCGGCTGTAAACAGCGCATCCAAGCCGAAGAGCGTCCCCGTCGCGAGGGCGCCGCGCAGCCAGGACCGGCGATCGATTGGTGCTCGTGGCATGATGGACCACCTATCCAGGTCGATTCTACACCATTGCCCCGGATGGGATGAAGCTTCTGGGGCAGGTTGCTAACCTGTTCGGGATGCGCCGGGCGCACAGGGGGAAGCTGCCCTGCCGTTGGCTGTCCTGCCGTTGGCTGTCCTGCCGTTGGCTGGAGGGCGGGTACTAATTGCCTATCGGAGCCTCAGCACCGCGCTTTCGAACAGCAATTCGAGAGACTTGATGGAACCGGTCTTGCCCTTGAACGCGAAGTATAGAAAGCCGCTGACGGGGCCGCGGTGATCGCCTCCCGGCAGCGCCGTCTCTACCAGCAATTCCTCCGGCTTGACGCGCTCGCGCTCGATGCCGGCGGGATTGTCCGCGTCCGGCGCGCGTGGAGGCTGTGGAAGGCGGGACTGCGGCGCACCCGGAAACGGCGCGGTCTGCCGGGGCTGTCCGGTGCCGACGCCGATGCCGCCCATCCCGATCGCAGCATCCGCGCGAGGCCGCTGTTCCCACTCGGGATGGTTCAGCGATGCCGCCACCGCGGCCGGCGTCTGCACAAAGAGCACGGCTTTCCTGCCATTGATCCGCAGGCTGAATTTGCCGGGTTCCACCAGGACGGCCTGCCCCTTCGGCGGGAACATCGCCACTTCCACCACCAGGTAGTCCGGTGCGATAAACATCTGCTCGCCGCGGCTGAAGCTATGGACCATGAACTCGGCCCCGACCCCGACGTCGCCCACCGTAGCGTGTGCGGGATAGTCCTCCAGCGTGGACTTTGGCGTGGTGCCCTGCGCCCAGGCAAGGCTGGCCGCGCACAACATCGCGCATGACACCGCACACAACACCGCGCATAACGACCGGAGGCAGCGCATGCTTTCATCTTAATACACCGCCTTAATGCACCGCCTTAGTACACCGGCCACCATTCGGCCCAAGAGTGCGCAGCCAGCCGCGCCGCTTAAGTACACCGTTTCAGAAGTTCGCCAACGTATCGGGACACCGCTTGCTCACGCGCGCGGCTCCGACCAGAGCCGCGACGGCTCCGACCAGGGCCGCGACGGTCACGGAGCGTCTGCCTCGAAATACGAGACCGTATTATTGAAACGGTGTACTAAGCTGAAGCATGCACCACCGGACCAGAACGTATGTGGCGCCGTTTCTCATGGCGATTCCGCTGCTGGTGGGTATACCGGCCAGCGTGGAAGCGGGGTTCCTCAAAATCTGGCAGTTGAAGGAAACGGCGGCAGCCCCGGTGCTGGTGGTTGGCCGCGTCCTCGGCGTCGAAAAAAGAGAACGCGTTCCGGACGGCTCGCTTCCCTGGAAAGCGGAGACATGGGCCATGACCGCTGAAGTCGAGGTGCTGCGTTCCTATACCGGTTCCGGAGAGGCGGTCGCGGTCAACCTGCTTCCAGTGTCTTTTTGGGCGTACGGTCCCAGCGTTACCCAAATCGTCAACGGTTACCCGCCGCCCTTACCCCACATCGAGCCTGGTCAGGTGCTGATTTTCCCGCTTCGAGAGAACCGGAATCCGGCTTCGGAGTTGTGGCGGCTGACGGCCGATTCCGGTGCGGACCTGACGATTCCGGCGCGAGCCGGCCTGGCCGATTTCGGGCCACCGCCGGCCACTGAGCGCCCCTTCCTGGTCCGCGAGATCGCCAACACGCTCAGCCGGGGAACCCCGCGTGAAGTCTTTGCCATTGCCGGGTATCTGGCGGGGCAGAATGAGGATCTGATTGGTGAACTCATGCCGCTGCTGGAGCCCGCCATCGGCCAGGACCGGCAGCGCTGGGCGGAAGTGGCCGCCAATCTCCTGGCCGCGCAAGGTGTTCCACGGCCGGCCGTCGCGGACCTTCTCTCGGGAAAGGCAGAGCCGAAAGACTGGCCGTTGCGCCCCAGTTTGTTCCTGGCGCAGACCCCGCTGAGGAAGCTCAAAGCGTCTCCCGAGACCGACGCTCTCCTGATCGAAACGTGGATTGCCGGCGCGCCATGGAACGCGTGGGGATCGGCCAATTCCCTGATTGAATACGGCAGCAATCCCGTGACCACCCAGACTCTCAGGCACGCCCTCGACAATGACCTTGCAGGCTCATCCTATATTGCCCTGGTGCTGGCGCGAAACGGTAATCGGGCCATACTCCCGGCGGCTCTGGCGCGGGCACTCAAGGTCGCGGATCGCCCGAACGCGGGCTTCGACGATCTGCAGGGCGCGGCGGCTCTGCTGCGGGATTATGGAAGCGACAGGGAACTGAAGCAGTTGGCGGATTTGGTGCGGAAGTACCAAACACTGGACACCCGCTTCTATAACCTATTGTGGCAGGATGCCACTTACTCCGGAACGCCCCGCGAGGCACGCGTGCTTGCCGTTGTGCTGCGCGATCGCCGCACAGCATTCGACGATACACGGTACTGCGATCTCGCCGTTGGCGTACTCGAGAAGGCAGCAGGACAGCACTTTGGCGCCGGGGGTAAGACACCGCAGGAACGCGACGGCGCAGTATCCCGGGCGCTGGCTTGGATTGCGTCCCAAGACCTCAAGAACTGATGCGCCGCTCGTGAGCCCACCGCGTGCCGCTCACCCCGCCTTTGCTGGTCCGCAGCCCCGTCCACTCCTCTGCGATCACAATCGAATTGGCCGGGTTCCTTGGGTCGTACTTCACGCCAACCGCGCCCACCGCCGAAAGATCGGTCGGCAGCCGCCGCGACAGTTGTGCAATATCCTGCGAAGCCGTGTACTCCACCCCGCGGACCGCGTAAGAGTAAAACAACAGATCTTCGCGGATCTCCACCAGCGTGGCGTCACCCATCTTTCCCGTCGACACCAGCCATCGGCGACGCCGCCGTTCGCGCTCCTCCGGGGTAACTTGCCGCCGCTTCCACTCCCGGTAAGCGATGAGCGCCAACAACACCGCCAGCAGGCACACCAAGCCGATCGTCACCGCCGCGGCTGGGAACGGATTAGTCGGACCGTCGGGCATCGTAGGACGTAACTACCCGGCGACGGGCGTTTCCGCGAAGACCTGGTTCCAGTCCTTCAGGAACTGCTCCAACCCCTTGTCGGTCAACGGGTGATTGAAGAGCATGTCCAGAACTTTGAAAGGCATCGTGCCGATGTGCGCCCCCGCGGTCGCGGCATCGATCACGTGCGTCGGCGACCGCAGCGATGCGGCCAGCACCTGCGTGGTGTATCCGTAGTTCTTGTAAATATGGGTGATGCTGCGGATCAGGTCCATGCCGGTCCACCCGATATCGTCCAGACGCCCCACAAACGGGCTGATGATATACGCCCCCGCTTTGGCTGCAATCAGCGCCTGCCCGGCTGAAAAGCACAGCGTCACGTTGACCCGGATGCCCTGCTTGCTCAGCGCCGACGTGGCTTTGATCCCTTCGCGCGTCAACGGGCATTTCACCACGATGTTCTTATGGATCTTCGCCAGTTTCAGCCCTTCTTTGATCATCGCGGACCCTTCCGTGGAAACCACTTCGGCGCTGATGTCGCCGTCCACGATGTCGCAAATCATCCGCACCTGGTCTTCGATCGGCCGGCCTTCTTTGGCAATCAGCGTCGGATTTGTAGTCACGCCATCGACGATCCCCCAGTTGGCACTCTTCTTAAGTTCGTCGAGATTAGCGGTGTCGAGGAAAAATTTCACGATTGCTTACCCTCCAGATCAACTTACAGTGTATCACCGCACGGCGGACGGTCTTGCGTGCCGGGTATTTTAAACAGCCGGCGTATGTGTCTGCAACCCGGGCGGAGGTCTGCGTCTTTGACTTCAGATGCGCGCGGTGAAGAAGATGCGCGGTGAAGAGATATGTACTCCTTCATACTAAGCTGGGCCACAGTTGGAGCTTTCGGCAAAGCCAAGCCGAAGTCGGATAGCTTGCCTTCCCAGCCGGGCCGAATCAGTATGTTTGCGGATTGTGGTCGGGCAAAAGCCGGCCGCGGCTGATACCGAATTCGGGTCGCCCGGCTGCGCGCCAACGCCGTGAATCAACTCCCGCAAATCGCCTGATACACGCCTAGTGTCTCGCTCGCACACTTTTCCCACGAAAAGCCTAGCGCTCGGGCTTTTCCCACTTCCACCATCGTCTTGAGTCTTTCATCGTCGAACAGCGCCGATTCGAGAATCACGCGGATGCTCTCCTCGTCCCCGGCGTCAAAATAAACAGCCGCGTCTCCCGCGACCTCAGGCAGTGACGCCATCCCCGAACATATTACTGGACAGCCGCATTTCATAGCCTCCAAGACCGGAAGCCCAAAGCCCTCGACCAACGAGGGGCATACTAGGGCCCGAGCATTTCGATAGTACGCTGCAAGGGTAGAATCATCGCCCTGCACCTGCACGATTCTCTCCTGGACGCCGAGCTCGACGAACAACCGCCGCTCTTGGTCCGAGAATTCCTTTCCGAAGCAAACAACGCGAAAGTCCTGTTTCAAGATCCTCGATGCCGAATACGCTTTGACAAACCGGTCGAAGTTCTTGTACCAGATGCGTACCCCTACGTAGAGTAGGTAGCTGTCTTTTGGAGGGGCCACAATAGCGGACCGATCCGGAAAATTCCGCGAAGCCAAATGGATTACTTTTACCTTCGATTCAGGAACCCTGTAGATCTCCAGCAGTTCAGTCCGAGTGAACTCGGAGATCGCAACGACAGCGTCCGCTCGCTCGATCCAGGAGGCTTTTGCTCTTGAAAGCGGATGGGCCACACCCTCCAATCGTTCCCAAATCATGTCGTGAATCGTAATCACCACGCTGCTCTTCGGTTGCCAACGATGGTCGCCGTAATAAGTCTTATGCAAAATATCAGGGTGCACCCAACGGGAATAGCAGGCACCCAGAACATCGTTGCACGGCCGTGCGAGTCTCCGTAGGCCACGCACATTTGGAAGCCGCAGCCCAATCGTCCCCTCATTGTGGATGTACTTATTTATGTGAACGCCCGCCACGATACGCGAATCTACACCCTGCGAACGGAGCGCCGAAGCGAGTTCCACAAAGTAGCGCGAGATTCCGCCGTATGGCTCCATGCAAAAGATTTCAGAGTCAAACAATATCCGCATCCCAAATCTACTCGTCACAGTCCTGAGCCAGCGGCGCGTTTTTATCGCTGCCAAGTTGTCTGAGTTTCGGCCCCGTCATCGTCTCGTAATCGGCTGCGAGAAGGAACCGGTGGTCGATCAACGAGCTGAAAAATCGAGCCGTGAACTGGATGCTATCAGTACGCGCCAATGGCTTTTTCCAGTACACTTCTATCGGCCATCAAAAGGAATCTCTCGGATGACCTTGGCGGGATTACCGGCAACGACGGTCCAAGCAGGAACGCTCTTTGTTATGACGGACCCGGCACCTACGACAGCGCCTTCGCCGATTTCAACTCCCTTCAGTACCGCCACGTTGAAACCTAGCCAGGATTTATTTCCGATCTTTACGGGCCTCGTTATGACATCCCTCCAGTCTTTATTCCCCTGACGCCAGGCTCTAACATCGTTCTGCCTCTTACTCCACGCGATCGAGTGTGAGTTATGATCAACTATATTGCAACCCCATGAAATCAGAACATCGTCTCCAACTTCGACTCGGGTTGCGGAGGCGATAAGGGATGATCCCATGAAAGTATTGCTGCCGATCACAATTTCCGCACCGTCCCGTTCCGATACAAGACTCCCTTCAATCATACTGCCCTCGCCAATACTGAGTATTGAATGTTGATGGAGAGTCACCCTTCTCCAATTTACTATGGCCGAAGGCGCGATTCTGACGTTCGGCAAGGCTAAAACCCGGCGGCGCGCGTCAACATTCAGAATGCGTCTGATAAGCGTGAGCATATTCGGATCTCGGTTGATACCCCTAGTTCTAGGCGTTGGCCGTCCCGACGGTTCGGAGGTAACGGCGAATATAGAAAACAGAAGGAATAAGGATGATGAGCTGGCTGAGGATTGAGCCATAGACGACGCCGGGGATTCCGATCCGTTGAGTCAAGTAAATGGACAGCGTAATATTCGACAGCGCTCCTATAGGAGCCACTATCACCTGAAAGCGGATGATTGATAGACCGTTACAGAAAACGGCGAAAGCCAAACTAATGGCGGTTACAATGCTCCAAGCCCCCAGCCCGGCCATGAGTAATGGACTGGTGTGAATACTTGGTCCCACCCACACGTGTATGATCCGGCCGCCGAAAATGACAAGCACTGTTCCCAATGGAACCGAGATCCCTGCAGCGAGCATCAAAGATCGGAGCAGCGTTTTACGAATCCAGAGATGATCTTGTCTTGCTAAGGCTTCTCCGTATGCCGGCCAGAGGGGGCCGACTAGGAATGAGATTACGATGCTTACCAAACTGAAGAGCTTACATGGTACGGCGTATTGCGCGACTGCTTGCGGACCAAGAATTCGTGCGATGACGATATTGTCTGACGAATAGGAAATTGCCATCGCAAGTTGCAGCGTAAAAAACAGAGCTCCTAGGCGCCAAAGATCCTTAGCTGTCTTGGTCGTAACGTATGCCCATGAAGGTAAGAGCCAGGGGCGCTGGATTGCAAATAAGACTGCTCCATTTAGAAGGAGGGCAAGAACTGGTACTCCAGCCATGGCAAGGACGAGAAAAGGAAGAGAGCCGCGGAAGTGGATAATTGATAAGAGTGAAGCCAGGCACAACACGCTACCGAGGGACGACCAAAGGCTCGCAGAGAAGCCGTCTTGATAGCCAGCTTGCACTCGGCTAACGATTCCTGCTGGAATGTTCAACAAGAAGCAGCCTACGAAGATAGCAACCGCCGTTCCGGCTTCCGCTATAGCTTGCGGAGACTGTACCCGGAACAGAGGGCCCCACGATATCCGGTGATATACCGCAGCGAAAGCAAGCCCGAGTGCGATAGCGATGGCGCTCAGAAGGAAGAAGGCGCTAGAGACGTATTGCCTTGCAAGGTCGCGATCGTCGTTTCCGTGTGCTCGAGAAATTCCATTTAGCAGGCCGTTATTGATTCCCAAGTCCGAAAACCCTAGAATCGCGATTACCGAACTGATAGTCATCCAGAGTCCATACCTCTCGGTGCCAAGATATCTGAGCGTCAGCGGCACACTAATAAGACCTGCAGCGATGCTCACAACCCTGGAGAAACCAGACGCGATCATTGTCAGAAATGCTCGCCGATAGCGTTCTTTGGAACGGCCTTCAGCTGTGCTGAGGTCGAACGAGCGAAAACGTGCAACAGCCAGCACTTGCCTGACATTGTTCAGGGGAACGTTTAGCAGTGAGAAGGTCATCAGAGGAAAAGAGGACTCAAGAACGCGAACAAGGAACCGCAATTCGAGGCCTTGAGCATAGTGCAGGCGACGTGCTCCACTGTGAAACGGACCCTGACGGCGTACCGACACGGAGCAGCGGACGGAAGACGGCGGAAAAAGAAGGCTAGGGCTAGGTGTTACTTTGACGGATTGAAAAACAGGCTTCGCCCCATCAAGTCCCAGTGGAGACTCATTGCTCCTGCGCGGCGGCTAACGTGAGGAGGCGGCTCAAGAAACCTGAGAATAACTGGTATACAATCGGAGGTCAAGGTCTTTTTGTTTGGCGACGGGTACTAGGAGCCACGGGCGAAGTGCGACTTACGAGCTATCTCCATAAGGTAAAAGGATCTATTAGGCGGTGGACGAACCGCCGTTGCATGAGAATAAATCCGGCATACGGCGCGGGAAACTCGACGATGTCGAACCATCCATGCGGCGATTTGTGGTGTAACGCGCTGCCCTGCGCGACAGGGCTTTAGAACGGGGGCAAGCTCCGCGGAGTCGATCCATGCGGCGCCAGTAATTTTGGAATCGGGCTTCCAGGAACGTTCGCGGAATAGCTCGATGCGGACGATGGTGGCTCCGGGGGCTGTGAAAGCAATTTCGACGGGTGTCCAATCGATGGTACCGGTCCGGGTAGGTGCGGACCTCGGGGCGGGAGGCGGAATCGGGTCGAAGATGCGGAAGGTAGGGCCGCGAATCGCGATCGTGAAGTGCTTCGGGATTGCCATCTTCGCAAGTTCCTCCCGCCAGTGATCGATCCAATCTATGCGAACTTTAACTTGTCCTGCCATCGGCGCAGAATTGGGAACCACGCTTTCAAGTAGCGTCGCAGAATCTCGTGCTTGGCCTTGATCTTCCTTTGCGGTGGGAGCAGCCGCAGACGATCTTTGTGAACTATGAGCGCTCTGTTTCACAAGGACGTGCCGCTCAGCTTTATCAGGCGTTCATCGCGACGGCCCAGCACCTACCCCCACTCACACAACGCATCCGTATACGCCGCCGAGCCGTCGCGCAGCCAGCCATCCAACTGCGCCGGCTCCTTCAACTGCTGGCCCCGCTGCCGCGACACGGCTACGAAACGGCATTTCAGGTCCGGCAGCGCGGTCGTGTCGCCCCAGAGCTTTTCGAATTGGGCCACCGGAAAGACGTCTTCCTGCCCTTTGCCCCAGCGCTTCTTTACATCCTTGAGCGTGATGTAAGTGGGCATGCGGGCGGCCAGGGCGCGCACCGCTTCGTTCAGCTTTCGGGCATCGGTGAGATCGCCGCGGGTAAGGCCGAAGGCGGCCAGAAACTGGTCGATATCAATCCAATACGTGGCGCTGTTGTAATACGACAGTCGCGATTCGGCTTCGTCGCCAGGCAGCGCCAGGCCTTCCACCAGGCGGGGACGGCCGTCAATGCGGGCCAGGCCGCCGCCGCGGTCTTCCAGGTGGCGGGTCACCACTTCCGTGGTAAGCGCCGCGCCTTCTTCGATGTGATAGCCCAGCAGGCCGGCATCCACGTTGGCGCCGGTGGTATCGATGTTGTGCGCGAACAGGTACTTCAACTGCGGCCGTTCCTCCAGCAGGCCCAGCAGCACGCCGTTGCGGAGCAGGTTCGGCACCTCATACCAGTGGCCCACGGGATGCAGGCACTGCATGGGCAGGTTGTCGGTGTAATTGCCGCCTTCGCCCATCTGGCGCGCCCATTGGATCAAGGTGGCGTGCAGGCTTTCACGCATCTTCTGCGCCTGCTCATCCAGCAACTGCTGCGCCATTTCTTCCCAGGCGAAGCGCAGGTCGCGCTCCATGGGGACCATGCGGAGACCGATCACGCGGCCCGGCGACAACAGCAGAGGGCCGGGATACCCGTAGTTGCCGGCGGCGCGGAGATCCTGCTCAATGGCCTGGTGAGTGAGATAGCTGGTGGTGATAATGTGAGGCAGCATGACGCCGCAATCGCGGCTCACGCGCAGGCTCTTGGCCAGATGGGTTTCGATGAAATTGCGATGGCGTCCGCCGAATTTGCAGAACGGGTTGAGCGCCTTCACCACGCCGGCGCCTTTGGTCCACCGGCTGCCCACACCGCCGGCGAATGAGACCACGGCGACGGCGCCCGCGGCCAGCGCATCCATGCCGGTCTGCCGATAATGGGCGGGCAACTCCGTCACCGCATCCAGAAGATCGCCGGGGGCGGCGTCTTCGATGGCGCTGCTGGCGGGCAGACGATTCTGCGCCAGGCCGATGCGGCCATTGCGCAGGTCGGTCTGGATCTGTTCGTGCTGCACCCGGTCAAATCCGTGGGCGTCCAGCAGTTCGTCCAATGTGTTCCCGCGGCCGGTCCTGGTCTCCTGGCCGCGCGGCAACAGGTGGTCGAACAAGTTGTGCACCATGCCGGAGAACTCGGCGACGTTACGGCAGGCGGCGGTAAACCGGTCGAGTTCGGCGCGGCGCACCGGGGAAAACAGGCGCGATTCCATGCGCAGCAGCGGCGGCACGGCGATGGTGTAGTAGCCCGCCGGCATCAACGCCTGCTCACCCCGCAGCAGCACGGCCCGGGTGCCAAGCTCGTTGATGGCGAAGTTGTAGACCACGGGCTCCATGGCGAAGGGCACGGCGTGCTCCAGTTCGCTCTTGGTTTCGCTCATGATGGCCTGCATGCGCTCCGCGGCGGCGGGCTTGCGCCGCGGGTCGAACAGGAAGCCCATGCCGCCTCCGGACATGCCGCCGAGCATCCAGAAGCCCCAGAAATCGACGCCGAATTCGGCCCGGGCGCGGCGGATCAACGTGTCCGTGTACAGGTTCCCGGCCCACGGAATGATAGTCTGGATGGGCCCATCGAAATTCTTCTGCGTGCAGGCGCCGATGGCGGCGATGTCGCCATTCTTCAGGTGGCCCACCACTTCGTCCAGGATGCCGATGGCCTGCTGGCGGCCGCGCCACTCGGTAGCCGAACGGAGCAGGTACTTTTCCGTAACCATCTCCAGGATCGGCCCCACGTCCTGCGCCATGCCGCCGTGCACCAGCACCAGGCTGTCCTGCAACTTCTGGCGGGTGAGGTGCGGCACTTCATCGGCTTGAAAGATCTTGTGGTCGGGCAGGAGCCGGCCGCGGCTGATGCCGAATTCGGGGTCGCCCGGCTGCGCGCCAACGCCGTGAATCAGCTTGATGCCAGGCCAGACGCCGCCGGAATCCTGCCAGCCGCCGCCGGAGCCGCCGATCCACTCGCCTAAAATCGCGCGCGCGGCCACCAGGCGGCGGTCGTTCTCCTCCAGTCCTCCTTCCGCGGTGTGGATCTGGCTGGTGGCGCGCATGCACGCGGCGATCAGGCAGGCCAGCAGGTTGGTGGAGACGGCGAGCCGTGAGCCCTTGGGAATGTCGTTCACCTGGCTGACGATTTCGATGCCGTGGCCGGGCATGCCAGTCAGGCGCGCCAGAACATCGGCGAGCGGCTGCGTAGCGCCCTCCATTCCGGGCGGGACAATGCCGGAGGCGATCACGGCGGCCTTCAGCAAACCCAGGTAATCGCGCGCAAAATCGAAGACCTCGGCGATGGATGAGATCTCGGCGCTGGCCTTCAGGTCCACACTCACCAGGCGGAGCACCGGTTGATCGATCACGCGGAAGCAGGCCTCGACCGGCGGCGACGGCGCGCCTGCGCCATCCCCTGCGCCATCCACCGCACGCACCGCCAGATCGATGGAGACATTCAGCACGCGCGCGCCTTCGGGGAAATCCATGCCCAGGAAGAAGATGTCGCTCCAGCCGCTGTGGGTCAGATCCATGCGCACGGGTGTGGCCTCATGCAGGATAGGAAACAGCAGCTCGCCCGGCTGGCGCGCCAGCAGTTCGGGGCGGAGGCGCAGCGGGTAATCGGCGGGATGGCCGGTGCGGAACATCCATTGATTGCCGCGCACGGAGCGGACGCTGCGGCGCACCTGGTCGGCCAGGGTCTGGAAGGCCAGCTTGTGGTACCCGGCTGCCAGCGCGCTGGAGATGGCGGCGCTGGGGCCGTCGGCGGTTTGGGCCGCCAGGAAGACATCGATGGCTTCTTCAAACCGCCGCTTCAGCAGGTTGGAGTAACCGGCGAAGGGGATTGTGGCGCGCGTAGCCGCGGCGGGGCGGAGCGGCACGTGGAAGCGATGAATGGCGTAGAGGAAGAACAGCGCGCGGACGCGTTCGTAGAGGTTGTCGCCGGTGGCGGAACCGCTGCGGCGGAAGCCATCGAGTGCGCGGCACTCGGCCAGCAGTTCTGGGAGCGTGGCGCCGGCGCACAGTTCGTCCAGCGAGCGATTGCGTTCCTCGGGATCGCTCGATGTGATGACACTGGTGAGACGGCTCACCGCGGAACGCCTTCGTGTGAAGCGGCCGGCGAAGAAGCGCCGTTGGCGGCCATTTCGCGGTCGGCCAGCAGTTCCAGGAGTTGGGAGAGCACCTGGGCACGGTCCTGGCCGCTAAGGGCTATCGCCAGTTGGGCGGTGAGCAGACCGTAGCGGGCGCCCAGATCGTAGCGGCGGCCATCCTCTTCAAGGGCGAGGTATTGTTCGCTGCGCGCCAGTTCGGCCAGCGCCGCGGAGAGCGTGATGCGCCGCTCCGGCGCCCCGGCCAGCATACGGCCCAGCAGGTTCATTACGGCCGGTGTCAGCACGTGGATGCCGAAGAAGCAGAGGTAGTAGCCGGCGCGGATTCCCGGCACCATGAGGCGCTGCTCGGCCTCGGTGGGGGTGGGTTTCTCGATGACGGTTTCGATGCGGTAGAGGTCCTGGCGGCCGGGCATGCGGCGGCCGGCTACGGCGCCAAAGCGCGGCAGCAGGCCTTCGCGCGTGGGCTGGACGCCCGATACCGGGCAATCCTCGGCCTCCGCCAGTTCCACCAGGCGTTGCGCCGAAGCCTTGGGCGCGCTGCTGACGTAGAGGTGGTCGCCCACCATGTGCAGAAAGGGCTCGCTGCCGGTGAAGTCGCGCGCGCAGTATATGGCGTGGCCGTAACCCAGCGGCTCCGGCTGCGCGATGAAGCGAACCGATGCGGCATACTTGCCGGCCGCCTGGGCGTAACGCGATTCGTCGCCGGGCCAGACGACGACGCAGATCTCTTCGATATTGGCGCCGTGGGCCTGCTCGATCAGGATCGACAGGACGGTCTTTTCGCGGCCGTCGCGGTCGATAAGGGTCTGCAGGGGAAGCGCGCGCTGATTCTGGCCGGCCGCCGTGATCACCGCTTTCTTGATTCGCAAATGGGGGCTCCTGTAAAGGAAAGTGTAACGCCGATGTTGCTGGGGCAGGTTGGCAATCGGCAGGTTGGTAATCTAGGACGAGGAGAGCGATCTTTTGTTTTCAGAGAGATGATGAGGTAACTCACTATGTCGTTGGATCCTGCGGCCGATTGTTAATCCGCCTGCCCGCGCCGGTCGACAAAGGTTCATTATGATCGAGCACCCTTTAACACCCGCGGCACGCCGCCACATCCGGCGCATGTTGCGCGCACTGGCGCCCGCGGCGGCGCGCGTGGAGCGTCGCTGCCGGGCGTTTTTGAAGGATACCCCGGTGCGGCGCGGCCGGCCTTATGACGATGCGCAAATCCGCGCCCTGTTGGCGATCCTGCCGAGCGCCGCATCCAGGCTCAGGAGCCTGAACCAGTTTATGGAGCAGGTGGATTACAACGGGCGCCGTCTGGCCAAGCTGAACGTCTCGCCGTCTGAAGTCCTGGAGGTGCTGCGGGAGTTCGGATCCAGCCTCGAAACGGAGCTTGCGGGCCGTTTCGAACCGGCGCGGGAGCAACTGCAGCTTGCCACCATCCTGGCGATGAATCAGGCCTACTACCAGGTGAGGGAGGCGGAGACGCAGACCTTCTTCGGGCTGTACCGGGCGGAAAAAGAGGCCACGGATCTGGACGATCTCCTGCGGCGCTTCGTCGGCATCCTGACGCAGGCGTTCCGCGCGCGCGCCGGCCGGTTGCTGTTGCCGGAAGAGCCCGCCACGGGTAAACTGGCGCGCCCGTTGTACATTGAGCACGGTAAACCGGAGGAGCGGCTGGTTGCCGATCCCGAAATGCGCGGGCGGTACGCATCCTACTGGTCGTACCCCGTCGGTTCCGTGGCCTTGATCCAACTGGCATTCCCAGTCGCTTATCCGTGGCTGCCGCGCGAACTGGCGCTGCTGGTAGCGGCGGCCGAGCGGTGCCGCGAGGCCATCGAACGCAGCCGGATGGAGAAGGAGATTCGGCGCTTATCGGCGGAGGCAAGGCGGGCCGAGGAGGAAGAGCGCCGCCGCATCGGGCGCGAACTGCACGACGAAGCGGGACAATCCATGCTGACCCTGCGTCTGCAGTTGGAACTCATGGAGCGCGATGCGCCGACGCCTTTACGTACCCGGTTGGGTGAAGCCCGATCGATTGTGGAACGCACGGTGGACGAGTTGCGGCGGATCATAGCGGCGCTCAGCCCCGCGATATTGGAGCGGCTGGGACTGGAGGCTGCCATACGCCAGTTGGCCGCCCGCTTCGGCAAACTGCAACTGGCCAGCATCCGGACGCGGATCTCGGTACCTTCGGCCGGCCTTCCCAGGGAAACGCAAGAGGTAATTTACCGGGTGGCCCAGGAGTGCTTACACAACATCGCCAAACATTCTCAGGCGACTCATGTAAACCTTTCGCTCCTGGCAGCCGATAAAGGTATCAGGCTGAGCGTTGCCGATAACGGCGCCGGCTTTTGTGCGGAAACGGCACTCAGGAAGCCGATGTCATTCGGCCTGGCGGGCATGCGGGAGCGGGCGGCTCTCCTCGGTGGAACGCTGGCGGTGCGGAGTGTGCCCGGAAAAGGCACCACCATTGTCCTGGAGTTGCCGCGGACTGCCCGCGCGGGTGGAAAATAATGTCAAAGATTCGTGTATTCCTAACTGACGATCACACGCTGTTCCGGCAGGGCGTTCGAACCCTGTTGGCGGCGGAACCGGATTTGGAAATAGCCGGTGAGGCTGCGAATGCGGCCGACGCCGTGGCGTTGACGCTGCAGGTGCGTCCCGATGTCGTTCTGATGGATATCGGAATGCCCGGTATGAGCAGCTTCGAAGCCACACGGCAGATCCGAAAGGAACGGCCCGAGACTCGCGTGGTCTTCCTCTCGATGTACGATGACGATGAATATGTGGCCGAGTCGGTCGAAATGGGCGCCAGCGGCTACATTCTAAAGGACAGCCCGGCGGACCAACTGGTGACGGCCATCCGCGAGGTGTATCACGGCGGCAGTTATCTGAGTCCACGTGTGCTGACCCGCCTGGTTGACGAGTTTCGTACCCAGGGCCGCGCTGGTGTGCGCCAGCCGCGTTTCGGCACTCTGACCAAACGGGAGCGCGAAGTGATCAAGATGCTGGCGGAAGGAAAGTCGGTAAAGGAGATTGCCGCGGACTTCGATCTGAGCGTGAAAACCGTGGAAGCCCACAAGTTCAATCTCATGAGGAAACTGGACATTCATAACAAGGCTCAGTTAGTGCAATACGCCATCCAGAAGAAGATCATCCGGCTGCAAGAGTTTGCGATGGCCGACTGAGGGCGGGGACCTGATTCAGGTGTGAGCGGCGCGAGATCCTCAGCGCCCGCAACGATCTCATCCGCAACCACCGGGTTTTGGAGAGGTTATGAGACCAGCCGATGGGCCGGCGAGGTGCTTCGCACACACTTGCGAGCCAGTTCCGGGCCCCGATCGTTTTGGATCCGCTTTCGTCATTCCAGTATTCAGACACCGTCTGTTGAGATCGTTTCCGTCACCCATTAGCGATGTCGGCGGAGGGGCGGCAGTTCGGCCTTGCGTCAACGGTGTGCAAGGCGGGTCAATGGCGGGTGGACGAAGGCGGGTGGACGAAGGCGGGCGGACGAAGGCGGGCGGGAGGAAACCGGGGGCGGTTCGCATCTGATAAGATTTTCGAAGCGGCGAACGGTTTCGAGACAGGCCGCGGGCCGCGCTGGTGCTGCGGCCAGCGTGATTAGCGATGAGCTATCCAACCGGTAGACACTTTCTTCAAATACCCGGTCCGACCAATGTTCCCGACCGGGTTCTGCGCGCCATGGACAAACCGACCATTGACCATCGCGGCGCGGATTTCGCGGAGTTGGCCAAGTCTTGCCTGGAGGGCCTGAAGGCCGTCTTCCAGACTCGGCATTCCGTCATCGTCTTTCCGGCATCCGGTACGGGCGCGTGGGAGGCCGCCCTGGTCAACACCTTGAGTCCCGGAGACCGGGTGCTGGCGTTCGAGACGGGGCATTTCGCCGCGCTTTGGTCGAAAATGGCCGCAAACCTCGGTCTGCGCGTGGACTTTGTGCCCGGCGACTGGAGGCACGGCGTGGACGCGGCGGCGGCCGCCGCGAAACTGAGCGATGACCGAAACCACGAGATCCAAGCGGTTATGGTGGTCCATAACGAGACTTCGACCGGCATCACGAGTAATGTCGCCGCCGTGCGCCGTGCCATCGATGACGCGAAACATCCCGCCTTGCTGATGGTGGACACCATTTCCTCCCTGGCGTCGATCGACTATCGGCACGATGAGTGGGGCGTGGACGTCACGGTGGGCGGCTCTCAAAAGGGTCTGATGCTGCCACCGGGTCTCTCCTTCAATGCGGTGAGCCCGAAAGCGATTGCGGCCAGCCAGACTTCCAGACTGCCCAGGAGCTATTGGCGATGGGAAGAAATGCTGGCGTCGAACGCCGGAGGATTCTTCCCTTACACGCCCGCGACGAACCTGCTTTACGGCCTGCGGGAAGCGTTGAAAATGCTCCAGGAAGAGGGGTTGGCGAATGTGTTCCGCCGGCACGACCGTCTGGCGGAGGCAACGCGCCGCGCGGTACGCGCCTGGGGCCTGGAGATCTGGGCCTGCAATCCAGCCGAATACAGCAGTTCGATCACCGGTGTCCTGCTGCCGGAAGGCTGCAGCGAATCCGCGTTCCGTGCGGTGGTGCTGGACCGTTTCAATATGTCGCTCGGATCGGGGCTCGGAAAAACGGCCGGAAAGGTCTTTCGCATTGGCCACCTGGGCGATTTCAACGAGCTCATGCTGGCTGGTACGCTCGCCGGCGTCGAAATGTCGCTTGAACTCGCGGGGATTCGCCATCGGAAGGGCGGAATCAACGCCGCTCTCGATTACCTCACGGAGCAGGGAAGATCCGCAGTTTCGACGGGCTGAAACAATATATATGATGCCGGAACACGCGGGGCCTGCCCCTATTCAAGCAGGCGCTTTGCCAACAGGCTCTTTTCAAAACCGATGGACGCAACTCACTGTCATGGTGTTGTGCACGGCCACGCTGTCCAACATGCAATACGGCTGGACGCTGTTCGTCAACCCCATGCACAATGAGACCCACTGGACGACGGTAAGCATACAGCTTGCTTTCAGCATTCTGATCTTCCTGAATACGTGGCTGGCGCCGCTGGAAGGTTGGGTGGCGGACCGCTACGGCCCACGTTTTGTGGTGATGCTGGGCGGCCTGGCGGCCGGGGCTTCATGGGTCATGAATGCGGGCGCGCACTCAGTGCAGGCGCTCTACGTGGCGGCCGCCATCGGAGGGCTGGGCATGGGCTGCGTCTTCGGCACGTGCATGGGTACGGCGCTCAAGTGGTTCCCCGAAAGACGGGGACTGGCATCCGGGATGATCGCGGCGGGCTATGGACTAGGCGCGGCGATCAGCTCGATTCCCATGTCCCGGATGATCCAGGCGAGCGGCTACCGTCACACGTTTTTCCTTTTCGGGCTGGTCCAGGGAGTGTTGATTTTCTGCGGGGGCGCTTTCCTGAGCAAGCCGGCCGTGGCGGCGTTTCGGCGGGCGTCGACAGGGGAAACACGCCAAGGGCGGGAGTTTACTCCGTCCCAGACGGTGCGAACCAGCGCATTCTGGCTGATTTACCTGGTGTATCTGATGATCGCCTCAGGGGGCATGATCGTGACCGCGCAGCTTGGACCCATCGCGCGCGATTTCGGCGTGGAAAAACAGATGATCGCGCTGCTGGGTGTCTCCATGCCGCTCCTGGCACTGACGGTTTCGATCGACAATCTGGCAAACGGGCTCACCCGGCCTTTTTCCGGCTTTCTTTCGGACAAGATTGGGCGCGAAAACGCGATGCTGCTCATGTTTGGCGCGGAAGGGATCGCCTTATTGGGCATGGCCGCACTCGGGCGGCATGCGCTGGCTTT
The DNA here is from genome assembly GCA_035570275.1 of Candidatus Acidiferrales bacterium. Classification (GTDB taxonomy): domain Bacteria; phylum Acidobacteriota; class Terriglobia; order Bryobacterales; family Bryobacteraceae; genus DATMNI01. Next base: position 11,496 of record DATMNI010000028.1, on the reverse strand, counting down.
CCTGGTGTTCGCGGCTTTGATCTTCCTGTTCTGGGGTGAGATCTTCTCCCTTTTCCCGGCCATTTGCGGAGACACTTTCGGCGTTCGCAACGCGACCGCCAACAACGGGCTGCTCTATACCGCCAAGGGCACGTCGGCCCTGGTAGTTCCTTTGGCCAATCTCCTGGTGGCGGCGACCGGGACCTGGACGGCCGTGTTGCTGGTGACGGCGGTTTCCAGCATGGGGGCAGGGGCGCTGGCAAAGCTGGTGGTGGAACCGGCGCGGCGCAGGCTGCTGGCCGCGGAACCTTTGCCGGCGAAGACAGCCGGTACATTTACAGCCGAAGTGATTTAAGTCTGGGGCTAATATTCCGGAAGACTACTCCCTCACGGTCATGGCTCTGACCGGAGCCGGCTTTTGACCGGAGCCGGCTTTTGACCGGAGCTGGCTCGTACGAGCCGCGCGCGTTAGCAAGCGGTGCCTCGATACGTTGGCGAACTAATTCCGCGACTTCGATATGACGCGGTGGGTCACGTATTGCACGTCCAGCGCGGACGTGCCAAATACGTTGGACCGGACCACTACTTGATAAGCTGGCGGGAATCCCGAATACCCTTCCTTGCGAAACAACCGCAGCAGTGTCTGGAGCTGTTTCGCCGAGGAGAAGAACTCGCTCGCCGCCTGCGTCCCCGGCGACAGGGTCCCGGAAAACACGACCGCCCTGAGATTGGGGTCGCCCCAGCTTGGCATCACCGTGATCAGCCCGAATGCAGTCTCCCCGTTCGCGGCGCCGGTCCGGGCGTGGGCATCGTATTCTTCGGGCTCCCCCGGTCTGGGCTCCACGTTCCAGATGACCGTTGTGCGTTGTTGATCCGGAATGCGGACCCGGAAGGGCTTATCACGAAGGTACAGGTCGACGGTCTTGCTGAACCCGGGGCGGCCGAACATCAGGAGGTTCCGCCTGTTGAGAGCGGGCAGTTGGATGGCCGATTCGGGCAGCAGCTCCGGAGTGATGCCAGCGCCGCTCAGTAACTGGCTGACCGCAACCGCTCCGGCCACATCGCCCCAGAAGGGCGACGTCAGGGATGGTCCCAGGTAGATTTCTTTCGCGGGCGGCAGGCCAGGGAGGCTCAGATACCAGGCCAGCAGGTCCGGCGAAGTGACCGTGGGCCGGCTGTGCGGCTCCGTGGGCCGCTGCATCAAAGTAAGTTGCGCCGCCGTCGAAATACAGATCAGAGGATTGGCATTCTCCCCGAGCAGCGGTCCCCATGCCTCGGCCAGTACCGGATCCAGGCCAGGCCCGGCCTTGCGCAGCCCCGTTACCAACCCGGCAGTCGCTACCACCGCGGTCGCACAAATCAAGCACACCGTGCGCAGCGATACCGGCCGGCTCCAGAACCCGGGACGCATTCTGTACCGTGGGAGTGCGGGCGGGATCGCAGGCGGGAGTGCGGGCGGCATCGCGGGCGGCATCGCAGGCGGTGAGACTTCAAGATGTGACGGGGGAGGGGGCTGCGGCGCAGGCCTAAAGCTGTGCCGCTGGAACACGGGGCAGTAGCTGCCCTTTGGCAATTCGATATGCACCGGATCGCCCGGGTTCTCCACCTGGTAGTAGTGTTCCAGCCGCCGGCGCAGGTTGTGGAATCGGTTGCGCACCGTTCCGTCTTCGAATGCCGAATAGTCGCGGGGCCTGCCCAGGGCCTCAACGGCTACGGTATATTCGTCTAACCCCTCGCCCCTGCCGGACATCTCCCGTTCGCAGACATAGGTGAGGAGTGACTTCAACTGGTCTGAGCGGTGAAGGGAGCTGCTGGCCAGCACCCGCTGCAGGGCTTCGCGCTTTTCGGTTTCCCGAATTCCAGAAACGAGACTATTTTCCATGGACGCTGCCTGGCGCCTCAGGTGCCTAAAGCGGAAACTTTCCGGGCAAACAATGTTTGCGCTTTGTTTACGGTCACTTGCCTCTATGTTTGGAATTAGTTTATAACCATTGGAAGAACTTGTCTAGAGGATGGACGCGGACATAGACTGCTTCCAGGCAGAAGTGCGAGATCTCGTAGCGAAGGGAGCACACCAAAAATGTTCAGAAGAGAAGCTGGCTTCGCAGTTGTATTGCTCGGGCTCTGGATGGCCGCCCAACCGGGCTGGTCACAGGAATCTCGCGGAACCGTTCTGGGCCGGGTCACGGACAGTTCCGGCCTGGTGGTTCCCGACGCGGCAATCCAGATCACCAATCTTGCCACCGGCGTGACCGTGAAAGGCTCCTCCAATGGGGAGGGAAACTACTTCTTCTCGTTCCTGATTCCGGGGACCTACCAGGTTGGCGCCGAGAAGGCCGGCTTTAAGCGTTTCGTGCGCGACGGGATCGAGGTGCATGTCAATGATCGCCTGGAAGTGAACATCCCTCTGGTGCTTGGCGCCGTGGCCGATACTATCACCGTAACCGAAGAGGCTCCCCTGCTGGATACCACCGGCGGGTCGGTGGGGCGGGTAGTGGGCGCCAAAGAAGTGCGCGACCTGCCTATGAACCACGGCGATCCGGACAACCTGATCCGGCTCAGCGGCGGCGTCGCTTTCACCGACAGCCCGTCCAAGGACCAGCCCTGGCAAATGCTGAACACGGCTTACGCCATGGCCGGGCAGAAATCTTCCACCAACGAGTTTACGCTGGACGGCGCATCGAACACGCTTCACGACGTGGCGCGAGGTTCGGTGGCCGAAGCCTGGACGCCCACCGGCGATTCAGTGGCGGAGTTTAAGGTGCAGACAGCCACCTTCGACGCTTCCACCGGGCAGACCCAGGGAGCCGTAGTTAACGTCAGTCTGAAATCGGGGACCAACCAGTTCCACGGCACCTTATACTGGGCGAAACAACTTCCGAATTTCAACGCCAATTTATTCTTTGCGAATCTGGCCGGGCAGCCGATCGGCAATTTCCATTACAATCGCCTGGGCGGCACCTTTAGCGGCCCGGTGATCATACCCAAAGTTTACAACGGGAAGAATCGTACATTTTTCATGGTTGCCTATGAGTACATCAAGTCGACCACGATTATCGGTACCGTCGCCACGGTTCCCACGGTGGCCGAGCGCAATGGCGATTTCTCCGCCCTGCTGAAACTGGGCGCGAACTACCAGATTTACGATCCCTTCAGCCGCGTGCCCGCCGCCAACGGCCGCTTTTCCAACTCACCGCTTCCGGGAAACGTCATCCCTGCCAACCTGATCAGCCCGATTGCCAAAAACATTCTCAGTTACTATCCGTTGCCCGACCCCATCGGCGGCACATCCGATTTCGGCAATAACCTGAACCGTTCGCAATGGCCCAGCCGGATACCCTACAACACGCAACTCTACAAGTTCGACCAGGTGGTCAGCGACAAGAACCGATTCATGTTCCGCATGAATCAGAACTACCACGACAGCAACGATACCGACTATTTCGGTTTCACCAATCCTGCGCTGGGCGCATTCTTCTGGACTGAGGCCGCCGGCTTTGCCGCCGACGACGTGCACTCTTTCAGCTCGACTCTGGTGATGGATATCCGGTTGAGCGACACCCGTTTCGTGCGCGCGCAAAAGCCGGAAGTGGCGGGGCAGAACTTCCTCTTGTCGACGCTAGGCTTCCCCGCCGCCATCGATAATCAGATAGGTCCGGGATTCCACCAGTTTCCGGCCGTCACCGTCAATGGATACACCTCTCTCGGATCTCGCACGCCGCTCTTCAAGCAAACGCAGACGCAGGACCTGACGGTGTCGTTCGACAAAATCAAGGGCGCTCACGATTTCAAGTTTGGCTTCGAGTTCCGCCGTTATCCCGACAACCAGACCTCCGGCAGCTCGTCCACCGGACTGCTGTTGGGCTTCACGGAGGCTTACACCGCCGGCCCGCTGGACAACGCGGCGGCCTCTCCGCGGGGGCAGGCGCTGGCATCCATGCTGTACGGCCTGCCGTCGTCAGGCACCCTGACCCTGCCTGCCGCCAGTAACCTGGCGGATGTCTCCGCAGTGTGGGCCGGTTTCTTTCAGGACAACTGGAAAATCACCCGCAAGCTCACGCTGAACCTGGGTTTGCGCTACGAACTCGAAAGTCCGATGACGGAGCGGTACAATCGCGCCGTGCTGGGATTTGACCCAACCGCCGCGCAGCCGTTTGCCGCTCAGGTGCAAGCGAACTATGCCCTCAGTCCCACACCGGAGATCCCCGCGTCGCAGTTCTCGGTCAATGGCGGATTGACCTTCGCCGGCGTGAACGGCAATTCGCGGGCGCTCTACGCACGCGACACCAACAACTTCATGCCGCGCTTCGGATTCGCCTACAGTGCGGATGCGAAAACCGTGCTCCGCGGCGGTTATGGCATCTATTTCGGCTCCCTCGGGACCCGGCTCGAAGATGCCATCCAGACTGGTTTCATCCAGAACACCACCGTGGTTCCGACCCTGGATGGCGGCCAGACGTTTGCCGCCAACCTCGGCAATCTGTTCCCCAACGGGTTCCTGCCCACGCTGGGATCCGCGGCGGGAGCGCTCACCAATGTGGGCAACGCCATCACGTTCAACAATTACCATCCGGCCGCGGCGCGCCTGCAAAAATTCCAATTCGATATCGAGCGCGAACTCCCGGGCCATGTACTGGTGGACGTCGGCTACATGGGCGCCCGCGACAGCGACCTGGAAATCAGCCGCACCTTGAGCGCTTTGCCGAATCAGTATCTGAGCACCAGCCCGGTGCGCGACGCGGCGACCATCAATTTCCTGACCACCAACCTGCCGAACCCTTTCAACATTCCGGCGTTCGCCGGCACCGGCCGCGCCGGCTCCGTGATTGCGCGCTCCGCGTTGCTGTCGCCCTACCCGCAGTTCACCAGCGTAAGCTCCTACGTCTATGACGGCACGGCTTCGTACAACGCGTTGAACGTGAGGTTCGAAAAGCGGTTTTCCCACGGCTTCATGGCCCAGGCCAACTACACGTTCTCAAAGTACATTGAGGCCACCAGCTTTCTGAACGCCGGCGATGCGGCCCCCACCAGGGCCATATCCAACCAGGACTTTCCGCACCACGTTTCGGTTACCGGGATCTACGAATTCCCGTTCGGCCGCGGCCGCAAATTCCTGGCCAATGCCCATTCCGTTGCTGGTCTGCTGGTGAGCGGATGGCAGCTTGCGCCCGTTTACACGTACCAGAGTGGTCCGGCGATCGGGTTCGGCAACGCAATTCTGACGTGCCCTATCTCGCAAGTCCCCATCTCGGGAAAGAATAATGACAAAGTCTATCAGTGGTTCAATACAAGCTGCTTCAACCGCGTTTCGTCGCAACAGTTGGCCAATAACCTGATCACGCTGTCTCCGCGGTTCAGCGGAATCCGGTCCGATTCGTACAACTACTGGGATGCCTCCATACTGAAGGACACCAGGATTCGCGAGAAGATGGAAGTGGAGTTCCGGGTGGAAGTGCTGAACCTCTTCAATCAGGTGACCTTCGCGGCGCCCAACACGGCCCCGACAAACACATTGTTCGGGCAGGTCACGGCACAAATGAACGTTCCCCGACGCATGCAATTTACGCTCCGGCTCCAGTTCTGAGGTGAAATAATGAGAAGGCTTATGACGATATTCCGTTTCCGCGCTGCAGCACTCGCTCTGCCGGCTCTCTGCCTGGCACTATTTCCAAACGCCGCGTTCGGCCAGGAGCCGCGCCTCACGCCCAGGGTCAACACCGTGCACCCAACTCTGCCCCCTGGTTCGCCGGCTCCGGATTTCGACCTCCCCGGGATCGACGGCAAGAACCACAAGCTGGCCGAATACCAGGACCCCATCCTGGTGGTGATGTTCATCTGCAACCACTGCCCCACGTCGCAGCTCTACGAAGGCCGCATGATGAAGCTGGTGTCGGACTACGCCAGCAAAGGCGTAGGATTTGTGGCCATCAATCCCAACGACCCGAAGGCCATTACCCTCTCCGAGCTTGGCTACACCGACGTGAGCGACAGCCTGGAAGAGATGAAGATTCGCGCCGAGTACCGGCACTTCAGTTTCCCGTATCTCTACGATGGCGAAACGCAATCGGTGACCCAGGCATACGGCGCTCAGGCCACGCCGCACGTCTTCATCTTCGATAAGGAGCGCAAGCTGCAGTACGAAGGCCGCATCGACAACGCCCAGCGGGAATCGCTGGTGAAGATCCAGGACGCCCGCCTGGCACTTGACGCCATGCTCGCCGGTAAGCCGGTGGCCGTTCCCCACACGCCGTCGTTTGGCTGCTCCACCAAATGGAAATCGAAGATCGACAGCCAGTTGAAGGAACTCCAGAAGATTGAGGCTGAGCCCGTGAACCTGGAGACCGTGACGGCCGACGATCTCAAGAAACTGCGCACGAATCCCACCGGCAAGGTTCTGCTGGTCAACTTTTGGGCCACCTGGTGCGGCCCGTGTATCACGGAATTCCCGTCGCTGGAAGAGACCTGGCGCATGTTCCGCCGCCGCGATTTCGACCTGGTGACCATCTCCACCAACTACCCGGACGAAAAGAACGGCGTGCTGAAAACGCTGCAGGCGCAACACGCCTCCAGCCGCAATCTGCAATTCGCCTCCGACGACACGTACGCCCTGCAGGCGGCCTTTGACGCCAAGTGGGATGCGGGTGTGCCGTTCACCATGGTGATCGCGCCGGGAGGTAAAGTGCTCTACCAGGTACAGGGCGAAGTGGACCTCCACGAAATGCGGCGGGCGATTCAGGCGAACCTGGAAAATGAAACTTACGTGGGGCACCCGGCATATTGGGCGGCCAAGTGAAGACTTTATGAAGAGAACCAGACAGGGCGCGACGACCGCTTGCTTACGCGCGCGGCTCGGAACCGTGACGACCGCTTGCTTACGCGCGACGACCGCTTGCTTACGCGCGACGGCCGCTTGCTTACGCGCGCGGCTCGGAACCGAGCCGCAACCGTCAGGGAGCGGATTCGCGATTACTTTACGCACCTTAGCCTTCTGTTGTCTGGCGGCGGTGTGCTTCGCCGACGGCCTTGGGCAGTTCGAATCGAGCAGCGATGTGGGCGTGACGCCCCAAAAGGGGAAGGTCGAGTTCGACGCCGCTAGCGGCGAGTATCGGGTAACCGGCGGCGGCGCCAACATCTGGGCCGCGGCCGACGCGTTCCAATTCGCCTGGAAGAAGATGTCCGGCGATGTGGCGTTTACCGCCGACGTTCACTTCGTCGGCACTGGCGCCGTGGGTCATCGCAAGGCCGCCCTGATGATCCGCCAGAGCCCCGACCCAGACTCTGCCTACGCCGATGTGGCGCTGCACGGGGATGGCTTGACTTCGCTGCAGTACCGGCCCACTGCTGCCGCCATGACCTTGGAGACGAAGCAGGAGGCGAAGAGCGACCTCAGCGCGCCCGTTCGGATTCGCATTGAGCGCCGCGGGGACCGCTTTACTATGCTGGCCGGAAAGCCCGGTGAGCCACTCACTACCACCGGACCCGTCACCGCGACCCTTCACGATCCAGTCTACGTCGGTCTCGCCGTCTGTTCGCACGATGCCAACGTACTGGAGACGGCCGTATTTTCCAACGTCAGTCTACAGGCCCTGCCTCCCGCGCGCCCTCCACAACCGCGTTACAGCAGCAAGATTTCCATCTTCGATCTGCGCGACAAATCCATCCGCACGGTCTACCAGGCGGACACGGTGTTCGAGGCGCCCAACTGGTCTGGCGACGGCAAATACCTCATCACCAATTCCGGCGGCCGCCTTTTCCGTATCGCGGTAGGTGGCCCTGGAAACGCCACGCCGGAACCGATCGCCATCGACCCGTCGCTGCGCCTGAACAACGACCACGCGCCCTCGCCCGATGGAAAACTGATCGCGTTTTCAGCCTCCTCGCCGGCTTCCCGCCAGTCACAGGTCTATCTTGCCAACGCCGATGGCTCAAACGCCCACGTGATGGTCACGGCAACCCCCAGTTACTTCCATGGGTGGTCTCCCGACGGCAAGTATCTCGCCTACGTGCTCCAACACCCCGGCGCCAATGGGGCCAAGGCAAATTACGACATTTTCCGCATTCCAGCGGCCGGCGGCGAATCGCAGCAACTCGATTCCAATCCTGGATACGACGACGGTCCCGACTATTCACCCGACGGCAAATGGATCTACTTCAACTCCGATCGCTCCGGCAGTTGGGACGTCTGGCGCATCCCGGCCGATGGCGCCGGCCCCGGCGATGAGAAAGCCGAGCGGGTCACCAGCGACGAGATGGAGGACTGGTTCCCGCATCCCTCTCCCGACAAAAAGTGGCTGCTGTTTCTCTCGTTCCCCAAAGGCACCGCCACGCACAATGACAAACTGCCCGGCACTCAACTTCGCATGATGCCGATGCCCGGCGCACACCTGGCCAAGACGCCGCAGATCCAGGTGGTGACCACGTTCTTCGGCGGCCAGGGGACAATCAACGTCAATTCCTGGTCGCCCGATTCCAAGCGGTTTGCCTTTGTCATTTACGAGCCGCTGCAGACGGCCGCAGGAGTGTCTCATTGAGCGCCGCGGTGAGCAGCAGCGTGCGGTGGCGGGGCGCGATTCTGCCGGGGATGGCGATGCTGACGGCCCTGCTGCCGGCGACGCTGGCGGGCGAAGACGCCGCCAGACCCAAAATCCTGGGAGTCGCCCACATCGCGATCTACGCGCACGATTTCGAAAAGTCGCGAGCCTTCTACCATGACTTCCTCGGTCTGGAAGAGCCTTACTCGCTCGCCAACCCGGATGGAACGCCTTCCATGACGTTTTTCAAGATCAATGAGCGGCAATATCTGGAATTGTTTCCCGAAACGGCGCCCAACACCGACCGGCTGAATCACATCTCCATCGAAACGGACAACGCCGAAGCCATGCGCCTGTACCTGGCATCGCGTGGTGTGGCGGTGCCGAAGCAGGTTGGCAAGGGCCGGATCGGCAACTCAAATTTCAATATCAAGGACCCCGAAGGCCACACCGTAGAGATCGTTCAATATGAGCCGGATGGATGGACCGTGCGGGAACGGGGCAAACACCTGCCGGAGAGCCGCGTTTCCAAGCGAATGATGCACGTCGGCATCATCGTGACGGCGTTAGACCCTGAGATGAAGTTTTACACCGACATCCTCGGTTTCCGCGAGTTCTGGCGCGGCAGTTCCTCGGGAACCCAACTGTCCTGGGTCAACTTGAAGGTTCCGGACGGGGAGGACTATATCGAGTTCATGCTCTATAAAGACGCGCCGGCGCCGGACAAGCGAGGCAGTGCTCACCACCTCTGCCTGGAAGTGGCCGACATGGCCGCCAGCGTGGCGGCGCTCGAAGCCAAGCCTTACCGGCAACAGTACGGGCGCCTGATCGAGCCCAGAGTCGGCGTGAACCGCAAGCGCCAGACCAACCTGTTCGATCCGGACGGCACCCGCACCGAGATCATGGAGCCGGTGACGATCGATGGCAAACCAACGCCGCCTTCGACGGCTCCGCCACCGCGGTGATGCATTCTGAATATGTGGGGCAGGTTGCTAACCTGCGGCGGATTGGCAATCCGCCTGCCGGAATGGGGGAAATGCCCGCATACACGGGCTGGCTCGCTGCCGCATCGCCCAGGCGGATTAACAATCCGCCGCAGATTATCAATCTGCCCCACAACACGTCCGCGGGTGTATCTTTGAATTGCACACCTTTTTGTCGGCTTAGCGGAACCGCAGGTCTACGCTGAAAGGAACCAGAATGGAATTCACAAGACGAGATTTGGGAAAGATCGCACTGGCGTCGGTGCCGCTCTGCGGGGCGTTTGCCGCGAAGCGGATCGACTCGAAGTTCGGCGGCGTCCAGATTGGCGCCATTACCTACAGCTTCAATCGGATCGCCAGCCCCGATCCGGAAGCCATCATCAAAGCTTATGCCGAGATCGGGCTCGGCGAGGCTGAGCTGATGTCGAACCACTGCGAAGCCTTGGCGGGTGCGCCGGCAATGCCAACGTTCGGCCGGGGTGGCGGAGCACCCCTCCGGGTGGTGCCCCCGGCGCCAGGTGCGGCACCCGGCGGCGCGCCCGGACAACCTGCAGGCAGGAAAGGCGGTGGCCGTGCACCGTTAACCCCGGAGCAACAGGCGGAGAGGCAGGCCGCGATGGAGAAGCTCTCGCAATGGCGCGCCTCCACCAACGCCAATACCTGGAAAGCCGTAACTAAGAAGTTCAGCGACGCCGGCGTCGAGGTCGCCCTGCTCTGCTACAACATGCAGGACTCCATGAAAGACGACGACATCGAGTACGGCTTCACTATGGCCAAGGGTCTGGGCGTGAAGGGTATCACGACCAGTACGACCCTTACCATGGCGAAGCGCATCGCTCCGGTGGCGGACCAACACAAACTGCTGGTCGGCTATCACGGCCACGATGCCACCGACGATCCCAACCAGACAGCCACGCTCGAAAGCTACGATACGCTGATGGCGTATGGCAAATACAACGGCATCAATCTCGATATCGGCCACTTCACCGCCGCCGGGTACGACGCTGTGGCGTTCATCAAGCAGCACCACGACCGGATCACCAACCTGCACGTGAAGGATCGCAAGAAGGATCATGGCCCCAACGTGGCCGTGTGGGGCACCGGCGACACCCCGATCAAGGAAGTGATGCAACTCCTCAAAAAGGAGAAGTACTCCTTCCCGGCGAACCTGGAGTTGGAGTATCCGATTCCCGAAAGGTTCGGACATCGTTGCCGAGGCCAAGAAGTGCCTCGCTTACGTCAAGAGTTGTCTGGCGTAGTGGTAGGGCAGACGATCGTTTTTTGTCGTCTGCCGGGTAATATTTCGAGGAGGTTTCATGGCAATAACGAGGCGTTATTTCTTTTACGGCAGCCTGCTGGCCGGCGCTGTTCCGGCGGTAGGGTTCGGCAGCACGCCATCATTGAAATCCGCGGGATACAAATCCCCCAACGAAAAGGTGAACTTCGCCGCCATCGGCTCCGGCGGCCAGGGCGCCTCGAACATCTCGGCCGCGGCGCCCACGGAAAACATAGTGGCTCTCTGCGATGTGGACGACCGCCGCGCCGCCGCCACGTTCAACCGCTTCGAAAAGGCGGCCAAGTTCAAGGACTTCCGGCAGATGCTGGATAAGGAAGGCAAGAACATCGACGCCGTAGTCGTGGCGATTCCCGATCATATGCATGCCACAGCGGCCATGTGGTGCATGGAACGCGGCAAGCACGTTTACGTACAGAAGCCGCTGGTTCGCACCATCTGGGAAGCGCGCCAATTGCGAGAGGCGGCCACGAAATATAAGGTTGCCACCCAGATGGGCAATCAGGGCTACTCCAACGAGGGCACGCGGCAAGCGGCGGAGATGGTTTGGAACGGCGAGATCGGCAACGTCACCGAAGTGCATGCCTGGAGCGACCGGCCGGTGTGGCCGCAGGGCCTCACGGAGATTCCGAAAGAGGATCCGGTTCCGTCCACTCTGGACTGGGACCTTTGGCTCGGTATCGCCGAAAAGCGGCCGTTCACGGCCAAC
>DATMNI010000027.1:0-19889 GCA_035570275.1 Candidatus Acidiferrales bacterium | reverse complement strand
ACGACATCTGCATTAACAATACCGGGGCGTACCTGAATGGCGTTGCCCAAATTGGCTTCCAAAACGCCTACGAGGCCGCCGGGGCGGCGGGCCGGCTGTTAACTCACGGAATGATCCGCTATCGGTTGAATGACGTGAATGAGAGCGTGCGGACCACCCCAGACGGTGCATGGCTGCTATTTGAAGGATACTATTTCAACGGATCCGAGTACCAGATTCTGTCGGGACAGATGCTCCCCTATCCGGCAGTGGATTCCATTAACCGCACGACCTTCATACCTATGATGGTGCAGTTGAACCCACCGAATGGGCTTGGTGTGGATAATGCGATCGTGCAGTTTGGCTATGCGGAAAACGGAGGTGCAAGCCAATTCTACTGCACGAGCCGCCGCGAGGCTTGTCTGGTGGCTTCACCCGCTGTTGGAAGCGTGCCATTCCAGTTTCCCAGCGAAAGTTCGGACGGTACGTCGGGCAGCCTTACCGGCGCGCCGTGCGCCACGGGATGCTCGGTGGCGATTCCGGCTCTTTCGCAGCGGGTTGTGTACTACCAGGTGCAGTATCGCGATCACAGCAATCGCGTTGTCGCGCAGACGCGAGTGCAAACGGTGGCGGCGCCGTAGCTGCAAGCCAGACCCTCCGCTTACCTCAGCCGGGATGTCTAAGATATCCCTGATTGCGCGATCGTGTAACCATTTCAACTTAACATCACAAGGGGATTTGAGTGTACCGGTCACCCGATGGGGTTACGTTCTTGCAGTATAGAGGGTGCTTAAAGTCATGAAGCACGTACATCTGTTCGTTCCAGGCAGCCTGGTGGACCCTGCTATGGCGAAACATGTGGATTGGGCAGAGTTTCTTGGATTCATGTTGCTCGTTGAACTCCTTAATGGCACATAGCTCACCGACATATTCATTGTGACAGGCATATTCCGGCCACATCAGATCATCAAAATAGCAATAACAACGTGGTAGCCGGGTGTTAGCATCGTGGTTCCCGAACAGGCCGAGCGCCGTCTTGGTGGAACTGTAGTAATCGAGATCGAATGCTACGAAACCAATACTCGCCTTCGGGACCCACGAAGGAACCGTCTGTTCAACGTCGCCAATAATCAGCTCCGTGGCTGGCGACAGTCTGGCTTTTAGCTCTGAGACATCCATCTTGTAGAAGCCCTTGTCCCAGACATATGGCAAGTCCCGATAGTCGTTCGGCGCAGGCATGCCTTGCCCGCTATCGAATCCCGTCACATCAATCCGGATCGCAAAGCGATTGCCTACACTCTTCGCAATTCTCTCGAGAGCCAGCAGACCTTTTCCGCCCGCGACTCCCATCTCTATCACAGAAATCCTGTCTAAGCCTAGTCGCTTGGCCAGGTCTGCCGCTGCATAGACCCCATAGGCATAGTGCGGCCTATCGAAAACTCCGTATCGGACCCGGGTATCCACGGAGCCGAACGCAAACCGGCCCCACAGGCTGCGAGCGCCAGGGATCTGAGTTAAACGTGCCAGTATTCTGTCTGGAATCATTTCATCGGCCTCACGCCTGTGAAGTTCGCCTGGCGTAGCGGAAAACGGCCCCGGGGTTTTTCTCCAGGCGTTTTACGGCGGTCTGGGCGGCCTGGCCTATTGGGGTGAGGCCTGGAGTCCGGAAGACTGGTTTCTTCATGCGCTCCATGACCTCTGCCGGGAGAGTCATTCGCTCCTCTGCCTGTTTGGGTGCCCCTCTTCCAAACCCGCCAAGGCGGCAATCTGGAATGGCCTGCGCGGAACCGCGGCGTCGGGCGGGCCGTCTCCAATCGGTCTAAGCTTTGGGCGTGCCATGTTCGCTCCTCTCTATATTTCGTGCGTGACGACATCTCCAGCAGGAGAGCAGGATGTCTCCGTCCGGTAGCTGTTCGCGCCGCACTGGGTGGTTGGGACTCCCGAAGGAGCAAACCATCGCAGGCAGCTAACTCTTCCGCACCCTGCCAGCTCCCCATCGGGACTCCCAGACGTCACTTGCGGAGAACCAATTGTCTCAATTCTTCGTTTGTTCTTACCGCTAGGTGAAGTTTATCATTTTTAGTAGACCGGTTACCGGTTACATAGGTGCGATCTGTCGCCTCGAAGAAACTTCTCAACCTGAACCAGGCCCCAGGCGGCCCGCATGGAGGATGATGTTTTTGTGGCATGCCGCCGGTGATCCGAGGGAGTTCGACCGCTCATGGAAACCCCCTTGGATTGGGCAGCAAAGATCGAGGCTGCCGGCCAATTCTATTGTGCCGGCCGCCACGAGCCTGGCCTTGTTTCGCGGCGTCAGCGACGGTTGGGGCAGTGCCATTTCAATTTCGGAGCGATGGTTCAGAAGGGACGGCTGGCAGCTTCTCGGGAGGCGCGTGCTCCGCGGGGCGCATGGTGGCCATCCCCGCTATTCCGCGCGCGTTCTGTACTGCCGGGTACAATACCGCGACAGCACCGCGAAGAACCCAAACCGGCGCTGGCCAAGTCGCAGGCTCAGCCTTCCGCCAGTCACAGCCGCTCAGTCAACGTCACAGGAGCACGTAAACGAAAGCTGATTCGCGTTTCGCTGGGCAACCGCGCCGCCTCGCCGCGGGTCAACAGCACGCTGCCGGCCCCGATGCCTCCGCCCGCTCCGGCGCCAATTGCCGCGCCCTTCCCGCCGCCCCCAACGGCGCCGATCACAGCGCCGATTGCCGCGCCGGCGCCCACCTTCTCGGCATCCTGGCGCCACGACGGCTCCGCCTGCTTTTGGAAGCTATCGGTCTGGACCGCCACGTTCTGCCCGTCGGAGGTGTGCACCCAAGTCACCTCCACTGCCAGCGACGCCACACCTTTCACCTTGCCGCCGCGGTCCGCTGCCACCACGCGCCCTTCCACCCGCGCGCCGCGCTCGGCGATGACAAAGCCGTCCGCCACAAGCTCCTTGTCAAGCGTTGCAACGAACGTATCGCCGGGCATGTTCCGCTCCGAAGAGAGCCCTTCGACAAGGCGCACTGGGATCAGTGTCCCAGCGTTCAGCGTAACCCTGTGGGGCTCGGGAGCGGGGGGCGGAGTCGCGTTCTCCGGCTCCGGACGCGCGGGTGGAATCGGTTGGGGTGCAGGCATTGGGTTCACAGGCTCCGGGCTGGGCGCAGGGGCGCCCGCGGCAGCCACGGAAATTGCAGGCGGCGTCAAGGTCGCAGGAACGGACGCAGGCAAGGTTGCGGGTGGGCCCGGTGGCGTTTGCGCCATGGCAACGGTTGCGGCCGCTCGATGCGCGCGTCCGGGCTGGGGCGCTTCCCGCCGTGTTTGGAGCGGTGGTGTTCGGAATGGCGATGCCCGGAACGGCGATGCTCGGAATGGCGATGGGTGCGACGCAGGCTCGGGCGACGCCACTTGTGCGGCCGGCGCTGGCTCCACTGGGACAGGCGGCGCGGGGACAGGTGGCGCGGGGGGTTGCAGAGCGGGTTCCGGAATAGGTTGGCGGGCGGGTTGCGCCTGCACCACCGCTGCTGGCTCCGCCACGGTTACAGGCCTCTGCGTCACCCTCATGATGACGGCCCCGCCGGCCGCGCCCGCGGCAACCAGAACAACGATGTGCAAGGTTTTCATCTCACTTGGCCCCACACCAAAAGTGACGCTGCCGCGCGCCATTGCGTTTCGCCCGGCCTGGCCGCAGACCCGGCCCCGGCCTGGCCGAAGCAGACCGGCCGCGTCCGCGATGATAAAATCAATAACAGCAGGCTTCATGCACTCCTTCCCCACTCAGTTTTCGATCGGTCCGGCGCGGATTTCGCCCGCCACCGTGCTGGCCCCGATGGCCGGCGTCACCGATACCGTTTTTCGGCGCTTCATCCGCAACCTGGGCGGGTGTGGTCTGATCATGACCGAGTTCACCAGCTCGCACGGCGTGAGTGCATCGCTTCATTCGCGTAAGCCCAATAAGACCCTGAAGTACCTGGCCTTCGATCCCGAAGAGCATCCGATCTCCGCGCAGCTTTTCGGCGCCGACCCGGCGGTGATGGCCGATGCCGCCCGGGTCTGCCAGGACCTCGGCTTCGACGTCCTCGACATCAACTTCGGCTGCCCGGTCAACAAAGTGGTCAAGTGCAATGGCGGCTCCGGCCTGCTGCGCGATCTGCCGCTGGTGGAGCGCCTGCTGCGCGAAGTGCGGCGCGCCATTTCCATCCCGTTCACGATGAAGTTCCGCGCCGGATGGAACGACGAACATCTGGTGGCCGTCGAAATGGCCCGGCTCGCCGAGGATTGCGGCCTGCAAGCCGTGGCGTTGCATCCGCGCACCCGCGAGCAGGGGTACGCCGGCCAGGCCGATTGGAGCCGCATCGCCGAAGTGAAGGCCGCGGTGAAGATCCCGGTCATCGGCAATGGCGACATCGTCACACCCGAGGATGCCGTCCGCATGGTGCGCGAAACCAACTGCGACGCCGTCATGATCGGCCGGGCCGCCAGCTCCAATCCTTGGATCTTCCGCCAGATCCAACAGTACCTGGCCACCGGCGCTTATGACGAACCCACTCACCTGGACCGCTATCAGATGATGCGCCAATACTACACCATGCTGATCGAAATCCGCGAGAAGGATACCTCCGGCAAGATGAAACAGTTCGCGACCTACTTCACCCACGGCGTCCGCCACGGCGCCCAACTCCGCGCCTCCATCTACCAGGCGCACGACCCGTACGCCATCCTCGCCCTGGTGGACGAATTCTTCCACGCCGAACCGGTGCCGGCCCGGTGAAAAAAGTCCATCTGATCACCGATGGCGCCTGCATAGGCAACCCGGGCCCCGGCGGGTGGGCGGCTATTCTGCGCTACAACGGCCAGCAGAAGGAACTGTGGGGCTCGGAACCCAACACCACTAACAACCGGATGGAATTGACCGCCGCAATCGAAGGTCTGCGCACGCTGAAAGAGATCTGCGAAGTGGAAGTGGTGACGGATTCCGAATACCTGAAAAACGGCATCACCGCCTGGATCCACGGTTGGAAGCGCAAAGGCTGGCTAACCGCCAGCAAGAAACCCGTGGTGAACCAGGACCTCTGGAAGGCTCTCGACGAACAAAACGCGCGCCACAGAACCACCTGGACCTGGACCAAGGGCCACGCCAGCCACGCCGATAACAACCGCTGCGATGAACTGGCTACGCGCGCCGCCAGGGAACAGGGCCGAAGTTAGGGAGTCAGGAGGTCGGGAGTCGCGAGTCACAAGCCGGGAGGCCGGGCACCACCGGCGGGGCCGGACGGTACGGGAGTGTCACCAGCCTTCGGGCCACGCTCCCTCACGGTCGCGGCTCCGTGCGAGGCCTCATACCTGCGGGCCTCATTCGCGTCCGCTCACGGGGCGTTCCGTTACGTAAAGCTTCGTAAGCGGCCGCAAACCTTCGTAAAATGCTCTATACAGTACTCTTGAGTCTTTTTCTGTCACGGCCGTGTTTGCTATCCTCAGGATGAGCGTTTCTTCCGCGTAGCGCCGTCCTTCGGTAATCCATAATGATACTTAAGCATCTTCTTGTTTTGACGTTGGTTCTATTCGGCGGTATTGCCGGTTATTCGCAAACCACCTTGAACACCAGCGCCTCCCGCGGCATTGGCCACCCGCAACTGCTTTCCAACAACGCCGTCTCCACCGTCAATCCCAATCTGGTGGAGGGCCGGGAATTCTTTAGCCCCCAAAGCGTGGCGTTGGACACATCCGTAACGCCTCCGGCGCTCTATGTCAGCGACACCCTCAACAACAGGATCCTGGGGTGGAAGAACGCCACCAGTTTCGCCAACGGCAAGAAGGCCGACGTGGTGGTGGGCCAGCGCGACTTTTTTTCGACGATTGCGGGCGGCCCCGCCACGGCGTTTACAGCCGGGTTAAGCGCGCCCGTGGGCGTGGCGGCATTCGGAGGGGACCTGTACGTGGTGGATGCCGGCAACAACCGGGTACTGCGATTTCGCACTCCCTTCTCCACGCCACAGGATCAGCAATTCCCCGACCTGATCATCGGCCAGCCCAGCCTCGCTAGGAATGCGCCGAATTATCCGGCCGGGCTTCCCACCGAAAAGGGAGTCTTCCTGGCCACCACCACCAATCCGTTTCAGGCCAGCATCGCCTTCGATAAACAGGGTAATTTGTGGCTGACCGATGCGGGCAACCGGCGCGTGCTGATGTATCCGGCCTCGGAAGTTGCCAAGAGCAACAACTTCGCCCTGTCAGCCACTATCGTAATCGGCCAAATCGACTTCTTGAGCGCCACCGTGCTGGCTGCCACCAACTTTTCCCTGACCAACCAACTCGCCGTACCGACCAGCCTGGCTTTTGACTCCTCCGGCAGGTTGTATGTGTCCGACGGCGACAATACCAACAATCCTAACGACCTGTTGAACCGGGTGCTGGTCTTCACGCCTCCGTTTACCTCCGGCCAACCGGCCTCCCGCATTATGGGGTTGTTGACCCCGCTGGCAGCGGGCGTGACGCCACCGGATCAGCGCACGCAGATCATTCAACAACTGCAGATCCGGATGAACGGCCCGAATTCCATCTTCTTCCTTCCCGGAAACCAGGGCATGGGCGTGGTGGATTCGAACTGGAGCCGCATCCTGATCTTCGATCCGTACGAACAGTGGCCCGATCCCGGTACGGCCATCTCTCCGTCGGCCAAAGCCGTGGTCGGCCAGGGCGGCCTCTACGTCAAACCCGATGGAACGCAGGCCCTTACGCCCAACGGCGGCAACCCGAGATCCTCGGCACAAACTTTCGCGGGGCCGGGCGGGACCGCGTTTTTCAACAACGAGCTATACGTAGCCGATTCCGGCAATCACCGCGTAATCGTGATGCCGCTGCAGAACGGCACGTTCGGCCCGGCCACGCGGCTGCTGGGCCAGGACCGTTTCGACAGCAATTCCATCAATCTGATTGAAGGCCGCGAGTTCCGCTTCGCCGGCAGCTCTTTCGACGCCGGCCTGGCGCTTGACAGCACTGGCGACGCACCCCACCTGTACGTGGCCGACACGTATAACAACCGCATTCTCGGCTTCAAGGATATCCGCATTTTGAAGCCCGGGGCGGCGGCGGATATCGTCATCGGGCAGCCCGACATGGCGACGGCCCTTTGCAATCCCACCAACGACGCTACCGCTCCCACGCAGTCCAGCCTTTGCCAGCCTCGCGGGCTGGTGGTGGATCCCGCGGGCAACCTCTACGTGGCCGACACTCTCAACGGACGGGTCCTTCGCTTTCCGGCTCCCTTCGCCCACCAAGGCCAGCAGCAAGCCGATCTGGTCTTGGGGCAGCACGACTTCTTGAGCACGATCCCGGACCCCACCAGCCGCACCATGAAGTTTCCTTACGGGTTGGCGCTGGTGGGTACTAACGGCCTGGCGGTTTCCGACGCCGGCGACAACCGCGTACTGTACTTCAAGTTCACGGCCAATGGGACGTTTACCGCTGGAACCGACAACGGAATCGCCGCCACCAAGGTTTTCGGCCAGCCGGATTTCAGCACGATCGTCAGCGGCAGCGCCGATACCCAGATGAACGCGCCGCGCCACCTCTCCGCCGATAGCGATGGGCGGATCTATGTGGCCGATACGCTGAACAAACGGATCCTGATCTACGATCAGATCAACAACACCCCGGCCACCGGCGCCCATGCCGCGCTTGCCATTTCAGGCCTTAATTCCCCGGCGGGAGTTTTCGTGAATCAGACCACGGGCGAGGTCTGGATCACCAATACGTCCAGCGGCACGGTGCTGAGGTACCCGAAGTTCGACAGCTTGCAATTCAATCCCACTTCGACCGGCGGCGTGAATGCCGCCAGCCTGACACTCGCCGTAATACAAGACCCCTTCGGCAACCTGGTGGTGGCCGATGCCAGCAATCGGGTGGCCTTCTACTACCCGCCTCTCACGGCCGTCAATGCGGCCCACCTGATGCCTAACCACCCGCTCGCCCCCGGAGTCTTCGCCACCATCTTTACGGTGGCAGGCGGCAGCTTCGGCACCGGCACCGCCTTGGCCAGCGCCCTTCCCAACCTGATCCCCTACCCCAAGGTATTGGGCGATACCCAGGTGCTGGTCAACGGCACCCAGGCGCCAGTGTACTTCGTGTCGCCCAACCAGATTAACTTCGTCGTTCCCATGAATGCCCCCACCGGGGGCAGCGCCGAAATCCAGGTGCTCAAGGTTTCCACCGGCCAACTGCTGGCCATCAGCAACGTGATTCAAATGAATTCGGTTTCCCCGGGAATCTTCGAGATCAGCGGAACCGGCACCAATAGGCAAGGCGCCGTAATCAACGGCGACGGGACTACCATTAACAGCGCCACCTCCCCGGCCAAGCGCGGCGATGTGATCTCCATCTACGCCACCGGCCAAGGCTTCCTCGCCAATGCGCCCGCCGATGGCGACATTCCGCGAAACGGGCTGGTGCAGACGCCGGTGAACCCGAGAGTTGCGATTGGAGACTTTGTGGATAACTACGCGCCGCAACCAGGCGATCCACCGGATAAGAGCTTCGTCAAGTTCTCCGGCCTCTCGCCCAACTTTCCCGGCATCTGGCAGATCAACGTGCAAATCCCGTTCGGCGTGGCGCCCGGTCAGCAACCCCTGCTGATCCAGACCAACAGCGTTGCCAGTATCGATGTCTCGGTGACCGGCTACCGCACCGTAATCTACGTGCAGTAGGACAACCGCTCCCTGACGGTCACGGCTCTGGGTGGGGGCCGGGTGCCTTATTCCGAGCCGCGACCGTCAGGGAGCGGTTGTTGGAGGGAAGCTACCGCACTCGCGGCCGCACGCGCGGCCTGCCGGGGGGAGCCTCATTTGGCCCCTCAAAAGGCGTTTCCACTCCGGCGCGGGCACGCTTCACCGAGTACATGCTCTGGTCGGCCTCATCCAGCGCCTCGCGCAGAGCCCTGCCGTGGGCCTCCGCCGTTCCCCAACTGAAGCTGATCGGCAGAATGCCCAAACCGCGCACGCGGAACTCCCGCAGGCGGGCTTCGATATCCGCCATGCGCCGGCCGGCCACTTCCTGCCTCTGGTTCAGGAACAGGATCACGAATTCGTCGCCGCCCCAGCGGAAGGCCAGGTCCTCGTGGCGGATGGATTTCTGCAGAAGGTGGCCGATGTTGCGCAGAATCTCGTCGCCCACCAGGTGCCCGTAGCTGTCGTTCACGTCCTTGAAGTTGTCCATGTCGCACACCGCCACCACACCGTCGAACGGCGCCGGTTCTTCCACCCGGCGCGCCAGGGCGGCCTGGTTCAACAACCCGGTCAACCGGTCCAGATCCAGGCTCTGCGAGCGCTCGCGGCGCATGTAGTCCAGTTCGCCCAGCAGATCCTTGACGCGGTCCATCTGGCTTTCGCTCCACATCGCCATGGCCGCAAAAGCCATCACGCAGTGCAGGATGAAATCGTAGTAGGTTTCGTGGTGCAGGTACACGGCCCAGGCCGGGGCACCGCCCTTGTTATACAGGTACAGAAAGATGATGGCATGCTCGAAAAACGCCGCCGCCAGAACCAGCAGCGAAAAGCGGAAGATGCGGGAGCCCAACCCGGTGGTTTTGCGCAGCGTGAAAAAGTTGTAGAAGTAGATGACGCCCATCACCACGGCGTGCGAGGTATGGTACGCCTCCAGGCCGGAATAGGTGCCGAGTCCCCACACAATGGCCACGAAGATCGGCAGAATCGAAATCAGCCGCAACACCGTTTGCCAGTCTTTCAGGGCCGAAGCGAAGCCGGCGCGCGCGGCCGCCACCAGCACAATCGCGAAAGCGAATTCGAAAGTGGCGTACGGGGCCAGCCAGCCGGCGTGCTGCGTCCGCAGCAGTTCGAAGCCAAAAAAAGCAGCCAGGGCCCGCATGACCCAAGCCACCGACCATAGCCCGAAATAGATTACCCGCGCCTGCCGGTACAGAAACAGGAACACGCCCGCAAACAGCAGTGCGCCGATTTCCTGGATAAAGAATGCCGTCAGATCCGCAACCGGGCTGGAAGGGTCCATCCGCTCAGTCTCCGTTGATGGCGTGGCGGCGGACCGCGCGCGCTTTGCCCGTGGATTCATCTACGTCGACAATCACCGCGTGCAACTCCGGCCCCAACCGCGCCGCCTCCATTCGCACCGGCAGGCCGGTGAGGAAACGCTGGATGATGATGTCGGTCTGGACGCCGATGACCGAGTGGTACGGCCCCGTCATCCCACAGTCCGTCTGATACGCCGTGCCGCCGGGCAGGATGCGGGTGTCCGCCGTCGGCACATGCGTGTGGGTGCCCACCATCGCCGAAACGCGGCCATCCAGATACCAGCCCATGGCGATCTTCTCGCTGGTGACTTCCGCGTGGAAGTCCACGAACCGTACTTTAACCGCCGGGCCAAGTTCGTTCAGGATCTGATCGGCCTTCCGAAAGGGACAATCGATGTTGGGCATGTAGGTGCGGCCCTGTAAATTGATCACCGCGCACTCCACCCCGTTCCGCGCCCGATAGGTAATCACGCCCTTGCCGGGCGCTTCCGGATAATTGGCCGGACGCAGCAGCCGCGGCTGGCGCGCGAAATAATCGAACAGGTCGCGCTTGTCCCAGACGTGGTTGCCCGAAGTCATCACGTCCAGCCCCAGCGCGAACAACTCCTCGGCAATGGCCGGCGTAATGCCGAACCCGCCCGCGGCGTTCTCGCCATTGGCGATCGTGAGATCGATATGGTTGGCCTGAACGATGTCTTGGAGATGGTCGGCCACGATCCGCCGGCCAGGTGAACCAAAGATATCTCCGACGAAAAGAATGTTCATTCCCCTAGGAATTCACGTTAGCACGTCCGCGAAAGTGGGGCCCGTTCACTTGAGATAGCATCCCGGTGGGGGATGGTGGGACAGACCATCGCTGTCGGTGGTCTGTCGTGCCTCGGCTGCGCTGCCACGGCCTCGGTCTAAACCCGGTGGGACAGACCATCGCCTTTCGTGGTCTGTCGTGCCTCGGCTGCACTGCCATGGCCCCGCCTCAGCTGGCCGACAGACGACAAAATGCGATCGTCTGTCCCACCTCTGGAAGCAGGGGCTTCAGAAAACCAGGCGCACACTTACCTGGGCGCGGCGAGCGTTGGTTCCGTCCGGGAATCCGGCCGAAGCAGTGCCGGCGCCGAATGCCGCGGGAGTCAGCGTGAGCACCCGCCTGGCCTCGAGATACACCTGATTGGTAATGCTGGTATCGACCACGGTGTTGGTGATGTTGAACGCTTCAAAGTTGAGGTACAGCCGGAAGCGCTCATTAAGTGCGATGATCTTGCTGATACGCGCGTCAGCCCGGTAAGCAGGAGGCGTGTAGAGACTATTCACCGGCCAGAAAGGGACCCGGAAATTCCCGCCGAAACCGTCAATGCTGGTGGTATAAGCCATCCCGGCAACGGCGGTGTCGGTGGTGCGAATCTGCGCCGTGGTGGGGCGGCCGCTGGCCAGCGTCGTGATGGCGCCGAGCTGCCAGTTATTGACGATGTATTTGTAGAAAGCGCCGTCGCGATGGGTGAACGTGGGCTGCTCGACAAACGAAAACACCAGGCGATGCCGCTGATCCAAGGCCGAGCTGCCTTTGTCGAACGCATAATTTCCGTTGTAAGTGGTGAGGTTTGGACTAGCGTAGAAGAGCGCGTCCGCGCTGGCGCCCTGGCCGTCGTCGATGGCATGCGACCAGGTATACGAAAGCAACGCCTGGAAGCCATGCGAGAAGCGCTTGTTGGCCTGGACCGCCAGCGCGCTGTAATAGCTGTTGAGGCCGTTTTCATCTTGTATGACGCGGCCGTAGCGCGGGTCCACGCGATTGGCCGCGAGATACACCGGCGTGTTGAAGGTTCCGGCGGCATTGCCGCCGGCATCGTCGATGGTGTAAGTGACGACGGGACCGGGAGCGCCGATATTGAGGTCGCGCGACGTGAGCAGTTGCAAACCGCGGCTCCAGATATAGGAAACCGAAAGAGAGACATCGCGGCCAATCTGGCGTTCCACCGCCAGCGTGCCTTGCTCGGAGTAAGGTGTCCGCAGATTGGGCGCGGCAAATTGAATGTTGGTAGCGCCCGCAGCGGCCCCTGATGCAGCACTGGGCGGCGCGCTGGCGAGGGTGTTCCCGTAAACCGGGCCGCTGGCCAACTGCGCCGCGCTGCTGCTCTGCAGGCTGATGGACGTCTGGAAGACACCGTTGTTGGTAAAGAGGTTGTCGATCAGCGAGCCGGGGAAGCGCGCATGGTACATGCCGAAGCCGGCGCGCACCACCGTCTTTTCATTGAGGCTGTAGGCGACGCCGAGGCGCGGCGCCAGGTTGTAGCGCCCGGTAGCAATGTGTCCCGTCTGCGGATAATCCGGATTGACGATCTTAGGCTGAGGCAACTGGGCGTACTCATACCGCACGCCGTAGTTCACGGTCAGCTTGGGTGTGATCAGGTATTGGTCCTGAGCGTAGAATCCGTAATCGCCAATGGTTGCGTCGACCACCGGATTCCCGAAAGCCTGGGAATAACTCTGCCAGTTCTTGGCGCCCGAGGTATTGCCGGAAAAGTCCTGCGCGAACTGGGTGACGGTCTGGTAGGTGTAGAAACCATAGGCGGGACTGAGGAAATAAGTGTAGTCCCGGGTGTTGGCGATATCGTATCCAAATTTGAAGATATGCTTTCCTTTGGTCCAGGAAGCGTTATCGGCGAATTGAAAGCGCCGCTCGTTGGGCTCGACGCGCGGCAGATAGCTGACGCCGGCGCCCAGGCCCGTCTGGCCGGCAACGGTGAGGCTGATCAGCCCGATGGCGGGATTATACATGCGCTGGTCGAAGGTGTCGGCCTGGCGATCGGTGGCCCAACCAAAGCGGAGCTCGTTCACCAAGTTCGGTTGCACGACCGCGGTCCAGGTGGCCCTGCCGTTACGCACGCGAACGGAATCGTCGCCATTGCTGCCGATGGCAGCACCGGTGGTGGACGAAATGTTGGTCTGGATACCATTGGGCGATTGGAAGCGCATGTAGTTCAAACTGGCGCTGAAGGTGTTGCGCTCCGTCGGCCGCCAGTCGAGGCGGCCAAAGCCGAGGTCCTGGTTGGCCTCCCGCGGGATCAGCCCGAAGTAGCGCGGCAGAATGCTGTTAATGGCGGAGCACTGCGCGGGAGTCGCGGGGGATCCGCATCCCAGGAAGCTTTGCGTGTTCGGATCGATGACGCCGGCGCGGCTGATGCTGGAGACTATGGGAAAACTCCGGCGGGTGAAATCGGCGTTGACGAAATAGAAGAGTTTGTCTTTGATCAAGGCGCCCGCTAGGCTGGCGCCGGCCTGGTGCCGCACCTCGTGAGGATTAATGGTGGCGTAGCGGTCGCGCGCGTCCAGCGTGCGGTTGCGGAAGAACCAGTAGGCCGTGCCATGCAAGCCGTTGCTTCCGGTCCGCGTGACCGTATTCACCACGCCGCCCACGGCGCGGCCATATTCGGCCGAGAAGTTGGAAGAGACCACCTGGAATTCCTGCACCGCGTCCTGCGAGATTTGCGAGGCGATGCGGGTACGGCCGGCGTTCTCGTTATAGAATTGTTCGGTAGTATCGTTGCCGTCGACGAGGAACGAATTACCGCCGGCCACGCCGCGGAAAGTAAGCAGGCCGAAGGTGCTGTCGTTGGTGACACCGGGCGTCAGCAAAACGAACGAATCGACACGGCGCCCGTTAATCGGAAGATCCTGGATCAACTTGGAGTCGATTACCTGCGAGACGTCGGTCTTGGTGTCCTGGACCATGGCGGCAGTCAAGGCGACTTCGACAACCGTGACGCTGCGGCCCACCGTGAGGCTGACGTTCAGATTCAGGTTCTGGCCGACCAGCAAAACCAAATCTGCGGCCTCATACTCGGCGTAACCGGTGGCCGAGACCGTCACCTTATAACCGGAGCCCGGCAGCAGCGCGGGGGCGGCAAAAACACCGCCGTTATTACTGACCACGGTGCGGATAGTGCCCTGGGAGGCGCTCGCAATCACCACTTTGGCATTGGGCACGGCAGCGCCCGATGGATCGCGCACGACTCCAGAGATCGCCGCCAGTCCGGCAGCGGATTGCGCCCAAGCCGGGGCGCATACAAGCAGCAGCAACGAAACAATCAAACGTAAATTCATAAACCACCTCCGTCTGGCAAATCTACAAATACTCCATTCTTCCGGACACAAAGGCCGCTTCCCGCTACGTCCATTTCAGTTACATGACTTACTCCCTGTTTACTTAGCGGTTCGGGCAAAACGGAACGTGAGAACCATACTGCTGGCTACGTTGCGGCCATTTTCCCGCGCCGGCTGAAAGCGGAATAACTGCGCCGCCTTCAGGGCCTCGATCGTCAGCAATCCGGCCGCGGAGCCCTTGGTTGACGCTACCCGGGCGCCGGTGACTCTCCCATTGGCATCGATGGCCACGGCCACGTCTACCTGAACATCGGTGGTAATCATAGGCCCGACGCCGCGCGGCACTGCCGGAGTCACCGGATGAATTACCTGGGGACCAACAAACGGGTGCGCGGCTCCAACAGGGGATGACGCCGGGGGCGCGGGAGGATCTGCAGGCACCGGCGTTGCCACGGGGGACGCGGCTTCGGTGGCTGCCTCGGTTCGTGGCGCGCGTGTCGTCCCGCCAGGACTCGCCGGCGTGACCGGGTTCTCGGAAACGGGTGGATGCGCCGCCGGGACCGGCGGTGCGACCGTGGTCTCAACAGCCGGCGGCGCCGTATTCAACGGGTGTTCGGCCGTCGCGGTGAAAAGCTTCGACGAAGGTGGAGTGCCCGGCCCACCAGCCACGGGAGACACTGGAGACACGGGAGAAAGGATAGCCGGCGTTTCCTGGGCGGGCGCGCGTTCTGGCAGTTTCGGCGCATCGCGAAGTGGAGTGGCGGCCATGTTCCGGGCTTGCTGGAGTACCGCTTTCGGCCGGCTCGAGAGCTTGGGCGCGGATGGTTCCACTGCTTGCTCCACCGATGATCGCTCCACCGATGATTGCTCCACCGATGATTGCTCCACTGCTGGCGCCGGCGCCCAAACCGGCGTTGGTGCGCCGGGTGCGCTCTGGGGCGCCGCCAGTGGAACCGGACGCGGCGAACCCGGTGTCTGGTGCGGCGCTCCTCCCGTTTCCCGATAGAGGAGCACGGCTAGTGTAACCGCCGCTACCACGCCTGTGATCACCAGGTCGCGAATCAGGAGATTGCGGCTGCGTCCCGGTTCCGGTGACGCGATCGCAGGCGGTTCTTCACTCGCGGCGGGAAGCTGCGCCGGTGTTGCGACGGGAATTTCGGACTCCCCCAACAAGAGGCTGCGGCCCGCGGAGGCAAGCGCTATGGGGATGAGCGGTGCTTCGCTGGCGGTGAACTCGGATTGGATTTGGCCGTCTTTCCAAAAGAAGAAGCCCGCCGTGCAGGCTCGATTCGGCAGCGTTTTAATGAGCAGAAATAGATTGTCCGGTCCGCGGAAGTAGCGGTGAATCAGCCGCAAGTCGTCCGCCGACAAAAACAGGCCGCTACGGTTGTGACTGCGGTAATAACCCACCACGGACGGCGTCTTGCCCGAACCGCCTCGTGCCAGTGCGGCCTCAAGGGTGACCGCGTCTTTGGCGGTCAAAGCAAAAGGATAGGATGGACCATTGCTGTGTTGGCTGGGGACCGGTTCGAAATCGTCAACGAACGTTAGTGTGCGGCCTTCGTGGAACTCCGTCCTTCCGAGCAGGACGCCTCCCACTTCGTTTCCCGCCTCCGGATAAGTATCGAGGCCGCGCAGAACTTCCAGTTGGAGGCGATCCACCGTCTCGAGTTTCAAGCAGACGATGATGTCGCTGTCCGGCTCCACCCATCGATAGTAGTTCTCGGGTCGATAGTAGTTCTCGGGCTGCGGTTTGGTCGTGATGCCACTCGGGCCTGCCGATTCGTTCATGACGATCCGGTGCTCCCCTGACGGGGCGTAAAACGGAGCTTACCCGCCCATCTGGACCATCGCGGCCATTTCGGCCCAGTGCCAAACCGCTTGACTCCGGGGAAACCGGGAATGGTCATGGGCGCGAGCGCCGCCGGCTCCACGTTACCTTCCCGGCGCGGCAGTTCGCCGAAACCCAGATTCGCCGCCGCCTCGCGAACGTGGCTATCCCGGACGCGTGAAGATCGCGCCTTAAACGCCGAAATCAGCGCGTGGTCGCACAACGCATTGATCCCGCGCGGAATGCCCCGGGATACGCGTGCAACACATGCGACGGCCTTCGCGGAAAAGGGATGCTCCTTGCCGCCAGCCCTCAGCCAGCGATGCCCGATGTACTCGCCAACTTGCCTGGGGGCCAGCGGTGCGAGGGACAATTGCAGGGAGATGCACTGCTTCAGTTGGCGCAGGTCCGGGCGACTTAGAATGTTATCCAGCTCGCTTTGTCCCACCAGCAGGATCTGAAGGCATTTCTGCCCGGCCTCTTCAAGATTTCCCAGCATACGGATTTCTTCCAGAACCTCCGGGCTGAGCTTATGCGCGTCATCCACGATCAAGGCCGAGGACTTTCCCTCGCGCTGGCCCTGCAGGAGCACATCCCTGAGCTTCCCTAGACGCTGTGCTTTGCCCGGAGGAACGTCCGTAACTCCGAAATCCAACAAGGCGAGCTCCAGTAATTCGGACGGCGCCGGTGTCGTGTTCAGGATTACACCGAATTGCAACTGGCTGGCCGGCAGAAACTGAAGGACCCGGGCAAGCAGCGCCGTCTTACCGGTGCCCGCGTCGCCAGTCAGCACCGCAAAGCCCTTGCGCTGCAGGATGGCGCAAGTTAACCCGGCAAGCGTCTCGCGGTGTTGTTCGGTTAGAAAGAGAAAGGCCGGATCCGGTGCAAGACCAAACGGATTTTTACGCAAGCCAAACAACTCGTTATACATACTAGAAACTTAAGTCTTGGATGTCGCGAACGTTCAATTGTGTCTTGCACCGCCGAACAGAGTCAAGTGCCTCTAGTACTGTTCTATTTCCCCGATAGGATGGCCGGGCTCGCAGGGTAAAAGTTCGAGTAACTTGCTGAGCGACTTTGAATTAGGCTGACGGACGCCCCGATGGAAGGCCGGCGGGCCTGGTACCTCACCGAACCATGAATCTTGTGTAGAGTGTGATAACGCACACAAATAGGACATGCCCGCCGGGTTTGATTTCTTTGCTCACACGTACCCCACCTTTTTGTGGGAGAAGGTGGGACAGAGCATCGTCTTTCGTGGTCTGTTGGGATGGGCGTTCCGCCAGCGAAACTTCATGAAAAACCACGCCAGGCTCCGGGAGATTCCCGATGGGCGAGGTGGTTTTTCGACCCTGTCATGCCTCGCCAGACGCTCGCCGGTGTAGTTGTGAACGCGGGGCCTGGATGCGGAGGCGGTTCGCCGCTTCAGCCAACTCCACGCGTGCGTGGTCATGCCCAATCACGGGCTCAAAGAGAGAACCATGGCGAGGGGTCAGGCGCGGGCTGGTCGACAGACGACACAACCCGATCGTCCCACTTTGGCCCGACCAGAATATAGAAACTCCAGGGGTTCTGGAACCAGAGAGGGCATTGGTTCGCCGGCGATGACCGGCAACCTGAGCGGCAAACAACAAGTTACCTCCGAGGACAAGCGGCGAACCACGCGGGCCGGGCCACCTGGGACTTCCAGTCTCACCGGTCTCTTAGTCTAGTACGCCGTATCAGAAGTTCGCCAATGTATCGGGAAACCGCTTGCTAACGCGCGCGGCTCCGATCAGAGCCGCGACGCTCCGATCAGAGCCGCGACGGTCACGGAGCGGCTGCCTCGAAATACGAGACCGTATTATTGAACCGGACTCTTAGTTAGTTAGACAAGGCTTCCATCACCGCTTGCAGCGGGGGTCCGTGGCGTTCTTCGGGTCCTTGCAGTCCAACTCTTTGGTTTTCTCGTCGGGCAGCGGGTCGGGCGTGATATCGTACTTGATCTCGGCTTCGGCCGAGTACTTGCGGTAGAAGCGGAACTCCGTTTCATTCTTGCTAAGAATGCCGTCGGAGTACATGCGGGTTTCGGTCTTCAGCGGCAGCAGGAATTCGTGGCCGCTGATGTCCTGGTAATCGTAATCCAGAATGGTCTCGGCCTGGCGGATGGCGAAGCTGGGCGGAATGTTCTCGGCTTTCAAGGTCACCCGCATCACCACGTGGGTATCTTGGTCGATTTCCACCAGGCCCGAATACGCGGGAATGATGTGCTCCGTATGCTGATACTCCAGGCTCCACTGGGAGCGCGACTGTTCGACATGGTATTGAAATGCCATCACGCGCTTGCCGCGCAGCAGGCCCCAATGGTCCCACTCGAAGCGGGCCTGGGTGTAGGGCTCGAAAATCTGCCGCAGCATGCTGCCGAATTCGCCGGTGGAGGTGGCCCCGCCCAGGGTCTTAAAATCCTGGGTGGTGGGTGCGTTATTCATGAGGATCAGCTTGTAATCCTCCTTCTGTTCGTAGTAGCTCAGCCGCACGGTCAGCGTGTCCATGGTCTGGTACGAAGGCTCCGCGGCGCGTCCACCGCCGTAGCGGCTTGCGGCCGGGGGCGCCATCTTGCGCCGCGTGACTTCGGTGGCCAGGAAGTTGGGAAGGCTCTTGCTGTAGTTCAGCGCGTACTCGCGAACCTCGGTGATAATGGCGCCCTGCTCCTCGGATGAGGGCGGCGGCGGCGGCACGTACTTGGGCGGCGGCGCGATGCTGGCTGCAGCCATCAGCGATTGCGTCCGGTCGCGCAGCAGTTTGAGCGCCGCCATCGTCTTGGGACCGATCGGGCCGAAACTTTGCATCTCTTCAATGGTGCGATCGTCCAGACGTTCGGTGAGCTTCACCTTGGACAGGGATCCGGCCAGTTCGGTGTCCGTCATCTTCTTCTCTTGAATGAACTTCTCGGAAGACTCGATGAACTCTATGAGCTTGTCCACGGACATAGTCTGGGCGCGGGTCTGTTGCGGGACAGTGAAACAGACGGCGAAAACGGCAACCAGAAGGCGGTAACGCATACGTATCCTTATTCTGTCATGACGTACGGCAGGGCCGTCAACGGTACGTCTTATCGTCCAATTTCGTAAGGTCCAGGTTGTCCGGCAGAACCCCGATGGTCACGATGGCGAACGTGAACACCTCGGTTCCAGGTTCCAGGTGGCCGCCGAATGCCTTGTCCGGGCTTGCCAGAGTAATGTGCGGGTGCAGCTTTCCGCCCATGATGAAGCCGTTCATGCCGGCGATATCGGCGGGCCCCGTGGTGTCCTTGACGAACGTGTTCCTGGAGGGAAAGGTGCGGTTGCTGACCTGGTGGATCTGGTAGTTCCGCACCGAGCCGATGGCGGACAGAATCACCCCGTTGCGGATCTTGTGCTCCTTGACCATCTTCTCCAGCCCGGCCAGCAGGTCGGTCTGGTATTTGAAGCGCAGCACCAGAACGCGTTCGAACTGGCTCGACACGGCGTAGACGTCGGGCACCTCGCCCGAGTTCGGCCTGCCGTCGAGCGCGGGGGTGGGCGCGGCGTTCACGATTTCCCGGCGGGTTTCCTGGGCCCTGGCCAGAGCCGCGCAGGCAAGTATCGCAATCGGCATTCGCATGAGAAAAGTGTGGCACAGGAGAGCGGCCGGCACAACGAAGCGGCGGGGTTTCTCAAACCAGTTGCCGGAACCGCCGGCTGGCCAGGATGGTTGGCCAGGATGGTTGCGGGCACGCCATGAGACTCTGGTCGTCCCAGCGCTTTTGGGGCACCTGGTTGTCCAAAAATATGGCCGCAAAAGTTTGGGCCACCCGCGCTCTGGTCTGGTATTCTCAAAACAAAGCAGTACCAATTTGTTCGATTAGGAGACTGGATGCCAAAGCAACTCGACCCTGCCATCTTGGAAATGGCGTTAATCGGTTATGCCGAACAGCGCCGTGAAATCGAAAATGCCATT
>DATMNI010000026.1:0-12086 GCA_035570275.1 Candidatus Acidiferrales bacterium | reverse complement strand
CCATCGCCTTTCCCACTTCCGCAAACTCCTCCGGAACCTCAATCACCATCTTGGGCATCACACCTCCTGCCATCAGGTCAAGCTCTTGGCAGTCTGTTTTAGCATATTCTTGGCGATTTGTCCAGGATGAGAGCCACACCCTTCCGAGTGGCTTCCGAAATGAGCAAATGGAATAAGGCATAGTAGCTCGTGGAAACCGCGCGCCTTAAGCTCGCCTGCCTCGGTCGTTTCGGCTCCCGGCGCGCAAGGTGGTAAGCCTGTTCCAGAAGGTCATTGGCGAGTGGCATTGGGACGTTTCAAGCCCAAGCAGGATCTTTGATGCTGGCGACTTCCGACTGGCTGCGGAAGTTGAAGTAGGCGTGCACGCCGTTCTCATCGGTCTTGAGCTGATTCATTAGAGTGAGGGCGACTTGCTGGGCCACGAAACGTAGTCGGGCGGGACGGCTGGCTTCGTCGGTTAGCACGATGTTGAAGAAAATAGAGGCGAATCCCATCTCATCAAATCCAATCTCGAAATTGATGTGCACCACATCGGCGCCGAGAGATTGCGCAGCGCGCCGTACGTCAGCCTGAAGCTGGGGCGTATTCGCGAAGATGGCTGGAATAATCACTGCAAAACCATTATCGCGCGTCTCAGAGAAATTGGTGTGGACCCGAGTCCAGCGCCAGAGCTTGAGCCCACGATTCGAGTGTCCAAACGCTCTCTCAGAAAGGACGCACGCCAGCGAGGACGATGATTTGGCTCTGCCTAGGGCGCGACGCAGCATCCTGGCGGTCGCTCGCGAAACCCAAGCCGGCCAGCAACCTCAGGATTTAAAGGGTATCAAGTTCCGTTACACTTTTGGGATACGAA
This sequence comes from Candidatus Acidiferrales bacterium, assembly GCA_035570275.1. Lineage (GTDB taxonomy): Bacteria > Acidobacteriota > Terriglobia > Bryobacterales > Bryobacteraceae > DATMNI01. The sequence goes on along the minus strand of DATMNI010000026.1, from coordinate 11,233 downwards.
CCCTTCAAGGGAAACCGGGCAAACGTGTTCTACGACAGCGGCCAGAAGACGGTCGGGAAGTTCGATGTCAGTCTGAACCAGGCATCGTATTGCATCATCTTCGACTACCGGGGCCCCAACGTTTCGGCAAAGGAAGTCGCGGCCCGAGTCCGTTGGCGAACGAATAGAGAAACAACGCCCGATTCAGCATGGGCGATGCCCTTGGAGGTCATGGTCGCTCTCGCCAGACCTGATGAAATAGTGTCCAGTCATGATATCGCGGTCCAAAAGCCCGTCGCGGAACAGGGATTCGCAATACTCGAAGCGGATGTCCCCCGGCATGGGACGAAAGCCGACGCGGCAGACGTTGGCAGTTCGGGCCTTCGTCACCAACTCCATGAGGAACTGCTGCTTCCCGTGATCGAATCGGGCCACCTCGGCAGTGTAGCTCCTGCGTCGTGCCGCCAACAACACTTTCCCAGTAGCGTCCAAGATCGCCTTGAAGGGGATGCCCATGATATCAGACCTCCTCGACAATGGTACCTGACGCCGTCGCGCCGACGTCGCCAGCCGGCTGACAGCGCAAACTTTCAGCATCGCCTCTCACAGATGCCGTCAGATTCCGGCGTACCACGCGTATCCGCCTTCCGGAGACGCCGAGCCCAAGCCCTTGCCGAACTGTTTCAGGCTATCGGTTATGGTGAGGCGGGTGATGTATTTGACGCTCTTGTAGCCCAGTTGCCGGGGAACACGCAGTCGAAGTGGTCCGCCGAATGCGACGGGAAGCTCACCACCATTGATACTATGCGCGACCAGGGTTTGAGGGTGCAATGCATCGGCCATGTCGATGCTTTCCCACCAGTCGGGCTGGATCGAACGGTACACCACGTATCGGGCTTGGGGGAGAGTCCCCACAAGGTTCAGGATGTGCGAGAGAGGCACGCCCCTCCATTCGGCTATATAAGACCAGCCCTCTTCGCACGCCAGATGAGTGATCTGGCTGCGCCAGGGAAAGCTCTTGACTTCAGCCAGTTTGAAAGACGCCGGGCGAGTGGCCATTCCATCCACGGTGAGACGCCAATCGGTGAACGCTCCCTCCTGAAGGCGTTTGAACGCGTCGCCCAAGGGAGCGACTTCATTGGCGAACGGAGGTTTCGAAACCTGGTTGGGGTTGAACTCACGCGCCAGGGAGTGGCGAGTCAGTAGCCGCTGCGCGGCATAAGTCAGCGTTTCGCCCGGCCCGTAGAGGCCGCCGCCATCGGGCGGGATGAGCCCGTAACGCTGCGCGAGCGTGGCTGCCGCCGCCAGCCCCGAGGCGCCCCCGGCTGCGGCCAGTCCGGTGGTGATGAGTTTACGTCGTGAGAGCCTGCTCATACTTGCTCCATATCCTGCTCCATATCTTGCTCCATATGTGGGGCCGGCCGCCCGGTGATCATCGCCCGCATCCGGTTTCGGAATCCGGTAAGACAAACCATACCGACGTGAACCAAAAGGAAGAGTACAAGCAATACAGAGACGAAGAAGTGTATGGTGCGTGCGGACTGCTGGCCGCCCAAAACAGCGACCGCGGCCGGAAACGCGGACGCGATGGCGGGCGACATCGCCAGGCCCGTCCAGATAACCAACGGAAACAGAACGAAAATCACCAGCAGATACGTGAGCCGCTGCAGCACGTTATACGACCAAGCTTCTTCGTAACTCGCCGGTCTGAGGCGCAAATGTTGGGCGATTACGGTCGAGAGCCCCCTCCATGAGAGATCGGCGCGACCAGGAAGTAAACTCCGCCGAAAATGGCCTTGGTACAACCCGAAAACGACGTAAACCAAGCCGGTCAATACAGACACCCAGCCGGATTGGAAATGGAGATAGCGGCTCCAGCCGTTCTGGTCGGGAAGCACGTAGCCGTAGCCGGTGGGGACGGTGGCTCTGGAGGCTGGTATCGGCAGTTTGAATAACGGAGGAGTCAGCACGTTGCCGGCTTCACCCCAATAGAAGCGCGGGTGAGAGATGAGAATTTCAACTCCGCTAAGGAGCAGGGCCAGGAAACATAAGGTGGTGATCCAATGAGTAGCGCGAACAACAGCACCGTGCCGCGGACGAACCGCCGTGGCTGGCACGGCGGAAGCAGAAGTCGAGCCCCACACGAAATCGGCCATTTGCGAAATTGTACCAATTGGGCACAGGCTATGCACGCGAATCAGAGTGGCGGTCTCTCAACTCTGAATCAGCCCGGCCGCGAACCCCAGCAGATCTTCCCGCTCCCTCGCCAGGCGGCGCAACCCCTCGTAGTCGCCCGCCATTTGGCACAACTGGAGGACCGACGGGCAGCTCAGTGGTGCGCCGCTGGCCTCGGGGAGGCAATCGACGGAGGCTTGGATGGCTTCCGCATAGCGCTCCAGCCGCACCAGGAGCTCGATTAGAACCTCGGCTGGAGCGGTGTCCAAAGGAAACTCGGCAGACGGGGTGGCTTTTTGTCGAAAGTGGGCGATGGCGGCGTCCACGTCCCGGCCGAGCAGCGCCCTCAAATACACCGCGTGATCGAGATATGGGTCTTCAAAGGGCGAATCGCCTCGAAAATGAAACATGGGGGCCAGACACTGGCCGTATTCGGCCATTTCCAGGGCCATCCGCAGCGTCTCGGCGTCCTCAAGCTCCGGTGTGAATCGCAGAACCGACGTCAAATGGGTGCTGTCGGTATAACTGCTGTTTCCTTCGAACAACCAGGCGCGGCCCGCCATCAGCTCCGCCAGGCCGTTGGCTTCAGGCGCGGCGCCTTCCGCCGAAGCGATGGTCTCTTTTATAGCCGATGCTATTTGGCCGTAGAGAGTCTCAACCAGCAGGCGGAGTGACTTCCGGCGGCTGTCGTAATCCCGGTTGGAGCCGAACCAGGTGATGGCGCGGCAGATTCCATGGTGTTCCAGAATCAGCTCGAAGCCTTTGCGCGGGTTCACGCCTTCCTGAAAGGCGATCTCGATTACGCGGTCGAGGTGGTCCCCACCGTTCACATTTTCGATGGCGGCCGCCACTGTCCCAGGCTCACCAATCGCTTTAAAATACGGCCATGCGCCGGCAATATCGCCCCCGGCCAGAAGCAGTTCACCGGCCTCGCGCGCCGCTTCCCGGAACGCCGTCTCGTAGGTGAGCCGCTGGTCGGCGGCAAGATTGAGGACCGGTTCCGTCTCGATCAGCGGGAGCCCCAGCCGGTGGCGCGCCTGCATGATCCGTGCCCCGAACAGGACGCGGCAGTCCAGAGCTTCGCGGGCCTCGCGGATCAGCAGATCGAATGCGGCTTCGACGCCATCCGATCGAAGCGTTCGTTCCAGATGCTCAAACGCCTGGTTGTCCATCCTTATTCATTCTCGCGAAATCTTCACGCCCGTGCCAGCCCGGCCGAGACGCCAACCCCTTGGGCTGTTTCCAGCGCGAGGCGCAGGTTCGCGACCGATCGGACTAAGGTTTTGCGGGCGGCTTCAGGAACTCCGCGGGCGCCAACGCGCGGCGGGTAAAGCGGGCCGTGCGGACGGCTCCCTTAAAATAGAACAACCTGTTGATACGCACACCGACCGATGTCTGGCCGGGGCCTTGCGCTGCCAGATGGACTTGGGCTGCGCCGTCCAGAACGCCATCCACGTAGTTTCTGAACTCCTTACCGTCGTAAACGGCGGCGACGTGAAACCAGTCGCCCAGCGCGTGCAAGCTCTTGCGATTGAGCAATGCCTTCTGGTCGGGACCCGACTTATTGAACGCGTCCAGACACCAGCGGCCATCGATCACGCGAATCTCAAAGAGCATCCGGTTGCCGCTGTCCAAGCCGGTGGCGGGATTCTCTTCCAGATGAAACCAGCGCTGTTCGGCATTGCCGCCGTCCGGCCGGAAAATGGCCTCCCAGGTGTAGGTTTCCGCGCCGGCAAGGGGGTGGACGCCGATCAGGAGGGCATCGTCCACGCCGTTGAACTCGACGGCCTTACCATAGGGTGTGTCGATGACGTGCGGGTGGCCCAAAACCGTCGTGGCGTGGCCGCCGATGTTCTCGACACGATCGAAGGTCCAGACCTCCTGTGCAGGAGGGTCGGCCGCGCTGGCGAGGGCCTGGATTCCAGCCAAAGCCGCTCCCACGGACCATTTCTTCAGACGATTGAATCTCATGAGGGCACCTCGCCGTCCTACTGCGGCCATGTTACCGCGTATATCACGGCGTGTACTCGGGTTTTTCCAAAATGTTGGCGAAACTGCCCGGAAAGCCATTGGAGGTTCAGACCCGCCGAGCCCAGGGGGCGCCCCGCAAACCGCGCTGCAAGTGCCGAGATTTCGATGCTGCCAGTGGTGAAGGGCGTTTCTGTATCGGGCGCGGGCCCCCGGCACTTTACGAGTTGGAGTGTACGGCTCGGCGTTTACGCCTCGACCAACCCCGCCCGGATGGCATACCTGACCATGCTGGCCGTCTCGTGAACACCCAGTTTTTCCAGGATGCGGCTGCGGTGCGAATCGGCCGTCTTATAGCTGATCCCCAGGCGCGCGGCCGCCTCTTTGGTCGACTTGCCCTCCGCAATCAGCACCAGCACCTGCCTTTCCCGTTCGGTAAGAGCGAACACCAGCCGGACCGATGCCTCGTCCGGCGTGAAAATGTTGCGCTTGCGATCGGAAATATCGATCAGGGCGCCGACGAAGCCGACGAATTCCCCGCTCTCGTCGCATTGCGGCATCCCGGTGTGCTCCACCCAGCAAAACTCGCCACTGGTGCGCTGCAGGCGGTGCTGCATGCGGAACGGCTGCCGGGCGGCAAAAGCTTTCAAATACTTGTCCAGACAGAGCTCCCGATCGTCCGGGTGCAGTCCCTCAGCCCAGCCGTTGCCTGATTCCTCTTCCAAAGTGCGCCCCCGGAACTCCAGCCATTCCCGGTTAAAGAAGGTGCCTTGGGCGTTGTCGCCAGACATCCAAATCATGACGGGAAGGGCGTCCGCCAGCGCGCGGAACCGCTCCTCGCCGGTTCTCAACCTTGCTCTCTGGCGTTGGAATTCCCCTTCCACTTCCGCCAGTCTGGTACGAAGGTAATTTACATCCTCAACGGGTTGTTGTCCTGGGGCCATGGTAAAAAGTACCGATCCTTAGCATTCTAAGCCAATAACTACTAGTAGTAAAGTACCAAAAAATGTTAACCGTCAGACTTTTTGCTCCCGGTACTGCCGTCTGGCCCCTAACCCCGTGGTTTCTATGGAACTTTTCGGGTTCCGTTGCGCAATTATATATGAGAGGTCAATGACGCCCAGCCCGCCCGAGACGGATGACGAACTCCTGATCCGGTTACGGAGTGGTGACGAGGAAGCGTTCGTAATACTTTACCGCAAGCGGCAGGCTGCCATCTACCGTTTCGCCTTGCACATGAGCGGTTCCCTGACGGTGGCTGAGGATGTCACCCAGGAAGTTTTTCTGGCATTGCTTCGCCAGGAATGCGGTTTCGATCCGGAGCGGGGAACGCTGTCCGGCTATCTTTTCGGCATAGCCCGCAAGTTGGTGCTGCGAAACGTGGAGCGGGGCCGGTCCGCCGTGGCGCTGGAGAACGACCTTGACGATGGGACCCTGCCCGAACTGGCGGTGAATGACGACCCGCTGGTGGAGTTGACGCATCGCGAGGATATTGCGGCCTTGCGGCGGGCGGTTCAAGCCCTGCCGCGCCGGTACCGGGAAGTCGTGGTGCTCTGTGACTTGGAAGAAGTAGATTACGCCGACGCCGCCGTGGTACTGGGCTGCCCGATTGGGACCGTACGGTCGCGGTTGCACCGGGCGCGCGGGCTGCTTCTCGACAAATTGAACCAGGAACGGAATCCCCGGCAGGCCGTTGGTGGCCTCAAGCCGGCGAGGTGTCTTTCATGAACTGCCAGGAATTCTGGAACGCCATGTCTCAAACAGCGCCGCCTCAGATGGGCAGTGGTGAAGAGATGGGCAGTGGTAACGCGGGAATGACGACGGTTCGGTTGGCCGATTCCGCAGGCTTGCCGAATCACGAGCACCTGGCGCATTGTCCCGGTTGCGCGGCCCGGTTGAGGAGCTACGTCGCCTTGCAGAAAGGCTTGCGGGCGGTTGCCAGCCAGATGGGCAGTATGGCGGCTCCGCCGCGGGTGGAAGCCCGCTTGAGGGAGGCCTTCCGCACCCAGGCGGGAATGGGAGCCGGCGGTTGGCAGTCCACTGGGGCGCGGGCCCGATGGATGCCTGTTAGCAAATGGACTGCGGTTTTCAGTTGGGCCACCGCCGCCGCCGCGTTGTTTGCCGTAGCAGCGTTCCTGAGCGGGGGCCGCCAGCCCGAGTTGGCTTCGCCAGCCGTCTCTGCGGGCGTCGAGATGGCAGTAGCCGGGATGCCGGCGGAAATCGAGACCGATGATGGTAATCCAATCGATGGTCGTGCTCCAACCGATGGTGGTACTTCGACCGATGGCGGCGCTCCGGTAGTGGAAAGCGGCTTTATTCCGCTGCCCAACGCGGCCCAAATCGGTCCCAACGAAGAAGTGAACCTGGTGCGTGTGGAGGTGCCCCGCTCCGCCATGATCGCGCTAGGGTATGACGTAAAGCCCGAAGAGGCTTCCGGATCGGTGCAGGCCGACGTGATGTTGGGCAATGATGGCCTGGCCCGCGCAGTACGCTTTTTAGACTAGCTTCTTAAGCTAGCGTTTGCCTTAAGCTAACTTGGCTTCATTCATCGCTGTGAGGAGTAGAAAAATGAGAATTCGAAGGTTTTCGATCGGCCTTCCGCTGCTGGCCGTGTGCGTATTCGCCACCGTATGTGTATTCGCACAGGATCCGGGTGGCACAGGTCCTGGGCCCGGACGTGGCCCGGGACGTGGGGACCGGATGGGATTCGGGCCGCCGCCCGGCGCTGGTGCCCGCTTCCTGGGCGCTGAAGCGGGAATGCCCGGCCGCCTGGTGAAGAATGCGCCGTATTCGGCGGACATCGTGACCGAGAGCACGCAGACACTGGCCGATGGAAACCACATCCGCCAGTCCACGACGGCAAAGTTTTACCGCGATTCCGAGGGCCGCACGCGCAGCGAGCAATCGGTGAATCTGAACGGTCTCGCGGCCAATGCCAACCTGCCGCAGGTGGTTTTTATCAATGACCCGGTGGCAGGCGTGAATTACGCTCTGAATACCAAGGATCGCACGGCTACCAAAGCCACCTGGACGCCTCGCGGCCAGTATGGAGGAATGCGGGGCGGGCACGGTGGTCCGCCTTCCGACCAGGCCCAGGCCCAAGGCGGTCCGCCTCGGCGCGGCCCCGGACCCAACGTTGCGGGCCTCGGCCCGCGGCCGCACGGTCTCGATAGCCAGAACATCAAGACCGAATCGCTGGGCCGCCAGAACATCGAAGGTGTGCCGGCCGACGGCACCCGCACCACGTTGTCCGTTCCGGCCGGCCGGATGGGCAACGAACTGCCGATTCAGATCGTGACCGAAAGCTGGTACTCGGCGGATCTGCACGCCGAGGTCCTCTACAAGCATTCCGACCCGCGCACCGGTGAGACGGTGAGAAAGCTGGCCAACGTCAGCCGCAGTGAGCCGTCCGCTACCATGTTTGAAGCCCCGCCGGATTATAAGGTGACCGAATCGAGCGGTCGTGCGTCGCGTCTCGGTTCCACGCCCGGGGCACAGAAGTAAACCGGGCCTGGCCGGCTCATTCGGCTACACGCCAAGGTGAGCGGTCCACCCATGTCCTGAGGGCCGCATTGGACCATGCCGTCGATTTGTCGGCGTGGCAGACATTGCAGGCGTTCGGAATCTTCAAAGCGTCAGTCATGGCCGGAGTGACGAAGTGAAACGTGTGGCTCCGCACGTTCACGTCGGCAATCGTCTGTTGGATCTTCGGCATGTGGCACGCGATGCACTCGTTGCCCTGGCTTCCTGCTTTGTGATGCGTGTGTTGCTCGGTTGTGGGCGCGTGAGGGCCGTTAGGCGAGTTCGGACCGTGACAATCCAAGCACAGAACGTTCGCCGGCTTCCATAAGAGCGCATCGTTCTCCGCGCCATGCGCGTCGTGGCAACTGAAGCAAGTGACGCCGTGCGTGTACATGAGGCTGGTAACGAAGTCGTTGCCCTGCATGCGATTCTTGTGCGCAGTCCCGTCGGCGAAATGCGTGAACGTCGTCTCGCCGAGTTTGTGCTCCTCCAGTTTCCAGAAATCGTCCAGACGCTTGCCCATATGGAAGCCGACGGGCCAATCATAAGCCTTTCCCGCGCTGGGAGCGGTCAGGGGTTGCCCTTGCGAATGACACTGAATGCAGGTGTTGGTAGCGTCAACGTAGTTGAGGCGCGCCGGATTCACGATGTTCGCCCGCGATGGCTGCTTGGCGTGATCGCCGCCGGGGCCGTGACACTTTTCGCAACCGACATTCCACTCGGTCACTTTCTTTGTGCTCACATCGTAATTGACCGAGTGGCAGCCGTCGCAGGTGGGTCCGGTTGGGCGCCCCATGTTGTCTTCGGGATAATACCTGGTCCACCAGTCCGTCCCAGGCTTAACATTGTAGGGGCGCCAGATTTGGTGTGTCACGTCCCACTGGGCGGGCAAAGGGAAGAAATCGTCACCGACTTTCTTAAAGTACCGCTGCTTCCATTTGCTCCCGTAAACGAAGGCGATATCATCCTTTGAGAATGTGACAAGCGGATTGGGCTTTGACAGATCCGGGATGATTGCGTCGGGATGTTCGCGCGGGTCGCGAACCACGTTCGCCATCCGGGTTTTACTCCAGCGCTCGTAGATGTGGCTGTGACATGTTTTGCAGGCGGCCGAGCCGACATACTGAGCGGATAGCGGAGAGGCCGCGGGTCCGGGCGCCGGGGCTCGGGCGGACAGTGAGGCAACCTTGGGTAGATTCCGAATGAAAACAACCAGCCGCCAGGTGTCTTGATCCGGCATCTGCCACCCCGGCATGGCGGTGTTTCGTATGCCGTTCCGGATGAAATAGAACAATTCCCCATCGGTCGCGTTGTGGATTTCGGGACCACGAAGATCGAGTGGAGGCGGATACAGACCGGCGCCCATTTCAGTCTTCCCGCTGCCGTCATAAGCATGGCAGGCTTCGCATTTCTGCTGGTATAATTCCCGTCCGGCAGATACGTTCCCGCCGCCGGTATCGGCCATGAGCGGGTTCTGCAATTTTTTCGCCGCTTCAGGAACACTCACGCGTAGCATCCACCGGGTAACGCTCGTTTCTACCGCAGGCGGCTTCTGGCGGGCTATCAAACCACCTGAAACGATGTATCCATAAAGGGCGCCCAGCGCTAAAGCAAGAACGACAATGACTATAACCGCAAGTTTTTTCATTTCAGAGAATTCCCCATGTGGTCTGGGACCTGCCGTTCACCGCGTCGTCCTCGAAGGAGGGTGGTTCTTGACCTCCTGCACCTGTGTGGAAAGCGATTCAATCGTCTTCTGGCGGCCTGCGACAGTGCCCTTAGCTTCCGTAACCTGTCGTTCCAGGTCTGCGATGCGTTGGTCCCGATCCCGTCCATCCGCCAAAACCGGGCTGATGCCCGTGAGGCGGAGAAATAGTGCGGCCTGTTTCATCTATTTCCCGACTTGCTCCACCACCTGAAAATCGTCGAAGTAGATGACGCTATCCGACTTCGTCCAAAGCCCGGTCTTGCCAGGTCCGGTAAATGTCGAGTCCTTGACCTCGAACAGCTTCTGGTTATCCAAACTCACGGTGAAGAGGTTGCCATGAAAGCCGACACTCAGAGTGGACCATGTTTGCTTGGGAACCCGGTGTTTCACGCCGTAGCTATTCGACACGGCTCCTTTTGGCGCAAGCGACACCCGCTGACCGTTTTGCACTTTGTAGAGCACGACGTTATTTTCCAGCGCGTTGGCGCGAACGATGTAGTAGTTGTTGGCGTCCAGGTAGCGCCATACCAGTCCGGCGCCCTGATCCACGCTTCCGGATACCGCTTTGAACTTGACCGTGAGGGTGCCGTCCCTGGGACTGGCGCGATCCCAAATTGCCAGCGGAAAGCGTCCCGCGGTGCGGTCCGTCGAAAGTTGTGCCAGAACATTCGGCTGGCTGGGGGCCGAATCGTCTTTGAGCACCTCCCACCTCGGGGCGCCGCCAGTGTGGGTCATCGCGACCACCCAACCCGGGGGCACCGCGCCCACGGTTGCGTTGTCAAAGTTGATGCTCTCACTGCGGCCTATTGAGGCGGCTGCGAGCAGCAGCACTTTCCCGATTGCAGTTCGCGGCTTCACGACTGTCCCATTGTGAACTACCAATATTAGGGTTACCTGAGTAACCTCAGGAGGGCTGGGATTGCTTGGATTCCGGCTCTGGCTATGCTGATGCGGTTGTGCCAATCTGATAAGGAAGTTTGTGACATGCGGATCTTAGTTGTCGAGGACGATGCGCGGATGGCCGAACTGCTCCGCCGTGGACTGGCGGGGAAGGGTCACGCGGTTGATGTCGCCACGGACGGAATTAAGGGCTTGGAGAAATCCCAGACATTGCCATTCGACGCGATCGTGCTGGATGTGATGCTTCCCGGCATGGACGGGCTCCATGTGGCGCGCCGCTTGCGCGCCGGTGGAGCGCGGGTTCCCATTTTGATGTTGACGGCACGAGACTCCGTGCCTGACATTGTGCGCGGCCTCGACGTGGGAGCGGACGACTATTTGACGAAGCCTTTTTCTTTCGAGGTACTCGCGGCCCGGCTCCGCGTCATTGGCCGCCGTGCCGCAGGCGAATCCGGCTGTGTTCTGCAGGTTGCCGACCTCAGTTTGAATACCGAAACCCACGAAGTTCGTCGCGGGCGGAAAGCGTTGGTCCTGACTCGCACCGAGTTCATCCTCCTCGAACACTTGATGCGCCGACCCGGCCGGCTCGTATCCCGAGACGATCTGACGGAGGCCGTTTGGGGAATCGATCGGGATGTCGAAAGCAACGCGCTCGACGTGTTCATTTTCCAGCTACGAAGCAAGATTGAGGCCGGCGGTGCCAAGCGTCTGATTCAAACCGTGCGCGGATTCGGCTACACGGTGAGGGAGACCGAGGACCGATGAGCTTTGGATCGATCCGAATTCGTCTCACAGCCTGGTACCTGGTGATGTTGGCGCTCGGTTTGGGCGTCTTCGGTGTCGGTAGCTGGTTCGCCATGCGCGTCAGTGCATTTCACACCATCGACGAGGAACTGGTAGACCGGGTCCGCGGCGTCGAGAAATTCATGCAGATTCAGATCTCCGCACTATCGCCCATGGAAATCCGCGACGAATTTCGAG
>DATMNI010000025.1:0-24757 GCA_035570275.1 Candidatus Acidiferrales bacterium | reverse complement strand
CTCTCACTAACCAACCACCCGAATCTTGAGCTTTCCTGCTAACCGGCCATCGCCTTCCATAGTCTGACTATCGTATAGTTCAGCTATGGAAATGGAGACGCGAACCGAAATCCCACCCGGTACCCTGTACATGCTGGTCCTCAAGACGCTGGCCAGGCTGGGGCCGATGCACGGCTACGGTATCGCCCAGCACGTCCAACAGGTGTCCCAAGACGTTTTGCAGGTGGAGGAAGGCTCGCTCTACCCCGCGTTGCAGCGCATGCTCATCAAGGGCTGGGTGGTAGCCGAGTGGAAGCAATCGGAAAACAATCGGCGCGCGCGCTACTACCGCCTGACGCCCCATGGCCGCAAACAGCTTGCCCACGAAATCCAGGAATTCGAACGCGTGATGGCGGCCATCGTACGCGTGATACAGCCGGCATGATACAGCCCGCGTGATACCGTCCGCATGATGACAGCCCGCGTGATCCAGCCCGCTTGAAACCGCTATGCGAGAACTCTTGCGCAGACTACGCTTCCTGCTTCACCGGGACCAGTTCGAACGGGATCTCGACGAAGAGATGCGCCATCATCTTTCGCTGCAGGCCGAGGCACGCGGCAGCGGCATTGCTGCCAATGCCGCTGCCAGCCGGCAGTTTGGAAATGTCACATTACTCAAGGAGGAAAGCCGCGCCATGTGGACCTGGAATTTCGCCGAGCAACTCGCGCAGGATATTCGCTATGCCCTACGGATGATGGCCGCCAACCGGCTGTTTACCGCCATGGCCGTACTTTCGCTGGCGTTGGGGATCGGCGCCAACACCGCCATCTATAGCTTCATGGACGCGATTCTGCTGCGCGCCCTGCCAGTGCAGCACCCGGAGGAACTGGTGGTCTTGAACTGGCACGCCAAAGGCAACCCGGCGGTGATTCACGGTCAGAACGGCAGCAGGTACCGGGATCGCAAAACCGGCATCCTCACCAGCCCCAACTACCCGTTCGCCGCCTTCGAGTTCCTGCGCGCCAATCAGGACAAGCTGTCCACGCTGTTCGCTTACGGAGGGGCGTGGCAAGTCAACATCATCGCTCATGGCCAGGCGGAAGTCGCCCAGGGGCTTTTCGTATCGGGTGGATTCTACCGCGATCTCGGTGTGCCGCCCGCCGCCGGACGGCTGATTCTCGATGCGGACGACCGCGCCGGCGCGGCCCCCGTGGCCGTGATCACCCACAAGTACTGGCAGCGCCGTTTCGCCGCGAATCCGGATGCCATCGGACAGTCGATGCTCATCAACAACGTCCCGTTCACCATTGTTGGAGTCTCCGCGCCCGGTTTCTTCGGGGTGGACGCGGCAACCGAACCGCCGGTAGCCATCCCTTTGCACGCGGCGCCTCTATTGGCCCAGCGCCCGGCCGATGAGGAGCGACGGAAGTTCTTCGACCCGCACTTCTATTGGGTGGAAATGATGGGCCGCCTGCGGCCAGGCGTCACCATCGCACAAGCCCAGGCCGCACTGGCTACGCAGTTTCACTTGTTCGCGGACAGCACAGCCGCCTCTGCCAAGGAAAAAGCGGTCTTGCCCGAACTCCGCCTGCAAGAAGCCGCTTCCGGCCTTGACTCACTACGGCGTCAATACTCCGAACCGCTATACATCCTCATGGCGATGGTCGGCCTGATTCTCATCATCGCTTGCGCCAACATTGCCAATCTCCTGCTGGCGCGAGCGGCCGCCCGCAGACGCGAGATGGCGGTGCGGCTTTCGCTCGGCGCCGGCCGCTGGCGCATTGTGCGGCAGTTGCTGACGGAATCGGTGATGCTCTCCTTTCTGGGCGGCCTGCTGGGATTGGCAGTTGCGTACTGGGGAATTCAATCGATCACCTGGCTGCTCGCCAATGGACGGGATCAATTCACGCTGCACGCCAATCTGAGCTGGCGGGTGCTCGGGTTCACATTGGCGCTGGCGTTGGTGACTGGAATTGTCTTCGGGCTGGCTCCTGCCCTGCAGGCAACCCGAGTGGATCTTACGCCTGCCCTGAAGGAAGCCAGAGCCAGCGAGCCCCGGGGACGGCTGTGGCGTTTCGGATTCCGGCTAGGAGCGAATCAATTGCTTGTGGTGGCGCAAATTGCGACCTCCCTGCTGCTGGTGATCGGGGCTGGCCTATTCGTACGCACCGTTTCCAACCTGCACTCGGTGGATATCGGATTCAATCGCGAGAATATTCTGATCTTCAGCCTGAACGCCCGGCAGGCCGGATACAAGGGCGACGCGCTGGCCCGCCTCTACGCGAGCTTGAGGGACAGCTTCCGCGCCATTCCCGGGGTGCGCAGCGCGGGTCTCTCGAATTTTCCGCTGGTTAGCCATTACGTGAACGACGATACCGTCACGATTCCGGGTGCGCCGCCGCCGGCAGGCAGGCGACAGTCAACCTCCATGCTCCATGTCGACCCATCGTTTCTCGCGACCCTGCAGATTCCGGTCCTGTTGGGCCGCGGGATTGAAGAACGCGACATGGCGTCTGCACACGTGGCCGTCGTCAACGAACAGTTTGCGGCCAGGTTCTTCCCGCAACAAAACCCGATTGGCCGCACCTTCGGCATTGGCGACTCCAAGAGGCCGGCCGATATCGAAATCATCGGCGTCTCCAAAACCGCGCACTACAACTCGCTCAAGGAGGACACTCCGCCCGTAGCCTACCTCCCTTACACTCAGGATCTTGACGGTCTGGGCGGGGTTTGGTTTGAACTCCGGACTGCCGGCGATCCGCTGGCGCTAGCCGGCGCGGCCCGCCAGATCGTGGGGCAAACCAGTAACAGCATTCCCCTCACGGGCATCAACACCCAGGCGCGCCAGATCGATCAAACCATCAGCCAGGAGCGCACTTTCGCCGCCCTTTGCACGGGCTTCGCGATCCTTGCCCTGCTGATTGCGTGCGTAGGCCTCTACGGCACCATGGCCTACGGGGTGGCGCGGCGAACCAGCGAAATCGGCATCCGCATGGCGCTCGGCGCCGAACAGCGCGGCATCATCTGGATGGTGCTGCGCGAAGTCCTGGCGTTGGCCGCCGTGGGGCTGGTCATCGGACTTGCGGCGGCTTGGGAGACCACTCATTTCATTGCGGCATTTCTGTTTGGCGCCAAGCCCAACGATCCGCTTGCCATTTCGCTTTCGGTGGCTATCCTCGCTGCCGCCGCCCTCGCGGCCGGCTACACCCCGGCCTGGCGGGCATCGCGGATCAGTCCCATGACGGCGCTGCGGCACGAGTAGGCACGACCGGCGGATTGTTAATCCGCCGGCGCCTTGAGTTTGTACATTTCCGGGAGAAGGTGGGACATCGTCTTTCATGGTCTGTCATGCCTCGCCAGACACTGCCGGTGCAGTTGTGAACGCTCTCCTGGATGGGGAGGCCGTTCGCCGGTTCAACCAACTCCGTGTATGGTCATCCCAATCACGTCCAGGCGATCTTCCAATGGCACACCGCAATGCCCACCATCATGCGATGGCTCAAAGAGAGAACCATGGCGAGGGCTGGGTGACCGGCGACAACACGATCGTCTCTCCCACTTTGGCCCGGCCGGAATGTAGAAATTCCAGACGACCGGCGGATTGTTAATCCGCCGGCGCGATGCGGCAGCGAGCGTGTGCGCCTTGCCTGAAGGGGCTCGTCAATGCGCGGACAGGCGGATTGCCAATCCGCTGCAGGTTGGCAACCGGTTCGCAACCTGCCCCACATACCCACATACCCGCTTCATACCAGGTTTGGGAGCAACTGGGTATCATGGTGGTTCGCGTACACCAGCGTGCGAATCCGCTTCCTCACTTCCACGCCGCTCGATATCCGCCGGGGCAGCGGCACCTACGTCGGCATTTCCGTACTGGCGAAGGCCCTCACGGAACTCGGGCACACGGTCGCCTTCGAAGGCCCCAAACTGCACCTGCCGGTTTACACCCTGGAACGCCTGTGGTTCAACCGCGGGCTGGCTACTTGTAATTCACGGACATCGGACGCATACGATCTCACCGTGGGTTTCGATATGGATGGCTACCGGATCGCGCGCGGCGGTTCGCACGTGGCTTCGCTCAAAGGCGTGATTGCCGACGAGGTCCGTTTCGAAACCGGGTTGACGCGCCTCACCATGTCCGTGCAGGCCCGCTGCGAACGGCTGCACGTGCATCGCGCGGCGCGCGTTTTGGTCACCAGCAAATATTCGGGTGAGTGCGCCCAGAGGCTTTACGGGCTGGCCAGGCTACCCACGGTGGTTCCGTAACCGATCGACCTAAGCGAGTGGCGCCGGCGGTTGCAACTTCACACCACCGTCTGGATCGATAAGACGAAGCCGTCCCGGTTCGCGGTGCTCTACGTGGGGCGCCTGTACCGCCGCAAGCGCGTGGAAGTGCTGTTGCGCGCCGCCGCGGCGCTAAGCGGACGCATCCCGGAACTGGAAGTTCGCATGGTGGGCAATGGCCCGTGCGCGGCCGCACTGCATCGGCTCTCGGGCGAGTTGAATCTGTCCCGCACAGTCACCTGGCTGGGCGACGTCTCGCGCGCCGAACTGGCGGCCGAGTACAACCGGTCGAGCCTGTTTTGCCTGCCCAGCGTCCAGGAGGGCTTCGGCATTGTGCTGCTGGAAGCCATGGCGGCGGGCAAGCCGATTGTGGCCTCGCGAGCCGCGGCGATACCGGAAGTGGCGCCCCACGGCGCGTTGGTGAAGCCGGAAGATCCGCAGGCACTGGCCGCGGCCATCGAAGCCCTTTACCGATCTCCGGAACAGCGGGCCGCGCAGGCCGCCGCGGGACAGCGATGGGTGGAGCAGTTCGACGCGCCCCGCGTGGCCCGATTGTTTCTGGACGCGGTGACTACTTGTAGTTCAGCGTGATCGGTACCAACGATTAGGCGCCAATTGCTGCGAGCACATCATTGGTGTAGTTGTAGAGCAGGCGGTCAAGTTCCCAACCGTTGATCCCAACGCGCGCAGCGGCACCAAGGAAGAATTGCTCGGCGGATTCATAGTTGACGAACGTCATACCGAGCGCGGCCGCGACTTTCTTCAGGCGAACGTCAAACGCAATGGAGTTGTGGAAATCTGGGTGATAGGCGTCCATCATTATGTCGCGGGCATACTTCGGGCCGATTCCGTGAAAGGTCCGCATAAATACAATTTTCTCCTCGCGGCCGGCCTTGTCCTCCAGGTTCCGCTTGACCGCGTCTGGCCCACCATCCTTCTTGATGCGGGCGAAGTTCGCGACCAACCGTTTAGCCTTAAGAACCGCCATACGAACCTTTGCCTCGCTCAACTGCTGCGTTAAGACGTCGCGCCGTTTTTCCTCAGTAAGAGGCAGTAGAGCCGGATACCGCACCGGATCGTGCAGTTTGTCGTCATGAACGAGCTTCGCGCCACGCGAGTTGCCCAATGTCGCGGCCGCTCCCAGCAGGCGTTCCCATATGAAATCTGGCTCGGCCCATTTCTTCGCGCACTCGGATTTCATTTTCTGGATCGTCGCACTATTCGCGGCGTACACTGTCCGAACCGCGGAAGTGAGCCTCTCCTGGGCGTCGGGGCTGTTGGTGTCGGAACTGTTGGCGTCGGAACTCTTGGCGGCGGGCTTGTCGGCAACCCCTCTGTCCGGCTTGACAAGGCGCGAGGCTTCGCCGCCCGCCGCCTCCGACTCTTGGAGGTTGTACATCACCTCCCAAACCTCATGTAGCGCGTGCACGTAATCCGCGCCGACCGCGCCCTGGAACCGCGCCGCTTCGTTCTTAAAGTTGGACCATTCCTGCTCGTCGGCAAGTGCGGCGATAATCGTCGCCCAGACGGTCTTTGGCAGGATCAGCCGATAACGGTAGTCGCGCTTGGGCAACGCGACGACTTCCGCTGTCGCGATTTCCCGGAAGTGCGACTTGAGGTTCTGGAGATGCGACCTTCGCCGGGAACGGACCATTACGGTTTGCGCATCAAGCGAGCCATTGGGCCTGCGAGCGCAAGCTATTGAGAAGAAACCGTAGCGAGTGAAGATCCACATGGTGAAGCAATTGGAACACATCGCGCAGCGCTTGGCAATGACGCCGTCTACATTTAACAGGTTGGCGACTTGGTTGTCGAGCAGATATAAGCTAGGGTAAGGAACATGTTTTGTGTCAACTGGGGTCGGTCAACGATCGGACCTCGATTGCGGGTTAGTTCTTTGGCTTCGCTGTGCAGGAGACACTGAAGGGGGAAACGTGGCCGACGACAAAGTACTATGCCCGAACTGCGGTTCGGCTTATATTCACGCGGAAAAGCGCGGGTGGACCGTAACGACGGGCATGATTGGCAGCCGAAAGATTTTCATTACCTGTCTGAAGTGTGGGCGCAAATTCAAGCCGGGCCAGGGAGTAGATAATGTTGAGCATGCGGTAAGCGACGCCGCAAGCGGCACGAACGACACGGCAACCGGAATCATAGTGCTCGTGGTGGTGGTCCTAGTGGCATTTCTGTTGTTGAAAGCTTGTTCTTAGCCCTCGCCACCGATTCGCGAACTGCACCATTGCATGGCATGGAGCATCTGGCCGTAGAATCGGCCTGTTGAGGAAACAGACCGTCGTCCGGTCGCGCTCGTTCGTCGGCTCAGGGTCATTGAGGCTCACATAGTACGTGACAAGACCGCTCCCCGCGTGGCCTGGTTGTTTCTCGATGCCGCCGGTAAGTTAGACGTAACTTAGACCAAGCTGAGTTACTTGTAATTCAGTGTGATCGGTACGACTAACTGTTGCGTGGCCGGGTCGCTGGCGCGGTTCACCACGTAGGTTGCCTTCTCCGCCTCATCGGCCACAGTCAGAATGAGGTTGGCGCGCGCCAGTGTCAATGGCGAAGACTGGGGTGCGGCGCCGGCCTGGGGTGGGGCAACGGGTTGTCGTACGTCTCCGGGTTGTCGTACGTCTCCGGATTGTCGTACGGCACCGGATTGTTGTATGGCACCGGTGAGGACCGCCTGGAGATCGCGCGTGAACTGCACGTAGAGTTGCCGCGGGCCGGGCAACGGGTAGTCGGGCAGGGCCGTTTCAAAAGGCTGCAGCGGCTGCGCGGTCCCGCTCGCAATGGAACGCAATGCACCGTTCGGGCCGGGTTCCCAGACGCGCAGATACCCGCGGTCATTGGGAACGATTCTGAGCTTGACTTGATCGCCGGCCTCCAACACCGTGTCGATGCCCACTTCCGATGTTTCGCCGCCGGACTGCTGGCGCAGGATGCTGTAGCGCACGCCGAGGTGAAAGGCGGGAACGGCCGTCAGCATGGCGACTGTCCCCATGCTGTTCGCGGCCCGCGCCCGCTCTGGGGCGGCGGTCTTCTTGGCCGATTTCTGTTGGATGCCCGCCTCGGCTGCTACGGGATTGCCGTAGAACAGCAGGCGGGCGTTCAGCGCCAGAAGGCGGCTGTCCAGAGCGCCGCCACCGCCCCCTGCGCTATCGCGAAGCCCGAGTTGCCCGAGTTGCTGGCCCTGCTGGCCCTGCTGGCCCTGCTGCCCGGCCATTGGCACCTGCACCTGCTGGGCATGCACTTCAACCTTGTCGGTAGTCGAAAAGTTCGGCGGCGCCGCGGCCGCCGGGGGTGGGGTGGCCGCTGGTAGTGTGACCGCTGGCGGTGCTGCCACTGGGGGTGCGGCCACCGGCTTTCCGGATGCCGCCAGGATAGCCGGCTCTTCGCGCGGGGGCGGAGGGGGAGCCGCTGGCATGGGCAGTGCGGGCAGATCTTTGGGCGTAGCCGCGGCCGGCTGCTGCTTCGGCGGAGCCAGCCGCATGGCACGCCTGGCCACTGCAGCGCCCGGCTCGGCACTGGCCCCCGGTCCCCGTATTTCGGGCGCTGACGCCCGCCCTGCAGTTTGCGCCCGCGCCTGCGCCTGCTCCGGGGCCTTCAACTCCGCCACCGTTACCGCTTCGGGCGGCGGGTTCTGCTTCCGCGTCACCACTACTGCCGTCACGGCGATTCCCACCATCGCCGCCACCACCGCCGCCTGCCGCCACCAACCGTGCCGGTACCAGGGCACACGCGCCGTATCGGGGGCGGCATCGCGCGCGGTATCGCGTGCGGCATCGAGGGCAACCAGCACCTGCGCTTTCGCCGCCGGGTCGCGCAGCAAATCACGCAGCGATTGTTCGCGCGCCAGCTCATCGAAGAGTTCCTGGTCTTCCAATGCCGCGGCGAACAATGCCTGCTGCTCTTCCGGCGTCAGCGTTCCGGTGGCATATCCGCCCAACAATTTCTGGACATCTTCCCGGTTCATCGCTTTCCCGGCTCCCAGTCTCCCCCCATCAATTCCAGCAGATTCTTGCGGCACCTGTGGTCCCAGGTGTAAACCGTATTGATGGCGCCGGCTCCCATGATCTGCTGAATCTCCGAAAAGCTCTTCCCTTGCAGCTTGAGACGGATCAACTGGCGGCAGCGTTCTCCCAACTGGGTCACGGCCTGCGTGAGCCGTTCCAGCATTTCACGGCGTTCCGCGGCATCGGCCGGGTTGGCGTTCAGGTCGGGCAGTTGGATATCGGTGATCGAAACCTGGCTATACTCGCCGCGCCGGACTGCCTTGCGGCGGAGACTCATGATTTTGAAACGCACAATCTGCAGGGACAGCGGCAGCAGGTCTTCCGGACGTTCGAGGTGCCCGTACTTTTCATGCAGCAGCATGAGCACTTCCTGCGCCAGGTCTTCGGCGACATCTCTCGATATATGAGATGCCGCGAAGTGGACAATCCTTTCACGAAGCTTGGCCAGGATCTCTTCGCGCTCCACGGTTCGCGCTCCACGGCGGCGTTCTGAGGCAATGATAGCATTCGGAGTCTTGAGCATTCGGTGACTTGCTACAATTCGATTAGTGTCTCGCATTCTGATGGTGGCTTCGGAGGCGGCGCCGTTCGCAAAAACCGGCGGGCTGGCCGATGTCGTCGGCGGGCTGCCCGCCGCCCTGCAATCGCTTGGCGACGAGGTGGCCGTGGTGATTCCGCGCTATGGGTCCATCAGCCTCAAGACGGCCCGCCGCGTTTATGACCGGCTGTCCATCTATCTGGGGCCAGTCCGGTATGATGCCTCCATCTACCAGGCCGCCGCGGCCTACCCGGTGTATTTGGTGGATTGCCCGGCTTTGTTTGAGCGCAAGGGGTTCTACGGAGAATCGGGCTTGGACTATCCAGATAACCACATCCGCTTCGCGGTTTTCTGCCGCGCGGCCCTGACGGTGGCCCGCGCCTTCTTCCGTACCGACATCTTCCACTGCCACGACTGGCAATCCGGCCTGGTGCCCGCTTACCTGCGCACAGCCTTTGCGACCGACCCGACCTTCCTCGGCTGCAAGACCCTGTTTACCATCCACAACCTGGGCTATCAGGGGCTGTTTCCGCGAAGCGCGCTGGCGGAAGTGGCGCTCGACCCTGCGGTCTACCGGCCGGACGGAATGGAGTTCTTCGGCCGCATCAGTTACATCAAAGGCGGAATTGCCTTCGCCGACGCGTTGAACACCGTGAGCCCCACCTACGCGCGGGAAATTCAGACACCCGAGTACGGCTTTGGCCTGGATGGCGCCTTGCGCGCCCGGGCCGGCGCGCTTTCGGGCATCCTCAACGGAGTGGATTATAACGAGTGGAGCCCGGAGACGGATCCGCTGATTCCTGCCCGCTATTCCGCCGACGACCTTGACGGCAAGCGTGTCTGTAAGGAGCAACTGCTGCACGAGTTCGGCCTGCCCGCCGAGGCCATGGCCCGGCCGCTCCTCGGAATCGTCTCGCGCTTGACGCCGCAGAAAGGCGCCGACCTGCTGGTCGAGGTGGCCCGCCAGATGGCCGCCGAAGACATGTACCTGGTGGCGCTGGGGACGGGCGGCCCGGAGTTCGAGGCATTCTTCCGCGGCCTGATGGCGGAGCACCCCGGGCGAATTGCGGCGCGGATCGGCTTCGATAATGGCCTGGCGCATCGCATCGAAGCCGGCGCCGACATGTTCCTGATGCCCAGCCGCTACGAACCTTGCGGACTGAACCAGATTTACAGCCTGCGCTACGGCACGGTGCCGGTAGTTCGCGCCACCGGCGGTCTGGATGATACCATCGAGGAAGGCACAGGGTTCAAGTTCGCCGGGTACTCGGGCGAGGCATTGTTGGGCGCGGTTCGCGCCGCCGCCCGGGCTTTCGGCGATCCGGAAGGCTGGCGGCAGATCATGCGGCGAGGCATGGCGAAGGATTTCTCCTGGAACGCTTCGGCGGCGGCTTATTCGGCGCTATACAAGACGTTGCTGGGCGCGGACTGAATCCTTTTTGCCAAACGAGATTCTAATCTAATTGGGTAAGGTAGGAGACAAAGATGGCAGGTCAGAACACGTTAACTTTTGTCGATTCAACTTTCGACCAGGACGTCCTTCGGTCGGAGGTTCCGGTTCTGGTGGATTTTTGGGCCGAGTGGTGCGGTCCTTGCCGGCAGATGGGGCCGACCATCGACGTCGTGGCCAGCGAATATGCCGGCAAAGCTAAAGTAGGCAAGCTGGACGTGGATTCCAACGGCGGCACGGCCATGCGCTATAACGTTCGCGGCATCCCGACGTTGTTGCTCTTCAAGGGCGGATGCGTGGTGGAGCAGCGGGTGGGAGCCATCGGCAAATCCGAAGTCCTGAAGATGCTCGACGCTCACCTCTAAACGCTTCCGGCCGGCGGGTAGAGATCTCCTGAAATGAAGCGCACCATCGCGCCGCCCCGCATTTCGAGCGGGCCAACTCCACGTCGGCACTGGCAAATCCCCAGGTAGTCCACACGCGCCCATCAGGCCCTTCACGGCTCGTCCGGTTCGTCCCATGCAATCCCGGCGAAGCGGAACCTCAATTATAATGAGAGTATCGGCTCGGCTCCTTGGTCCAAGAGCAACGGGGGGCCTGCTTCGGGGACTAATAAGATGACGAAAGTTGAAAAAGAGAATGCCAAAGCCGCGGCCGCCGCGGGCGTCGGTGCGGGTATCGGCAGTGCCGGCGGCGCATCCCTTGGTGTCTTGGAACTCGCCGCTCAAGGCACTGTGACTGGGCTATCGGCTGGTTTGGTAATCGGCCTTGGCGGCCTTGCTGGTGCGCTGCTTGGCCTGGCGGGCTACGGCGCCTACCGCCTCATCAGGAACAAACGGAAAATTTGACCGTCGTGTTCGCAGGCGGGAGGTCCCGGCGATAGACTTTCACGCGCGCGGAGTAACGAACTCACCCTCTGCACGGAAGCCGGATATCAGTGCCCTGTGGCCGGCACGAACAAGACGAACCGGCATCTGGCATCCATTTAGAGCGCGGTCCATCTTCTTCGGATCGAGCTTCCGGCGTTTCCCAGGCGCCCAGGCGATGGCGCGTGTCAGCGTATTGAGATCACGCCCCGGGCATCGCCAACGAATACCACCGGCCATCGGCATCTGACATCTATCCTTTTCGCGCGCGGTTCATCCAATACGCCCAGGCCACCATCAACGAGAAGAAGATCAAGCCACCCACGCCGGCTTTGACGGGGTTGGGTGAGATGCCCCTGGTGATGTTGCTATACCAGGACAGCGTCAGCAGGGCGACTCCGATCCAGAACCCGTAGAAGCCCGCGCGGCGTGCAGGCTGGGTGGCGGCGGCATAAACGACGACGGCGAGCAGCCAGAAGCCGCCTTCCACCCCCAGAGTTGCGGTGACCGAATTCCAGAGCCCCAAGCCGAAAACCACGGGCACCCCCGGCGCCAGCGGCATGTCCGGCCGATGGCTCACCACGTCGAGCGGCCAGTGGCTCAGCACGGCCGCGAGTAACAGCCAGGCCCCGCGCCGGTAGTGACGCCGAAGGTAATAGGCCGACGCCAACAGGGCTGCCCAAACCGCGTCCATCAGCAAGCTGTGACTGTAGGCAATGTGGGCGCGGGGACCGCTGAAGTTTTCGACCCCCGCCACTAACAGCGGAAATGCCACGAAGTCCGCCAGCATGACGGCCAGCATCCAGGTGCCGAGAGAGATCTTAGGCTCGGCCCGCCTGGCCAGCAACCCGACGCCTAAGTGTCCGACGAACATCGGCGCCTCGCTACACCGAACCAAACTTCCTTGGAGATGCCCACGGGCCGCATCATCCGCCAATCGGGCAGGGAGCGGGCGCGGGCGTCCCGGTCGCCAGTCCACTTGGCGAACCACTCGACCACTGCACCGGCAATCAAGCCCGATAGTTCCACAATGGCGAAGCTAAGGCGGACGGCCCGCCCCTGCGTGACAACATCCGTCGCCGACCTGGCGAACGCGTCCACCATTTCAGCTCCGAACCACAACCGGAAATCGTACGGGTACAAGCCGACGAGAGCCCGGTAGATTCGCTCCACTTCAGACCTCCCTGGCGCGCAGCCGGGCGCCGGCAGCGCGCGTCAGTTGCTTCATTCGTTCCACTTCCGCCGTTAATTGTGCGCGTCCCGCCGCGGTCAGCCGGTACGCCTGTTTCTCGCGCGAGGTGTCTTCCTGGGCGTACCGCGCAATCCATCCGTCTTCCAGAAGCCTGCGCAGCGCGCCGTACAGGGTGCCGGTGCTCATCCGCACGCGGCCGTTGCTGAGCCGGGCGATGTCCTGCATGAGGGCATAGCCGTGGCGAGGCTGGTTAGCCAGGCTGGCCAGAATCAGCAGGACGGTTTCCGTCAGAGGTTGTGCCGCGACCTGTCGCATTACGACATATCATAGCACGGTGGATGCGGCCCTCCGGTCGCGGGTGCGGCTGGGGAAGTCCGTGGAACTGCTCCTGGTCCGTGGAACTGCACCTGGAAGCGCGGCACGCCACGGCTTTGGCTACGCGCCTTTCGGATAACAGCCCAGCACGCGTATGAAATCGGCAATCTCGCGCAAGTGGTTCAGCGCGTTCTGCGCGTTGGGCGAGTCCGCGCGCCCCAGAAAATCCAAATAGAACAGGTATTCCCACGGCTTCCCCCGCAACGGGCGCGATTCAATCTTGGTGAGACTCAGGTCCCGCAACGCAAATGCGCTCAGAGCGCGGAACAGCGCCCCTGGAACATTTTTCGTGGTGAAAACCAGCGAAGTCTTCCACGCGGCGTGGAGAGCGGGCCCGGTCGGGTTGCGGCGTGCGAAGTCCGGCGTGCGCAGCAGGAAGAATCGCGTGAAGTTCTGCCGGTCGCTTTCGATGGACCGCCGCAGAATCCGCGCCCCGTAGATCCCGGCCGCTACGGCGGAAGCAATGGCGCCGGCATCGGTCAGTCCCTCCTCTATCACCATCTTCACGCTGCCTGCCGTGTCGTAAAACGGGGTCCTCTCGATCTGCGGATTCCGCGCAAAAAAATCCAGACACTGATTGAGCGCCACGGGGTGAGAAAACACGCGTTTGATTTTGGAAAAAGGCACGCCCTTCGGAGCCATCAGGTTGTGCACGATCCGCACGCTGGTCTCGGCCACGATCGGCAGTTCGAAGTTCACCAGGTGGTCGTAGTTTTCGTGAACCGAACCGGCCAGCGTGTTTTCAATCGGCACGATGGCGCCGGCCGCACGGCCATCTCTCAAGTTCTGGAACAACTCTTCAAACCGGACGCAGGGCATTACTCCTACCTCGGGTCCCAGCAATTTCCGGCAGGCCTCTTCGCTAAAGGCGCCCCGTTCCCCTTGGAACGCGAATAAGCCGGGGATTTTTCGCGCGGCCCGGGTGGTTTTCGCGCTCACCGGGTGACTCCCTCCCATCGGCGAACCGTCGCGTCGGGCAGCCCGAGCAGGTCGAGAACCCGATCTACGCTGTGGTCCACGATGTCCATTACCGACTGGGGGTCATGATAAAACCCCGGAATTGGCGGCGCAATGATGGCTCCTATTTCCGCTAAAGCCGTCATATTTCTAAGATGACCCAGGTGAAAAGGGCTCTCGCGGACCATGAGGATCAGCTTGCGCCTTTCCTTGAGCACCACGTCGGCCGCCCGTACCATCAGGTTAGAGCTGATTCCATTGGCTATGGCCGACATGGTATGGATCGAGCAAGGGGCTATGACCATGGCATCCGTCGGGTAGGATCCGCTCGCCAGACGGCAGGAGATATCCTCCATAGGGTAGGAAAAATCCGCCAGTTTTTTCAGATCGGCCGCCGTCTTGCCGGTTTCCAGAAACAGAGTTTTCTCCCCCGACCGGGTCAAAATGAGGTGAATTTCCGCAGTATCGCGCTGGCGCAACCGCTCCAGCAGCCGAATTCCGTAAATTGCGCCGCTGGCGCCGGAAATTCCAATGATTACTTTGGTTGACATTTTCCCCTCTGTTCCGAAACCGGAACAAAAGTCTCTGTTTTGGCCGGCTGGAATCTAACCATCGCGATATAATCCCGGTCAAACCCGGCAGGCTCGTTTCCCGGATTTCAGGAAGCGGCCGGTATGGGCGTTAAGCCAGGATCACGGCTTGAAGCGAGGATCGCGGCTTTATAGGGAGGATCATATCATTAAGGGGAGGATCATAACATGGAGCGCCCCGGCGAAAAGCTGAAACGGCTTCGCAACCGTCTCAAGCTCACGTATCGCGACGTGGAGAAAGCCAGCCAGCAGATTGCGGCCAGGCGGGGCAACGATGAATTCGCCATCGCCCTGAGCCGCCTCGCCGACATTGAGAACCAGCAGACCGTACCCACCATCTACCGGATCTACACGCTGTCGGTCATCTACAGGATCGACTATCTGGAGGTGCTCCACTGGTATGGCGTACCGGTCGAGCTCATTGCCGGCGATGCACTCGGCATTGGCCTCAAGGAAACCCACCCTGTCCTTTTCACCGCCGATGCCGCCGTCACTGTACCGCAAGCTCTTGAAAACCAAATCGATCTGAACCAAACCACCTTTCTCAGCCACATCCTCCGCCGCTGGGGAAAACTGGGGCTTAGCTTCCTCGGCAGCAGCGACCTTCGCCAGCATCGCTACGGTTTCATCGGCTTGGAAGACTGGTCCATGTATCCCGTACTGCACCCCGGGGCACTGGTGCTGATCGATCATAACCAGCGAAAAATCGCCACTGGCGGGTGGACCAGCGAAGTGGACCGGCCCATCTATTTCGTTGAACATCGCGACGGCTATTTTTGCGGCTGGTGCGCTTTATCGGGCGGCCGGCTGATCGTGGAACCCCATCCCGCTTCCCACATTCCGCCGGCGATCTTCGAAGCCAGGGACACCGATATCATCGGTCGGGTGACCGGCGTCGCTATGCTCCTGGATTCCCGAAAGCGCCGCCACGTTCGAGGCGCAGCAACTCCAGCAACATCTCCAGATCCGTAAGGTACAGCAAACGCTCCACTTCATGAACAGCCTGAGGAATCAGCCCACGGCAGAAAACCAGGTCGATTTCGTCCCTGGAAGAAACCAGGTACTGGTCCAGATCGGCCTTCTGTTCGGCCAGGGTGCAGCCTATCCACTGCCTGAAAACCTGGTGGTGGCAATGGCATAGGGTGCGGTCTGCTTCACTCTGGCCAACCCACTCATTCAACGTAGGATGCGAATAGATACCGGCGATATCGCGCAACCCGGACAAGTAAACCAAGCGTCCGAACACGGTAGGAACTTGCGCCAGAATTCTGCGAAACGTGTCCCCTGCCGGGCCCCGGACCGGTTCGAACCTTGCACTGAAATCAGCCAGCCGACCTTACCCTCCGCCTCCATAGTACCGCCGCTCGTGGCCCGTGTAGTACTCCATATTCCAGGCGGCAAGCCGGTCTTTACCCGGTTGATCGTTGTTGATTGGCTTGGTTTATGTTCCATTTTCGGAAAATAACTAGGAGAATCCCCCTATGACTAGGTAGTTCCATATAGCCTAGTACTACGCTGTTACTGAGACAGCAGGATTAAAACAGCAGGAAAAGGACACCTTAAAAATGAAGAAGCTCGTAGTACTCGCGTTCATCGCACTTTCCATGTTGACTGCCAGCACCACCACGAATAAGGCCGACATCCCTTTCCCTTCGTGCGATCCCTGTCAGTGGGTTCGGTAACTAACGACAACAAAGTACCAGCCCAACCACTCGTGTTAGAATCGAGTTTCTGAACTCATTCGAATGCTGAGTGTTACGCTGGTTTCATTATTGAAAATCGTTTCCCTGTTGGGATCGGCCCTAACCGCCGCGAGGCTTTTCCAGAACGGGCTTTATCGCCGTTACCGGGTCTTCTCCGCCTACGTGGTATTCCGTGTTCTTGTCGTTGCCGGGTCGCTCGCTCTGGATCAAAAATCCAGCATATATTTGCTCTGGTGGACGGTAACGGAGGCCATGCTGTGGGTATTCTACGTGCTGCTGGTCTTGGAACTCTACCGGTTGGTCTTGGAGAAATACAAAGGAATCTATACCTTAGGTCGCCGATTTTTGTATCTCGGCGTGGCTGTCGCCGTCACCATATCGGCCCTGAGTCTGATTCCAAAGATCAACCCGCAATCGCCCCAGCGATCCAGGATTCTTCCCTATTTCTTAGCCACCGAACGCGGGATAGACTTGAGCCTGGCGATCTTTATCCTATTGATTCTGCTGTTTCTAGCAGTTTTTCGAGTACCGTTGGCCCGCAACGTCAGAATCCATGCGGCCGTCTACTCGGTTTATTTTCTCAGCAACACGCTCGTCTTTCTTTTGCGCAGCGTCTTTGGCCTGCGGATGAAAGACCAGGTGGATCTGCTGTTAATGGCAGCCTCCAGTGGTTGCCTCATTGCCTGGCTATTTCTATTGAGCCCAAAGGGTGAATCGCTCGCGTCCCCCGTCCCGGCTGCCGGCCCGGGCGAAGAGCAGAGGATTCTAGTGCACCTGGATGCGTTGAACCGAACTCTCTTGAATGCCTCCAGAAAAGTGGCGGCGGCGAACTAATCTATATCAACGGTAAATATAATGTTAAATCAAACGTTAATTAGTACCAGCATTACTCCTTTACCCCTTGCATTTCAATTGCGCCGGGCCTATCCTGGTTGTGTAGATTGTTGTGCAGATCGCGGGAAAAACTATTGATGCAACCAGTTTTCATCATCGCAGCCTGTATTTGCGCCGGAATGCTGCTGGCCGTGGCGCTGCTGTTTCGCAAGCTCAGTTCTCCGGGAAGCTGCCTGCCAGTCACCGCCGAGTGGATTGAAGCGCTTTCCCTGGAGCAATACCGTCCCATGATGCGCCTGCTCGACGGCGAGGATCTTGCATTCCTGCGCGGGCAACCAGGCTTCACCCCCGCTATGGAGGTTCGTCTCCGCGTCCAGCGTTGCAGGGTTTTTCGCGGCTATTTGCGTTGCCTCGACGCCGATTTCGGCCGCGTCTGTACCGCGCTGAAGCTGGTAATGTTGCACTCCGGATTGGACCGCCCGGACCTGGCTTCCGTTTTGCTGCACCATCAACTCATGTTCGCCAGCGGATTGGTTGTGGTTCAGGTCCGCCTGTTCCTCTATCGCTGGGGTCTTGGCACAGCGGATGTGGCGAGCCTGGTCACACTCTTTGACAAAATGCGTCTGGAATTGCGGAGCATGGTCCCCATGGCCGAGCTGGCTTGCGCTTGAATTCAAAGGCTTGCGCTTGAATTCAAACGCCTGCGCCTGAATTCAGAGCCGTTTCAATATTTCTTTGACTTCCTGTAACTGAGGAAATTTATCCTCTTCCGCGTGAAACTCCCGTGTGTGTACCCGGCGACGCCGCCCACTGTGGTCGACCGGGTACCGTAGATGCAACATTTCATGGAACATCACGTACTCCAGTGCCACCGGTGGGACATGTTCCTGGTCGAAAATCCGGCTAATAATAATCGCGTTGTGCGACGGGTCGTAATGGCCCAACGTGCTGCGCGATTTAGTCCGGCTCCAGCCCAATTGCGGCCGGCCCATCAGCCCGTCAAAGAAACGCCCGTTGATCCGCTCAAACACCTCTTCCAGGTTGCGGTGTTCGCCAACCGGCCCTGAAACGAATTTGCGGCCCCGAATCTGCCGCAATAAGTGGGCCTGGCGCCGCATGTCGCGCCGGTTCAAATATAACCGGTACCGGTTGGAGTAGACCCGGGCCACCGGTTTGCGATACAGCTTCCCAAGCAGAATGTGGGCCAACGCCTCCATTACGGGCGCGGGAGCCCCCGACAGCAGATCCGACATTCGCACTTCCAGCCGCCCGCCGTCCAACTTGATCAAGCAATTCGCATTCGCAAATTGGCAGAATCTCACCTGCAACTCGGGCAGCGCCGTCCGCGGCTTTAATTCGCGGAAAACCCGCGCGTAAATCTCCTCCGTGCTCTCAAAGAAAAGCGAGGTCTGGAGACCCTGGTTGTCGAGCATGTTGTCAAGGATGTTGTCGAGCTCGTCAACCATGACGTCGAGCATCCCGTCGTCCACTCTGCATTCTTTCCCAGCGTACCGCAATGCCCCGATTCCGTGCTCCCCCAGTGGTACTCTGAACCTAAAAGGACAACTATATTGGCTACGGCATTGGCTACGGCGAAAATCACCGCGCTCGGTTGCTACACGCCTCCCCGCGTGCTCACCAATCAGGACCTGGAGAAGTTGGTCGATACCAACGATCAGTGGATCATGGAGCGCACCGGCATCCGCGAACGGCATATCGCCGCCGCTGACATGGCCACCTCCGATATGGCGGTGGCAGCGGCCCGGTGCGCGCTTCTGCAGCGAGGCATCGATGCCTCCACCGTGAATGCCATCATCGTGTGTACGGTGACACCTGATTACTTCTTCCCTTCCACCGCCTGTCTGGTGCAGACCGCCCTTGGGGCGCGCGGCGCCTGGGGCTTCGACCTCATCGCGGCATGCTCCGGTTTCGTCTATGGCCTCACCATCGGCGCCCATCTGGTGGCGGCCCGAACCCATCAGCGAGTTCTCGTGATCGGCGCCGACACCATGAGCCGGATCATCGACTACACCGACCGCACCACCTGCGTCCTCTTCGGCGATGGCGCCGGCGCCATGTTAATCGAACCTGTTGGAGAAGACGAAAACGGCGCCGGTTTCATCGATTTTCTGGGTGAAGTGGATGGGTCCGGCGGCGACTTCCTCAAGATGCCCGCCGGAGGCAGCCGCCTGCCCGCATCTCACCAGACCGTCGACCAGCGCCAGCATTTCGTCCATCAGGACGGCGGACCGGTCTTCAAGTACGCCGTCCGCAAAATGTTTGAGACTAGCCGCGATCTGCTGGAGCGCAACCACCTCACCGGCGACGACGTGGCTGTTATGATTCCTCACCAGGCGAATAAACGCATCATCACGGCGGCCGCCGATCGGCTGGGGATCGCGCCCGGGAAGGTTTTGATCAATATCGACCGCTACGGCAACACCACTGCCGGCACCATTCCGCTGGCCACCCGCGACGCCATTCAAGAAGGCCGTCTCAAGAAGGGAGACGTCGTTCTGTTTGCCGCGGTTGGCGCCGGCTACACGGTGGGGGCCAGTTTGTGGCGCTGGGCGTATTAGAAAGACAGTGGCCGGATGCTTGCTGCGCTCGGTGGCCAGTTGCCGGTGAAAGACGCGGGACGATTCTTCAACCGACCACTGGCCACCGGCCACTGCTTACCCGGCCACCGGCCACTGCTTACCGGCCCCCGGCCCCCGGCTCCTTTATTCTCACTCCTATCTCTTTCCCGTGCGGCAAATCCAAGGCCAGGATCCCGCCCGGGTCGGCCTGCGCCTCGTACATTTCCTCGTCGTCGATTTCCACATCGTAGGTCCCGCGCGGCGCCAGGCCCATCACGAAAACCGCCTGCTCTTCGTCCAGGGTCAATTTGAACTTTCGCGCCTGCGGACCGAAGACGATCGCGGCTTCTTTCAGGGAAATCGGCGCCACCATCAGCTTCGGGTTCAACGTCGTCAGGCGTCCTTCCGAAAACATCTGCATGGTGCCGTCAAAGTAACCGAACCATTCCGCATCGTCATCCCAATTCGACCGCACGAATAACCTGCCGGAATCCGGGTTGTGGTAAACCAGCGGCACGTGGTAGTAGCTCAGCCCGGGCTGATACGGATTGGCCCAGAGAAACTCATAGGGCGCGCCGAAGGTGCCTTTCAGCATGAACTTGTCGTGCATAAGCCAACCCTGCAGCACCTGGCTTTCCGGCGCGTTCACGTCGAATGCCACCATCGCCATTTCGGCGGCGCGGGAAAGCGCCGCCAGTTGCAGGTCCGGATCGCCATTGCTGCGCGTCAGTCCAATGCGGTACTCGTTTTCCGGGGCCGGATACAAGGCCGGATAGTAGCTCATCAGGTGCTCGATCGGAAAGTCCTTGAAGAACCGGGGCGCGGCCTCGCGCAGATCCAGGTTGGTGCTGTCCCGGATCGCATGCAGCATCTCCCAGAGCGGAAACGCGTCGTCGCGCGCAATGGCACTGCGGCCGTCCTTAAGCGCGGGCACGATCTTCCCGCCCCACCAGTTCCGGACCACGCGCTCCAGTTCCCGTTGCGGCGTCTGTGGAACATGATCGAACAACGCCACCGCCGCCAATACCCGCGACCGCACCAGCGCCACGCTTTCGTTGGCCGGTGGAGCGGTGGCAATTCCCCGCTGCAGGCGGGCTGCCAGATCGCGCCGCTGCGCCTCCGTCAGCAGTTCCTGGCACCAGTCGAACACCAGCGCTTGCTGGCGCAAATCCGCGCCGGCACCCAAAGCCCACGCAATGGCACGCCGCCCGGTTGCCGCATCGCCGGCGATCTGGTAGTAAAGCGCCTCGGCAAAGCCGGGCTCCGGCATGGGCGCCTTCCCTGCGATCAGAGATTCGAATTGTATCCAGCGCGGCGACGTCCGGTCGCGCTCCCGTTTGAGCAGCCGCAACCGCTGCGGTCTCAGGAACAACCGGGGATGCTCGGTGGCGACCATGACCGGCTCATCGGTCTGTCCCATAAGGTTTGGAAGCCAGCAGGCCAGAAGCAGGCATGCAGCCTGAATTCTCTTCATTCCCTTCGATTGTGTCATAGCGACACATCCCCCGCCCAACCCGCCCACAAGACAGCGGCCCCGTTCCGGCTGAAAATAGTGAAATAAAAAGGGCTTATGGACATTGACAGCTGGCAGGCAGATTGCTATTTATGGTTGTGAATTGGCGAAGTACCTTAAACCTGCCCTCTGCTGTAACAGGCAGGTGGAGACGAGTGAGCCGAAGAGACAGCGTGCTTGCGGGAGCCGATGTTTGTAACAGTTTTTGCTCATGGTTCTCCCCTTGTTGGTTGCTGCAGAGGGGTTTTTTTGTCAAACAGTTTCAGCGATCTCACCCGGGGTTCCGGTAGCGGTAGTTGTCTGGCGTTTCTGGTAAGGAAAAATAGGACGCGGACCTGACCAGGAATCGATCGATTCTCGAGAAATCTTCCCGGCAGCCCGACGCCGAATCCCAGCCCAACCTGGGCGAGCCGCATCGGTTTCAGTCCCAAACGTCTGGGGACGCGACCGATGCGGTTTTTCTTTTGTGGCTACTTTTTGTTTGCTCAAGGCGATAGGCGCCGGACGACCGCTTGCTTACACGCGCGGCTCCAATCAGAGCCGTGACCGCGGCTCCAATCAGAGCCGTGACCGTGAGGGAGCGGTTTTCTCTAAGCCGCGGGCGATCCGTCAATAGCTCAGCGTCCCCGTCCGCGGCTCTTCTTCCCGATTCGGCAGGTACAGCGTTTTGCAGTGCTCGCAGCGGTAAACCTCCGCATCCGCCCCGAACTTCCGCTTCACTTCATCGCCAAAGAAAAACCACCGCTTCAGGTGCCCGGCGCAAAGCTTGTCCTTCGCATCCTTCTCGTTGCAGGCGCGCATACGAGGCACGCGCCGCTTAACCTTGGTACCGTCGCTGAGCGTGTCAACTAACTCCGCCACCGGCACCGGCTTGTCGGAGGCCGTATATTTAGGATTCGCCATATGGAGAATCGAGTATAACAAGTAACGGCGATCCTCCTGGGTTGGCGACCCGGGGCGAACCCAGGGACACGCGACCCAGAGGGTCGCGGCCACTTACTTCAACGGCAGCGTACCCGCCGGCGACGTCACCCCGCCGATCGACACCGTCACCTGCTGATTTCCGGTCAACCCTGCCGGCACCGTCACGTTCACCTGATACAACCCGGCAAACCCGGGCGCCAGGCCGCTGAACAGCACCGGCGCCGACTGGCTGCCAAAGTTCACCGTCGGCGTAGTCTTCGTGGTTGCCAGGGGTACGCCCGCCGGAGATCCGCTGGCCGGCTGATTGTTCACCGGGCCAAGTCCGTTCATGAACAGCGACACGATCTCGCCCGGTATGGCCGGGTTGGCGGCTGTGATGATCGCGCCGGTCTGGGCGTCCTCTGCCGCAATCACGCTGCTGCCGAAAAATGCGGGCGTATACTGCGCCAGCGGCACATCCACTACGTTCCCCAGGAAGAAGGCGTCATCACTGCTCACCTTGACTTTCACCGACGATTGACCTTGCAGTTCCCAAGGCACCTGCACGTTGACTTGTCCATCGTTGGCGAACGTCAGGTGGCCGGGCACGCTGATGCCCGCCGAAGGCACGTCGAAGCTCACCGTGGTACCGTCAATCACCAGCGGCAAGGTCCCGTCCGCGGTCGAAACCCCGGTATCCCCAGCCGAATTGCTCAGGAAGTTGGTGTCCAGGAGGTTAGTTCCGAAGATCGCCACGTAGGAACCAGCCGCAATCGGGGCCTTGAAGGTGGCGTCGTTCACTACCCCCGCCACCGTAATCGTGGGCTGCGGGCTGATCAAGGCACCGACCGGGTTGGACGCTCCGGTGGCTGCCTTGAGCGTAATCGTGGGTGCGCCCGCGTTGCCAAGCACCACGTCTACCCAGGCAAAGCCGTAATTGTCAGTGGGGCAGGAGGTCACCTGCGTGGAACTGGCTGGAGTGCAGGCAGGCGCCCCAGCTACGCTGTTAAACGTAACCGCGCCGCGCGGGCTTACCGAAAGACTGACGGGCGAACCAACCACCGGAGCGCCAAACTGATCCACGATCTGCACCACCGGCTGGCCGCCGATATCCTGGCCGGCCAAGCCATCGAATCCGGCCAGCCAATTCAGATTGTAGGCCGTGTTATTGCCCACCACGAACATGTAAGGCAGCCGCAGAGACTGAACACCGGATCCGCTTACAGTAACAGCTCCGTTATATTGACCTGCCGCGGGAACGCTGCCGGAGAGCGTCACGCTGATGGTTCCGGAAGCTCCGCCAGCCAGCGTCAGGCTCTGCGGGCTCACCGCCACCGACGCGCCCGTGGCAGCTTTTCCGGTGGATACCGCTACCGCCAGCGTGGCCGAACTGGTGCCCTTGTTGGTAATCGTGATGGTCTTGGGGGATGGCAGAGCCACGCCAGCCTTGAGGAACCCGAGAGAAATCGTCGCCGGCTCAGCCGTCACCGTCGCCTTCACAGCCGCCCCCGCGTCCAGCCGTCCGCCGCCGACCGATTCCACATCCACCGCGTCGCCGAGGGTGTCCGTAGCGGTGTCCTGCGCAGCCGAATTCACCAATGCCGACTTGATCTGCGTTGACGTCCAGCCAGGGTGAGCCTGCTTTACCAGCGCCGCCGCGCCGGCCACCATAGGCGCCGAAAAACTGGTTCCGCCCCCGATGCCCGTAAAGCCGTTAGCGCTGAAAAGTCCGCCGTTCGGGTCGAACCGCTGTGCCGCGGTATAAATGCCGCCTGGCACTGGGAGGTCGGAATCATTCGGATCGGGGCCGAAGTTGAATGGATCCGTTTCCACCCCGCTCACCGCCACTAAGTCAGGCTTGATGATGCCATCCGGCGCCGGACCGCGCGAGGAATAATTCGCCAGCATGTTCCCGGCCAGCGCCGGACTGATGCCCGCACCCTGGCTATAAGTCCCCAAGTCCTGCTCGCTTCCAGCGAGGTCAATCGTCACCGTGCCGGGATGGCTATCGATGTAAGCTTTGAGAGCCTGACCGTCGCTCAGCGAGATCATCACTGCCGGTCCGAAGAACGTGAATGTGTCGCTGTTGAAACCGATGTCCTCGGGATGGACCGTGGCCGAAGAATCGGACATGTAAAAGATGACTCCCACCGCCCCCGCATCCGCGGCATTGCTCGCCTTCGTGTAATACGGGCAAGCGGTCGTGCTCCCCGGCAGCCCTGGCCCGCGCTGGATCAGAGCGAATTTCCCAATTAACGAAAAGGCCGGAAAAGCCGTGCAGCCAAACCCGTCGTTGCCTATCTGGGTCACGTCTATGAGCGGCGCGGATTGCGCGGGAAATACCGATCCTGGGACTCCAAGCTGGTAGTACGAGGGGTTGTTGCTGAGTGCCGGCGCGGCCGAATCGCCCATCTGCGCCGCAATCCCCTTCAGGCTGGCGGGCGCACCGGCGCCATCCACACTTACGGTTGGGCCCAACACGTGGGAGTTGATGGTGGCACCCACCCCGACCACCGACGGTGCGTTGGCTGGGGAAGCGATACTTAGGTACGTGGGCGAAGTGGGGTATTGGGTGCCGAGGTAGCCGCTGTTCCCGGCGGCCACCACCACCACCATTCCGGCTTTGACGGCGGCTTCATATGCCGTGGCCACCGGATCGCAAGGGCCACCATTGGGTTCACCAAGCAATGGCTTCGTACACGTAAGACCGGCGCCCGTGTCGAGGGCGCCAGTAAAAGCCGGGCCCACCACCGAAAGACTCGCGATATCCATGCCGTCCTTGAGGGCATCGTTGATCGCCAGGATCAGAACTCCATCGGTCGATCCATCCAACACTCCGGGAGAACCCGAAACCTTGTAATTCCCCAGATACGCCTTAGGCGCCATACCGCTGAAAGTCACACTGCCGGTGACCGTGTTGGCGGCGGCGCACGACGCTACCGCCGTGCCATGCCCATCGCGGTCGCGCGGCGAATAGTCATCC
>DATMNI010000024.1:0-22255 GCA_035570275.1 Candidatus Acidiferrales bacterium | reverse complement strand
GAATGTAGGGACGATGAGTGGTACGGGGCTGTACACAGCGCCGGCTTCCGTGACTGTGACACAGGCCGTGGTGGTGACTGCCACCAGTGCCTCAGACCCAAGCAAAGCGGGCACGGCTGCCATCACCCTTGTGCCACCGCCGGCGCTCGTCGTTCTTCCGCCGACTCCCGTGCTGGCCAGTATCGCTCCCGTATCGGGCGTGATCGGAAGCAGCCAACCGGTGACCTTCACCGGCACCAGCCTGAACGGCGCCATCCTGAATCTCAGCGCCGGTATCACGGCGACGGCTGTGGTATCGACCAGCACCCAGATCACCGCCACTCTCGTGGCCTCGGCCAACGCTCCGCTCGGGCCGGCCAGCATCACCGTCACGACGTCAGGCGGCACCAGCAACACCGTAACGTTTACGCTGGTTCATAGTGACACCACTACCCAGGGCACGTGGAAGCCGGTTTACGGGGCCGGTGGCCAGGCCATCCCCAACAACGTGACCAACTACCCCGCTTATGCCCAGGTCGCCTTCACCGGTCAGACACTGTTTACGTGGAGCCCCTCCACCGCCGACGTTCGAGCGCCGCAAAAGGGGATTTCGGCAGGCCGGGTTGCATCCGCCTGGTACAGCTTTACGAGCTTTAGCATCGATATCAATCTGACGGACGGCCTTACCCACCAGGTAGCGCTGTACGGCCTCGACTGGGATGGCGCCAACACCAGGGCACAGAGGATCGATGTACTGAATCCCGCCACTGGCCAGGTGCTGGCCACCACTCCGATGACCGCTTTCTCCGCCGGCCAATACCTGGTGTGGAACCTCACCGGGCACGT
Organism: Candidatus Acidiferrales bacterium; assembly: GCA_035570275.1. Taxonomy (GTDB): domain Bacteria; phylum Acidobacteriota; class Terriglobia; order Bryobacterales; family Bryobacteraceae; genus DATMNI01. Next base: position 21,430 of record DATMNI010000024.1, on the reverse strand, counting down.
CACCCTGCGCGTCACCAGAACGGCGGGAATTTCCGCCGTGGTTAGCGGATTGCTCTTTGATGGAGGGTCGCCGCTGGTTCCGGCGCTGGCTGCTGTCGCTCCGGCGACGGGCGTGATCGGAACCACGGTGCCGGTGACCATCACTGGCGCTAACCTGATCGGGGCCAATCTGAATCTGGGCGCGGGTATCACCGCGACCGGTGTAGTTGCCACGGCCACCAAGATCACCGCCACCTTCAACATCGCAGCCACTGCCCCGGTGGGACCGCAGACTATTTCGGTCACTACGCCGGGCGGCGACAGCGGCGCCGTGACCTTCACGGTGAACCCGATGGCTCCCACGCTGGCAACCGTCACTCCCGCCGTGGGCGTGCTCGGGACCAGCGTACCGGTGACCCTTACCGGCGCCAATTTGACGGGCGCGGCACTGCATCTGGGAGCGGGCATCACCGCCACCGGTGTGGTGGTCACTGCCACTCAGATCACCGCTAACCTGGCCATCGCGGCCACCGCCCCGCTAGGACCGCAGACTATCTCGGTCACTACCCTGGGCGGCACCAGTGGCACCGTAACCTTTACGGTTAACCCGCCGGCACCCACACTGACCACCGTCGCGCCCACGCTGGCCGCGACAGGGACCAGCGTACCGCTGACCCTCACCGGTACCAACCTGCTCGGAGCCGCGCTGAATCTCCGCACGGGTATCACCGCGAATGTGGTGATAACCGCCACCCAGATCACGGGCACTATCGTGGTCGCACCCACCGCCCTGCTTGGACCGGCCAACATCACCGTCACCACGGCGGGCGGCACCAGCAATGCGGCAACGTTTACCATCGTGGCACCATCCGGCACGGTAGCGTTTGTCAAGGCCGACACCACGACACAAGGCACGTGGAAGACGGTTTACGGGGCTGATGGCGAGGCCATCGCCAACGACGTTACCAACTACCCGGCGTATGCCCAGGTCGCCTTAACCGGTCAGGCCGCGGCTACGTGGGTCACAACCACCGCCGACGTTCGAGGGCTGCAGAAGGGCGTTTTGACAGGCCGGATCGCAGCCACCTGGTTCGCCACAGCGGGCTTTAACATCGATATCAATCTGACCGATGGCCTTCCGCATCAGGTAGCGCTATACTGCCTGGACTGGGATGCCGTCGGACGCGCGGAGCGGATCGATGTGTTGGATACGGTCACTGGCCAGGTGCTGGCCAGCAGTTCGGTGAGCGCCTTCGCATCGGGCCAATACCTGGTGTGGAATCTCTCCGGGCACGTCACCCTGCGAGTCACCAAGACGGCGGGAACCAACGCCGTAGTGAGCGGGGTGTTCTTCAAGTAACATCGCGTCATATCATAGGTAATTGCACAGCCGGCAGACTGAGAAGAGTCTCATCAGTTTCATTGGCTCGGAAAACGGGAGAATGAAGAAAAGACCCGAAACAGCAAGACTGATGAGGCTGGCGGCCAGCGGCAATTCGCCAAGGAGTTGTCATCACGACGGGTCGCCGAGAATGTCGTCGAAATCAAGAGCGAGTTCAATGCTGCGAAGGGCGGGGTGCGAGTCCTGTTGCTCTTGTCGCCAACTTGACCGGTATGTCTGCAGGGGGCCTCTGCATTCAATCACATGATGACGGGATTTGCCGATAAGCCGGCGGGGGGGGTCGTCGTGTGGGAGCCGGTGTTGTTCACCGATTGGTCGTCACCTTCAACGGCAACGCCCGGCCGGATTTCGAACACGAGCGCCGTATAGCTCTGGGACAAAGCGCGCCTGATTTCCGGTGCAATGGGTGAGCACGACCTTGGGAGCATCGTCTGGGACAACATCGCCGTCTTTCCCGCCGGCGCCACCTGGGAAGACCGCCCACCGCCCCCGCTCCTATGAGGGTGGACCGGTGGTGCACGTTCTCGACGAAGCACGCCAAGCTGTGGTTCGGGCCGTGAACGGCGATAATATTGATGAAGCGGGCGCGAAATGAGATTAGCATGGATGTGAAAACAGCGATCCAGAACGGGGACGCAAACGCATTAGGGGAACTTCTGTCCGAGGATTCATCGCGTGCGAATGAACTGATCGAGTGGGGCGACAAGAACAATTGTCTGACCCATCCGCTCCACTTCATTTCGGACATGCTGTTCGATGGCACGCTGCAAAGAGGTAGGGAATTGCTCCTCGTCGAAGCGCTGATCCGGGCTGGTGCGGATCTCAACTTCAACAAACGCGGCACGGGTGAAACGCCGCTGATTGGCGCAGCGAGCCTGGGAGCCGAAGACGTTGGGCTTTGCTTGTTGAACGCTGGAGCCAAACCGGAACTGCGCGGACTGTTCGGTGAAACTGCCCTCCATTGGGCTGCGCTTCTTGGCGAGGATCTTCTAGCGGGGAGGTTAATCCAGGGCTCGGACGTGGACCTCAAAGACGAGAAGTACAAGTCGCCGCCGCTCGGCTGGGCGGTTCATGGCTGGTGCAACCCGCCTGCGGGCAATCACGGCCGGCAAATCGAAATTGTGACTCAATTGATGGCCGCCGGAGCAACGGTCGAACCCAGGATGCTGGAATCCGAGAAGGTGCGCTCTAGTCCGGCCATGCTTGCGGCGTTACGGGCAGGATGATCCGGTTCAAGCGAATTTTTGCGCGGCGCCCTGGTACGTGTACGTCATTGGGCGAGGTCCCGGAATATATAAGGTCGTCAGCTCCGCGATGCGAAATCCGGCCTGCATAATGATCTCGTCGATTTTCCTATTCAGGTGACAGTCTGCAGCGCGTTCGATGAATGGATCGCGAACTTCGACGATCTCGAAACCGGCTTGCTCCACTTCCGGTCTCGATAATGCGGGCGCCAACTCGTGAAATTTCACTTGTTCCTCACGGGGCCGCGATTCGTGTTCGTTCCACATGCCATCCATAACAACGAGGATTCCGCCCGGCTTCAGCGCGGACAGCACGAGGCGCAACATTGCTTCGTGACCGGCCAATTGTTTGGAAAGCTATTTGGGCGTGAGTTTCAACAGCTTACTAGTCAACGGCGTGTGCGGTGAGATCCCAGCAGTGCCGCTGTCGGTCAGTACGTAGACGGCGCCGTCGGGCCCGACGCGCACGTCCCGAATGCGGGCCTGCAAATGAGTCAGCAGAGGTTCTTCCGCCACGACCCTGTCGTTTACGATCATGAGCCGATCAAGCATCATGGAGCGCAGGCCACCGACGAAGATGCTGCCTCGCCACTGCGGAAAGATGGTGCCGGCATAGAAAGCGAGGCCTGAAGGTGCGATCACAGGGTCCCAGTAATACACCGGCTCTTCCATGCCTTGCTTGTGCGCGATGCCTTCGCCGATCGCGGTACCCGGATAGTCAATGCCGTGAACAACCACTGGCCATCCGTAATTCTTGCCCTTCTCGATGATGTTCAACTCGTCGCCGCCGCGGGGACCGTGCTCGTTTTCCCATAAACGCCCGGTTCTCGGATCAAATGCCAAGCCTTCTGGGCTGCGAATGCCATAGGCCCAAATCTCAGGCAGAACCCCCGGTTTTCCTATGAACGGATTGTCGGACGCAGGTGCACCCTCAGCCGTGATGTGAATGATCTTGCCTAGATGATTGTCTAATCGTTGCGCGACGTCCCACGGTGGCGAATCCGACCGGTCGCCGATCGTTACGAACAGACTCCCATCAGGCGCGATCGCGATTCGGCCTCCGGTCTTGCCGCCAAGCCTCTTGGACGGCATTGCTGGCTGGGCGCGAAAGATGACCTTCGCGGCGCTCAAGGCACATTTGGCTTCATCGAGCTGGGCGCGCGCGACAAATGTATTGCTGTTCGTGCCGTCGACAAAATCGAAAAAGGTGAAGAAAATCTGGTGGTTGGTCGCAAAAAGCGGGTCAAGCACCACGTCTAGCAGGCCAATGTCCTTTGCGGAGGGCGACGCCAAGTTGGCCACACCGGCCACGGGTTCCGAAAGCACACCCTTGGTGTCCAGAATGCGTATGCTGCCGGGCAGCCTTTCGGTGAGGAGAATTTTACCGCCCGGTAGGAATGCGAGGCTCCACGGCGCGGGCATATTGTCGATCAGCGTTGTGACCCGGAAGGACGCTGATGCGCGATACGGTGCACGGGTCTGCTCGGGGAATACGGGCTGGTCATCGAGTTTTTCCGGTGGTCGCCTCTCGATCGGCTGGCCTTCCACCATAGTCGGCGCCGACCCCTCGTTCGAGTTGTTAGAACGGAAAGGCGTAACGGGAGGTGCCGCGCCGTTTGGCGCACCATGCGATTGCGATCCTGGCATGACCGTTGTCTGGAACCGGATCTGTTTGAGCGACCCACTTTGAATGCTGAGTTCCGCGCCGCCGGCGGGGAGCTTATTGGCAGCGAAGATGTAGGCCAAGATGTCGGAGATTTCTTGCCGGCTCAGGGTTCCCGGCCGGTCTGCCGGCATGGTGACTCGAACACGCTCGAAGAGTTCATCGACGGAATGATTGCGCCAAGTCGTCAGGAATTTGCCGCCAGCAAGCGCGGTTGTCTCATCGCCGCCGCCCAATTGGGCACCATGGCAGTTGGCACAATGTTCGAAATAGGCAATTTTGCCACGATCCGCCTGTTCCGGCGTGTAGACACCATCCCCTACTGAGCGCGATGTTTGAGCGACCGCAGCCAAGGCGACGGCGAGGACAGTCAGAATAACCAAATTCATTACACGGAGCATTCAATGAATTTATCGCGCATTTCTATTCAGAACGCAACCATCATGGTGCGGGCAAATGTCATCGTGCCATCAGCTACCGTTTTCTCGTCAAGATTATGCGGCCTGGTCTCGCGACTAAACCTTCGTGAGCGCGGCAGGATGGATCGCGATTTCGATTGTGGGCGCTCCCAACGGTGTGTTGTGAATAAAACAGGCCCATACGACTCGCAGAGTACCGGCTTGCTATCGCTCATCCAAGCCGGGCGCGACGACCTCGATCTGGAACGATACCATCTGGGCCGGTTGCAAATCCTTTTCCACGCTGACTCGCACCTTCATGCCATCGGCGGGCAGTTTGCGCATCTTCAAATATTGAGCCGCATAGTAGGCCGCGCACGTCGCGAGCGACGCCAGAAGGAACTCGGCGGCGTCATGCCTTCATCCGAGCCGCCTGTCAATCGGCCGGTCGCCAATCACCCGATGACCTCAGGCGGCGACTTCGAACTTCGAGCCAATACTTCCGTGATCTTTCCTTCCTGCTTCCCAGGATGCAACCGCCGTGAAAAGGTGACGCGATTGTCGGCTCGCCGGAACAAACGAGAGGTTCGACAGCGATCACCCTTGCGGGTGTCAGCCCGCACTTGGGGCAAACGGCGCAACTGACGAAGGCTCACCGCTCAAAGCTGGCTTTTACAGCACATCTTCTCAGCTTTTCTTTGGTCAACACTAGCTCAATACCCGATATTCTTAATTACCCGGATCCAAAGGGACTTGTGACCGATTGACTCTGTCCGATACTGAAGCGGATGCCTTTTGCGTTCTGTAGGGATTTGCGGCCTTACGAATGCCCTGTAAATACACCGTCCCGGATTTTTGTGCGATAAGTCCACCGCCACCAGCATCCTGATGCCCGCCGCTCTCAGGTTCACTGGGATGTTTTGGGATGTGCACGCGCAATATCACATCCTGGAGCACCTGGCGGATGGCTTTGGTTCGGGCACGGGCCACTACCAGTTTCCGAAAGAAATAGCGTCAGCTGCGTACCGCTTCCTAACCTTCGCTAGTACTTCGGTTCCGCTGCCTTCGTGATCGGGCGGCTGGTGGCAAGCCAGACCAGAGACAACGGCGGCCCGCGTGAAGCGGCCGTCCCGGGGCTCCAACGACCTTGCCGCCCTGGCGCGCTGAACGAGTGTTCCGGACGCAACCCGCGCGCGGCTGCTCGATCCCGACGGCACTCGCCCACCCTCGCGCCCAGCGACGACGGATCGAATCGCACGAGCGGGCGCGAAGCACGTCGCGGTCCAGCCCGTGGTCGATGACGGGGCCGCGCGGGATTCGCCTCGAATTGCGCGAGCGGCCGGCGAGGCCAGCGAAGTGCTGTGCCTCGCTGGCGAAGCGCCGAGTCTGTTTGCTTTGGCGGCCTGAACACCAGCGGCCTTCACTTTTGCAGCTCCCTGGGCCTGCCAAGCGGTATTCTGATTGGCTATGGAGACGCCAAGGGCCTTATTCGCGCTTGTCAGCCTCAGGTTGGCGCTGTACTCGGTGATCTGGTTTACGCCCTCTTCCGCCTGCCGGTCAACCTCTATGGGCCGGGCGACAACTTGGATCTGGAATCGTCGCACGTCATACCAGCCCTAATCCGCAGGTGCGTCGGCGCGGAGGCAAGGACTTTTAGGCGCTCCATCGGGTTGCCCTGTTTGGTGAAAAAACAGTTAAGACGCTGTCGACCGTTCGATGATAGGTCTATTGGCCGGATGAGGCAATAGCTTTATCCTGGCATTGTCGGTGATCGAGTTTATCGCGGATAATCCCCGCAGACGAATGAGAGTATAGGCGAGAGCAAAAACGAGAGCACCGCCGGCTGCGACGAAAATGCCGCCGACCCAAACTAATTCCGTAGCCATGATTGTTTCCCTTTCAGTTATATAAGTGCGTTTACATGATTTGGAGTGAAGGTTGCCGGGCTAATGAGATGACCCTGCACTGACATGCACTCGGAATGCTGCCGGCGACCCATTGTGTCTTCAAAGAGACCGCACGCACAGCGAACCGGTAGTAATGATACCCAGGCGGCAGGCCGGAGATCATCCAGAATCATCGGGCGAAGTTCGTGTGACAGACGCCGTAATCCCCCTTCCAACCCATAACCGTATGGTTACGGCGAACTCTCACCGGATCATCTGTCAAGACCTGCGAAAGAGCCCCTTTGAGACTGAAACAATCTTACATTTTCTGAGATTACTTGTGCATGGCGGAAACGCGGTAATTGCCTACAGATAAACTACGTAGTGCGCTTTCAACCACCATGCTGCCCACCGTGCGCGCACTCCCTAACCTGCCGCAAGGCTGTGGAGGCAGAGCAAGCCGGCGTCGAGGAGACAGTTGACTCGGCCGCGAACCGGACGATTTTGACTCTGGTTCTGGCGCTACTGCGTCGAACACCGACGGCGGAGCCGTGGCCCAGTGGCGGCGTCCGCGCGGAGACACTGAGAAAAGGCGCCTGGGAATGATGTCCTTCAGTCGATACCAAAGATTACCATTCCTCGCCTGCTGACCCTGGGGCCTGGCCACGTCGTCGGCTTCACGCGCCCCAGCGACGCCCCAGACGGCGGTGGTGGTTGCGCGCTGGGCTGGGATGGAAGGCCAGCACCGTTATAACGAGAGGCCAGGGCCGAGAACGGCCACGAACGCAAGCGCGACGAGCGCCGCCGCGATCATCCAACGCGCGTCGCGAGGGACCTGAAGCGGCTCTTCGGGCGGCTCGCCCAAGTGGGGATCTTGCAGCAGTTGCGGCCCCCAGGCTAGCGCCGAGGCTCCTCCCAGCGAGGCGGCGGCGGCGGAGATCAGCACCAGGAACGCGCCACCGGGTTCGAACATGCCGCCAGCGATGGCAAACGCGCTCATCGCGATGTAGCTTACGAGCGTGTACCGATAGGCGGCCGGAACGCGGCTACCCGCGCCCCGCAGGCGGCGGCCCAGGCGGTCCATTGACCAGCGGGTGGCAAACCAGTAGCTGAGTGCGCCGATGGCGGCGAGGCACAAGTGCCAGAGCCATGCAGGTTTGAGGCCTCGCACGATATTGGCCCAATCGCCAATGTTGGCGAGGCCGGAATACAAAGGGTATCCGGCTGCCGCGAGCAGGTTGACGGTGGCAAACAGCCACAGGAAAAACCAGCCGGTGCGTGCGCAACCGCGGTGGCGCCGCAGAAGCAGAGTCGTGATGGCGGCCGCGACCAGATTGGCGACGGATCCTCCGGCCGAAATGGCGTCGACCGCCAGTTTCGGCAACGAATGTTCATCGCCTTGAAACTGCATGGTGGTGAGAAGGCGCGGAGTGCAGCCCACGGCGACGCAGGTTCCCCCATGGCCGAGGGCCTCATGGATAGAAACGGAAAGGGCGTGCGTGACAACCGCGATGGCTGCCACGGTCAGCCAGTCGGGCCTCGCAGTGGTCTTGTCGTCATCCATGATGTTCAGTGGATTATATCGCGCACCGGAATTCGTTAGCGGAAGCTCGGCAGGGCTGTCTTGGCGTCTCGAATTCCGCGCGGGAGCTGGCTCGAATCGCGCCAGTGGGGCGCGACGGCGCGGCGATTGTCGCGACGGAGTACCATACTGGTGAGGAACTTGTCGTTTTTGCTAACGTCTCTTCAAGGAGCCTCACGCGGGAACCAATGGAACCGGGTACGTCCAGCAAGCGACTGTTGCCGTGGCTCGTGGCAGTCGCATTCTTCATGGAGTCGCTCGATACCACAATTCTGAACACCGCAGTGCCCGCCATCGCGAGGGCACTCAAGGTGGCCCCACTTAGCATGAAGGCGGTGCTATCGAGCTATACCCTAAGTCTCGCAGTCTTCATTCCGATCAGCGGCTGGATGGCCGATCGATTCGGAACGCGCAGGGTGTTCGCGTCTGCGATCGGCCTCTTCACGTTAGGGTCATTTCTCTGCGGCATATCGAGCGACATCCATGTGCTGGTCGCGTGTCGCGTCCTGCAAGGCTGCGGCGGAGCCATGATGGTGCCAGTGGGGCGGCTCACCATGGTACGAACGTTTGCTAAGTTTGAACTCATCCGCGCCATGAGCTTCGTCGCCATTCCAGGTCTGGTTGGTCCAATGCTCGGACCAATCGCGGGTGGGCTGATCGTGGGATATTTTCATTGGAGAGTCATCTTTTTCGTGAACCTTCCGATCGGCCTCATAGGTCTGTGGATGGTTTATCAGCATCTACCGGACTACCGCGAAAAGTCCGACCCCCTCGATATTGTCGGCCTCATCCTTTTTGGCTCCGGCATCGCGCTGCTGTCGTATGTGCTGGAAGTATTCGGTGAACATACTCTGAGCGAGGGAGAAATCCTCTGGCTACTGGCGATTTCCATCCTGCTGCTCGCAGGCTATGGATGGCATGCGACGAAGACCACGTTTCCATTGCTGTCTCTGAGCCTATTTCGCATTCGCACGTTCCGCGCGGCAGTCAACGGCAGCTTCTTCACCCGCCTTGGCATCGGCGGAATCCCGTTCATCCTGCCACTACTCTACCAGGTTGGCCTCGGGTTTACTCCCATTCAATCCGGTCTGCTCATGACACCGCAGGCCATTGCCGCCATGAGCCTGAAGATGACGATGCCGCGGATTTTGGCCCGCTTTGGTTACCGTGGCGTATTGATTTCCAACACTGTGATCCTCGGTCTGCTCATCGTGCTTTTCGCGACAATCGGGGCCGGGACGCCGGCCTGGCTTATCGTCGTGCAGGCGTTCTGCTTCGGGTTCTTCAGCTCGCTGCAGTATACAAGCATGAATACGCTAGTCTATGCCGACGTCAGCGAGGAACAAACCAGCAGTGCAAGTTCCATCGCCAGCACCATGCAACAGATGTCGATTAGTTTCGGAGTGGCATCGGCGTCGCTGGCCACCGCCTTCTTCATCCCGGATCGCTTTCATTTGAGCGCAATGGAAATGATTCACGGTATCCATCAGGCGTTCTTCGTCCTGGGCGGATTGACCATCTTGTCCACCATCGTCTTTCGCGAATTAAAAAGCATTGACGGTGACACTGTGAGTCAGCATAAGATCCTGCACCCCACCGCGTGACGATAAAACAAATTCAGCATCGGGTTCACCCTCAGACGAGGTCCTGGCCCGGCAGGCTCAGTCGCGCGCGCGCCCCTCCCATCGGAGATGCCTCAAGCGAAATCGATCCTTCGTAAATCTCGGCGATCTCGCGAACAATTGCAAGACCGAGTCCAGAGCCCGGTGCGGCTTCGTCTGCCCGAACGCCGCGCTGCATGATCGCCTCTCGCATCGAGGGCTCTATTCCAGGGCCATCGTCATCAACTATGATCACGACCTGTTCGCCTTCTCTCGAGCAGGTCAGTTTTACCCGGATGCGAGCCCACTTGCAGGCATTGTCCAGCAGGTTCCCGAGCATCTCGTCGAGATCTTCTCGCTGTCCCGAGAAGGCCTGCGAAGCGGGCGCATCAATCTCGATGAGCATGCCGCGCTCGGAGTGCAAACGTTGGAGCACGCGGGCAATTCCTTCGGCAGACGCGGCAATCGACGCGCGTGCCCCAGGCGACGCCGAGGAGGCCACGGATCGCGCGCGCGCCAGGTGATAGTCGATCTGCCGCCGCATCCGATCGATTTGCTGATCTAAGTCTGCGGCAAGCTGCTCATACCCTGCCGCTCGCACCTGCTGCGCCTCGTGCGCCAGCACCGCCAGCGGCGTCTTCAGGCCATGCGCAAGATCGCCGGCCTTTGCCACTGCGCGCGCCACGCGCCGCTCACGCTCGTCAAGCAGGGCGTTCAGCTCATCGACCACCGGCTGCACCTCGGCCGGATAAGCGCCCCCGACGCGCGCGTCAATGCCTTTGTGCACGGCCGCGAGGCGGTTGCGCAGCTGATTGATTGGCGACATGCCTCGCCGGACTTGCAGAAATCCGACGTACATGCAGAGCCCCCCGATTACGGCTGTTGCCGCCGAACTTTGGGCCGTCGAGTGAAGCACGCGCAGGAAGAAACTGCTCTCCGCTCCGGCTGGGGCCGCCGGCCGCTGATGAAACATCCATTGGCTGCTTTCATGCCGGAGGTTGAGGAAGATCACGGCGATGAGCATGAAGTGGCCGATGGTCCAGAGGCTCGCACCGAAAAGGATGCGCGCTTTGAGCGAAACGAGTCTCATTCGATTCGGTAACCGAGACCGCGCACGGTTTCAATGAACGACACGCCAAGCTTGCGGCGTAGACGCGCGACGAATACCTCAACAGTGTTCGAGTCGCGATCGGAATCCTGCGCGTAAATGTGCTCCGTGAGCTCCGTTTGAGAGACGACGCGTCCGCGATGGTGCATCAGGTAAGAGAGGACGCGGAATTCGTGGCCCGTGAGCTTCACCGGCGCGCCGTCCAGCGTGACGCGCGATTGTCGCGGATCCAGCGCCACGCTGCCCGCGCGAAGCTCTGGCGTGAGTTGGCCGCTTGCCCGTCGTATCAGCGCACGCAAGCGCGCGAGCACTTCTTCGATGCGAAAGGGTTTGGACACGTAATCGTCCGCGCCGCCGTCGATCCCCCGCACTTTGTCGTGCCAACTACCGCGAGCCGTCAGCACGAGCACCGGCGTTCGGAGGCCTGCCTCGCGCCAATTCCGCAACAGCGTGAGGCCGTCGATCTTTGGCAGCCCCAGATCGAGGACCATCGCGTCGTACATCTCTGTTTGCGCAAGAAAATCCGCGCGCTCGCCATCGGCGGCGTGATCCACGGCATACCCGGCCTCCGCGAAGGACGATGTGAGCTGTTTCGCGAGCGACGCCTCATCCTCAACGACAAGAATTCGCATCCTGCTCAACCAATTTATTAGAGCACTCGAAGCTGAACGTCACCTGAACAGCGCGTTCACGTTCCATTCAGCCGCCACTGTCTAGAATACATCCAGTGCATCGAGCTGAGACATTGGGTCGCCTTCCAAAAGGGGCCGACCGAGCCAACAACCAAACTGAATCGAGGTAAACCATGAAACTACTCTTCCCCCTGCTTATGACTGTGCTTCCGGCGGCATCTGTGCTGGCCCAAACCCAGTCCTCACCCCAGCCGCCTTCCGGCGTGCCGTCACCTAAGACCACTGAAGTGATGGTCATCCTGACTGCCAGACAGGGAGTGACCCGTCAGCAGATCATGAACGTCATGCCGGCCGAGACCCGGGCCACAGTGAAGCTATATCTCGACGGCAAGATCCGCCAGTGGTACTCAAGGGGCGACGGCCTAGGGGTGGTTCTTTTTCTTGACGTGAAGACCGTTGACGAAGCCCATGCCGTCATGGACACGCTGCCGCTGTCGAAAGAGAACCTGATGGACCACGAGTACATTCCCGTTGGTCCCCTCCTCCCGCTAGCTGGCCTGATTGGCGGCGGACCGGCGCAGCACTAAGGAGCCCAATCGATGAACCAACCCAAGCGAGTCCAAAAATACGTTGTAAGGGAAAGAGCGAATTGGAGGCGGTCATTCGCGAGGAAAGCCGCCGCCAGAAAGGATCGATCATGCCATCTCCAGCTTTGTTCGGAATCAGTGTAGCGTTCGGCTTGGCTGTTTGGGGAGCCGTGGCGTGGCACTATATTTGGCCAGTGCTAGGGGAACGCCCCAGCCCCGAGAACCTGAAGCCCATCCTCCTGCTGCATGGGTTCAGGTTCCTCGGATTGGCATTTGTGGTGCCGGGCGTTGTGTCTCCAGAGCTACCTGTCGCATTTGCTCAACCAGTAGCTTACGGTGATCTCATAACCGCCATGCTGGCTTTGCTCGCTCTGGCTACCCTGGGAAGCCGTACTGGGACAGTGCTGACCTGGGTTTTCAATGCCTTCGGAGCGGCGGACCTGCTCTTCGCCTTTTACCAGGGAAGCCGCATATCACTCCCAGATACGCCAGGCTTGTTAGGCGCTGGCTATTTTATCCTGACTGCCTACGTGCCTCTTCTTCTCATAACGCATGGCTTGGCGTTTCGCATACTGCTGCGAACGAAGGTCGTCGTGCCTGCACGAAGCAAGCTAAGTGGCGCTTCCGGATGACTAACCAGGATTTAACCGTTCGCCGGGCGGGTAGGTCTGAAGCCGCATGGTTGAAATGGCCTGTTTGCGCGGACTGGCCACGAGAGCCCAGATCCGCCCCGGATGTACGCCGTAATCCATCAACTCCCAACTTCCCCTTGCTTACCGAGAGAAGTGCCTGTATACTCATCTCGGATACCGATATGAGTAAACCGAACGACCTCGTCCAGGGCACCCTTGATCTGCTACTCCTGAAAATCCTGGCGCTGGAGCCGTTGCACGGGTGGGCCATCAGTCTTCGCCTGAAATCGATCTCCGGAGACGTACTGCAGGTCAGCGAAGGATCGCTCTACCCCGCATTGCACAAGTTGGAGCAGGAAGGCTGGGTCGCAGCCGAGTGGAAGCAGACCGAGAATAACCGGCGAGCCAAGTTCTATTCGCTCACCCGCCTCGGCAGAAAACAGCTCGAATCGGAGAGCGCGAACTGGCAGCGGCTATCGTCCGCCATCTCGCACGTCATCCAGCTTTCGGAGGTTTAGAAAGAGCCATGCGGATAGAGCACTGGTGGTTCACGGCGCGCTTACGGCTCAGGTCCATCCTGCGCCGCAGCCTTGTGGAACGCGAACTCGATGAGGAACTGCAGTTTCACCTGGAGCACAAAATCGAGGAAGGTATCGCCAGGGGGCTATCCCCAAAGCAGGCGCGCAACGCTGCCATGCGCGCCATGGACGGGCTCGAACAACGGAAAGAAGAGATGAGAGACATGCGGCACATTCATTGGTTGACGGACTTCCTTGACGACACACGCTACGCCATCCGCAGCCTGCGCCGCGCATCCGCCCTCACCGCGCTCGTGGCGATCACGCTCGCGCTGGGGATCGGGTTGACCGCGATGAGTTTCAGTACGGTGGATGCGTTGATCTTCAGGCCTTACCCTGTGCCGCACCCTGGCGGCGTAGTCAGTCTGGTGAGTACTTCACACGACAATAGCTTCGACAGTTTCTCGTATCGCGAATACCAGGACATCCGCGGCCACACCAAGAGCTACGACGGCGTGATTGCCAACGCAAGCCTCGGGACTGTCGGCTTCAGCGCCGATCGTCCTGGCTCAGAATCTGGAACCACGCCGAGGGCCAGGGCCGGAATGATGGTTTCCGGCAACTACTTCCATGTGCTCGGCGTAGAGCCGCGCCTGGGGCGCGCTTTTCGAGACGACGAAGATCAGGCGCCCGGCCGCGATGCCGTGGTGGTGCTGGCGCCGGACTTCTGGAAGAACGAATTCGCCAGCGACCCTGGGGTGGTCGGCAGGACGGTTCGCCTGAACGGCAGGGACTTCACAGTGATTGGCGTGGCGCCGGACACGTTCCCGGGAATGCAGATATTCGCCAATCCCGATTTCTACATGCCGCTCGCCATGGCGCCGGTGTTTTCGACCAACCCACAGAAACACTTCTTCGAGGACCGGGACGATCGCGAGTTGAGTGTGAAGGCGCGCTTGAAACGGGGCAAGACGACGCAGCAGGCGGACAGTGAACTGGCGGTGCTCGCGCAAAACTTCGAACGCGACTATCCACAGCTCAATCGCAACCGCGGCGCGGCGGTGCGCACCCAGTTCGAAATGCTCACTCGAAACGATGCCAATGCGAGTCCTTGGAAGTTCCTCGTGATCTGTGCGATCCTCGCGCTGGCGGTCCTGCTGGTGGCCTGCACCAACGTAGCGGGACTTCTTTTGAGCCGTGCCCGCACGCGAACCCGTGAAATCGCCGTGCGGTTGGCGATGGGCGCAGGGCGTTTCCGGCTGATCCGCCTGCTGTTGACGGAAAGCCTGATTCTGGCGTGCCTGGGTGGATTGGGCGGGGTCGCCGTCGCCTACCAAGGCATAGAACTCACCCACACCATTATTTTTCCAGCCGAGTTGCCCTTCACGAACAACGCGTTCCGGATGGATACGCGCGTGTTGCTGGCATGCCTCGCCTTGTCGCTCTTGAGCGCGCTGCTCTGCGGCCTGGCGCCGGCGCTGCAGAGCACCAGCACCGACCTGGTGAACGGACTCAAGTCGGCCGACGTCGACGTGCCTGGCCGTAAACGCCTGTGGGGCCGGAATGCCCTGGTGGTGGCGCAGGTTTCCACGTCCCTGATGCTGCTCACCGCATCTTTTCTGATGGTGCGGGGCTTCCGCCACAGCCTGGAAGAGGGAACCGGATTCGAGCAACATCATCTGCTGCTGGTAAGGTTCGACCCGCGCCTGGTGCAGTACAACGCAGCGCAGTCCCAACAGTTTTACAAGCTTCTGACCGAACGCGTGCGGGTGGCGCCCGGAGTTCAGAGCGTGGCTCTCACGCAGAACCCTCCGCTCGCGCTGGAAAGGTTTGACGCCGTCGCCTTCGTGCCGGACGGTCTCGAGATGCCGCGCGATCGCGAGAACTTCACTTCGACCATGGACACGGTGAATGAAGGGTACTTCGAAACCATGGGGATACAGATTCGCCACGGCCGGGGCTTCCTGGCGTCCGATACCGGCGATGCGCCGCGTGTCGCCGTGGTGAATGAGCAGTTCGCGAAACACTATTGGCCGGGCGCCGATGCAGTGGGCAGACACATCCGGCTCGATCGACGCGGCGGCGCGCCGGTTGAGGTTGTCGGCGTCGCCGAGACCATCAAGTATCGAAGCGCCATGGAAAAGCCGCTCGATTTCGTGTATCTGCCGCTGGCCCAGCATCCTATCGCGCGAATGCTTCTGGTGTTACGGTCGAGGGGCGATCCGTTGCAATTGGTAAAGCCGGTGAAGGACGTTGTCCGGTCGCTCGATCCGAACCTGCCGATGTTGCAGACAAGGTCTTATGAGGATCTGTACCGGTACAACTTCGTGGAGGGACCGGGAGCTGCGATAAAGGGGGTAGGCACCATGGGGGCGGTGGGCCTGCTGCTGGCCATCGCCGGTTTGTACGGCCTGGTGGCGTACAACGTGAGCCGCAGAACTCGCGAGATCGGCATTCGCATAGCCCTTGGCGCGGAATCGTCCGACGTGCAGCGCCTGGTAATGGGCAAGGGCCTCGTGCTGGTGGGAATGGGAACGGCGATCGGGCTGGCGATGAGTTTCGGGGTCGAGCGTCTCCTCAATTCCCTGTTCAATACCGGCGGAGTCGACATTGCGGTCTATATCACTGTTGTGCCATCGATGGTCATAGTGACCATGCTGGCGGCCTACGTGCCCGCGCGAAGAGCATCCCGCATTGCGCCCACACAGGCGCTGCGATACGAGTAGCGCAGTTCGTTCGTGAACGCCTGATCCCCGCAACCTGGAACCACGCGCTGAACTATCGGAACCCTGGCCCCTGGCCCCCGGCCCATTGCCCCGGTCCCCAACCCCCGGCCCCTGGCCCCCGCCCCCGCGCTACCATGGCCAGAGGGGATTCGTCCGAATGATCCACACTTTTCCCAACCTGCTATTCGGCGACAAGATGGTCACCCTCATGGCCGCCATCGTCCTGGTCATGCAGATCGCCATGGTGGCGCAGCGCTGGATCGTCACCAACATCCGGATCTATGCCGCGCAGTCGTTCCTGCTGGCGGCCATCGCCGGAATCGTCGCGTTCTTCAACCACGCCCCCCACATCTACGCGGCGGCCGTTCTCACCCTGCTGGCTAAAGGCATCCTGGTGCCGATCGGCCTGGAGCGGCTGGTGGCGCGCGTCGGAATCCGCCAGGAGATTGAACCCATCCTGAACGTGCCGATGTCGGTCTTGATCTCGGGCGGCCTCACGCTGGTCGGCTACCTGGTGGCCGAATCCTTCAACCGGCCGGAAGAGACGCACGTCCTGGGGCACAACGTGCTGGCCGTGGCGATTTCGCTCTTCCTGATCGGCTTCTTCATGATGGTCAACCGGCGCAAGGCGCTGACCCAGGTGCTGGCCCTGCTTTCGCTCGAAAATGGCCTGTTCCTGGCCGCGATTTCGCTCACCTACGGCATGCCGCTGGTGGTGGAGTTGGGCGTCCTGTTCGACGTGCTGGTGGCCGTGATGGTGCTGGGGATTCTGGTCTACCGCATTCGGGAAAGCTTCGAATCCATGGACGTCAGCCGTCTGCGGAGGCTCCGCGGATGACTCGTTCCTTTGTTTGTGGGGCAGGATGTTATCCTGCGGCGGATTGGCAATCCGCCGGCCGCTCGCCCCGAAAAAGCCCTCTGGCATTCTACCTATCCGTCTCGGCCCGCTGCTTCTCTGCCCACCCGCCAGGCGGATTACCAATCCGCCGCAGGTTCACAGCCTGCCCCACAGAAACTACCGCCGGAGCGCCCCGATGATCCTCGCGCTCCTCCTCCTGGTCCCCCTGGCAGCCGCGGCCGGCGCCTGGGTCTCACCCAGGCGCGCCGGCATGGAAGCCGTCAATCTCGGCGCCTTCGGCCTCATCTTCCTCCTGGCCATCGCCCTTGCCGGCCAGGTCTTGAGCCAAGGCCCGGCTTCGCTCTGGAACGGCATCCTCTACGCCGATGCCCTCAGCGCGCTAACCGTTCTGCTCACCGCATTCATCGCCCTGCTGTGCACGGCCCACGCCGTCGGCTACCTGCGGGAGGATGAGCGCATCGGTTCGCTTGACGAGGAGGACGATGCCGGCGCCGCGCTCTCCAAGCAGCGCATGTATTACGCGCTCACGCCGCTCTTTGTCTTTTCCATGCTGCTGGTGTCGCTCGCCAACAACCTGGGAGTGATGTGGGCGGCCGTCGAATTGACCACCCTGGTCTCGGTCTTCCTCGTCACGTTCTATCGCAAGGCCACATCGCTTGAGGCCGCGTGGAAATACGCCATGATCGGCGGCGTGGGCCTTTCCATGGCTCTGTTCGGAACCATCGTCACCTACTATGCCGCCCACCGGCTGCCGGGCTCGGAGGAACTGTCCGGTTTGAACTGGACGGTGCTGGCGCAACACGCCGCGGCGCTCGATAAGACCAGCATGAGGTTGGCTTTCATTCTGGTGCTGATGGGTTACGGCACCAAGGCCGGCCTGGCGCCCATGCACACCTGGAAGCCCGATGCCTATAGCGAAGCGCCGGTTCCCGCGGCCGCCATTCTTTCGTCCGCCATGCTGAATTGCGCCATGTACGCCCTGGTGCGATTCTACATTTTGACCAGCCGGTCGCTGGGCCCGGAATTCCCTGGCCACCTGCTGCTCCTGCTCGGCATCTTCTCCATGGGCGTGGCCGTGCCCTTCGTGCTGGTGCAGAAGAACTTCCGGCGCCTCCTCGCCTATTCCACCATTGACCAGGCAGGCATCATGGCCACCGCGCTGGGCATCGGCGGCAAGGCCGCGGCGCTTGGCTTAATGCTCCACATGACGTTCCACACCGTGGCCAAGCCGCTGCTCTTCCTGAGCTCCGGCAACATGTACCAGCATTTCCGCACTGACCTGTTCCAGAAGCTCAAGGGCGGCGTGCTGCGCGCGATGCCGCTCACCGGCGCGGTCTTTTTTATGGCGATGCTGGCCATCGTGGGCATGCCGCCCTTCAGCCTGTTCCAAAGCGAATTCCTGATCGTCAACGCGGCCTTCGGCGCCGGCTACCTGGTCCCCGGCCTGCTGTTCATCCTGTGCGGCGTGGGTGTTTTCGCCGGCATCCTGACCCACACCAGCCGGTTGATTCTCGGCGCATCCGAGGAACCCGCCGTTGCCTGGTACCCCTGGCGCGACACTTCGCTGATCGTGCTGGCCGCTATTCTGGTAGGTATGATTTTCTGGCTGCCCGCGCCCCTGCTCGACTTGATTCATCGCGCCGCCGGGGTAGTAAGTGGGGGTTAGGGTCTTTTTCACCGCAGAGGCGCAGAGACGCGGAGAAATACGCAGAGAGTTCAATGGTAAGAACAAAACTAACACTTGAGATCGCGGAGGGAGCAGAGACACTCGCGCTAAACCGGGGTCCGTCGCCAGTGGAAGACCTCCTCAAGACAAGATTTGAGATTGGGGGCTGTTACAAATCCCGCTTGTTAGGCGAGAGTGTCTCTGCTCCCTCTGCGCGCCAACCCCGGCGACGCACGACACTCGAATCCCTTTCCCTAAACTCCGCGTCTTCCTCCGCGTCTCCGCGTCTCTGCGGTGAAAAAACACCCCGCGTCTCTGCGGTAAAGAGACATTCCGAGTAACCCCCCCATGCCCCCAACCACCCACTTCCCCCTCTTCGACGATTTGCGCGAGAAGTTCCCCGATCTCGCCGCGGCCCTTCTTTCCGTCTCCGCCGACCAGGCATCCATCGCTCTCTCAGGCCCCGATATCCGCCCCATCTCCACCTGGCTCGAATCCGAATTCGGCGCGCGTCTGGCCGCCGTCTTCGCCGAAGACCGCGTCGCCGTCGAAGGCGTCTTCTACAATCACTATGTCTTCGAATGCCCTCCCGACCCCTGCTACCTGCTGTTTCAAGCTCCCGTGCCGGCCGGCGACCCGCGCTTTCCCTCGCTCGCCGCCGAACACCCCGCCGTCAACTGGCAGGAGCGCGAGATCCAGGACTGGTTCGGCCTGGAAGCCTCCGGCCATCCCAACCCGCGCCGCGTGGCCCTGCACGACAACTGGCCCGAGGTTCATCCGTTGTTGAAGGACTTCCCGCTCGATTGCGTGCTGGCGCCGTTCCTGGGCGAGCGCCATGTCTACCGGCCCACGTTGGGTGAAGGCGTTTTCCAGATTCCCGTCGGCCCCGTTCACGCCGGCATCATCGAACCGGGCCACTTCAATTTCGCCGTCGCCGGCGAACCCATCCTCTACCTGCAACTGCGCATGTTCTACACCCACAAAGGCGCGGAAAAGCTGTTCGAAGCCATGCCCATCGACCGTTGCGTGTTCCTGGCCGAAAGCATCTCTGGCGATTCGGCCTTCTCCCACGGCACGGCCTTTTGCCAGGCCATCGAGCGCGCCGCCGAGATCGAAGTTCCCTTCCGCGCCCACGTCATCCGCACCGTGCTGCTGGAGTTGGAGCGCGTCTACAACCACATCGCCGATATCGGCGCCATCGCCATGGACGTGGGCTTCATGGTTGGTAACGCCCATGCCGGCCGCCTGCGCGAGATGGTGATGCGGCTGAACGAAGGCCTCACCGGCAGCCGTCTGCTCCGCGGCATGGTCTGCGTGGGCGGTGTCCGGCGCCCCTGGTCGCTGGCGCAGCGCGATCTGCTGCGCGACACTCTGCTGGTTGTGGAGCGCGAGTTCAACGATCTGGTGGCGATGATCAAGGCATCCGATTCCACCCGCGACCGCCTGGACCGCACCGGCATTCTGCGGCCCGAAATCGCCAAGGCGCTGGGGATCGTCGGCGTCGGCGGACGCGCCTCGGGAATCGATCTCGATGTGCGCCGCGACCATCCCTACGCCGCTTACAGCCGCTACCAGTTCCGCGTGCCGGTTTACAATGCCGGCGATGTGCTGCACCGCATGCAGGTCCGCATCGATGAAGTGGCCGAATCCTTGGACCTCCTGCGCGCCGCCACCGCCGATCTGACCGTGCTGATCACCGACCAACATGGCCCGTGCTGCGCCCGGCCGCGCCCCATCCCACCCGATTGTTGCGCGCTGAGCGCGGTGGAGGGCTGGCGCGGCGAGATTCTGCACTGGGTCCGAACCGCCCCTGGCAACCGGCTGGAGCGCTGCAAAATCAAGGACCCCTCGGTGAATAACTGGCCGGCCCTGGTGGAGGCCGTGCAGGGCAACATCATCGCCGATTTCCCGGTGATCAACAAGAGTTTCAACCTTTCCTATTCGGGCACGGACCGCTGAACATGTTCAAAATTCTTCAAAACACGCTGCGGGCCGGCATCGTAACGGTTCCGTACCCCGATCAGCCGGCCCTGATTTCGGAGCAATTCCGCGGCCGTCCCGAATTCGATTTCGAGCGTTGGCAGGACGCCCGCCCCGCCGCCGAGGTTTGTCCCACCGGCGCCATTCAGGTGCAGGACCGCGCCTTGGCTGGACAGACTGGCCTGTCCCGTCAGGTGACCATCGATTACGGCCTGTGCATCTACTGCGGCCTGTGCGCCGAAGCCTCCCCGGAAGCCGTGCGCGTGACGCGCGATTTCGAATTGGCCGCGCAGGACCGCGATGCGCTGTTCGCCATAGCCGAATACGGCCTGACGCCCGATGGCACCCACGCCCATCTGGTCTCTCACTCCCCTTGGGGCGCAGCCGGCTATCACCTCACCGAGACCATCCACAAGGTGCTCGGCCGGTCGCTCGCCATCCGCCAGGTTGACGCCGGCTCCTGTAATGGCTGCGAGCTGGAAATCGCGGCGCTCAGCACCCCGGTCCACGACCTGGAGCGTTTCGGCATCCACTTCGTAGCCTCACCGCGCCACGCCGACATGCTGCTCGTCACCGGCCCGGTGACCCGCAACATGGAACTGGCGCTGCGCAAGACCTACGCCGCCACACCGGACCCGAAGGTGGTGGTGGCCGTAGGCGCATGCGGCATCAGCGGCGGCATCTTCGGCAAAAACTATGCCTCGTTGGGCGGCGTGGACGGAGTGATCCCGGTGGATGTCTATATCCCCGGTTGCCCTCCGCGGCCCGAAGCGCTGATCCACGGCATCCTGCTGGCCGTGG
Source organism: Candidatus Acidiferrales bacterium (assembly GCA_035570275.1). Taxonomy (GTDB): domain Bacteria; phylum Acidobacteriota; class Terriglobia; order Bryobacterales; family Bryobacteraceae; genus DATMNI01. The sequence goes on along the minus strand of DATMNI010000024.1, from coordinate 166 downwards.
GAAGGTTGGGCGGATAGCGTTTTGTGGGGCAGGTTGCTAACCTGGTTGCTAACCAGGTTGCCAACCTGCGGCGGATTGGCAATCCGCCTGCCGCGCTCGCGGTATCCGCCACGATAGAAGAAGAATGGAACAGCGCGCCAGCGACCATCCGGCATCCGAGCGCCAG
>DATMNI010000023.1:0-4035 GCA_035570275.1 Candidatus Acidiferrales bacterium | reverse complement strand
TTCTCCGCGGCCGAGCGCCATCAGGCGGCCATCCTTCAACTGCACAACGCCGGCGTGGATGCCGGCGATCCGTCCGCCCGCATCGACCCAGGTCCTTCCATTGTCGCGGCTGAGAATGACCGCGGAGCCCGGATTCACGTCGGTAGGCAGCACGATGGCCCCATCGCTGGCCCGAAATACGGATTGAACGGGCATATGCCGCTCTTCGTGTTCCGGTCCGATCAGTGTCGCCTTGGACCAGGTCGCTCCATTGTCCCTGGAGGTGCGCATCACCAGGGCGAGGGTAGCGTGGTAAGTCGCCGCCGCCGAGAGTCCGTTGAACTGAAAGATCGTGCTCTTGCCGTCGAACCAGAGCGCCGGCGCGTGATCGTTGCGGTCGGGCGCGTCCCAGAACGGCGAAGCGTCGTCCCACTCCTCATGTCCGTAGCGCAGCCGGCTCGCCAGCAGGCCGAGCTCGCGCCCGTTTTCCGACACGCAGGAATAATAGATTGCCAGCAGATCGCCGTTAGGGCATTCCACAAGTCCAGGGTCGTGATTATGGGTGGAGAACATGGGCCCGTACGATTCCGGGGGAATCTTCACGTATTTCCGCGGGCCTCGAAAGTACGGCTTGTCCGCGTCCGGTGCCTTGCGAAGATCCCGGGGAACCGCCTGCGACACGTCGCGCTGGTTCAGCGGCCGCTCGGGCGCAGCCAGCGGCTTCGTTTTCGGCATGGGTCCAAGCGCCACCCGGAATCCGATCAGCCCTTGCTTGTCCTCCGGCAGCGTCCCCATGCGATTCTCCGAGCGCAGATAATACGCCTCGGTCGAGTGGCTTCCGCCTCGTGTTACGCGGAAATCCCCGGTGGCCCGCCCTACCGGGTCGGTTTGCTGGCCGGGTTCGTAGGGGCCGTACCAGTCGAACACCCACTCCTCTACATTGCCGTGCACGTCGTAAAGACCCCACGCGTTCGGTGGGGTTTGACCGACCACCGTCGGCACCGGCGCGGGTGGTGGATAGACGCTCGCCGTGGCGTTCTTCAGATACGCCGCAGGCAGGGTGTCACCCGTGTGGTAATGCGTGGTGGTGCCGGCGCGGGCGGAGTACTCCCATTCCGCTTCCGTCGGCAGGCGATAGGGTTTGCCCTCCTTCTTCGAAAGCCACTGGCAGAACCGGTTCGCCTCTTCCCAATTGACGAACACCACCGCTTCGTTGTCCTCTTTCGAGAACCCGAGTTTTCCCCGAAGCGCCTTGTGCGACGGATCGAACTGTTCGTACTGCGCATTGGTAACTTCGAACGCGCCTATATAGAAACCCTTGCTGATGCGGACTGGATGCGCGGGGCGTTCGTCGAAGTCGCCGTTGGCGCGCCAGGGACGGACGGCGATGGCGGCTTGAATCGGCTCACCTGTGAACCCCATGGTGAACGTGCCGGGGTCAATCCGAACGAGGCCCATGCCAATCGAGTTCGTGATCTCCTTGGGCTGCGCCGCGGCAACCTGAACCGAAAACACGTGGGCCGGAAACACGCCGCAAAGGAAGAATAGAACAAGGGCCTTAATATGCCGTTTCAGAAGTTCACTAACGTATCGGGAAACCGCTTGCTTACGCGCGCGGCTCCGATCAGAGCCGTGACCGTGAGGGAGCGGTTTCATCGAAATACGCGTCTGTATTTGCGAAACGGTGTACTTAGCCACCAGCGACCCGCCTACCAGACGAACCTCACTGCCACTTGCATAATGCGCGGATCGGCCGCGGAAGTGATTCGCAGGAAATTGGCGCTGGTCAGGCTCCCTGAGGGCAGTCCGAAGTTAGTGTGGTTGAGCGTGTTGAAGATTTCGAAGCGGAACTGCGCCCTTAACCGCTCGTGGATCGGGAAGTCCTTATGTAGGCCCGAATCCCAACTGATTCGGTCTGGGCCGAAATAGGTATTGCGGCCGATGGCGCCGTAGGTTCCAAGGGCGTTGGCTGCGAACGCCAATTTGTTCAGGTACTGATTGATCATGACTCCCTCGGCCTGATCGCCCAGGCTTGGATTCACACCCGTTGGATCGCCATGCTGGCCGCCTTGTCCCGTACGCGCATTGTCGACGCCGCTGCTGATGGTGAACGGGAATCCGCTCTGAATGCCGACAATCGAGGACAGGTTCCATCCGCCCAGCAGGAATTTCGCTGCCGGATTGGTGTACTTGCCTGGGATATTCCACAGACCGGAGAAGTTAAACACGACAGGCAGGTCGTAGTCCGACGGCCCGCGGTCCACCCGGTGATTGTTGGGATTGGTCACATCCACGCCGTTCCCCTTGTTCGCCGAGCTTTGCACGTCGTCAATCGTCTTCGCCCAGGTGAAGGTGCTCAGCACCGAGAAGCCTTTGCTCAAACGCTTCTGCGCGGTGATCTGGAGCGCGTTGTAGTTGGAATTACCAACCGGCTCGCTGAGTGGAATGGCGGCATAGAGCGGATTGGGGCGTCGGAGATCGGTGGTCGCCGTGGTGGCGCCCGGCGCGTAGACCGCCGAATTGATGTCGCGCACACTGACCAGAGCGGTGCCCTTCGAGCCGGCATACGAAATGCGCGCCAGCCAGCCGCCCCACAATTCGCGCTCGAGCGTAAGGTTATACGACTGGACATATGGATTCCGCGAATTCCGTGCGTACAGGAATGGCTGGTCCGGGCTCACGAAATTGGCATTCGTGCCCGGGTTCAGCGCCGCAGTTCCCACCGCGCTGAAGCCGACCGTCGGCAGCGGATTGCCGCCCGGGAATCCGGCCCACGGCTGGCTGAAAGTGTTGGTGCTGTTGCCGAGCGTGGTGACCGTGGTGCCAAAGGGCGCCTGGTCGGTCTGAGCGTTGGTGGTGAGTGTGTTAGGGTGGTCGAAAAAGATGCCGTAGCCGGCCCGCAGGCTGGTCTTGCCGTCGCCCGTCACATCCCAGGCGGCTCCCAAGCGGGGACCAAAGTTTTTCCAACGAGTCCCGTAGCCGTTATTCGGCACGCCGGCATCGCCCGGGAACAAGATGCCGACTGGCGCATTCACGAACCGTGTCGACTTTTGTCCCTCCGCCCAGATCGCCAGTTTGCCCAGGGTGTCGGTGAACCCGAAGAAAGGCTCCCATCGCAGGCCCAGGTCCAGCTTGAAACGCCGGCTGACGGCGAACGAGTCGTTGACGAACAGGTCGAAAAGCGTGAATCGGGTCTGCTTGAACTCGCCCACGGCCTGCGTCATGCTAGAGAACTTGCCGATCAGGAAGTCGGCTGGTCCATTGCCGGTAAACCCGGCGGTCGGGACGAAGCTGAAGACGCCTTCAGCCTGGAAATTGTTATTGATGTCCCCCAGACCGCGGCCGTACTCGCCACCGAACGTAAGCTGGTGGCGTCCCTTCGTCCAGTGCAGCGTATCCAGCGCCTGGTATTCCTGCCGCAGGAATCCATTGGTGTCGCCCGTATTGATTTGAGAGAGACCGGTGACACTGACATTGACCTCGGGGTTGGGGTCTTGCGAGATATTGGAGCCCAGGTCCTTGATGCTCTTCGACGGGTAGATCGGCTGGTTGAAATTATTGGTTCGGTTGTATTCGAACAGGGCGGTGTTCAGCAGCGTCGGGCCAAAGATGTGGGAATCGCTGACTACGAAACTGGTGTTTTGCCACCATGCGCCGACCACCGAGGCGTAGTAGTTCGACTGAACCAGTTGCGCCGGCTGGGTCGCGTGCGCCACGAAGATGCGGCCACTGAGGCGGTTGTTGCTGCCAATTTGCTGATCCACCTTTCCCAGATACTGGTCGTCGTTCAGATTGACCACCGTAGTGGTGACGATTTGCCCCAGACCGGCGGCCGGCGATGCCAGCGTTGGCTCCGGAACGCAACATGTCAACAGACCTTGCGCCACCGGGTTGATCTGGGAAGCCGGGATGATGTTGCCCGGAAAGGTTCCGCCCAAGGGATTGAGCAGAGGCGTGGATATGGCCGAAAAATCGCCATTGCGCTCGGCGGTGCTCATGACCGTGGTGAACCCCGACGAAGGCCGCTGTCGAATCCGCGTGCCCTGATAGGAGCCG
>DATMNI010000022.1:0-3417 GCA_035570275.1 Candidatus Acidiferrales bacterium | reverse complement strand
TGCTTCGGTGCGCACCTCACGATACGCCCCGCAAGACTCGGGGTCAGGATGGATTCGCTCCTCCTTTCCTGTCGGACTCTTTCATTCCTTATTGCATGCCGGTTTATCCCGGCGCACAAGCTGCCCCACATAGCGCCACGGGCGACTTTCATCCTGCCCCCTGTGTCCCCGGCGCACATCGCGACGGGTGGATAATAGCCGTATGGCCAGGATCACCGAACTGGATGTCAACGGGTCCCGCCGGCGGGTGGATGCCGGCGCCGACCGGACGCTGCTGAGCGTGCTGCGGGACGACCTCGATCTGACCGGCGCCAAGTACGGGTGCGGCGAGGGCCAATGCGCTGCCTGCACCGTTCTGGTGGATGGGCAGGCCACCAAATCGTGCCTGACGAAAGTCGCGGCGGTGGCGGGCAAGCGCATCGTCACCATTGAAGGGCTGGCGCGGAACGGCAAACTGCATCCCATGCAGGAGGCTTTTCTGGAAGCCGATGCGCTGCAGTGCGGCTACTGTACGCCGGGCATGATACTGGGGGCGGTGTCGCTGTTGCGGCGGACGCCGAACCCGAGCGACGCCGAAATTGTCATCGGCATGAACGGCCACATCTGCCGGTGCGGCACTTATTCAAGAATTGTCAGCGCGATTCATCGGGCAGCAAAGATAGGAGGCGGGGCATGATCAGCCGGCGCGATTTTTTGGCGGCGCTAGGCGGCGGCATCGTGGTGGTGCTGATCGCCGACGATTGCGATGCGCAGGAATCGGGCGGCGGCGCGCGTCGCGGAACCAGGGAGCCTGTGCCGGAAACCATCGACGCCTGGCTGCACGTTGGCGAGGACGGGCTGGTCTCGGTCTTCACCGGCAAGGTGGAAGTGGGGCAGAATGCCCGCACGTCGCTGACCCAGGCGGTGGCCGAGGAACTGCACGCGCCCATGGCCGGCATCAAGATGGTGATGGGCGACACCGCGCTGACGCCGTACGATATGGGTACGTTTGGCAGCCGGACCACGCCAACCATGTGGCCGCAGATGCGCAAGGCCGCGGCCGCGGCGCGCGAGATGCTGATCGATCTGGCGGCACAGAAGTGGAGCGTGGACCGCGCGTCGGTTTCGATCGCCGCGGGCAAGGTCTCCTCGGGCAGCCACGGCGCCAGTTTCGGAGAGTTGACTCACGGGGAAAAACTGACTAAAACCATTCCGGGCACTTTGGCGCTCACACCCGCAACCGCATGGAAGGTGGCGGGAACGTCCGTCGCCAAGGTGGGCGGCCGCGATATCGTGACCGGCGCCCACAAATATACTTTCGACATGAAGCGGCCGGGCATGGTGTGGGCCAGGGTGCTTTATCCGCCGCAGTTCGGGTCTACCCTGATATCGCTGGATTCCAAAATGGCCGAAGCCATGCCGGGCGTCAAAGTAGTGCGCGAAGGCGATTTCGTGGGCGTGGCGGCGGGCGACCAGGAAACCGCGGCAGCCGCCATGATGGCGCTCAAGGCCGAATGGAAGCCGCTGACGGCGGAGGCTTCGGCCAAGGACGTGGGCGCTTACTTCCGCAAGACGGCGCGCGATGCCGGTGAAGAAAGGGGCGGCCCCGCCAATCCGCAACTCACTACCTACAACATTGCCTACATCGCGCACGTGCCGCTGGAACCGCGGGCCGCGGTGGCGGAATGGGCCGACGCCGAGCTTACGGTTTGGACCGGCTCGCAAGTGCCGTTCGGCGTACGCAGCGAACTGGCCACCAGTTTCCAGATTCCCGACGGCCGCGTGCGCGTCATCGTGCCGGACACGGGGTCGGGCTACGGCGGCAAGCACACCGGCGAGGCGGCGTATGAAGCGGCCAGAGTCGCCAAGGCTATCGGGAAACCGGTGAAGCGCACCTGGACGCGCGAGGAGGAAATGACGTGGGCCTATTTCCGGCCGGGCGGCGTGATTGACGTGGGCGCCAAGGTAGACCCCGACGGCACGCTTACTGCGTGGGAGATGCACAATTACAACTCCGGGCCTTCGGGATTGCAGACGCCCTACCAGGTGGGAACGAAGACGGAGCGGTACCACCAAACCAAGTCGCCGCTGCGGCAAGGCTCGTACCGGGGCCTGGCGGCCACAGCCAACCATTTCGTGCGCGAATCATACATGGACGAACTGGCGCACGCGGTGAAACTGGACCCGCTGGAGTTCCGCCTGAAGAACGCCAAGGACCTGCGATTGCGCGCCGTGATCGAAGCGGCGGCCACGAAATTCGGTTGGAACCCGCGGCAGAAAACGTTCGGCCGCGGCTGCGGAATCGCCGCCGGATTCGAGAAGGGCGGATACGTGGCCACCTGCGCTGAAGTCAGCGTAGACAAAGCCAGCGGGGCGGTGAAGGTGCTGCGCGCGGTGGTGTCGTTCGAATGCGGCGCCATCGTGAACCCGGAGCATCTGCGTAACCAGGTGGAGGGCGCGGTGGCGATGGGGTTGGGCGGGGCGCTGTTCGAACAGATCGATTTCGCCGACAACCGGATCGTCACCAACCGCCTGTCCAAGTACCGCCTGCCGCGATTTGCCGATATGCCGGTGATCGAAAGCGTGCTGCTGGACCGCAAGGACCTGGCGTCGGCGGGATCGGGAGAGACACCGATCGTGGGGATCGCTCCCGCGGTGGGGAACGCTATTTTCGATGCCACTGGCCAACGGCTGCGGTCGCTGCCGCTGGTGCCGAAAGGGCTGGTAAGCTGATGCCGGCGGCCGGCGCCGCAAGTAAAGGCGGTTCCGTTCTGGGCGACGCGGTTCCAGCGGGCGGATGCGCCGGGCGCCGCATCGGGGCCCAAATCGCGCTCTGAAAACTCGGCGCCCCGAACCACTGGCGCGCCGAGTGTGGAGAAGTGGCCGAGTCCCATACTCGGAAGCGCGACCGGTGCACAGACGCTCGAGAGTCCGCTGCGACGGAAGGCACCGAAACCGACCTGTTCGGAACGGTCGGATCGAGAGGAGGATGATCGGCCACGCGCGGCTCCGATTAACGCGCGCGGCTCCGATTAACGCGCGCGGCTCCGATCAGAGCCGCGACGGTCACGGAGCGCCTGCCTCGAAATACGAGACCGCATTATTGAAACGGTGACTAAGTCAGCAGATCGGCCAAACGCCGCACCCACGTCTTTCGCGACGACACGCGTTCCGTCGCTACCGTCGGCGTTTTCAGCGTTTCGGGAGCAGGAGCGTGAGCACCCGGCTACCCTGGGTTCCAGCTACTTTTTCTTCACCGGTGCCATGCTCATCGCCGGAGCCGCGCCCACCAACTTGTCGAGTTCGGGGAGCAACCCGTTAGCCTCGAAGATGCCATGGGTGAGCGCGCCGTATTCGTAATGGCCTTCGATCATGCCGTTGGCGTCGATGAGGTAGATGGTCGGAAACTCCAGCGAAGGCACCCGCACATAGGAGCCG
>DATMNI010000021.1:0-55970 GCA_035570275.1 Candidatus Acidiferrales bacterium | reverse complement strand
GCCCCAGCGGCGCTGCGTGCGTCGGCTCGCAGCGAAGCGCGTCCGCAATCAGCTGATCCACATTCTCACGGGCGAGGGGCGGCAGCCTGACCTCGTCTACAGACCCGCCCTCATTGCGGATCGCCTCGATCCTGCGAATGAGCGGATGGGCGGGAGTGACCTCGTTGTCCCGGTAGGCACCGATCAGCATGAGGTGCTGCAGATCCGACCGGGTCAACACATTCTCGAGCAGATCGAGCGTTGCGGCGTCGAGCCATTGCAAGTCGTCTAGGAAGAGAGCCAGCGGGTGCTCCGGCCGCGCGAAAACGCCGATGAATCGCTGGAACACGAGCAGGAAGCGCCGCTGCTCCTCCTGCGGCGAGAGCTCAGGCGCCGGCAGCTGCTCGCCGATAATGAGCTCGATGTTTGGAACGAGGTCCACTATCAGCTGTCCGTTGGGATCCAGAGCCTCACGAAGCGCATCTCGCCAGCGGGATAGTTCCGCTTCGCTCTTGCCCAGTAGCGCTTGGATCAACTGCTGAAAGGCCTGGGCGAGCGTGGCGTAGGGGATGTCGCGCTTGTACTCGTCGAATTTACCCGATGCGAAAAGGCCGCGCGACGGAACCAGCCATTTATGAAGCTCATTGACGAGGGAGGTCTTGCCGATACCGGAGTACCCGGAAACAAGAACCAGTTCAGGCTTGGCTCCTGCGACAACCCGATCGAAGGCAGCGAGCAAGGTGTCGATTTCAGACTCTCGCCCATATAGTTTCTCTTGAATCAGCAGCCGGTCTGGCGTGTCGTGTTCCCCGAGTGGGAAGTCGTCGATACGATTATGCGTTTCCCATTCGTGAAGGCCGCGCTGAAGATCGCTCCCGGCGCCCGCCGCTGTTTGATAACGGTCCTCAGCCGTCTTAGCGAGCAACTTCATGATGATCGCCGAAACCGCGCGCGGCAGATCCTTCAGCCTCTCGCATGGGGGTGTCGGTTGCCTTGCGATGTGGCAGTGCACCAGTTCCATCGGATCGGATGCCATGAACGGAAGGGTCCCGGTCACCATTTCATAGAGTGTCACTCCGAGAGCATAGAGATCGCTCCGCGAATCGATCGAGCGATTCATTCGGCCCGTTTGTTCGGGGGCCATGTAGGGGAGTGTTCCGGCGATGAACTCGGGGGGATCGAGCGCCTGGCGCTCACGCGGAAGGCGCGAAGCGATACCAAAGCCCGTGAGCCGAGCCTGACTCGTCGCGGGATCAACGAGAATATTTGGAGGCTTTACGTCCTTGTGGATCAGCCCCTTCTCGTGCAACCCGCTGAGGGCGGTTGCGATACCGACAGCGAAGCGCAGGAAGCGGGTCAGTTCCATCGGACCTGGAAGGAATCGATCGAGAGTCTCACCGCCAGGATCTTCGAGCACGAGCGTCATCTGCCCAGACTGGTCGGAAAGGGCGAGGGGCCTAACGGCCCAGGATGAGTCAAGTTCATCCCTCAACGAGTATTCGTGCTCGATCTTTTTTATGCTCCCCAACGCTGGCTGCATCGACGCAGGAGCCAGCAGGAGAACGGATGGTGAACCGGGCTGGTCCGAGTGCTCGCCCCGATACAGTACGAACTCCTCATCTCTGCGGAGAGCTTCGAGGACGTATTGTGAGACCTCCACGACGATTCTCCTCCAATTGAGGCGCTTCGTCGGTCGACGGGTTTTAGCGGAGCGGCCTCGATGTTTGCAAAGGTCCAGTCTACCGCTTACACGGCGACCCGCAGGGGCAGGCAGTGCGGGCACTGATGAACAACGCCGGCGTGGGGGCCAACGCACCGGTCGAGGTCTTCGCGCTCGACCGGTGGCTCTCCCTTGCGCCGAATCCGCCAGCCCCGCGTAGCCATCCCGATCCAAACGCTCTCGCCACCGCCTCATCGTCCGGTCGCTGACGCCGATGATCTCCGCCGCCGCCCACCAGGTGATCTTCTTGGCCATCGCCTTCAACAGTACGTCTTGAACTTTCATCATCCGCTCCATCTCGGAGGCTGAGTACTGCTGAGTTCGTCCACTCCCCAGCATCACCCCTCCCCCGGCCATGCGGACAACTCACGTGTGAACTCGACCGGACAACTCACATACTAGCGGCAGACGCACTACCCCGCGGTTGCCGCCACGCCCCGCTTGCGCTATCCTGGAGACTCAATCACTCTGTAAGGATTAGATTTAGCAAAGATGGCCAATACTTATTCCGCGCTCAAGCGGGTGCGTCAGACGGAACGGCGCACGGAAATCAATCGAAAGAACAAGACCCGCCTTCGTCACCAGATTCGCGCCATGCGCAAGATTCTGGCCGGCAAAGATCCCAAAGCGGCGGCCGAACTGCTGCCCAAGACATTTTCGCTGATCGACCGGTCCGCCAAGATCGGGATCATCAAAATGAACACCGCGGCGCGCTACAAGAGCAAGCTGCATTTACGGGTGAAGGCTCTCTCGGCTTAGCGAAGACCGCTTAACCCAAGCGCCTAACCCGAGCGCTTAACCCAGGACAGACGGCGGGGACGCCGGTCCTACTGAACCAACCGGGTGATGAACTGCTCCATAACGATGCGGTCGTCCGGCCGCGTGTCACGCATGCCTTTATCCGCTTGGTAGATCAGCGACACGGCGCGCTCCAATTGAGGTTTACTGAACCTGGTCACGGTCTGGTAAACCTGCTCCGCCCGCGACCCCCACATCTGCACGCCCATCCGCTGGAAGTGCGATTGGATCTGTTGTGAGCTCTTAAGGCCCGCCTCGCGCGCCACCAACGCCATGCGGAATTGCGTGGAAAGGAAGGCCAGGGCCAGTGGCAGATACGCGCCTTCCCGCGTGAGCGTATCCAGCACCCCGAGAGCGCGAACCCGGTCGCGCCGGCCCAGGGCGTTCACTAGCGCGAAGATCGTAGTGGCGCGAGCGTCGGGCACCAGCGCCGGGATATCGTCCACTTCGATGACACGGTCTCCCGCATACAGTGCCAGTTTTTCGATCTCCACCGCGATGCGCGCGATATCGGCGCCCAAAGCCTCCACCAGCAAATCCAGCGCGTCGGGCGCCAGCCGGCAGCCGGCCTTTCGAGCCAGCGACTCGGTCTCCGCCCTCGCCTCCTGCACCGAATACTTCTGCAGCTCCACCACATCGCGGATGCCAGCGTAGAACTTGCGGACGCGCTCCTGCTTGCGCTTGTCCTCGCCTTCGAAATCGAAGCGGATAGCTTCGAACACCAGGGCGACGCCGGGCGTGGGGTCCTTCAGGTAAGCGCCCAACACCGCCGCGCCGCCCGAAGCCACCGGTTCGCCGTCGCCGTCGCTATCGCCATCTGGGCCCGACGTCTTGCCCTTCGGCAGCGCCGCCTCCGCACTGGTCACCCAGATGATGCGCTCGGCCGCGAACAGAGAGAGTGCCCGCGCGTCGTCCACCACCTCGGCCAGGCTGCGCTCGGCAAGGTCGTGCTGCGTGACAGCAGTTTCGAGGACCGTGGCCACCAATGCCGCCTTGATGCGACGCCGCTCGTAGGCTTCCGTGCCAAGCAGCAAAGTGGCCGCCGGTGTAGCGCCACGTTTGATTTGGGCGAGAAACTGGCCCGGGTTCATCGGAAGGCCTCCATTTAGAATGCCTCCAGGATCGCGCTCACGATACTTCGCGAGGCATCGCGGCTAATTCTTTGCATGGCAGGCCCGCTTTCGTCGAAGTAGGCCTTCGGGTCGATCGAGATTTCGTACCGTTCGCGAAATTCGTAGCCCGGACGGTTGAAGATCACCGCTCCAGTGGCGCGGTTGGTCAGGGTCACCTTCACCGACGCGATCACCTGCACGGTGGTGGCGCGTCCCGAAACCGGGTCGAAGATGGTCGGGTAGTAAGAGAAGTTGGTGAGCGTGCCGATGAGCACGGCGTCGGCCTGATTCGCGTCCGCCACAATCGTGTATTTGGTACGGGAAATGAACTCGTGCCCGATATCGGCCGGCAGGGTCCGGGCCAGTTGATAGTACACCGAGAGGTTGTTGAACGGCATGACCGCGATGGTCTTGACGGTCTTCGGCATCAGGTCGCCATGGCCCGATACGTGGTATCCGCAGCCGGCGCCCAACGCCAGCGCCAGAGCCAATGCGGCCAGACGTGTCGATGCGAGACGCGTCATACCAGTTCCCGCGCCACCGCCACTCCGTTTTCGGCGGTCAGGCGGAGATTGTCGGCCACCAGCCAGAACCAACAGGCTTCGGCGTCGTTGCGGTCCGGGCTGATGGCGCCGACGGCAATCCCGCTCTGGCCCGCCTGGCTGATGTTGCTTGGCGGGTCGAACTCGGCGCCGCGCACTTCGATCGCGCCCATCGCCAGACCGCTCTCCAGCGCCTCCACGCCCGGGTTGACGTCAAACTCCACCCAGGCCGAGAAGCTATAGCCGTGAAATACCGGCGCCTGCACCAGGCGGAGGGACGGCATGGGCGCGCCTTCGCCTTCGCCCGGCAGGGCGAGCAGCGTCGCCAGGTGACGCTCAATGCGCAACTCGGTTTCTTCCAGCGGCGCGGGCGCTTCCTCGCCATACTTCGCCAGCAGGTTGAAGCTGGCTTGGGCGTCGAATACGGCCTTGGGCATTGTCTTGAACGATAGCAGGCTGACCGTTTGCTGCTGCAGTTCTTCCACGCCGACCGTGCCGTGCTCGCTGGCCGGGGCGAAGATCTGGATCACCGAACGCTTCACGGTGTCATTAGCGTGAAGCCGCCGCAGGAACAGCGCCAGCGCAATCGCCGCGGGGTGAGCAATCACGTGCACGGCCGCATCGCCCAAGTCTTCGTCCGGTTCGGACTCTACTGAGGGCGCGCGCAGCCGGGCATCGGGACGCTCTTCCGCCGTGTAAGTGAGATCGATCACCGGAGTGCCCTCCGGCGCCAGTTCCACTGCCTTCCGATTGGCGGCAGCCGACCCGGCCAGCATCACAGCCCGCGCGCCGGAGAGGTTCAGGGCCGTGAGTTCGATGACCACCGCCGGCTCATCGCCCACGCGCGTCAGGGCGCCTGCCTTTTCGTCATCGGCGGCGATCAGGCGCAGGTCGATTCGCACGTCGAGGCGACCGCCAAGTGCGGGGCCTGAGGTGGCCACGATGTCGCGGACTTCGCGCGCCAGCAGCGATTCGCTGCCGACCAGAACAACGGTTCGCCTGCTTGCCAGATTTTCGTTAGCCAACGTGGTGCTCCAGTGCCGGCGGAGGCGGCAGGCGTTTGAAGCGCCGCCGGATGATTCCGCCGATGCGGATCGCGATGCCGCTGCCTACATAAGCTGTCGACAGCGCCAGCAGCATGATCTGCGAGTAGTTCCAGAAGCCATAGATCAACGCCCCCAGCAGAATCAGCAGCAGAGGCTTGTAAGGCTGATGGAGGTTGATCCCCTTGAAGCTGTAGTAACGCCACGTGCTGACCATCAGAAATCCCAGCAGCAGCAGGAGGCAGAGCCAGGCCACGGAGAGCGGCCAAGTATCGATCGGCTCCGCGTCGGAAGCGTAAACCACGGCCCCGACCATGGCCGCGGCCGCGGGAATGGGGAGCCCCACGAAGTATTTGCGGTCGGGCCGGCCGGGATTCTTGGGGACCGGGTTCTTCTGAATATTGAAGCGCGCCAGCCGGCAGGCGCCGCAAAGCAGGAAAAGAAACGCAATGAAGGTCCCGGCGTTGAAGAGGTGCCCCATCGCCTTGGGTCCCAGCGAAAGCTTGTCCACAAACTGCACGCCCCAGGTAAATGCCAGGAAGGCCGGGGCGATGCCGAAGCTGATCACATCGGCCAGCGAATCCATTTCCCTGCCGAAATCGCTGGTGGTGTTCGTCATGCGGGCAATGCGGCCATCCAGACCGTCCAGGAATACGGCGGCCCCGATGGCCGCGGCCGCCACCGCGAAATGCGCCGATGCGCCGGCGGCTCCGGAAGCCTGCAGCATGGCGCCCTTGAAACATCGCAGCATGGAGAGAAAGCCCAGGAATATGTTGCCCGCCGTGAACAGCGTGGGCAGCGCGTAGGCGGCCTTGCGGGGCCGGTGGGTGGGAGAGCGCGGGTCTACCAGGCGGTCTTTAAGCGACATTGGGTTGATCCTGACCCGGTTGACCCTGACCGGCTTGACCCTGACCGCGGCGGCGGGCGACGATACTGGACCCCCCGGCGACGCGCATCCCCGGGCTGACCGTGATTTCCCATTCCGGTCCCAGCAGCACGTCGCACCGCGAGCCGAACTTGATGAGGCCGATGCGCTCGCCCATGGCGACGCGGTCGCCGCGCCTGCGGTCGAACACGATGCGCCGCGCGATCAGCCCTGCGATCTGCTTGAAGACCACGGTGGTGCCGTCGCCCTGCACGGTAACCACATTCTGCTCGTTCTGCACCGAACACTCTTCCTTGCTGGCCACGTGGAATGCGCCCTTCTGATACTGGACCTTGGCGATGATGCCGCCGATGGGAGTGCGGTTCACGTGGACGTCGAAAACGCTCAGGAAGATACTGATCCGGTTCTGGGTGGGGCTTTCGGCCTTCACCGCCACCACCTTGCCATCGGCCGGCGAGACCGCCACCGGGCCGGACGGAATCTGACGTTCCGGGTCGCGGAAGAAGTACAGGCAGAAGAGGGCCAGGACCCAGAGCGGAATGGCGGCCCATGGCGCGGCCAGCCACCAGACGATGGCGCCAGCGGCAACCAGGGCGGCGGCGTAGTAGATACCGGTGATGACGATCACTGAACCACTATTTTCCCATAGCTGGGCGGCACGCGCCTCCCATAGCTGCGCGGCACGCGCCTCCCGGCAGCCTATTGGCAACCGTTTAGGCCCTTGGTGAGACAAATCGAGGAGGTTGGGGGCGGCGGTATGGGGAGCCCCTTCGCGGTCATCAGCTTGACTAATAGCTTCTCGGCCTCGGGGTGCGGGATTGCCGACTGCACTCCCACCCGAACCAAGCCTCGCGACCAGTCCAGCGGTATCCACTTCTTGCCCAACAACGCTCCGTTGACGCTGTCGCGGCTGCCTCCGTCCGGCGCGTCCAGTCTGGCGCCGTGGTCCACCAGAAGCTGAATCACTTCGGTCCTGCCCTTGTGCGCCGCGCCGTGCAGCGCCGTGCGCCCGTCCTCATCGGCCATGTTCGGGTCGATGCCCAGATCGAGACACATTTTCACGGCTTCCAGGGTCTCGGCTTCCGACCATTCGAACGTCACGCCCTCGGTCCAGCCGATTCCCGACGCCACGGAAAGCGGCGTGACGTTGTGGGCGGTGAAGATCCTGGGGTCCGCGCCGCGCGCCAGCAGCAGCTTCATCAAGGTGACATCGCCCGACTGGGCGGCCCGCAGGAAGGGCGTCGAGCCGTCCTCGTACAGCCACTGCATGGTGAAGTTGGTCCGCGTCTCGGTGCTGTCCCCGGTGCATTTCGCGGGTGTAGATGCCGATCCGCAAATCCGTGCGTTCGGGTTCGCACCCTTATCCAGAAGCAGTTTGATGAAGTCCAGGTGGTCCATGTCCGGCGTCCGCACCGGATAGTCCCCGGACTCGATGTTTCGATTGTCGGTTGCCAGGTACAGAGGCGTCCAGCCGCCGTTGTTGGCGATATTGGGCTTGGCGCCGTGGTCCATCAGGTCCGCAGCCAGCTTGTAATGCCGGTTCTGCGTGGCGGTCAGAAGCGGGGTCCAGCCGTAGAGCGTCCGCTGATTCACGTCGGCTCCCGCTTCCAGCAAAGTCCGCGCGCACGCCAGGCAGTCTTGCCGGGCGGCAAGAACCAGCGGTGTCAAGCCGCCGCCATCCTTGGGCGCCGGGCGGAACATGAAAGCGGGCGGGCCGCCTTCGCCAGCCGGGGCGGCATCACCGGCGCCGGCTGCCCGCCCACCGCGCGCCCCACGTCCTGGGCCGGTCGCATCCGTAGCCGGCGCGCCGCCGCGGGCCCGGGCCTGACCGATCGCGCCGAAACTGGAGTTGAGCCGTTGCGCCACGGTGTCGGCCAGGTTGTTGCGGGCATTCCGCGAGTCGGGGTTGGTGGCGGCGCTAACATCCGCTCCGTGACTGATCAACAGCTTGACCGCCTCGCTATGTCCCTGATCCACGGCCCACATTAGGGCAGTGGTGCCGCGCAGTTTTTCCTTGGCGTTGACGTCGGCCCGGCGATCGAGCAGTACTTGGATGGCGTCCACGTTTCCAGTGCGCGAAGCCAGCATGAGGGGAGTCTCTCCCTGCGGGCCGCGCTCATTGGCGTCCGCCCCGGCCTTGAGCAGTTTTTCGATCATGGCCGGGCTCCCGTAAATTCCAGCAAGGTAGAGCGGCGTGGCGCCTTCCCGGTTGGGGGTCTTGACGTTGGCGCCGGCGGCGATCAGCAGGTCGGCCATCGCCAGGTCGTTCCGGTACGCGGCCCATTGCATCGCCGTGGCTCCATCGGCCTGCGGGGCATTCACGTCGGCCTTCTGAGTGAGCAGGGATCGCACGGCCGGCAGGTCGCCCTTCCTGGCGGCGTCTGCCACCGGACTGGCCAACGGACCAGTTGCCGCGCCGGAAGTGGCCAGGTATAGACCCAATGCCGCCGCGCAAGCAATCAGCACTAATCGAAGATGCATCTTCCAACTCCCTCGCCAAACCGCTCCCTCACGGTCGCGGCTCTGAATGCAGACTTAGCCGCGGCTCTGAATGCAGACTTACACCAGACCGGTCAGCCTGCCGGTGCTGTCGCCAATGCTGTCCTGGTGGATGCCATACAGGTCCAGAATGCTCAACAGAAGATTGCTGGAGGTAACCGTCTTCGAAGCGTATGCCAGGTGACGGTCGCCCTTGATCTGTCCGGAGGCCCCACCGATCAACAGGTGGGGCACATCGTAGTGCAAATGCTGATTGGAATCGCCCATGTTGCTGCCATAGAGGATCAGCGAATGGTCCAGCAGAGTGCCGTCGCCGTCGGGAGTCTTGCGTAGCTTGTCGACGAAGTAAGCCAGGCACTTGACGTGATATTGATTCACTTTGGCGTAACGCGCGATGGTGTCGGGATTCTCCGCGTGATGCGATAAGCCGTGGAAGCCGCCATTGACGCCGCTTTCGGGGTAAGAGCGGGCCGTCAGGTCGCGCGCATACAGCAGCGTGGCAACCCGCGTGATGTCCGCCTGGAAGGCCAGCGTCTGCAGATCGAAATGCAGCTTCACATGCTCGTCAAACGATTCCGGCACGCCGGCCGGAATCACCACGCCCTCCGTCGAAACCGCCCCCACCGCTTTCTTGGCGATATCCAGGCGCCGCTCCAGTTCGCGTATGTCCGTCTCATACTCATCGAGCCGCGAGCGGTCGCCGGCGCCCAGGCCCTTCTTGAAGCGCTCCAGGCTGTGCGTCACCGAATCCAGAATGCTGCGATTTTGCTCGCGGCGCGCGGCCCGCTCGGCGGCGGTTCCGCCGGCGCCGAACAGACGTTCGAAGGCCACCTGCGGGTCCAGTTCCATGGGCAGAGGCTGGGTGGGCGTGGCCCACGAAATAGTGTTGGAGTAGGTGCAGCTATAGCCTTCGCCGCAGTTGCTTGAGTTGGCGCCGGGGTCCTCCAACGCCAGTTGCAGCGAGGGCAGCAGCGAATCCTGACCGATCTTTTGCGCGATCGTCTGGTCGATGGTGGTGCCGTCGAAGATGTCCGAGCCGGTAGTCTTTTTGGGCTTGTCGCCGCACAGAAAGGCCGCCGCCACCCAGTGGTCCGCGCCGCTCTGGCCCGGAGGAGGTTCGGCCGACTTGGACCACAATCCGCTGAGCACCACGGTTTGCTCCCGGAACGGTTCCAGCGGCTTCAAAATCATGGGATATTCGAAGCGCTTGCTGCCCGGTTGGGCTTTCGGCTCGCCAGGCCCGCCGGCCTCGGGCACCCACCAGCCGGGCGCCGCTCCGTGCGGAACGAAGATACCCGTGAAGCGCGTCTTCGGGTTCGCCGCCGTTTTGGCCAAGGGCGTTTGCGCGGGTATCATTGAATCCAGCAGAGGCAGCGCCAAAGCCGCCCCGGCCCCCCGCAGCACCGTGCGCCGGGATATGTGCTTCCTGGTTATGAACATGATTCGCTTCTCCTTGCCGCCTCTACCGGCCTTTGGCCCGCCGGCTACTTCTGATTCATCTGGAATGCGTCGCTTTTGATCACTCCCAGCACCAACGAGGAAAACCTGTAATTGTTGCGTTCGGCTCCATGGACAATCGAGCGCACCAGCGGCATATCGTAATATTCAGTGCCGCGGCCGAGTCCGTAAATCAGCAGCTTCTCAGTGATCACCCGGACAAACTGCGGCGCATAGCGCAGCAGCGCCTCCCGCATATCCTTCACCCCATCCAGCCGGGAGCCATCCACCAGCACTCCCTTGGTATCCACCAGGCTCTCGCCGTCCATGGTACGCCAGTGCCCGACCGCGTCGAAGTTCTCCATCGAGAAGCCAATCGGGTCCATGATCTTGTGACAACTGGCGCACGGCTCGTTCTTGCGGTGCATCTCCATCTGCTGGCGCATCGATGGCTGGCCCGCCCCATGCACGTTCGCGGTTGCTTTCAAATCCTTCTCTACACCGGGTGGCGGGTCGGGAGGGCTGACGCCCAGGAAGATCTGCATGATCGTCTTGCCGCGCCCAACTGGCGATGTCCGCTGGGGCTGCGACGAGATCGTCAGCAGACTGGCCTGGCCCAACAATCCGCGGCGGGCATCCAATTCCAACGGCAATTCCGGCGGCAGCGGCACGCGCCGGAAGTTGCTGCCATAAACCTGCGGGATGCCATAGTGCTTGGCCAGCCGCTCGTTCACAAACGTGTAGTCGGCATTCAAAAGATCGAGCGTACTGCGGTCTTCATGCACAATGCTGCCGAAAAACAGCTCGGTTTCCTTGCGCATCGCCAGACGCAGATTGTCGTCGAAATCGGGATACAGCAATGGAGTCGGAGCCCATAGCTGCAAGGCCCGCAGGTTAAGCCACTGCCCGGTAAAATTCGTCACCAGCGAATCCGACCGCGGGTCCGCCAGCATCCGTTTGACCTCGCGCTCCAACTCGGCAGGGTCATGCAGTTTGTTGCGGCTGGCCAGGCCGATCAACTCGTCGTCGGGAATGCTGCTCCACAGAAAGAACGACATCCGGGAAGCCAATTCCAGGTCGCTGATGCGCCAGGTTTTGCCGGCCGCCAGATTGGCCGGCTCAGCTTCCTTGCGGAAAACAAATTCCGGGTCGGCCAGGATGCGCTGCAACGCCCTTTCGATGCCCGTATCGAAATTGCCGCCGTGATTCGCGCCGTCATTTTCGGCGCCATTCCCGGCGACGCGCCCCTGCTGGTAGAATCCCATCAGCATCTCGGTGTCATCGTTGGTCACGGGCCGGCGGAATGCGCGTCGCGCCAGCGTGGTGACGATTTCCTTCGCGCAATCTGCCTCATGCCTGGACAGATCGGCCCCGCCGGCGGGATGGCACTGGAATATCATATGGCGGCTGGGTGAATCCGTTCGCATCACACCCAGGAGGGCGCCGGTGGGCTGCAGCGGTCCGAGAATCTCCAGCTTGCCTACGTGAGGATAAAACTTGAAGCCGGGCAGACCGCCGGTTTCGATGGTGCTGCGCAGGAAGTGCTGGTTCAGGTCGTTTCCCGGCGCCAGTTGGGTAGCCAGAAACGTGATGCCGACGGTGTGCAAGCCGGCCTTCACCGGAAAGTGGACGTCGGCGGTGCCGCCATGCACGGCGCTGCCGCGCGCCAGGTCCTTGTCCCAGTCATACACGTGGACTTGGGCGCCATCCACCAGAAGCTCCAGTTTTTCGCCGGTGATTTCGCCGAAGGACTGGTTATTGTCCATGAGTCCCTTGTTGATGGGGAAGACCTTGAAAATGTAATCGCCATCGG
Organism: Candidatus Acidiferrales bacterium; assembly: GCA_035570275.1. Classification (GTDB taxonomy): domain Bacteria; phylum Acidobacteriota; class Terriglobia; order Bryobacterales; family Bryobacteraceae; genus DATMNI01. Next base: position 44,141 of record DATMNI010000021.1, on the reverse strand, counting down.
CGGGGAATTCATGCCGCGCCACCAGGCCCCCGCGCGTCCCGAACGGCAGACCTTCGATGTAATAGTCCTGCGACGTATCCGAGGGCACGCGATACGTGGAGAGCGAGGGCTCCGTCACATCGCCGACCGCCAGACGGCTGATTTTCGCGGCGGCGGTGGCGTACCCTTCGAGCAAGGCCGGGGAGAGAGACAAGGCGCCGGCGATGTTGTCGAACCCGCGGGTGGAATCGTCCACGGGCAGGAACTTCGCAGGATCCACTTCAAGCGCGAGCAGGTCGCGAATCGCGTTGCCGTATTCTGTACGGTTGAGGCGGTGCAAGCCAGGCGCGGGCAGATGGGCCACCGCGCGCCGGTCAAGCTCGGTTTCAAGCCATGCGATAACGGCCTCGTACTTCGCCGCGTCGGGCCTGGGCAAACCCGAAGGAGGCATCATGCCGGCACGCAGCTTGCGCACTACGCGTTCCCAGACCTCCGCTTCTTTTTCGACATGGGCGGCGTCGAGGTTGTCCAGCGTCATCCGCCGTGCCGGCTCCAGGCCCGCCGCCTTGGCCTTTTGGTTGTGACAGACGACACAGTATTGATCGAGAAGCGCCCGCTCCGCCGCGGCCGATGGTATCGCCGCCGGGGCGCCGGCTGTCTGCCCGTAGATCACTGCGACGATCGGCAGCATTGCCGCAACACAGACCACCGGAAGTCGCATTCTCATCGTTCCTCTACTCCAGCCGCACGTGGCCGGGCACACTCCTCGCTTCGGCGGCCGAGGGGGGCCCTTCGGTTCGTTAGTATATCATGGCTGGCTCAATTGTGATATGGCAGATATGGGGTGCTGAGCGGTGCAGGGCGATCCGTCTACCGAGGTTCAGTCTCGCTCCAGATCAGTAAATCGGTGGCTCAATTCAGCGGGACCGACTCCGAGGATTGGATCGACCAATGCGCGGGCCAACGATCTGGACCGAATTGATTCGAGTCACCACTATTCGGGTCCTCGATCACGTCATTGATCTGCAGAACAACGCCCTTGAAATTAGCGAATCGGGCGCGATTCGGGCAACAGAAATGCGGTCTAATGGTTTGCTAGGTGGTTCACGCATGGCTACGCCTCCGCAATATGACTCAGACCGGGCCGACGGATCGAAGATAGACCGCGCTTCTGGGCAACAACCATCGTTTGCGTCACCGTTGCGAACGACTCTAAATACGGTTCCGGCATACCCGTGGTACGCGGTGCCGTCCGGCACCCTCACGTTCGCGAATGAGAAACGCTTAGAGTCGGGGCAACGTGTAACAGAACTGGGGCTGCCGGCCAAGCGGCCTTCCGAATACGAAACTCTCGAGGAGAATACCGCTGGTTCCTCAGCCGCCTCGAACTCTCCGAGCAAGCGATGGGACGTTGCTGTATTGGATCGGGATAAACCTCGACAGTTTGCCTTCCGCGCCGTTCGGACCGCCACCGTATCTCCGCGATTGGCGCGTTGAGGAAGGGGAGACACTCGCAGGCTGACACTTGCGAATTCTATGCTGTTCAGAAAGGCTTGTAATCGGACGCAATGGCGCAGGGCGACAGCCCACAATGTCTCTGCTTCCTCCGCGGGCGAACCTATTGGCGAACCTGGGGGCGAACCTGGCGATTTCCGGCAAGCTACAACCAATGCAGAAATCCATACCAGTTTTGGTGTTCCTCCGTGCTTCTCTCCGCGTCTTCGCGGCTCTGCGGTGAAGCGGTGCGGTCTGCGCCGGAGCCTCGCTGGAATGCTCCGCACCCTCCTGCTGGCCGCTCTTTGGGTGCCGCTGGCGTGTGGCCAAATCTTCCCAACCGTCCCGGAAGTCGTTCAGGTAGATGCGCTCGTCACGGGCGCGCAAGGCCTTCCGGTTGCCGATCTCACCGCCGCCGATTTCGAAGTCTGGCGCAACTTCGAAGTCGGCAAGCAGGAGCCGCTCCAGATCCTATCCGCCGCCTACGTGCGGAACCCACGCACGGTTCTGCTGGTGGTGGACGATCTCGGGCTCTCGCTCGATGCCATCAACTCCGTACGCGCCGCGCTGGGCAAGTTCGTCGATGAACAAATGCGGCCCGGGGACCGGGCAGCCATCGTCCGCACGGGCGTGGGAAGCGGCGCCGTGCAAACCTTCACCGGCGCCAAAGACTTGCTGCACGCGGCCATCGATCAGGTGAAATGCCATCCCGCCCGCATCGCCGGCAACGTGGTTGCGGGAAGCCTGATTGCGTTCAGCGCGGGATCGCGGGCGGCGATACGCTTCGCGGTGGAGGGTCTGCGCCAACTGCCGGGGCGGAAGGCTGTAGTGGTGTTATCCAGCAACCTGGCGATGTTCCGCAACGCCCTGGAATCGGCAGCCCGCCTGGTCGATTCGGCCAACCAGGCAGCCGCCGTGCTCTACGGTTTGGACCCGGACATCGACCCGGACACAGACACAAATGCGGCCGCCCGCTCGATGGTCGCGGTTTCGTTCGCCGTCCTGGCCGAGCAGACCGGCGGCGCGGTGATCGCGCCAGACACGGGGCTGACCGGCGCCCTGGATCGCGTGCTCCGGGAACAGGACGGCTACTACCTGATCGACTACCACCCCAAAGCGTCTCTCACTCCCCTTGCCGGAACGATAACGGTGCGAGTCAAGCGCCAGGGCCTGCTGGTGCGATCCCGGACCGGCCGAATTGTGATCCCCGGAAACACGAGTGAAACCATCCGGATGGATACCATCCAAATGGCACCCCGCCAGCAAATGCTCCAGGCCGTGGCGGACCCCTTCTCCTCACCCGGCATTCGCGTCCGGCTGACCGGCATTTTTGTTAATTCCGCGGAGCCGGGCTCCCCGGGTGCAGCCCTGTCTTACCAGGTTGCAGCCTTGTCTTACATCGACGCGCGCGACCTTGGCTTCATACACTACCTGAACGGGGTTCACCGGTACGGTCTGGACGTGCTGATCCTGGTGTGCTCCGAAGATGGGCAAATCGTGCAGGAAAACAGCCGCGGTTTCTCCATGGACATGTCCGATGGCGACTATCGCCGGGCGCTGACCCACGGGCTGGTATTTGCGCTGAGCGTGCCCCTGCCGCTGCCCGGCCCGTTTCAAATCCGCGCCATCGTGGGTGACGGGATCACCGGTAAGGTCGGTTTCGCCAGCCAGTTTCTGGAAGTTCCCGACGCCGACGGCAAGCAGTTTTCGCTTTCGAGTATCTTGCTGATGGGAGAAAAATCGACTAACCCGATCGCGCGGCCGCCAGGAATCCAACTGGACGTGACCAATGAAAATCCCGCGATCCGGATTTTCAAACCTGGCCAGAGCATCGTCTACCGTTACGCCGTGCTGAACGCGCTGGCGGGCCCGGACAAAAAGCCCGCTCTCGAAGCGCAGACCCGCCTGTTCCGCAACGGCCGGGCGGTTTTCGAGGCCCAACCCCTGCTGCTGGCCGTCCCCACTGGTGAGGACCCAAAGCGCCTCGCCGTCGCCGGCAAAATTACGCTATCTTCCTCCATGGAGCCCGGCGATTACGTCCTCTACGTGACTGTGGCCGACAAATTGGCTCCAGACCAACCGCGGAGAGTGGCGCAGGCAGGCGATTTCCGCATCGAACCGTAGGCGGCAGCGGTCACCCGTGCTCACTAGCGCACCACCAGCACCGTACCCTCATGCGGCCGCAAAGCCACTTCCATGGCACCCTGCTGCCGGCCGTAGTCGTGCCCGCTCCACAAGTCCGTCACATCCCCCGCGCGGGGCAGCTTGAACGATAGCTTGTCAGGCCCGTCCGACCAGTTGAACAGGCACACCAGCGCCCGGTCCTTCATGCGCACCATGCCGACCTGCAAGCGCTGGTCTTCAAACTCGGCGGCCACGCCCGTGGGTGGCAAAAGCTTCTTCAGCATCTCCAAGCGGGCGGGCGGCAGCGTGTTGAGATCGTCGCCGGAAAGCACCAGCCCGCCGGAAGCCATCACGGCCGTGGCATGAAACCGGTATTCGGTTTCGGGCATGTCGCCGCTCAGCGTGACGGCGTCGGGATCGTTCCACCAAAGCCGTCCATTTTGCCAGTTGCGGTTCAAGTTCTGGCGCGCCACTTTCTGGAAAGTGTCCCAGGTCCGCTTGATATCGCCCGAACTGCGCGAGCCGTGGATCAAGCCGAACGACGCCCAGATGGGGTGATTGCATCCCAGAATGAAACCGTCGCCGGCGCCCCGCAGCACGGCCTCCATGCCACGGCGATAAGCTTCGATGCGGGTGGCCTTGGGGTCGTGAAGGATGCCGCCGTGCATGGCGCCCCAGAAGTTGGCGTCGAGCTTAAAGTAGGTCACGCCCCACTGCTGGCGCATCGTGCGGAACAGGGATTCCAGGTGTTTCCGCACTTCGGGATTGGTGCCATCCAGCGCGTACCACGGCCCGCGGCGCCAGCCCTGGAAGGTGACCTTATCGGCCGGCAGCGGCTTGCCGTCCGGGCCTTTCATGAACCAGCCGGGGTGCTGCCGGAAGACATGCGAGCCAGCTTCGGCGATGAATGGCGCCACCCAGATGGCCGGTTCGAAACCCTGCTTTCGGATGGCTTGCAACACGCCTTGCACGTCGCCGCCGAAGGCGTTGCCGGTTTCCAGCCAGTCGCCCATGGCCGGCTGGTACCCGTCGTCAAGCTGCACATACTTGAGCTGCGGCGCGTCGTGTGCAATCGCGCCCAAGTTGTCCATCACGTTCCTGGCGGTGACGCGCGCGCCGAAACAATACCAGGAACACCAGCCGGCGGGTGGCGTTTTGAACTGCAGCGGAGGGTGATTCCGGTCAATGCGATCCGCCAGTTTCGCCAGCAGCGCGGCACGGTTCGGGCCCGTCGTGTACAAGAACTCTTCGAGGTCCCACCACTCGCCTGGGCCGAGCGCGAGCCCTTCGGTATCCAGCACCACCTCAATGGACTTCGGCCCCAGATAGAAGCGCCCGCTGAAGCGCTGGCAGCTTGTGAAGCCGAGCAGCATGGTGAGGCCGCCCTCCGGCAGCGTGAGCGTGATCATCCCGGTGACGGCCTTGGCATCGGCGGGCTGCGGGATCTTGTAATGCTTGAGTTCATCGTAAGCGAGGTCGATAGGTTGGCCCAGCGTGCCGGCGGTTTGGGAGAGCATCTGGAAGCTCTCGCCATAGAACGCCGTGGCGTCAGGCAGGTTGTGAGCGATGCGAAAGAGCGCGACTTCCTTGACATGCACGGGCGTCTTGCCGGTGTTGGTGAGGCGGGGCCGATACAGATCTCCGTCGCGTTGCCCGCCGAGCTTTAGAGCGGAGCCGGGCTCGACTGTCCGGATCTCCGGCCTGGCGGACCAGACGTCAAGCTGGGCGGCGGAAACGGCGAGCGCGCTGGCGAGGAAGAGGGCGGTGGAGCGGAGCATGCAGATACTTTAACGCTGTTTACAAGTGCGGCCCACCATCGGTAGCGCTCGCTGGCGCCGTGCAAGAATAACCGAAGTGAGGGCGGAACGATGGCACCATCGCTGGTGAGACCGGAGCGCGATGCATACGGCCAGGAAATCTGGAATTGCCATCAGGGAAATTCGAACTATGAAATCGTCGAGCGAGAGGACGGGCTCATCGATATCGGTAGCGCAGTGCCGTATTTTCAAACGTTCGACAACTGGCCGGCACACGAACGGGAAGCGATCCAGTATGCCCATGGCAGTGTCCTGGATATCGGTTGCGGTGCCGGAAGGGTGGCGATGTTCTTGCAGCGGAAAGGGCACAAGGTGCTGGCCATAGACAACTCACCTTTGGCGGTCAAAGTAGCCAGGCTTTGCGGTGTGAAGGCTGCCCGGGTGCTCTCGATACGGGACATCCAAACCCTGAGAGGACCGTTTGACAGCATCGTGCTCTATGGAGACAATTTCGGACTTTTCGGCGGCATGACGCGGGCGCGCCGCTTGCTGCGAGTGATGCACCGAATCACGTCGCCCGACGCAACCATCGTCGCGGCGGCAGCGGATCCCTACAGAACCAACGACCCCGTTCACCTGGCTTATCAACAACGAAGCCGAGAGCGCGGACGCATGGGTGGGCAACTCCGCCTGCGCATCCGATACCGCCAGTTTCGGGGAGACTGGTTCGATTACCTGTTTGCGTCCGCCGCCGAGGTCCGTAGCATCGTGGTGAAAACCGGCTGGACGGTCAGTGCGATTGTGGAATCGCGAGGGCCGGAGTACGTGGCAATCCTGCGAAAGAGTTGACCGAAGCCCGCTTCGCGGCAAGGGGGCAAGCTCAAGCCGCCCCACACTGTAGACTTGATAATGAGGAGAGACTCCGCTGTGCGCCGCCTAACTGATATTGGTCTGGATGCCATTGCTGGCTTTCGGCCAGCAGCGTCATTTGAGGAACTTGCCGCCAGCCAAGGAGCGCGCCCTGTAACGGATTTCGATTCCCTGCTTGGGCATCCTTCGTCCGAAGATGAATCGGCCGAGGAGTTCTCCTCGATGCTGCGCGAATGGCGCCGCGAAGGCTCAAACCCACCACTCCGGCGATGAATGCGGCGATCTGGTCGCCCAGTGCGACACGGACGTCGTGTCGATACTGTTCAAAGGCGATTCCCGTGCGCAGCGGTACCGAGCCACATCAGCGGTCGTCTTCTGGGCATCTCCTTCATGACCCTGGCAGAGCTGGAGCGGTGGCAGCTTGAGCGTAATTGGGGCCACATTCGTAGAGCGGAACTGACGCAGTACCTGACGAAGTACACGGTTCTCCCTGCCAGCCGTGAACTGTGTGCCAAATGGGCGGAGGTCACATGGGAAGCCCGCCGGAAGGGCCGCCCCATTCAGACGGCCGATGCCTGGATCGCCGCCGGCGCATTCCACTATCAGGTTCCCCTCATCACGAACAACACCGCCGGCTACGCCACGATCGATAAGCTTGATGTGCGCACGTGCACGGATTAATCCCCATCGCCGCCGCCGTACTGACCAAGCCCGCATAGTAGAATCGAGTGATGCGCCGCATCCAAGCTGTTCTCCTGATCGCGGCCGCCATTCCGGCATGGGCCGCGCAGCCGGTGCGCGCGCGCCACGGCATGGTGGTCTCGCGGGAACGTCACGCCACCCAGGCCGGGCTGAAGGTCTTGGAATCCGGCGGCAACGCCGTGGATGCCGCGGTGGTGGTAGGGCTCGCCCTGGCGGTCACCCACCCCTACGCCGGTAATATCGGCGGCGGCGGATTCATGCTGCTGCGCCTGGCCGATGGACGCACCACCTTCATCGACTTTCGCGAACGCGCCCCGCAGGCTGCATCACGCAACATGTATCTGGATGCCGCAGGCAAGGTCACCGAAGACAGCACGGTAGGCTACCGCGCCTCCGGCATTCCCGGCACCGTGCGCGGCCTTGAGTACGCTTCGAAAAAATACGGCAGGAAAGCGTGGGCCGAACTGGTGCACCCGGCCGTGGAACTGGCCGCCAAAGGCTTCCCGGTCTCCTACGCGCTGGCGCAATCGCTGCGCAACACCAAGGGGCTTAGCCGGTTTCCGGAATCCGCCCGAATCTTCCAGAAAGACGGCAAGTTCTGGGAAGCCGGCGACACCTTCGTCCAGCCCGACCTGGCGCGCACGCTGGAGCGCATTGAAAAGCTCGGCGCCAAAGATTTCTACGAAGGCGAGACCGCCCGCCTGCTGGCCAAAGACATGGCTGCCCACGGCGGCCTCATCACCGAAGCCGACCTCAAGGGCTACACCGTGAAGGAGCGCAAGCCGCTCAACGGCGCGTACCACGGTTATTCCATCGTCACCGCGCCGCCGCCCAGCTCCGGCGGTGTGGGCATTCTCCAGATGCTGGGGATGTTGGAGGGCACCGGCTACGAAAAGGCCGGCGCCGGCTCGGCTACCGTGGTCCACTACATGACCGAAGCCATGCGGCGCTACTTCGCCGACCGGTCCGAGCACCTGGGAGATTCCGATTTCGTCAAGGTCCCGCTTACCTCGCTGCTCGACCCCAAATACATCGCCAAACAGCGGGCATCCATCGATCCCGAGCGCGCCACCCCCAGCAGCCAGATCAAAGCCGCGGTTTTTGACGGTCACGAATCGGTGGAAACCACCCACTACACGATTGCCGATTCCGAAGGTAACATCGCCGCCGTCACTTACACGCTCAATGGCGGCTTTGGCAGTAAGGTGACGGCGACCGGCCTCGGATTTCTGCTGAACAACGAGATGGACGATTTCGCGCCCAAGCCCGGCGAAGCCAACATGTACGGACTGGTGCAGGGCGAAGCCAACGCCATCCAGCCCGGCAAGACGCCGCTGTCTTCCATGACTCCGACCATCGTGCTGAAGGACGGCCAGCCGGTTCTGGCGCTGGGTTCCCCGGGCGGCCCGACTATCATCAATACGGTGCTGGAAGTGATCGTCAACGTGCTCGATTTCAACATGAACGTGCAGGACGCGGTGAACTGGCCGCGCTTCCACCACCAGTGGATGCCCGACGTACTGAGCGTGGAACCCGGCTACTCGCCGGACACGGTGGCGCTTCTCGAAAAGCGCGGCTACACCGTGAAGCGCGCGGGCCCGGATGGGCGCGTCATCTCGCAGGGCGATGCCGCTGCCATCCGGTTCAGCAACGGCTGGCTGGAGGGCGCGCCCGATCCCCGCACCGAAGGCACCGCCGAAGGACACTAACCTTACGATGAACCACGCATTGTCCACCCACTTTTTCGTCAATCATCGCCTGACTGTGGCGCTGCTCAGCAAGATCCAGCAGGCCGGGATCCTCGCCGTGGAAATCTTCTGCGCGCGCCAGCACCTGGACTATCGCGACAAGGCGCAAATTGCCGAAATGGGCCACTGGTTTCGCGATTCGGAAATCAAGCTCCACTCGCTGCACTCCCCCATGTACAACGACGAAATCTGGGGCCGCTCCGGCCCGCACGCGGTGATCACCATCACCGAGTTGGTGAAGGGGCGCCGTCTGGAAATGGTGGACGAAATCAAGCGCGCGCTGGAGATCGCCGAAGTGATTCCGTTCCGTTACCTCATCCAGCACATAGGCGTCGGCGGCGAGGAATTCGACATGCGCAAAGTCGACGCCGCGTTCGCCGCGCTGGAAGAGCTGAAGCTCTTCGCCAGCCAGCGCGGCGTGCAGATTCTGCTGGAAAACATCCCCAACCAGCTTTCCAGCGCCGAGCGCCTGCTGCTGTTCGAAGAGCTCACGCACATCGGACTGAACTACGCCTTCGATACCGGCCATGCCCACATGGGCGAAGGCGTGGCGGCGGCTTTCAACCTGTTGAAGGACAAGATTCGCTCCACCCACGTCCACGATAACGACGGTAAGGCCGACAGCCACCTGATCCCGTTCGTCTCCGAAGGCGGCACCGTGAATTGGCAGGAGGCCATGCAGCTTCTGCGCAGCCGCGAGGCCAACTACCCGCTTCTCCTGGAATTGAAGGAGAAGCCCGATATCGCCCATCCGTTCGAAGCCGTGGAACAGGCATTCGCGGGCTTGGAACGGCAGCAATCGGAACCCCGATGATTCGGCCGGCCCAATGATTCAACCAGCCCTATGATTCAACCCGACAGTTACATTCGCAGCTTGTTGAAGCGCTCCCCCGGTGAGACGGTGCTGGCGCAGGGTTGGGTCAAGACCCGGCGCGACGGCAAGAATGTCCACTTCATCCAGCTCAACGACGGTTCGTCGCCGGTGGATCTGCAGGTAGTGCTGGATGCCGGCGTGGTCCCGGACGATGTAGTCGCCAGCATCTCGACCGGCGCTTGCCTGAGCGTGGAGGGCGAACTGGTCGCGTCCCCGGGCAAGGGACAGGCGGTGGAATTGAAGGCCCGCTCGTTGACGGTCCACGGCGCCGCCAATCCCGCCGAATATCCGCTGCAGAAGAAGAAGCACACGCTCGAAACCCTGCGCGAGATCGGCCACTTGCGCGCGCGCTCCAACACGTTCGGCGCGGTCTTCCGTGTCCGCAACGCCCTGGTCTGCGCCATCCACAAGTTTTTTCAGGACCGCGGCTTTCTCTACGTGCATACTCCGGTGATCTCCACCTCGGATGCCGAAGGCGCCGGTTCCATGTTCCAGGTGACGACGCTCGATCTCGACGGCCTGGGCAAGAGCGGCAAGCCGGCGGATTTCGAGCACGACTTTTTCAAGCGCCGCGCTTTCCTCACCGTCAGCGGCCAACTGGAAGCCGAGATCTTCGCCCACGCCTTCGCCAACGTCTACACGTTCGGCCCCACCTTCCGCGCCGAGAACTCCAACACGCCGCGTCACCTGGCCGAGTTCTACATGATCGAGCCCGAGATGGCCTTCTGCGACCTGCAGGACAACCAGGACCTGGCCGAGGCGTTCCTGAAGAGCCAGGTGGAGCAGGTCATCGCCGCCTGCGGTGCGGACCTGGACTTCCTGGCCAAGTGGTACGACCCGGAATTGCGCCAGACGCTGGACGCTCTGCTGAATGCCAGCTTTGAGCGCATCACCTACACCGAAGCCATCGCGCTGCTGGAGAAATCGGGCCGCACCTGGGAATTCCCGGTCCACTGGGGCGTCGATATGCAGAGCGAGCACGAGCGCTACCTCACCGAGGAGTTGATCAAGAAGCCCGTGATCGTGACCGGCTATCCGCGCGAGATCAAGGCGTTTTACATGCGCGGCAATGACGACGGCCAGACCGTCGCCGCCATGGACGTGCTGGTGCCGCGCATCGGCGAGATCATCGGCGGCAGCCAGCGCGAGGAGCGCCACGACGTGCTGCTGGAAAAGATCCGCGCCATGGCCGCCCACGGCATGCGCGAGGAAAACTACTGGTGGTACCTGGATCTGCGGCGGTTTGGAGGCGTGAAGCACGCCGGCTTCGGCATGGGCTTCGAGCGCATGATGATGTATTTGACCGGCATGAAGAATATTCGGGATGTAATCCCGTTCCCCAGAACGCCGGGGAATGCGGAGTTCTAGTTTCCAGCCTGACTCCGCGCTGTGAGCGGTGGCTTTTGAAACTGCCGAACTACCATCCCATCAAGTGCGCGAGAAGGGTCTTGCCGGCGTGACGGCGAGACAGAAGTTGGAGCATTCCGAGTGCGTCTTGGTACGCGCGATGAGCCTCTTCAGTATTGATGCGATACTCGGCCATCAGAGCTTGAAGATTTCTTTCGGGCAACCCGACCTCTGTCCAATTGACCCCGTTCAGCGAGCACTTCCAGTTGAGGCTGTCGACCCAAGGATACAAGGACGTCAGCATCCTGCGATCGAAGCTAGCGTTATGCGCAACAATACCGTCGGCGCGGGTCAGCAGATTCCTCACCCTATCCTCGTCGAGGGACTTACCCTGCAGAAAACTCGGAGTGAGGCCCGAGGCTCTGGCGGCGAATTCTGGTGCAGTCACGCGCACGACGCCGGTTCGACACCATCGCAAACAGGCGGCAGCGACGTCCGAGTTCTTCTCCTGGCCGTCCCGCCAGGACCTGCCAGAACTCGGCTCTGAGCACAACTTCCACGATTCAGCTAATCTTAGAGTATGACGACCATCGTCAAGGACAAAGCGGAAGTCATGGTGCCGCGCAGCATCCGGCGGCAGGCCGGCATCAAGGCTGGGGACCGGTTGGAGTTCAAGGCGTCTTCCCGGACTATCACGATCACGGCGACAGAGCCGGCCTACAAGCCCACTAAGGCCGAAGCCGCTGCCATCCGCAAGGGCGAGGCCGAGATTGCCCGCGGCGAGTTTGTCACCCTGGACGATCTTCTCCATGACCTGGACAATCGTCGTCGCAAAGGCGGCGCAAAAACAACTCAAAGGAATTCCCGCTAGAGATCTGGACAAGATCACGACCGGGATACGTGCCATGGCCGCCAATCCGTTCCATGGTGACATCGTGAAGCTCGAAGGGGGTGAAAACGGCTACCGGCGTCGAGTCGGCAGTTTTCGCGTCTTCTTCCGGGTTGACCGGGCGAGCCGAATAGTGCAGATCAGCGCGATTCTCCGCCGAACTTCAACAACCTATTAGGCCGCGTTCAGCCGCTGGCCGCAACTGGCGTAAGAGGAAAGGTACCGCGAATGTACGACTCGCTAACGGTTTGGGTGCGGACGGCCGAAGGGCACTGGTATGAGGCTCACGGCGTCGGCCGTAAAGGTGCGAGAATTAAACGGTTCTTGGAATGACTGATTGACAACTTTGGCGAATGACAGGATCCGAGCGAGATTCGTATTGTGCGTCCGCAACCAGGGTGCGGATGATCTTGAGCCTCGGAAGGTCTATCAATTGCTGCCCGACCGCGCGGCGTTGCGAGATGGCTACCGGCGGGTGATCGACGATTCGGGCGAAGATTACCTCTATCCGGCGGACTACTTCGAGCCTGTCATCACCCATCCACGTCCACAGTGGAGGATCTTATCGTGTGATACTGATATGGCCGTCGAATGCACGGCTCCATGCTTATAACTGGAGTAGGTTGTAGTTTGGGTAGGGGCATCGCTTCTTGTGTCCTACTGTCTCGCTTTACAAACGTTTAATAGGGGTTTAATGTTCAAGGTTTTAGGAGTGGTAGCACTAGCCCTTGTTGTCCCGCCTCTGGTTCTCTCGGCTCAACAATGGTACGTAAGCAGGTTGGGACTGTCGTCCGATAACGAGAAAATCGCGGTCAGGTCCGCCGGCACCGTCGTTGCGTTAGCAACCGCAGCGGTCATGGAGTATTTTACCAGGGAGACGAGGCTTCTCGACTAGATATTAACGACTTGGGGTGATCGCAAGACTCACCCCTCTGTTCCTCCGCATCACCTGAGCGCTTCATTGGAGGAAACAGCCGCCATCCTCGGCTTATGGCCCTCGGCTTCATTCGACGTCATCTCCGCCGACCTCGCAGAGTCGCTTCGAGCACCCGCGCCATCGCTTCCAGCGTCCACACTAGAATCAACGACTCGACAATCGCGCCCCCTGGTCATCTGTAATCAAGATTCGGTCTTGGTTACCCGCAACACAAATATCGTTCAGAATTGCCCGCACAAGTGCCGCCGATGTTCGGTAAAGCCGCGACGCCCCTGAGGCGCACACGGCCGCGGGTTCGAAATAACCTCAACTAATGCTCTTCGCCACGCGGCTCGGCTACCGTCCGCCACACAGACCTCCGTGGCCGGACCCGGGTGGAAGCTGTTCACGCTGCCGTTCGCCAGCTTCGGCGGCCTGGATGGCAGCGACACCCTGGGCATCGTCTGGACCGCCGGGCCCAAGACGGGGCCGTTCGCGTTCGAACTGGACAACGTGCGACTGCAATGAGCGGGTGCAGTGAGCAGGTGCCGTGCGGGGCTGCCGTGAACCGGTAGAATGAGGAGGGCATGCCCCACTCCCACATCGCCATCATCGGCGCCCCGCTTGACCTCGGCCAGGACCGCCGCGGTGTTGACATGGGGCCTTCCGCCTTGCGCGTCGCCAACCTCAACTCACGCGTGGCTTCGCTTGGCTATGAGGTCGAAGACCTCGGCAACATCCCGGTAGTGCAAGCCGAAGCCTCGCCCGAAGGCGACGCGCAGGCGAAGTACCTTCCGCAAATCGCCGCCGTCTGCGATGCCCTGTCCGGGCGCGTCGCTCAGGCCCTCTCCCGAGGCCATCTACCGCTGGTGCTGGGCGGCGACCACTCCGTCGCCGTGGGCACGGTGTCGGGGGTCGCCCGCCACTTTCGGGCGCAGGGGCAGCGCGTCGGCCTGATCTGGTTGGACGCCCACGCCGACATGAACACTCCCGAAAGCAGCCCCAGCGGCAACATCCACGGCATGCCGCTGGCCTGCATTCTGGGCATGGGCCCGGCTGAACTGGCCGCGCTGGCGGGCTTCCGCCCCATGGTCGCGCCCCGGAACGCCGTGATCGTCGGCCTGCGCGACGTCGACCAAACGGAGAAACCGCAGGTTCGCGAATCCGGCATCCGCGCCTTCACCATGCGCCACCTCGATGAGCGCGGCCTGCGCGCCGTCATGGAGGAAGCCATCCGTCTTGCCTCCGATGACACCGCCGGGTTCCATGTCTCGCTCGACATGGATTTCGTCGACCCCAAGGACGCGCCCGGCGTCGGCACCCCCGTCCGCGGCGGCGCCACCTACCGCGAAGCCCATTTGGCAATGGAAATGATATGTGATTCCCGGCGCATGGTCTCGATGGAAGTGGTCGAGGTAAACCCCGTCATCGACGAGGCGAACCGCACGGCCGATCTGGCCGTCGAACTGATCATGTCCGGGTTGGGAAAACGAATTCTATGACGACGAATTCTACGAAACTGGGAGTGGCCGTAGTCTATGGCGGCCGCACCGGTGAACACGACGTGTCGGTCCGTTCCGCCAAGGCCATCATGGCCGGCATGGACCCGTCCAAGTACCGGATAATCGAATACTTCATCGACAGAGACGGCAAATGGTCGCCGCGCCCGATCCTCCCCGAACCGGGCGCGCAGCCGGAAATCGACGTCGTCTTTCCCGTCCTTCACGGCACTTTTGGGGAGGATGGCACCATGCAGGGCCTGCTGGAGTTGGCCGCCTTGCCCTATATTGGCGCGGGCGTGATGGCGTCGGCCGTCTCCATGGACAAGGAGATGATGAAGCGTGTCTTTTCGGAACGCCTGTTGCCGATTGTCGAATACGTGACGGTGACGCGCGACTGTGCCAATATTGTCGACGCCTGCAAGGGCCTGCCCTTTCCCATGTTCGTCAAGCCCGCCAATCTCGGCTCCTCGGTGGGCATCTCCAAAGCGCACGACGAAAAGGAACTGGAGGCGGCCTTCGCGTTGGCCGCGCAATTCGACCGCAAGATCATCGTGGAGCGCGGCATTCAAGGCCGCGAATTGGAATGCGCGGTCCTGGGCAACGAGGCGCCCATTGCTTCCCTGCCCTGCGAAATCCTGCCTTCCCGCGAGTTTTATGATTACGAAGACAAGTACCTGCTGGACCTCGCGCAGACCAAGGTGCCGGCCGACCTGCCGCCGGAGCGCACCGCAGAACTGCGCCGACTGGCCGTGGAATGCTACCGCGCCGTGGATTGCGAGGGCATGGCCCGCGTGGATTTTCTGCTGGAAGCCGCCAGCGGCCGGCTGTACCTCAACGAGATCAACACCATCCCCGGTTTCACGTCGATCAGCATGTACCCCAAGATGTGGGAGCACAGCGGCATCCCGTTCGGCGCCCTCATCGACCGGCTGATCGCACTTGCGCTCGACCGCCACCGCCAGAAGCTGGCCACGAGATTTACGCGCTAGCGGTCTCGGTAAACTCCGGCTACTCGTCGGGATATATCGGGTTGCGCTCGCCCACCGTCAAGATCGCCGGTCTCGCGACTCTCCAGGAGCGTAAACTTCCAGGAGAGTAACTGCAAACGGGCGAATCTCAACAGTGTGCGGTAGTTAATCGTGAGCTCTACTGAACGTGCGGCTTCATGCGACCGGACCCGGGTCCGGACTTACCGTCATCGCTATGCGGCGCAGAGTTTTTGATCGCGTCCGGGCCATCGTTCGGCGAGACGATGTCGATCAGGAAGCTGACCAGTTGATCGGTCTGTGGGGAACCCAGGCCAGTGGTGGCATCCCATCCCGGACCGGCATTGAAGCCCTGGACCACTGTTACGTTCACACCGGTCGAGTTATCAATGAGCGAGTTATTGCCGCTCGTCACGTCGAAGAGAGACACTCGGGATTTCCCCCCGGATTGACCAATCTGGTATAGGGCCGTATTGAGATAGCCCAGGCTATAGCCGGCTTTTTGGTCGGCAATCGCGGCGATGGCCGCCCACTGGGGCGAACCGGCACTGGTGCCGCCGAAGAGGAAAAAGGAGCCGGGCGTCACCCCTGGGATGTCGAGCCACGTCAGCACACCATGCAACACAGCGGCGCTGTACGAAACGTCAGGCACCCCTCGCTGCTTCTTGCCGCCATCGATTGCTCCGTCCTGGAACGGCGGATTGTCGAATAATACACTGAATCCGCCACCCGTGGAGCCGAAGTCTGGTTCATTCCACGCAATTTCGCCCTCGTAGGTTCCGGGTGCCGGGTTGGCGGCCGGATTGCACGTGACAAGGCCTGTTATTGTCACGCAATAGCGAGCCGCGTGCAACTCGGTACCGCCCACGGCAGTCACCAGCGGGTCGCTGGCTGGGTTCGAGACCGCTTTGACAAAGGCTGAGCCATCGCAACTCGGTTGTGCCGCGCCATTGTCGCCCGAGGAGGCGAATATAGTGATGTTCTTCATCGTGGCTTCGGCAAACACCTGATGCTGTTGCGCCAGGATGGCCGGATCCACACAACTTTCATTCTCGCCGAAGCTCTGCGAAATAATGTCGCCAAGACGATGATCCACCGCAAACCTAGTGGCGCTCAGAATGTCGATATCGGCGTCCGATTTTGACAAGACCAGCACGATGTTGGCACCGGGAGCGATAGCGTGCGCCCACTCGACGTCGAGCGAAATCTCCTCCGCCCACCCTTGCTGGTCGGTATTTTCTTGATCAAACGGAGTCAGGCCATCCGGTGCGACCTGGGTGAACGTGCCAAGGCTGGGGTTAGCGGGTCCGCCAAGCCCATTCAAACTGGGCAGAGCGTAAAAGGTATTGAAGTGATTCAGTTGCGCCACAATGTGCGGGGACTGGAACGCGTCGACGATCACGATCGTCTTGCCCCTGCCATCGAAGCCTGCGTTGATGAGGGTGTCGATGTTGTAGGCATGCCGCATCTGAAATGGGTCGTAGCAAGTCGCATCTGGTCTGAGGCCGACTACCTGGCAGGTAAAATTCGGCGGGACCGCTGAGATCACCTGCGGGCCAACCTTCAAAAATGGCGTCGCTGCAGACGCTACTCTGCCGGCCGTTAGCGCCACCGCGATAGTCATGAGTACTGCTGGTAAAACGGATAAAACCTTCTGAGTTCTCAATCGTTACACCTATGTCGGGATTGAAGCCAAAATCTTCAACGTGGCCTCTGGACGAACGTGATTATACGTACGACCCGCGATGGGTGTAAAGCAAATACAGTGAGATGTTACACTTCGCCCAGTTTTACATTTTGATCCGACATCGCCTGCCGTCCCGGTTTCACGTCGATCCGCATGTACCCAAGATGTGGGAGCACATCGGCATCCCGTTCGGCGCTCTGATCGACCGGCGGACTACACTAGCGCTGGACCGCCACCGCCAGAAGCTGGCCACGCGATTTACGTGCTAATTAGTTAGTTAGTTGAGTTATCCTATAGCTATTTAGTTGAGTTAGCCGCGCGCCTTCAGGAACGCCCGGAAGCCATCGACATCCGTGACACCGTAGTCCAGAACCGCCGCATAGATATCGGTGCTGCTGAACCCGCGGCGATATTCCGGGTCCGGCCACACGGCCGACTTGATCCGCAGGATGGCCGCCCGGTTCACTTCCGACAGTTTCGCCGCGAGACGCTCCCCGTAAGCGCGCGTGGCTGCGAAGCCCGCCGGTTCCTCGGCCCAGACATCGATCTTCCATGCGCCAAAGGGTTCGTCCGCCAGGTACACGCCCCAATAAAAACCCTTCGGCAGCCCTGGGGTCGCCACCTCCGTTTCGTCGCGAAACTGCATACGGTGCGGCTTGAGCAGAGTGGCGATGCCGGCCCCCAGATCGAAGAAACCGCGCTTGTCGAGACGCGGCGGCACGACGTGGATATCCAGATCTCGCCACGCCATCAGACGCAGCGAATAGCTTCCGATGACGTGCACATCGCCGTAGGCGGCCAGGACCGAACGCAAGCCGGAAGCCAGCAGGCGGTCGGCTTCCGCTCGCAGGTTTTGGTCGGTATCCTGGTGCATTGTAGTGTTCCGATTAGACCACGTTTGCGCGATAATGGGGCCGATGGCGAGTCTGCCCAGTTCGAAGACCATCACCTATGACGAGTGGCTCCGCATGCCCGAGGTGCGGGATGCCATCGAAGAGGTGGTCAACGGAGAAATTGGCATTATGCCCGCCCCCAAGTGGAACCATTCGATCATCGTGGAAAACATTCGTGACGCTCTCGTTGCGGATTTAGACCGGCAAGAGGTTCGGGTTGTCGCTACAACTTTCGGTCTCATCATTCGCAAGCGGCCCCTGACCTCCCGCATTCCAGATCTCGCCGTGTTCACGAAGAGCAGTATTGTCGAGCAGGACGGATACATTCATTCCGCCCCGCAACTGGTAGTGGAGGTTCTCTCCCCTGCGAACAGTCGGATTGAACGGGCGGAAAAGCTGGACGACCACGCCAGCCTGGGCGTTCCCGAGGTCTGGGTTGTCTCCCCCGAAGCCCGCACGGTCGAAGTGCTGCTGCTGGAAGCCGGCAGTTTTCGCCGCTCGCAGATCCTGGCCGACGGCCTCCTGCAACCGAGGTTGTTTCCCCACGTTCATGTGGATATAGCCCGGATCTGGCCGGATTGATCAGCCCTCGATTCGGGCTAAGCCCAAAGATTCGGGCGATGCCTAAAATGCCGGCCGAATTGGACCCAACGTGACGGAAACGCATTGAGCCCAGGACGAAAACGGCTTCCCTCACGGCCACGACCAGTGGGTCTCCCAAGCGGGCACCGCGATGGCTACGAGCGCACTCACGTTTGCCGCCCGGTAGAGGCCCGGGCTTGCTGGTCCTCAAAGCTCGTCGCTAGACTGCTTCCACATCTTGGCTCGCGGCGGTCGTGCCGGCGTTACCTCGAAGCCGGTTGCCAGTTCAGCAGCAAATGTATCGGTTCGGTGGACGTGTCCGGCAAATCCGTGAGAATCAGGAACCTTCCGTCGCGGGCGACATCGTACTGCTGCCGGTTGGTGGCTTGGTTGATGTGCGTCTGAAAGAGCGATTCGGGCGTCACCGCCGTGAATGTCGCACCCT
The DNA here is from genome assembly GCA_035570275.1 of Candidatus Acidiferrales bacterium. GTDB lineage: Bacteria > Acidobacteriota > Terriglobia > Bryobacterales > Bryobacteraceae > DATMNI01. The sequence goes on along the minus strand of DATMNI010000021.1, from coordinate 25,346 downwards.
GCACCACCACCTTTGCCGCCATCAGTTTCAAGTCCGGTGCCAGGTAGTACAGTTCTTTGCCATCCGCCCGCCAGCGGGGGGAGTGCCCACCTCCCGCGGATACCTGCGACTGTCCTCCTGGCCCGGGAAACGGCCGCACATAAATCTCAAAATGGCCCGATTCGTCGGACTGATAAGCCACCCATTTGCCATCCGGCGAGAAAACACCCTGCTGTTCGTCGAACGCCGTGCTGAGAAAGGAAAATGGTTTCCGGTCGCCCGTCAGCGGTAGTACCATCAGGTCGCCGTTGTTCTGCCCGGCCCAGTAGAGGATGAATCGTCCATCCGGCGACCAGGAGTTGAGACGCTTGAGCTCCGCCGACCGCAGAAGCACCTGCTCCGTACCCGAACCGTCGGCTGCTTTCTCGTAAAGATCGTAAGCTCCGTTGCGATTGGAGGCGAATACCACGCGCGTGCCGTCGGGCGACCAGATTGGATAACGGTCGTCGGCTGGGTCGAATGTGAACCGGCTGTTCCGGATGACCCCCTGCAACCAGATGTCGGACGAACCGACCGGCCCGCGCATGGTGGCCACTCGTTTGCCGTCCGGAGAAATCTCCGGAGCGAATAGAGTGGAGTCGCCGACTTCACCGAACGGGCCCAGATTCTGACCGGATCGATTGAACCAGATCAGTTGCCTTCGGCCCACGCCGCCGCTGCGCCATGCGATCGCGCCCGAAGGCGATGCGGAAAACGAGCCGGCCAAATTGCCGGCATCGACGCTCACCGGCCGCTCCAGCGGAATGGGGTTGCCGGAAAGCCGGCCGAGGTCCACATCGAACCGCTGGGCTTCCAGTACGCCCTGCCGCACGCGGACCAGCCACCCCGGCGGCAGGTATTCCGCTGCCGAATCGGTTGCTACCGCCAGGGAAGTGATGCGTAGCGGCGGGGCGCCATCGAGCGAACCGAGCCAGATGCCTGGGTCCACGCCATTTACGACATACAGGAACCGCCGCCCGTCAGGAAGAAAACGCGGCGTGAACTGGTTGTTTTGGTCCTTCGCGAACTTGGTAGCTACCGTTGGATGGCCGCCCGAAGCGGGCACCCGGGACACCGGCGTAACCCCCCAAGAGAACAGGATGACTCCCCCTGTGCCCCATGTGCCTTGGGCGGAGTTGGACGGAACCGCTGCCAGGACCTGCGGTTGTGCGCCGCCCAGATCGACACGCTTCAACTTGTAATCCGCGAAAAAGGCGAGGGAATGGCCGTCGGGTGACCAGAAAGGGCTGGTGGCGCCTTCGGTGCCTGGCAGCGGTTGCGCCGATATCGAATCCAAGGCTCGCACCCACAGGCGTCTGGGACCATCCTCCGATGCGGCGAAAGCAATTCGCCGCCCGTCCGGCGATAGCGCAAACGAGAAGCGCTCGTCGGTTGCCGGAACCACCATTTCCACTTGGATTTTGGGGGCGGTGGCCTTGGAATGATACAGTGCCCACAGGATCGCAAGTCCGGCGACGGCGGCCGCGGCCACCGTCCACGGGAGCATCCTGCCGGCCCAGTTGGATGCCGGCGCCGGAACCGGAGTTGTTTCCAACGGCTGCTGCCCGTCCCCAACCTCACGCAGTCGGCGTTTCAAATTGGCGTCGCGCAGTGGCGGAAACGCCGCCTGCTGCCCCGAAAAGCCGGACCCGAGCATCTGCGCCACCTCGGCCGCCGTCGGACGCTGGCTCGGGTCTTTTGCCAGCATTTTCAGAATGAGAGCATCGAGATTCGCGGGTACGAACGTGTTCAATGACGACGGCGGATTCGGCTCGTTTTCATTCAATGCTTTGAGCGTCTCGAAAACGGAGCCGCTGTCAAACGGATGCTTGCCAGTCGCCAGCTCATAAAGAACGATGCCCAGCGAAAAAATATCGCACGCGGGGGACGGCGCTTCTCCGCGCGATTGCTCGGGCGGCATGTAGCGAAGAGTGCCGGCCGCCGGAACCGAACTCGTGGTGATCGATGCCAAATCCCGAGCCAGCCCAAAATCCATCACCTTGACGAACCCATCCGGCCGGACCATCAAATTCTCCGGCTTAATGTCGCAGTGAACGATGCCGCGCGCGTGAGCGGCGGCCAAAGCGCGCGCGATCTGTTCACCCAGATGCAGCACCTGGTCGATGGGAAGCGGAGATCCGCACAACTGGCGAAGCGCCATCCCGTCGACCAATTCCATCACGATCGCCAGCCGTGAAGCAGCATGGATGACTTCGTAAATCGTGACAATATTCGGGTGATTGAGCGCTGAAGCGGCTTTGGCTTCCTGAATGAATCGGTCGAGGGGGGAGGCCGTTCCGCCCAGTGGAGCGGATAACAGCTTCACCGCCACCAGGCGGCCGAGTTCGGAGTCGCGCGCTGCGTAGACTTCGCCCATTCCGCCCTGGCCCAATCGTCCGGTCACGACATAGTGACCGATGGTTTGCCCGATCCGGTCCAGGCTTTCGGTCTTCCCGGTCCCTTCAAACATGGCGAGAACCGCGTCCCGCACCTCGGCGTCGCCTGCCGCCGTACTCAAGAATGCCCGGAGTTGTTCGGGAGGAATGCTGCTGCCGGACTGGTAAAGCTTCCAGGCGGCCTGCCACTGTTCGTCGGTCATGCGCGCCCGTTCAGCCGATGGCTTGCTGTAGCCAGTGCTGTGCGAATTCCCAATGACGCGCGACCGTTCGGACGGAGCAGCCGAGGCGTTGCGCGATCTCTTCGCGGGACAATCCCTCGAACGCCTTCATTTCGACGACCGCGCGCAGCTTGGGGTCGATTGCGCCCAGGTGGCTCAACACGTCTTCGATCTCGCGCAGGCTTTGCTCGCCGGACACGCCCAGCCCCGCAGCTTCGCCGATCTCGATTTTCGTAACCCGCTTGGGCAAGGGACGCGCGTGATGGACCAGCAGTCTCCTCATCAGGAAAGCGGCCAGCGCGAAGAATTGGTCCTTTTCATCACGTTCGGGCGCGGAGCCGGACGGAAGCGCTTTGATCCGGGTAAGCTCCAGATACAGTTCGTTCACCAGAACGGTCGGCTGCCAGGTGTGGTTGGAGCGCTCGCCGAGCATGCGCGTCGAGGCCAGCCGCCGCAACTCCGGATAGAAAGCCTCCACGAGTTTGCCGGCCGCTTCCGGGCTGCCGCCGCGAAGCTCCGCCATGAGGCAGTTGACGGAATCGGAACCCTCTGCCGCCACGACGGCTATTTTATCACTCCAGCCCACAGGACTGTTCAGCTAAAAACCGGCGACCCGGCGTTTTCCCGGACGCCTTTTTCGGGATCACGAGCGGGCAGAAGTCCGCGATATGAGGTTAGGTTAGTTCAGATGCTCCAGGCGGGCGATGGCTTTGGCGAGGTCGCCAGGGCTGTGGATCACCAGCACCTTGCCGTTCAGCCGGGAAATGGCGGAATTGATGCTGTCCGGCAAACTCGACGCCGGCGGACCGGGGGGTCCGGCCCGGCCGCCACGAAAGAACGGGCGTACCTGAAAGTAGAAGAACCGCGGCAGGGCGCCGACGGTCGTCTCCAGAGATTGCCGCGGTACTTTATCGTCGAAACGGGCCGTCGGTCCCAGAAACACCACCACATCGGAGGGGGGCTGCGAGCGGATTTCCTGGTTGACCATGTCGGAGATCAGATCCACGTGGCCGCGACGGTTCTCCAGCACCTGGATGTCTACCAGCCCTAGTTCCATGCCGTTCACGGACGCAAAAACCTGGGTCAGCGAGTTCAGCGTGAAGCCGTCCTGCCGATAGAGTTCTTTCTGCTGATCGAGGTTGAAGACCACCAGTCTCACGGAAGTGGCGGGCACGTGTTCGAGCAGCGAGGAAAGCGAGCTGACCAGCGTCATGGTGTCGTTGGGCCGCATGTGGGTGCGGCGCGGGGACATGGGCGCGGCGTGCATCAGCACGGTAAGGCGTAGCGGGCGAACGTCATCGGTGTCCGGTTTGGCGGGGCGCAATCCACGTCCGGAGAGGTCGGACACGGCGCCGGCGGGAATGGCCATTTGCACCTCGCGCTCGGCGCGGCTCAGCTTCGCGTCCACGTGCCAGTTCTTCCGGCAGACGCGGCCCGTTTCGTCGGTCATCATCCACTTCACGGAGTACCCGCCCTCACCCAGCAGGTAAGCGCCTCCCAGATTCAGTTCGGCCTTGGTCCTGGGAACGGCGGGCAGCCGCATATGGTTGCCGATATAAACCGGCTGCTGGCTGCCATCGGGCGTAATGCGGGCCAGAATCGCCAGGGTATGGCCTGCGCCCTGCATCTGGTTCATGGGCACGCTTACGGCATAACCGGCTTGGAAACGAAAGCTGAAATTCAGCAATGGTTTGAGCGGCGTCACGTCACACCGCAACGGGCGGTCAATCGGGGCCGGCTCCAGCATCGACAGATAGTGGGTGATCCTGGCAGGGTCGAGAACGCTCTGGGCAGGCGCCATGCCCGGGACGAGGAGCACGGCGAGAAGCACGGTGATGAGGTTTGGGTACCAGACGGCCAGGCGCACTGCTCTTCTATTATCATGTTTGGACAGGCGCGTGGCTATCAAGGGCTATCCGGGCGAAGAATTCACAAACCCGGGCGGTCAATCCTGCCGCAGTGCGGTCAACGGGTCTATCTCCTTTCCTGCCCTACGCGGATTCGAGGACCCCTAGTTCATGGCTTGCACGAATGCGCGTCCAGTTTTCGCTTTCTTTCGTCAGTTGGCGGCGACCGTCGCGGGTCAGCGTATATGAGCGGACCCGCCTCCCCTCGTCGGACTCCACCCACTCTCCCGGTCGCCGTTTCGGCCGAGAGGGACGGATGCATACTCCTCGCCCTCATCGAATCCTACGTCAAGCACGAGGGGTCCACTGTACTAGAAGACCCTGTTCTTCAGGCGGTCCACCCTGAACTTGGCCGTCTCCGCCACGGCCATAACCGTCATTACCCCCGCTTGTATTGGATCGGTAACCACCAGATCGGCGGCCTGAGGCACGCTTCCCGCCATATTCAAGCTCACCACGATCAGGCCTTGCGCCCGGACCTCCCGAACGGCGCGCTCGATGTCGCCACCCATCAGTGCACCAGCCAACACCAGTGCCTTCATCCTGGGCAGGCGTGCGCAGGCCCGCACGGCATCTGCCAATGCCTGTTCGCCCACCAGCGGGATGGTGTCGACCGAGATGTGCTCGCCGCGGATATTGTGCCGGTCCGCCTCTGAAATCGCGCCGATGGCGACCTGGCCCACCTGCGCGCCCCCACCCATGATAATGATCCGCTTTCCAAAAACCGTCTGAAACGTCTTCACCTGGGTGACGCCTCGAACGATTGGAAGCTTCACCAAATCCGCAATCAGGGTCGCCTCATCCGTCACCTCGATCTCGAAATAAGTCTGCCGTTCCTCGATGATATCGACGGATGTGATGTTGGCGCCATGCCCCGCAATCACCCCCGTCAACTTGTGCAGAATCCCGGGTCCCGGGTCGGCTTCCACTAAAACACCAATTGCTCCGCTCATTTCTCTTCCGTCCTTTTCGTGGCGGGCTGCACCGGGGCGAATCGTGCCTGCTGTTCAGCCCGCATCGCTTAGTACACCGTTTCAATAATACGGTCTCGTATTTCGAGACAACCGCTCCGTGACCGTCGCGGCTCTGATCGGAGCCGCGCGCGTTAGCAAGCGGTTTCCCGATACGTTGGCGAACTTCTGAAACGGCGTACCTAGGAATGGGCCGGCATGATTCCGGAGTGCGCCACCCAGCCGGATGCCGGACGGACGCCTGGATCGGTCCCGGGGACAAGTAACCTGCGCTCCGATTCGGGCGTGACGGCAAAGATCCCGGGGTCGATCGCGCGGAAGAATTCACGATGCAGATTCTCCACTGAAACCGTCAAGTTCGACTCGGGAACGGCAATGCTGATGCTTTTCTGCGAGCTCCCTTGCGAAACCATCGCGATGTCGCTGTTCGTCCGCAAGGCTGAGAGGGCGCGCTGCAAGGTGGAAGGGTCTGACGTAATCCCGTCGCCGACCAACGAGAGCATGGAGCGCCCTTCTTGTACCCTGATTCGTACGGAAAAAACCACGCTTCGAAGCAGTTCCGGCAGACGCGGCGAGCTTTGCACGGCAAACGAAACTCCGTCCGGCTGCATTTGCACCATCTCTACCGTCACTTGATTGCGCTCGAACAGATCGCTCAGTCCCTCCGTGACGCTTCGCAGGATTTCCACTTCAGGCACGATGAGACGGACGACGCTCATGCCGGTTTTGCAGGTGATTGCCTTCACTACGCCCGGTTTGCGCGCCGCCCCAGGCCCGATGCGCGTGCCTTCAATTTCGGGGTGACGCGAGTTGCGGATGACGATCGGAATGCCCTGCCGCACGGCCGGCGCTACCGCCCTGGGGCACAACACCTTGGCCCCGAGCCGTGCCATTTCATCGGCCTCGTCGTAACCCAGCGAACGCAGGCGGTAACCGCCATGGAGCACGCGCGGGTCGCAGGTCAGCATGCCATCCACATCGGTCCAGATCTGAATCTCACGCGCGGAGACTCCCGCCCCTACCAGTGATGCGCTAAGATCCGATCCGCCGCGTCCCAAGGTAGTCACCAGGGGGTCCCGGGTGGCGCCCACGAATCCGCCCATCACGACGATTTGCTTGCGAGCCAATACGGCAACGGTGCGCCGCAGTTTCGCATAGGTTTCCCAATACAGCGGCGTGGCGCGGGTGAACTGATCGTCGGTGATGATCACCTCGCGGGAATCGACATGCCGCGCATTCATCCCGGCACGCGCGAAGGCAGCGGCCACGATTTCGCTGGAAAGCCTCTCTCCGTAGCTGAGCACTTGATCGTGCACTTGAGGCGTCAGCTTCTTGCCTTCCCCCAGTTCGATCAGAATTCCATGCAAATCATGGAACTTCGGGGTGATGGATCGTTCCAGAAAGGCGGAAGCATCGGCGCCCAACAGTCGTTGTGTTTCCTGAAAGTGATACCGGCGCAGTTCCTCGACACAGCGCCGCGCCGAATAGGCTGATCCGCGGGCCGCGAACTGCATAGCCTCGACCAACTGGTCCGTCGTGTTTCCCATCGCTGAGACGACAACCACCGGCTGCTCGCCGATGTGCGATTTCACAATGCCGGCAGCCCACTGAATGGCTGTGGCGGACGCGACCGACGAACCACCGAATTTCATGACAATCACTGCTCTGTTCCCCCTCAGACGCGGAAGAGTGTCTGTGTTGCCACTCGTTCGCTTTGGATGGCCTTTCCACGCCTGCTCTATAGATGTCAGCGGACACCCCGGGGGCTACTCACCTTGTGAAATCCTTATCGAGTGTTTACGGTTACCTTATACAAGTGCGTGCGGCAATTCTAATGCCGTTTTTTCCGGCGCGGGGAGCGGTTCCTGGGGGACCACCGCTTCCTCACGATTGCGACCAGGAATTTGCGGTCTCCAACCCGTACCCAAATCCCGTCAGTCGCAGTCTGGGTGCCATCCGAAGGGGATGGCCAGCCACCGGACAATAACGCGTCGCCGGCAAAATCACAGCCAGGAATCGCTGTGCTACAGAATCATTGCTACTGGCTCCGGAGCAATGGCTTTTTCGTGTATTGCGCAGGCACGGACACGATGTGATCCGCCAGGGTCGCCTGGCCTCGGCGGCGGCCCACGAGGCGAACGTACCCGAGATAACGGCCGGCGTCGGCCTCGATCGTCTTGATTTCCGTTTCGTTGTCAGGACATATCACCCTGAGCCAGTCCAGCCAAAGTTGCCAGCCATCGGGCATGGTGTCGGCCGAGTCAATGTCCATGATGCCGGTCCGTTCCCAATGCCTGCGCCACCAGGCCGCCGAATGCAGGCACCAGAGATCCTGGGTCCACCACTCGGCAAGATGATCGGGAACCCCTTCTTCGATTTCCCGCACCAGTCCGGCACCCGCGATTCCCACCGGGCCTCCTGGCTTCACAAACCGCGCGAGATAGTTCAGGTACAGGTCGTCCGTCCCGTAGTAAACGAAGGAATCGATGGACACGATGGCGTCGAAGAACCCGGCGGCGAAAGGCAGCGACCGGGCGTCCGCATGGATCGGAAATACGCCGTCCTCAACGCCGGCATCCCGGATGCGCTGGATGTTCTCCGAAGCACTGAACCACAGGTCGGTTGCCCAGACCTGCACACCGAATTCGCGCCGCAGAAAGATCGACGACATCGCCCGTCCGCAGCCGAGGTCCAGCACCCGCATGCCGGTCCGCAAGTCCAGCGCTGCGGCCAACCACTCCGTCATCCACAGCGCGTTGGCGGCGCCGCTGGCGCTGGCGATGACCCATTCAGGGTGGTACTTCGCGGAGCGGGGAAATCGGTCATTGACTAGCGGCTGGTCCAAGGTCATCGCTTTTTTCGCCTTCAAGTAGAGAATAGCGCCTCGGGCGAGCCATTTTGCAGGATTCCCACGATGTGCGAGTGTGATGCTTCGCCTTCAGTGGGCGGCGGCGGTTCCGGCATCTCTGAGCAGCCCGTCCAAAGCGGCACGGTCGTAGAGGGCGGCCATCGGCAACCACGGCACGAACCAGCCGTGTATTCCCGATCGATTGCAACGGATTGGCATCGAGAAGTATGAGGTCCGACAATTTGCCCCGGGTCACGGTGCCCAGCTCGCTTTGCCTCTTTGCGAGGGAGTTGACATGGTACGGATATTTACCGTACACTGGCTATGGAGATTATCGAGTGCCACAGACAGTTCAAGGAGGCCGCAAGCCAGAGGTGCGAACTCCTCCCGCCAAGACCTATCGATTCGATGCGCGCCTCAATGAAGAGCAGAAATTCCTCATTCAGCGGGCCGCGGATTTGGAGGGCCGCTCGATGACGGACTTTGTCCTTCACAGTGCCGAGGCCGCAGCGGAACGGACGATTGAAAAGCGGGCCATGTTGATTCTGACCGCCCGCGAAACCGAAGCTTTTACGAAAGCCATTCTGAAACCGCTCAGCCCAGGTCCTGTCTTGCGGGAAGCCGCCCGCAAATACCGCGAAAAAGCGGCGCATCCTCCCAAGCACTGAGGTGACGACCCCACCTCATTCCGAGTATCGCGTAGAACCACTCGGCGCTTCTCACGACCGAAGCGCGTTCCACTCCGGCGTTCCCGAACTCGACCGCTACCTGCATGATCGGGCCGGTCAGGATGCCAGACGAAAAGTCGCCGCACCTTTCGTCATGGTCGACAGCAGCGGTTCAATCCTCGGCTACTATACTCTATCGGCTTATAGCATTCAGCTCGGTGATTTGCCGGAAGCCATCGCCAGGAAATTTCCCCGCTATCCGCTTCTTCCGGCTACCTTGCTCGGCAGGCTGGCCATCGGCAGTTCGCTCAGGGGCCAAAACCTCGGTCGCTTCCTCTTGATGGACGCCCTGCACAGAAGCTGGCGGAATACGTCTGAAGTAGCGTCCGTTGGCGTTGTGGTCGAATTTCTGGACGAGAACGCCCGCGCCTTCTATCTTCACCATGAGTTTGCGCAACTGCAGGATCACCCCAACAAGCTCTTTCTCGCCATGGCCACCATTGAAAGAGCCTTCAAAGCGAAGTGAAGCTGGGCGGATGGTGCGACCGTGGGGGTAAAGGCGGATTGCCAATCCGCCGCAGGTTAGCAACCTGCCCCACAAAAACTCTCGTGGTTTTTCGCAGTATCATACGGACAGGAGTAGCGCTTCTGACGAAAACCGATTTCCGGGAAGCCGGCGAGATCCAAACCGCTGTCCCTGCCTGGCTGGTTGCCGTGCGCGCCGCCGAATCCAAGAAAGCCACCGACCTCAGAGTCCTCGACCTCACCGCGGTTACCTCCTTCGCGGATTATTTCGTGATCTGCACCGCCGCCAACTCCAAACAGGTGCAGGCCATCACCGATGAGATCGGGCTGCAGTTGAAGTTCGTGGGCGAATTGCCGAATAGTATGGAAGGCTACACCCAGGCCGAATGGGTGCTGGTGGATTACGGCGACTTGCTGATCCACGTCTTCTCCACCAAGGCCCGCGAATATTACAGCCTGGAACGCCTGTGGCGCAACGCCCGCACGGTAGAGATTCCGCCCGAGTGAAGATTTACCTTTACTTCATCGGCAAACCGAAGGACCCGCACTCCAACGCCATCGCTGAAGATTTCCTGGGCCGCGCGGCGCGCTACGCACCGGCCGAGATGCGCGAAATCCGCCCGGACCGCATCGATCTGTGGGGCGAGCACGGCAGCAAGCTCGGGAGCAAGCACCCTTCGGCGCGCAAGATTTTTCTCGACCCAGCGGGTAAGCCGATGGATTCGGCCACCTTCGCCGGGCTGGTTTCGAAAGCCGAAATGGAGGGCCGCGACCTGGTGTTTCTGATTGGCGGCCACGACGGTCTGCCGCCTGGCTGGGCCGCGCGCGCCGATCTGCTGGTGTCCCTTTCGGCCATGACGTTTCCCCACGAATTGGCGCGCGCCATGCTGGCCGAGCAGATCTATCGCGCCTTCGCCACGTTGCGGGGCCATCCCTACCCGCGTTAACGTATTCGTTGCACCATGTCTTGGTTCAAGCGCGATACACCTGACGGCGACAAGCTCCCCAAGCTTGGCGATAGAGAGCGCCACGTGCGCACCGAAGGCCTGTGGCAGAAGTGCGAAGGCTGCCGCCAGATCATTTGGAAGAAGGATCTGGAAAACCACTGGAACGTCTGCCCCAAGTGCGGCGTGCACAGCCGCATCGACGCGGCCACCCGCCTGAAACTGCTGTTCGATGGCGGCCAGTTTGAGCGTTTCGACACCATGCTGCGCTCCTCCGACCCGCTGGGTTTCGTGGATAGCAAGCCCTACGGCGAGCGCCTGGAGGCGATGCAGAAGTCTACCAACCTTTGCGACGCGCTGATCGCGGCCGCGGGCAAGCTGGACGGGCGGCCGGTGCAGATCTGCGCCATGGAGCCGCGCTTCATCGGCGGCAGTATGGGATCGGTGGTGGGTGAGATGATCATGCGCGCCATTGAGCGCGCCATTGAACGCGGGGAGCCGCTGATCATCGTCTCGGCCTCGGGCGGCGCGCGCATGCAGGAAGGCGCCGTCAGCCTCATGCAGATGGCCAAAATCTCGGCCGGTCTGATGCGCCTGGATGAAGCCCGGCTGCCGTACATCAGCATCCTGACCGACCCTACCACCGGGGGCGTAACCGCCAGCTTCGCCATGCTGGGCGACCTCAACCTGGCCGAACCGGGCGCGCTCATCGGTTTCGCCGGACCGCGGGTGATCGAGCAGACCATCCGCCAGAAGTTGCCAGAAGGCTTCCAGCGCAGCGAGTTCCTTCTCAAACACGGCATGCTGGATGCCGTGGTGCCGCGCCTGGAATTGAAGGCGTACATCTCCACCGCCCTGAAATTCTTCGTGGCATGAACTACCCCGATTCGGTCGAGTTCCTGTACGCCCTCGGGAACGAAATCAAGACCGCGAAGTTCGGCCTGGATCGCACGCGGGCCGTGCTGGAAGCGCTGGGCCGTCCGCAGGATCGCGTACGCACGGTCCACGTCGCCGGGACCAACGGCAAAGGTTCCACTTGCGCGATGATCGAAAGCGCGCTGCGGGCTGCAGGCCGGCGCACCGGTCTCTTCACCTCGCCGCACTTGAGCCAGCCCACGGAGCGCATCCGCATCAATGGCCGGCAGGCCGGGGCGGAGCAATTCAGGGATGCCTTCAACCGTGTGCATCGGGCCGCCGAGGAACTGTTGGAGGCCGGCGCCATCGACTTCCACACCACCTACTTTGAAACCGTCACAGCCATGGCGCTGCTGGTTTTCGCCGGGGAGCGTGTGGACACCGCGGTGATGGAGGTGGGGATGGGCGGACGCCTGGATGCAACCAACGTGATCTCACCCGACCTGTGCGTGATCACGCCGGTGGATTTCGACCACGAAGCATACCTGGGCACGAGCCTCGAAGCCATCGCCGGGGAGAAGGCCGGCATTCTGAAACCCGGCGTGCCGGCGGTTTTCGCCCGCCAGCGCCCGGAAGCGGCCCAGGTGCTGGATCAGCGCGCCGCGGGGCTGGGGATTGCCGTAACGCGCACCAGCGATTGCCTGGTAAGCAGCTTGGAACTGGACGCGCGCGGCAGCCGGTTTGGTCTGGTGGGGGAACGCCTGTGGATGGGTGAACGCCGGTTGAAGATCGCCTGCCCGCTTGCCGGCGAGCACCAGGTGGAGAATGCCGTGACCGCGGCCGCGGCGTTGGTTCGCCTGGGAATTTCCGACGCCGCCATTGAAACCGGCATCGCCCGCACCGAATGGCCCGGCCGCCTGGAGCACGTCAGCCGCAGCCGGCGGTCTGGGGTTTCCCGCCCCGAAATCATCTTGGATGGCGCCCACAACCCCGCCGGGGCGCGCGCCCTGGCCGCCTACATCGACCGCTTCTATGCGGACCGGCGCGTGCGCCTGGTCTACGGCGCCATGCGCGACAAAGCCATCGACGAAATCATCGGCATCCTCTTCCCGCGCGCCAGCCAGGTGATCGTCACCGCGCCGGCGCAGGCCCGCGCATTGGCGCCGGAGGCCTTGCGCGAGATGGCCGCGCATCCCGATCTCCTGGTGGCAGCCTCCCTCAGGGACGCTGTGGCGCGGGTAGCCGATGCCACCGCGGATGATATCGTATTCATCACCGGCTCCCTGTACCTGGTCGCCGAGGCGCGGGAGTTGCTGCTGCCATGATTGGTCAAAACATGATTGGTCAAAAGCTATGAGCTGGCTGCGGTCCTGGCTGATTTCCGCGCCCCTGATTATCCTCGCCACCATCCTAATGGGGACCATATCGCTGCTTGATTCCTTCTTCGACTCTACCGGCAATTCGCAGCACCACCTGGCGCGGATTTGGGGCAAAATGCTGCTGGCCGTCAGCTTCATCCGGGTGCGTGCCGAGGGGTTGGAAAAACTGGACCCGCTCGCCAACTACGTCTTCGTGTCGAATCACGGCAGCTTGATGGACATCCCGGCGATTCTCTCGCAGGTGCCGCACCAATTCCGCTTCTTCGCTAAAAAAGGACTGTACCGGATTCCGTTCTTAGGTACGCACCTCAAGCACGCCGGCCACTTGCCGGTCGACCGGTCCAGTGCGCGGGCATCGCTCAAGAGCATGAGCGAGGGTGCGAAGATGGTCGCCGAACTGCACATTTCGCTGCTGCTTTTCCCCGAGGGCGGCCGGTCGGTTGAGGGCCTTCAGCCATTCAAGGAAGGCGCGGCGTACATCGCAATCAAGGCAGGGGTGCCGATTGTGCCGATGGCCCTGGTGGGAATGCGCGACCTGCTGCCGATGGGCTCCGGACACATCCGCAGCGGCCGCGTGGTGCTGCGGATCGGCGATCCGATTCCCACGTCGGGCCTGAAACCGGGCGATCGCGACCAACTGAACCAGCGGCTGTACGCCGAGGTGGCACAGTTGCTCGACGCGCGCTAACCTCAAGGTATGCGCACCATCGCGCTCCTGGCAGCCGTTGCGCTATGCTCTGGAGCCGCTGAATTTACCACATACATTGGAGACACCAACGATTACCGCGTGACCCGCGTGGTGGCCGACGCGGCGGGGAACACGTACATCGCCGGCAGCAGAATTCTGATCCCCTCACAAGGAGGGTTCAGCGCTTTCGTGTTGCAGTATGCCGAGAGCTTTGTGATCAAGCTCGACCCCACCGGCAAGATCGTGCTGTTCACAATATTCAGCGGCAAGGGCGACGAGATCATCAGAGACCTTGCCGTCGACCTGGCAGGGAACATCTACGTTGCTGGGCCCACGGGATCCGTGAATCTGCCGCTGCACAACGCACTGCAGTCTACGCCTGGCCCTGGGTTCATCGTCAAGTTCAATCCCGATGCCACCCAGATGATCTTTTCGACTTACTTCCCGGGCGACATCAACGCCATGGCGGTGGACGCAGCGGGCAACGTTTATATCGCGGGCTCCACGACTTCACCGACCTTTCCGGTGACTGCCGGACTGCCGGCCGGGCAGGTAGGGTCTTCTTCAGAGCCCATCGTCACCGGCGCCTTCCTCACCAAGATTTCGGCGGCGGGTGACAAGATCATGTACTCCACCGTGATTGCGGGCCACGGCGTTGATTGCAGTACCTGTTCCCAGGGCACCAGGAACACCGCGGCTGCGGCGGTGGCGGTTGATGCAGCCGGCAACGCCTATCTCGCCGGCGACACCGATACCAACGACCTGCCTTCCACAACCGGAGCCTTCCTAGAGAAGGGCACCGGGGCTTTCGTCGCCAAAGTGAATGCGGCGGGCACGGCGCTTGTCTACCTAACGCTGATCGGCGCGACGAACTATATATTGGTGCCAAACTCGAATCCCGCCAACACGGCATCGGCGCTGGCCGTGGATGCATCAGGCAACGCTTACCTGGCGGGTTCAACCACCGACCCCAAGTTTCCCGCCACCGCCGGCGCGTACCAGACCACGTTTGCTGGCCCGGCGAATCCCCCGGCGTTTCTGGCGCCGCCATCCGACGCTTTCGTGGCCAAACTCAACCCCGCCGGTTCCGCGATGGTCTGGGCAACGTTCCTCGGCGGCAGGGATATCGATCAAGCCAACGCCGTGGCGGTGGATGGCAGCGGCAACGTATGGGTGACGGGCACCACCGCGTCGGCGGATTTCCCCAACGCGCAAGGCTGGTCGCAGGGCGGCGATTTTGTGGCGGGGCTAAATGCTGCCGGCACCGCTCTGCCCTACGCGGCGCGCTACCCAAATGACACAGTGGCGCAGACCATCGCCGTGGATGCCACGGGCACGCCGCACGTGGCCGGTTTCAGTGGGATAGTCTCTACCCTTGCGCCCTCGCAGAAGCCCACCATGCGAATCTTCGGCATCGCGAATGCGGCATACGGCCCTTTGGGCGGTCGTATCTCTCCCAGTGAAATCCTCTCCATCTACGGACCGCACATTGGCCCTTCGACACCAGCGACCGCGACGCCCGACAGTTCGGGCGCGCTCCCAACCTCGCTGGCTGGCGTGCAGGTCTTCGTCAATGACGGGCCGATTCCGCTGCTCTACGTGTCGGATTCTCAGATCAACGCAGCGATCCCCCCGTTTGACTACGGCAACCAGGCGCAAATGCGCATTTCGTTGAACGGAAACAGTAGTCCCAGTTTCGGGGCCACCGGGATTGCGTCCGATCCTCAGGTCTTCCAAAACGCCGATAGGAGCGCCCAGGCGGTGAATCAGGACGGCACCATCAACTCCCCCAATCATCCGGCGAAGGCCGGGTCCATCGTGTCGATCTGGGCCACCGGGTTGGGCGCAGTTACCAACTCAAACTCGACGCCTTTAGACTGTCAGGTTTCGACGGCTCAGATTTCGCTCGGCGTGCTCTATTGTGGACAAGCACCAGGCCTTGTTGCCGGTGTGGTGCAAATCAATTTCCAACTGGAGCCGATCCCTGGAGCCTTCACAATCAGCGCCGGCGGCCGTTCCTCCAACCTCGTGCGCATCTACGTGCAATGACCCGCCGCGCTCCGCTTCTCCTGCTGGCGCTCTGCTGTGCGATCCCTCTCTGCGCCGCCCCAAAGGACCCCTGGCTGCGCATCACCTCCGCCAACTTCGAGCTCTTCACCACCGCCGGGGAACGCAGCGGGCGCGACCTCATCCGTCACTTCGAACAGGTGCGCAGTTTCTTCACCCAGGCCTTCGGCTCTAAGCTGGCATCCCCCAAACCAGCCCGCATCATCGCCTTTCACTCCCTGGACGAATACCGGCCTTATCGGCCTAACGAATTGGCCACCGCTTTCTACCAGCCCGGCGCCGGGCACGATTTCATCGTGATGGTAAACGGCGGGCGCGAGCACTACGACGTGGCTGTGCACGAATTCACTCACCTCATGATTCACCAGTCGAACCTGGCGGTGCCGGTCTGGCTCGATGAGGGGATGGCGGAGCTGTATTCCAACCTCGCGCCCACGGGTGCCAAGATCGTGGTCGGCAACGTGATCGCGGGCCGCGCCCAGACGCTGCTTCGCGAGAATTGGATCGACCTGCGCACCGTGGTGGCCGTCGACCGCAACTCGCCGCTGTACGCCGAAAGGCCGAAGGCGGGCATGTTCTATGCCGAGAGTTGGGCATTGGTGCACATGCTCAATCTCGACCCCGCCTACCGGCCTCAGCTTCGCGCCATGGTGGAAGCGCTGAAGGATGGCGGCGCGCCCGCGGCCTTCCAGAAGGCCTACGGCAAGTCCATCGACCAGGTGCAGGACGACCTGCGCCAATACCTGACCAACGCCACCATCCACGCGGCGGTGTTCGATATCCAACTACCCCGGCAAGTGGATTCGCCGGCGATCGAAACCGCGGCTGGCCTGCCGGCCCGGATGGCCCTGGCCGAGTTGCTGACCAACACCCGCGCCAAGCTGGACCAGGCCGGCGCCATGTACCAACAACTGGCGCGCGATTATCCGGACCGCTGGGAAGTGGAAGAAGGTTTCGCGCAGTGGGATTGGCGGCAGCGGCGAAGCGACGAAGCCCTGCGCCACTTTGCGCGCGCCGCCCAATTGGGTTGCCCCAACCCGCGCATGTTCCTGGAATATGCGCAAGTCCTCGGCTACGGCCGCCGAAACGAAGAGGCCGTCACCGCGCTCCAGTCCGCCATCAAACTGGACCCGGGCCTGGAAGAAGCCCACCTCGAATTAGGGGCCGCCTACGTGCGAATCGCCAGGTACGCGGAAGCGATTGCCGAGCTGCTGCAAGTGAAGAAGGTGACACCGGCCGCGGCGCCCCGCTACTTCTACAACCTGGCGTACGCCAATTACCGGTTGGGCGATGCCGCCAAAGCGCGAGCGTTTATCGAGAAGGGCCGGCCGTACGCCACCAACCCCGAAGAGGCCGCGCAGTTGGAGCGGTTGAGCCAGGCACTGGGCCGGTAGGACAGACCATCGTTGTCCGTGGTCTGTCGTTCCCGGGCTGGTTCGGCTACTGCGGATCGAAGTGCTGGTCCACGTAGAGCCACAACACCCGCGCGTAGCGCGTCACCAGCGGCACAAACGGAGCGTAAGCCACAAAGGCCGCCACCACCACCCACTCAAACCGCCACGGGATGAACCGCCAGAACAACAGCAGCAGGGCCAGCACAGGAGGAATCGAGATCAGGTAGCTGAAATACATCGCTCCCAGAAAATACCCTTGCTCGCGCTCGAATTTCAGCCCGCAAACCGGGCATTTTTCATGCATCGCCAGATATCCGCGCCACAGCGTCGCGCGGAAGATCTTGCCTTGCCGGCACCGCGGGCAGGCTTGGTGCGCGATATCGCGAAGCGGCAAACTCACACCATTGAGCATAGCGGAGCGACGGGTGCCGCATGTTACCATCCGTGTAATACCTGAGAACCTCCTCAGTGAGATCACACACGCCGCGTCGTTTGGCCCGCGGCCCAGGTCCCCGTGCTGTACAGGTTTCTGTTCTGGATCACAATCGGCGCAATCAGCCCGGCAGTCCACGGGTATTATCCCGCCCCGGCCGGCGAGCCTGAGGCCTTTCGCGGTAAGACCGTGCTGGTCCTGCACTCGTATTACAAAGGGTACCGGTGGACCGACGATGAAGGCCGCGGCATCGACTCCGTTCTGCTCCCCGAACTGGGCGCCAGCAATCTTTATATCGAATACATGGACACCAAGCGCTTCTTCGGGCCCGGTTCGCTGGAGCAATTCCCGGACGTGTATCGCCGGAAATTCATGTCCCACCACTTCGACGTCATTGTGGCGACGGACAACAATGCCTTCGATTTCCTGCGCCAGTATCGAGACCGGCTGTTCCCGAACACGCCCGTAGTGTTTTGCGGCGTCAACTATTTCAAAGAGGAAGACATCCAGGGGCATCGCCTGTTTACGGGTGTGAGCGAAGAGGCCGATGTCAAGGATACGCTCGACCTGGCGCTCCGCCTGCATCCCGAGACCAAACGCATCTACGTAGTGAACGAAATCAGCGAAACCGGCCAAACCGTGCACGATGAGGTGGTCAAACTGATGCCCTCCTATGCGGCCCGCGTGACCTTCACGTTTCTCGAAGACTACAGCATGCCGGATTTACTGGCCGCGCTGAAAGATCTGTCTGGGAACAGTCTGGTTTTCTATTCCTTTTTCTCTCACGACAAGACGGGCCGGTTCTTCGAATACGATCAGAGCGCCCGAGCCATTGCCCGCGCCACCAAGGTTCCCATCTATGGCGCATGGGATTTCAATCTCGGCTACGGCATGGTGGGCGGGAAGCTGATCAGCGGATTCTATCAGGGAGTGACCGCGGGAAAGATCGCCCTGCGGGTGCTCGGCGGCGAGGATGCGGGCTCGATTCCGGTGGTGCGGTTCACCCCTGACCGTCCCAACCGCTACATGTTCGACTATGCGCAACTGCGGCGCTTCGGCATTCCTTTGGGCGCGCTGCCGAAGGATAGTGTGATCCGGAATATGCCGGAATCGTTCTTCCGGCGGCACCGGCTCGGGTCTCTGGCGGCAGCGGCCCTGTTGGTGTTTCTGATTGTGGCGAATTTCATTCTGGTGCGCAATATTCGCCGCCGCAAAGCCGCGGAACGGGCCTTGTGGAACCAGCAGGAACATCTGGAGGAACTGGTTACCAGCCGCTCGGCGCAACTGGAAAACCTGAACAGCCGCCTGCGCCTGGACATTCTCAAGCGCGAGGCCACGGAGCGGGCGCTGCGGGAATCTCAGCGACTGCTCAACAAGACCTTTGCCAGCTTGCGCGACTGCCTGCTGATCATTACCGCCGAGTCTCGCACCATCATCGACTGCAATCCCGCCACCACCAAACTTTTCGGTTATACCCGCGAGGAGGTGGTGGGCCAATCGGTCCGGTTGCTGCACGTGGATGACGCGGAGTTCGAGCGTTTCCGGGAACTGGCCCTCCAGGCCATCCGGGAAAAGGGTTACCTGCGCATCCCCACGTTCCAGATGAAGCGCCGGAACGGCGAGGTCTTCGCCACCCAGCACAGCGTGATGCCGCTCTACGACGAAGATGGCGTAATGGTGAGCTGGGTGAGCGTGATTCGCGACATCACCGAAGAAAAGCGGTCCGAGGAGAAGCTGGGGGAGTACCGGCGGAAGCTGCGCAAACTGGCGGCGGAATTGACCGTGGTGGAGGCCAGGGAACGGCGCGCCATTGCCGCCGAGCTGCATGAAAACCTGGGGCAGATTCTGGCCACGGCGAAGCTGAAAGTGGCGCCATTGCGGACCCTGGTTACGGATTCGGAGCTGCGGCGGCGTATTGAGGAGGTGCAGCGCCTGGTGGAAGAAGCGCTGCAGCAGACCCGCTCCTTGACCTATCAACTGAGCTCTCCCATCCTGTATCAACTCGGCCTGGAGGCCGCGCTCAAATGGCTGGCGGAGAATATGGAAAAGCAGCACGGCTATCGCGTGACTTTTACGCGCATGGGTGAATCCGAGGAGATGCGGGAGGAAAGCCGCGTATTCCTCTTTTCGGCGGTGCGAGAGCTGCTCGTGAACGTGGCCAAACACGCCGGGGCCAGCGAAGTGGCCGTGCGTCTCCGCTGGCTGGACGACGGCGTGGAAGTGGTGGTGAAAGACAACGGAAAGGGCTTCCGAAGGGCCGGCCTCTCCAACCTCGCCGATTTGAACATCGGGGCCCCGGGCTCCCAGGATGGCTTTGGACTGTTCAATATCTATGAGCGGGTCTCGGACTTGGGCGGGCGGGTTTCCTTGCGCTCCGAACCGCTAAAAGGAACCGCGGTGAAAATTCATTTGCCCCTCGATCTTGCCGCTGGAAATGCGGAAATGGAACATGAGCATCAGAATTCTGTTGGCCGATGATCATCGCATCTTGCGGGAAGGGCTGCGGAGCCTTTTGGCCCAGCAACCCGACATCACCGTGGTGGGCGAAGCCTCCGATGGCGAAACCGCGGTGGCTCTGGCGCGCGACTTGCGGCCGGATCTGGTGATCATGGATGTGGTGATGCCGGGCCTGGACGGCGTGGCCGCGACGCGCCGCATCCGAGCCGAATGTCCGGACACCCGGGTGATCGCGCTGTCGATGCATTCGGACCGGCGATTCGTCAGCGAAATGGTGCGTGCCGGTGCGTTGGGATACCTGGTGAAGGACAGCGCCTTCGAGGAATTGAACCAGGCCGTGAAGACGGTAATGGCAAACCGGCCGTATCTCAGCGCGGTGATCACGGGCACGCTGGTGGAGGATTTCGTGCGCCAGACCAGCACTGCGGAGCGGCCGCCGGTATCGCCTCTGCAAATGCTGACGGCGCGGGAACAGGAGGTGTTGCGGCTGCTGACCGATGGAAAGCGCGTGAAGGAAATCGCGCACCTTCTCAGCATCAGCGCCAAAACGGTGGAATCGCACCGCCAGAACATCATGGATAAGCTGGAGATCCACAGCACCATAGAACTGACGCGGTACGCCTTGCGTGAAGGGCTGACAACGATATGAGAGGTTGTGGGGCAGGTTGCTAACCTGCGGCGGGTTGGCAACCCGCCTCCCGCGAATTGGTAATCGCCTTCCGCGGATTGGGAAACCAAGCAGCGGCTCGCTGCCCCATCGCGCAGGCCGGATTACCAATCCGCCGCAGGATCACATCCTGACCCACCAAAGACTTTTCTAAACCCTAGCGGCGCTGGCGAGCGAACGGTAGGGCGCTCCCACTTCCTGCGCGTCAACCACAGCCACCGCGGCGACGTTCACGATGTCGTTCACTTCTGAGCCGCGTTGCAGGACGTGAACCGGCTTGGAAAGGCCGGCCAGCAGGGGGCCGATCAGCTCCGCGCCACCAATCCGGTGCAGCAGTTTATAGGCGATGTTGCCGGATTCCAGGTTGGGGAAGACCAGGACATTGGCGCCGCCCCGAAGCGTGCTGAACGGGTAAGTCTCCTCCAGGATCTGCGGAACCACGGCCGTATCGGCTTGCATTTCGCCGTCAATCATCAGGCCTGGCGCGCGTTGACGAACCAGTTCCACGGCTTGGCGGATCTTGGCGGAAAGCGGATGCTGCGTGCTGCCGAAGTTGGAGAAGGAGAGCATCGCAACCCGCGGCTCCTGGCCGAACCGCAGGGCCTTTTCCGCCGTCATGATGGCGATTTCCGCCAGGTCTTCGGCGGAGGGCTCGATGTTGACCGTGGCGTCGGCCAGGAAAAAAATGTCTCCCTTGGGAGTGATCAGCACGTAGACACCGGCCACACGGCGCAGTTCGGGGCGTACGTCGATCACCTGAAGCGCCGGCCGGATGGTATCCGGATAATGAGTGGTGAGGCCGCCGATGAGTGCGTCGGCATCGCCCAACCGTACCATCAGGCTGCCGAACGTGACGGGGTTCAGAATCAGTTTCCCCGCCTCTGTCCTGGTCACGCCCTTGCGCTGGCGCAGGCTGTAAAACTCTTCCAGGTACACATCCTGCCGCGCAAAGTTCTGGGGATCCACGATTTGGAGATTGTCCAGACGCAGGTGCAGTTCGGCCGCCTTATCGCGAATCCGCGCCTCGTTGCCCAAAAGAATCGGAAGCGCGATCTTCTCATCGATCAGGATTCGGGCCGCCCGCAGGATTTTGCCCTCTTCGCCTTCCGTAAACACGACGCGCCGCGGGTTCTTCTGCGCCTTGTTGATCATGGCGCGCATCACGCCATGGGCCCTGCCCAGACGGCATTCCAGTTCTTCGCGGTACTGACGGATATCGACGTGCACCTGGGCCACGCCGCTGTCCATGGCGGCCTGCGCCACCGCGGACGCCTCCCAGATGAGCACCCGGGGGTCGAATGGCTTCGGAATGATATACTCGCGGCCAAATTCGATCCGGTCCACGGAATAGGCGCGCAGCACCGAGTCGGGCACGTCTTCCTTGGCCAGCGAGGCCAGCGCGCGCGTCGCCGCCAGTTTCATTTCGTCGTTGATGGTGGTGGCGCGCACGTCCAGGGCGCCGCGGAAGATGAACGGGAAACCGAGAACGTTGTTCACCTGGTTGGGATAATCCGAGCGGCCGGTGGCCACAATGGCGTCGGGACGGGCGGCCAGCGCCTCATCGTAGCCGATTTCCGGATCGGGATTGGCCAGCGCGAAGACGATCGGGTCGGCGGCCATCCCCATCAGCATTTCGGGGGTCACGGCGCCCGCGCTCGACAGGCCGAAGAAGACGTCCGCGCCCACCAGCGCTTCGGTCAGGGTGCGGGCCTCGGTGGTGGCGGCATAGCGCGCCTTGTAGGCGTTCATGTGCCCGGTGCGGCCTTCGTAAATGACGCCCTTGGTGTCGCACATCAGAATATTCTCGTGGCGGACGCCAAGCTTAATGTAATGAGCGGCGCAGGAAATGGCGGCGGCGCCGGCGCCATTGAAGACGATCTTGATTTCTTCGATCTTCTTGCCGGCCAGTTCGAGAGCGTTCAGCAGGCCCGCGCCGGATATAATCGCGGTGCCATGCTGATCGTCGTGGAACACCGGAATCTTCATAGTCTGGCGCAGCTCTTCTTCGATTTGGAAACATTCCGGCGCCTTGATGTCTTCCAGATTGATGCCGCCGAAGGTGGGTTCCAGCAGTTGACAGGCGCGGATGATTTCGTCCGGATTTGCCGTGGCCAGCTCAATATCGAAAACATCGATATCGGCGAAGCGCTTGAACAGAACGGCCTTGCCTTCCATTACCGGCTTGCCCGCCAGCGCTCCGATATTGCCCAGGCCCAGAACCGCCGAGCCGTTGGTTACCACGCCTACCAGGTTGCCCTTGGCGGTGTACTTATAGGCGAGGCTGGGGTCGCGCTCGATTGCCAGGCACGGAACGGCGACGCCTGGGGTGTAGGCAAGACTGAGATCTCTCTGGGTGAGGCAGGGCTTGGTCGGGGTAACCGACACCTTGCCCGCGGGAGCCGCGGAATGGTAATCGAGGGCATCTTCTGGACGGATCTGCATGTACGCCACCTTTATAAAGATAATTATACTCTGTTATCTGAATCAAAGCCAAAGAGGCTGCGGGTTTCTGCTATAGGTGCCCCCCTGTGGAACGTAGGTGTTTTACCTGATTTAAGTTTCCCCATATAGCGTGGTAATACTATCTAATAGTATAAGGTCCTAATCTACTAAATAGGCATTTGGTCTCAGTGGACAACCAGGAGACCTGACGCAGCTCGAAGCCGCCCAGCTTCGCCGCAGCCGCAAAACAAGAGGTCCCCACAATGCAAACGCCGCACAAAGCCACCCCCAAGAAGTTTTATCGCACCCTATATTTTCGTGTGCTCGTCGGAATCCTCCTGGGAATCGTACTGGGAGTCGTGGCCCCCTCCACCGCCGGAAAGATGGAGCCGTTTGGCGTTGGCTTTATCAAATTGATCCGCATGATGATCGGGCCGGTGATCTTCTTCACAGTGGTGGTGGGAATCGCCAGCATCGGCGATATGCGCAAACTGGGGCGCGTCGGTCTGAAGGCCCTGCTTTACTTTGAAGTGCTCACTACGGTCGCGCTGCTGATCGGGCTGGCGGTGGTCGACGTCGTCCGGCCGGGCGCGGGCATGAATGTGGACGCCAGCAAACTGGACGCCAGCGCCATCCAGTCCTACGCCGCTCAGGGGCATCATCTGAGCTCCGTCGACTTTGCGATGAATATCATCCCCAAGACGTTCATCGGAGCCTTTTCGGAGGGCGAGATCCTGCAGGTTTTGTTGCTCGCCATCCTGGTCGGCCTGGCGCTGGCGGCGCTCGGACAAGGCAAGACGCTGATTGCGGGGTGCGAGAAGGTAGCTCACCTGATGTTCGGCGTGATCGGCCTCATCATGCAGGCCGCGCCCATCGGGGCGTTTGGGGCGATGGCATACACGGTGGGCCATTACGGGCTGAAGACGCTGATTCCACTCGCCAAGCTGATGGCGTGCGTCTACGTCACCAGTATCGCGTTCGTATTCGTCGTCCTCGGGATCATCGCCTCTATGCACGGTTTCAGCATTTGGAAATTCATCAGGTACATCAAGGAAGAGCTTCTCATCGTGCTGGGCACCTCGTCTTCGGAATCGGTGCTGCCGCGCATCATGGTCAAAATGGAGGCGCTCGGCTGCTCGAAATCGGTGGTCGGGCTGGTGATCCCCGCGGGTTATTCCTTCAACCTGGACGGCACCTCCATTTATCTGACGATTGCCGCGATCTTCGTGGCGCAGGCCACCAACACGCACCTGACCGGGTCGCAAGAGGCCTTCCTGCTGCTGATCCTGATGCTCAGTTCCAAAGGAGCGGCGGCGGTGACGGGCGGCGGGTTCATCACGCTGTCGGCGACCCTGCAGGCGGTGGGGACGGTCCCCATGGCCGGGCTCACCCTGCTGCTGGGCGTGGACCGCTTCATGTCGGAAATGCGCGCGCTGACGAACCTTGTGGGTAACGGCGTGGCAACTATCGTGGTTGCCAAGTGGGAGCGCGAACTCGATGAGGGCCGCATGAAGCGGGTATTAAATGGTGAAGAGGAGGTCAACGACGACACGCTGGCGGCAGCGGCGGCGATTGAGCGCGTTCCTTTTGTCGATCATCCGGAGTTGGCGATGGCGGGAAGAAGGTAAGTAGCTGTCAGCTATCAGCTATCAGCGTTCGGCTCAAGACCGCGCCACCCGAAGCTGACCGCCCAAAGCTGATGGCTGAAAGCTGATCGCTGAAAGCTCCTTGTTTTACCTGATTGCCACAGTGTTTCACCTGTGGAACTATACTACTAAATAGTATTTAAAGATCTGAAATGCTTAATTGGACGCAAGTCTATACCCCCGTAGCCGGCAGCCTGGGGCTGTCGGCGCTGGTCGCCGCCCTTCCCGTAGTCGTCCTGTTGGGGCTCCTCGCATTCGGCCACGTCAAAGCTCACTGGGCCGCATTATCGGGGCTGGCGGCTTCGCTTGGTGTGGCCATCCTGGTCTTTGGAATGCCTGTGAAACTCGCCGGCGCCGCGGCCCTCATGGGCGCCGCCTATGGTCTTTTTCCGATCGGCTGGATCGTGCTGGGCGCCATCTTCATTTATGACGTAACAGTCAAGTCCGGCGACTTCGATATCGTAAAAGACAGCATCGCCGGCGTAGGCAGCGACCGGCGTGTGCAAGTGCTGCTGATCGCCTTCTGTTTCGGCGCATTCATTGAAGGCGCTGCCGGATTCGGAACCCCGGTGGCGATTTCCGCGGCCATGCTAATCGGGCTCGGCTTCCGGCCCCTGCAGGCCGCCGGCCTGGCGCTGATTGCCAACACCGCCCCGGTGGCCTTCGGCGCCCTGGGCATTCCCGTCATCACCCTGGCCACTGTCACCGGATTGCCGCTGGATCTGCTGAGCGCGATGGTGGGGCGCATCCTGGTGCTGTTCTGCATGGCGATCCCTTTCTGGGTGATCTGGACCATGTGCGGCCGCAAGAAGATGATGGA
>DATMNI010000020.1:0-17675 GCA_035570275.1 Candidatus Acidiferrales bacterium | reverse complement strand
ACCGATTCCGGCACCTCCGTCAGATTCTCCAGCAGGTCGTGGAAATACTGCTTGCCGTGCAACTGCTGTTTGTTGTACTCCGCCCCCGCCTCCATCAATAGCCCGCTCATCTTGGTCTTCATCTGCACCGCCTGCACCACTACCAGGTTGCGATAGCGCAGCATCTGTCGCAGTTCGCGCATCTCCGGCGGCGCCACGTAGCAAGCCGGCAGCAGGTTGCACCTCACCAGGTCGCCGATCTTGCGCGCGTCCAGTTGGTCGCTCTTCTTCTTCGATGCCCCGATGGCGCGCATCATCGCCGGATGCCCCATCTGCAGCTTGGCCGCAAACGGCTTCAAGGTATCGTAGATCCAGCCGCTGAACAGCGTGGCTTCCATCGCCCCGTGCCACGGCTCGGTGCGTTTGGCGGCCCACTGGCGTAGCGCTTCGTGGGTCGCGCGGATTTTGCCTTCCTCCAGAATGCGCCCGTCGGCGGCCTTTACACAGTAGCTGATACTTTTCTTGTGGACGTCGAATCCGATATAGTGGATTACGTTCATTGGGTTCTCCTGATTGTGGTTTCTGAGCCGGCTCGTAAAGGCCGGTCTCGGCGATATTGTAGCCCTCAGGAGAACCTTTTTTCATCTGAGCCCTTATACATTGAAACAGACGATCGGGTTCTGTCGTCTGTCACCCGGCCCGTGCTTGACCTCACTATGGTTCTCGCTTTGAGCCGGCGAACCGCCTCCCCATCCAGAAGAGCAAGGCATGACAGACCACGAAAGACGATGGTCTGTCCCACCTTCTCCCGGAAATGTACTAACTCAAGTAGGCGGATTAACAACCCGCCCCAGCTTACCAAGGTGCCCCACAAGGCACGCTACTGAGTGTTGAACCGGGTTAAGCCAGCAACGAAACCAGGCGTGTCGTGCCGAAGGCCAGGAGGGCGCCGATGGCGGCGCCGGCTATCACATCGCTTAGGAAATGCATGCCCAACAGAATGCGGGAGGCGGCGACGCTGGCGGCGCAGAAGAGCAGGCCAGACTCCAGCCCCGGGTAGAAATAGCTGAGCGAGAGGGCCACCGCGAAGGCGGTGATGGTGTGGCCGGAGGGGAACGAGAACTGGTCGGGCGGCAACAGCGTGGCCCAGCAGTGGGGTGCGAACGTGCCGGGGCGCTTGCGGCCGGTGGCCTTTTTCAGCTTGAGGAAGATACCGATGCCGAGCGCCGCCGAGAGGGCTGCGGAGGCGATGGCCGGGAAACGGGCATCGCCGCCGAATAGCGCGATCGCCAAACCCATGCCGTACCAGAGCCGGCCATCGCCGCCGCGGGTGGCGCAGAGCATCCACACGCGAATCCAGCGGGGCGCGGGCCATCGGTTCACGCGCAGCATGAGTCTGTGGTCGCGGAGTTCGATGTAAAGCATTGCGCCCGAGACCGTCACGCGGCCACCTCCACCGGGGTATCGGCGGCAGATTGCATGCTTTGGGATTGGCGGGATTGCCGGGACTGCAGGTACCTGGCCATCCAAAAGCGCGCGAAAAACTGTTCGGCGGCGTAGTTGCCCAGAATCACCGCGGGGACGCCCACGGCCAGGGGCGCAAGGGGCAGAGTCCACGGGTTGTGCCGCACCATTTCGCGGACGATGAAAAGCACGTCGCGGGTCAGCTTGCAGAAACTGCCGGTTTGGCCGCGGACCTTGCCGAGGCCGCGGCGCAGGCCATCGAGGTATTCATGCTTGTCGCGGGCGCGCGGCACCACGGTCCAGGCGCAGCCCACCGAAGGCATAGCGTGGGCGTCACTGCCGCCGACTTCGGCGCGGGCGGCGAAATCGGCTAAGGCGGCGGCGTTTTGGTTGGCCCGCGCCAGCATTTGGCCGTTGCCGGTCTCGACGGCGGGGAAGGCGGTTTCGAACAACTCGAAATCGGCGGCGTGGCGGCGGCCGGTGAGACTCGAAAAGACGTGGTTGGCGCTGAAGAAGAGATTGCGTTCCCGCAGGTAGGCGGCGAGGGCTTCGAAGTCGTGGCGGCGGCGCTGCAGTTCCACGTGGTCGCGTTCGGCGATGTCGTAGACGCCCACGTGCAGTTCGGTGCCGCTGGGCAGGCGGCAGGTGACTTCCTCGCTCAGGAAGTAGTCGGGGCGCGAACGCAGGCATTCCGCGGCGTCGATGGAATCGTGGTCGGTGATCGTGACCAGGTCCATGCCCAGGCGCTTAAGCTTTTGGTAGACGGCCAGCGGCTCGTTGTAACTCTCCCGGCAGAAGGTTTTCAGTACCGGGATGGTGCACATGCCGGAGTGCCGTGTATGGACGTGCAAGTCGCACCGCATGCTTTAGGTATAGCCGGGAAACCGTTGCAGTTATGTGACATAAACAACAAACATCCATTAAATATATTGTTTTTTGTAACTTGGCGTCATTGGATGGGTGACTAGGATGGCGTCCAAGTGGCGCAGTTCCTGGGCCGCATGGCACAATCGAACTGTTGAAGAGACTGGATTTCATCTATTTCGATGCCGGGGGCGGTCACCGGGCAGCGGCTACGGCGTTGCGGCAAGCCATCGAGCAGCAGGGGCGGCCACTCGAAATCCGCATGGTGAACCTGCAGGAACTGCTGGACTCCATGGACTTATTCCGCAAGATCACCGGTTTGCGGATGGAAGATATCTACAACACGCTGCTGAAGAAGGGCTGGACGCTGGGCACGCCGCAAATTATGGTGGGGATGCACCTGGTGATAGGGCTGTTCCATCCTAAACAGGTGCGGCTGCTGATGGATTTCTGGCGCACCAGCCGGCCCGACATGGTGGTCTCATTAGTGCCGAATTTCGACCGCGCGCTGGGTGAAAGCCTGCGGCGGACGCTACCGGAAGTGCCGCTGGTGACAATCCTGACCGACATTGCGGATTACCCGCCACACTTCTGGATGGAGCGGCAGGACCAGCATTTTATTTGCGGTTCGGATAAAGCCGTGGAGCAGGCGCTGGGCATGGGCCACCCGCGGAGCAAAGTGCACCGCGTTTCCGGCATGATTCTCAACCCGCGGTTTTACGAGATGGCGCCGCTGACGGCGGAGGACCGGGCCGCGGCGCGCGCCAAGCTGGGGTTCGGGCCGGATGAACCGGTGGGGCTGGTGCTGTTCGGAGGGGAAGGCTCGGCGGCAATCGCCGGGATTGCCGGAAGGCTGCAGGATCGCCCGCTTCTGGTGATGTGCGGCAGAAACGAAAAGCTGCGCGCGCAGATTCAGGCGATGCCACGCCGGGCGGCGACATTCGTGGAAGGCTTTACGAAGGAGGTGCCCCGCTACATGCAGCTTGCAGACTACTTTATCGGCAAACCGGGACCGGGCAGTTTGAGCGAAGCCATGGCCATGCACTTGCCTTGTATTGTGGAGCGCAACGCCTGGACGCTGCCCCAGGAGCGTTACAACGCCCAATGGCTGCGCGAACAGGGCGCCGGCATCGTGTTGCCGGACTTCCGGGGAATCGCCAATGCCGTGGATGCGATGCTGGAACCTGCGGCTTACGCCGGCTTCCGCGCGGCCACGGAACGGATGCACAACCGGGCGGTCTTCGAAATACCGGAGATTCTGGAGCGGATTCTCGGGTAAGCGAGACCGCGGGTTACCTGGCCTGAACCTGCTCGAGATACATCAGGATGGCGTAAAGGCGCAGCCTGGCGGCGCCCTCGTCGGCGCTAATGGACTTGAAGAGAAGGCTTTTCATCGGAACTCTCACTTGGCTTGAATCTGCTCGATATATTTCAGCAGCGCCATCACGCGCATATCGCCCATGGTTTGGTCCCGGCCCATGTCGCTGAAAATGCTTCCCCACATGGGCATTTCGCGGGTGCCGTGCGCGACGATTCCGTTGGCGCCTTTGATAGTCATCTGAACGGCAAGGGCGGGAAACTTGCCGCCGTTCCTGCGGCTCAGCAGGGTCAGGTCGCCAGGCTGTTTCTTCAACGCGCTGGCGGCCGGGCCCGCACCTTTGGCGTCGGCGCCGTGACAAACGGCGCAATAGTGGACGTAGAGTTCCTGACTGTCCAGGGAACCCGTCATTTGTGCCGGCACTTCCTTGATCTTGGCCTGCGCGCCCGCGGTGGCGCCCGTGACCAGGATGGAGACGCTGAGAGCGGCTCCAATAAAAAGACTATAAGACCCATAAATCTTGTTCATGGTCTGATAATAAGACAATTCACCGGAAAGGGGAAGGGGCAAGTGTGGATTTCTGCCTCGGAACGGCCTGAAAGCGGAGACCATGGGGCACGGGATACCTGCGATAGGAATCGAACCTGCATGTGCTGGGCTACCAGTTGCCCAACGCCTCTGCATTGGAAGAGGGTAGCAGAATCGAACTGCCATCCCGAAGGAGCGCCGGTACTCAAGACCGGTGGAGGGCCATCCTCCCGTACCCTCTTCAAACTCTGGCGGAGAGGGCGGGTCTCGAACCCGCACGTCCCGAAGGACCTTCTCGTTTCGAACGAGCCGCCGCTAGGCCGAAACTCGGCTTACCTCTCCGCATGTTGGAGTACCGGGCGGGCGTCGAACCCGCTAAGGACTGGGTTGCAATCAGTCGGCTCCTCCACTTTGCCTTCCGGTACAAACTTTGGCGGGGGACCAGGGATTCGAACCCTGTAATACCGGGTTTGGAGTCCGGCGCTCTTCCCGTCGAGCCTGTCCCCCCTCAGCTCCACCAGCCATACAGGCCGCGGAGATACTTGTCAGATTCACCAAATCGCTGGAGTTCCCATTCCTCTCGATGGCGGATCCTGCGTCTCCAGGAACGCTTGATCGCATACGGAGGATTGTGACTGTGCGATTTCCAGCTCCACTCCGGGAACCGTCGCTGACGGTGCACCACTCCCCGGCGGGATTCGTATTCACGTTCCCCGAAACATTTTGTTTTTCGAGGATTCCACCGGCCGTGTGGGCGATGCAGGTCGCAGAACCCGTCATCTCCGATGACCACTTGGGCGCCATCGCGTCTCCACCAGGGCAGGCAGAGGTTATAGTAGTTCGTTTTGGATCGTGCCAATTAGAAGCCTCCTAATTTGGCATATAGAACCTCCTGTTCAAAATGGTGCGCGCCGCTGGACTCGAACCAGCAACTCTTCGTTCTTAAGACGAAGTCCTCTACCAATTGGGCTACGCGCGCCTGGTGCCGGCGGCGGGCGTCGAACCCGCAAAGTCTTGCTCTTGAGGCAAG
Organism: Candidatus Acidiferrales bacterium; assembly: GCA_035570275.1. Lineage (GTDB taxonomy): Bacteria > Acidobacteriota > Terriglobia > Bryobacterales > Bryobacteraceae > DATMNI01. The sequence continues at coordinate 12,492 of DATMNI010000020.1, read as the reverse complement.
CGGATATACCAATTCTCCTACGCCGGCAAACCTCAAAGATCTGGCGGAAGGTGCTGGATTCGAACCAGCGGTGGTTTTGGGGCCACGACAGGTTAGCAACCTGTTGCTTTCAGCCTGACTCAGCCAACCTTCCAAAAAATGCTTATAGCGACCAATAACGGGATGATAAACAGGACAGGCGGGGACAACTGAGCGGCAACTGCAATCGCTGGGTTGTGGTGTCCATGAAAAAGAGTATACCAGGAACCCGGATTTTCACGCAAGACCTATTTTCACGTAGCCAGAGACATAAGTGTTCGACCACAAGGAAGCTTTGGGACTCCCCAAATCAAAGTACTCTTGTGTCAAGAGTCGGATCGGAACCCGAATCTTCCAGCTGATCTTCGGTCGGCCGGTATGTGCCTGTGTCGCCAACGCCAATAGAGCCGGAAGCCGACGCGGTGGCAGCCGATAAATAGTGTCGGGAGTTACGATGACCGTGACATCGGTCCAGCGGGGCCAACAGTTGTGGAGGGCGGTCCAGCCGCCTTCCAACCAGGATTCAAAAAAGTTACAATGATCCAGGTATTCGCAACCACAACGGAGGCCCTAGATGACAAAACGGTTACTCATGGCACTTGCCGTTCTCTTCACAACCATCCTTGCCGCGCCCAGCGTCGGGCACGCGCAAGCGTTCAAGGTTGAAAAGTTCGACATCAAAGGCGAGGGCGGCACGGACTATGTTGCCGTCGAAGCCGCCACGGGCCGCGTGTTCGTGTCCCGTGCCAACCACATGATGGTGATCGAAGGCGCCACAGGCAAAGTACTTGGCGACATTCCGAACACGCCGGGCGTGCATGGCGCCGGCATCGCTACCAAGGCTGGCCACGGCTTCACGACGAACGGTGGCGACCAGACCGTCACCATGTTCGATCTGAAGACGCTGGCGGTCCTCAGGCAGATCAAAGTCGGCCCCGGCCTCGATGGCATCATGTACGATGAGCCCGACGACAAGATCATCCTGACGAATCACAGCCGCCCCATCGGCACCCTGACCGCGCTCGATCCTAAGACCGGTGACATTGTCGCCACCGTCGAGCTTGAGGACACGGCGCCCGAAGGTGCCGCGGCCGATGGCAAGGGCCACATCTTCGTCAACAACGAAGGCAAGAATACGATGCAGGTGATCGATGTCAACACATGGAAGGCGACCGCATCGTGGCCGCTGGCGCCGTGCGCCGGGCCGACGGGCATCGCGTATGACAAAGCGACCAACCGTATTTTCTCGGGTTGCAACAGTACATCCGTCGTCGTGGATGCGAGCACGGGCAAAATCGTGGCGTCCATCAAAAACGGAACGCGTGTTGACGCCTTGGGTTGGGATCCATCGAAAAAGCTGATTTTTATTCCGAATGGCGGCGAGGGCAACGTCACGGTCGTCCACCAGGATTCGCCTGACAAGTACACGGAGGTTGCGACGGTCGCCACGTTCGCCGGCGCGAAAACAATCGCCGTTGATCCGGTGACGCACAACACGTACCTCTTCCAGCCAGAGCGCGGTCCCGCTCCGGCGCCACAGGCTGGCGCGCCGCCGGCGCCGGGACAGGGCGGACGTGGCCGCGGTCCACAGGGTCCGATTGTCGCTGCTTGGTTTATCGTCATCAAGCAGTAAGATACTCGCGCTGCTCACGACATTGAATCAGGTCTTGGAGTTAGTCTGGCGGCACCGGATGCGTCAAGGCGAATACGCGCGGTTCACCAGAACCAATAAGGGGACCGTCAAACCACCGGTCCCCTTCGGATAGCTCGCTAGGACCGCTGTAGTTCCGCAACCAGTTCCGCAACCAGGTCCTCAAGGCGATCGTAGCTGATGCCGGCGCCTCTAGCCATTCCGGAGGCGATAACCATGTCACGTACCACCAGCGACGGATAGCGCACTGTCGCCGTGAGGCGCGTCTTACCGCCCTCTTCGCTGAGTTCGGCCGTCACCACCGAGACGCTGTCGGGAAACTGCTCGAAGATCTCGGTGAACACGACGCGGCTTGGCGGCGTGATTTCCCGGTATTCGCCGTGGAAGGCGGCCTCCCCCTTGGGGTGGCGATTGACGAAGCGCCATGCGCCGCCGGGGCGAAAATCGATCTCACAGACCGGGACCGAATAGCCCTCTCCCAGGCGACCCCACCACTGCTTCACATGTTCGGGTTTCGTCATCGCCTCGAACACCAGGCGCCTCGGCGCATTGAACAGGCGCGTCAGACGGATTTCGTGATCCGATGGCGTGGTGACCTTAAAGCTCTCGCTATTTACTGTGCTGCTTCCTACCATGAGTCTTCTTCTCCTTTGCCTTCAGTTGTTGTACGTAATTGTCTAATCGATCAAGCCGCTCTTCCCAGACTTGCCGGTAGCGTTCGGTCCAATCAGACACTTCTTTCAGGGGACCGGCATTGATTCGACACCGTCGCCATTGCGCGTCCCGCCTCTGCGCGATCAGTCCCGCGCGTTCCAGTACACGAAGGTGCTTGGAGACGGCGGGCATACTCATTTCAAACGGCTCGGCGAGTTCGCCAACCGAGCATTCGGCCAAAAGCAGACGGGCCAGGATGGCTCTGCGAGTCGGATCCGCAAGCGCTGCAAACGTGGTGCTCAATCGATCACTCGGCATTGTGTTTCACTAGTTGGTTAATTAACCTAATGGTTTTATACGATAGACGGCAGTATTTGTCAAGAGAAACAATTGCACCGTTCGGGGGTCTTTCGCGGATAGAATCACGAAGCAACGCCGAAGGGCGTGCAGCAGTCGCCGACCGCCAACAGCCGCCAACCGGCGATGCGGAGCGGACTACCCGCCACTTGGCGGCCAGTGGCGAGTGAATTCGGCGACATGGCCGAAATTCTGTGAACATCCGGGCAGACGAGGCCGTAATAGAGATGTGCCTTGAACCGGATTAACTGAAAGGAGATGTGAAATGTTCGGAAGCAAAACTATCCGGGTAGCGGTCGCCTTAATGGCCGCCCTGTGGCAATTCCCTCAATTTGTAGTTCCTGCGGCTGCTCAAGCAACCCGCGCCAATGTCGCGGGAACCTGGCGGGTCACAATTTCCACACCGGATGGCACGATATCCGGAATGGCATCGTTTAAGCAGGCCGGTGATGTGGTGACGGGTTGGGTGGGGCCTGACGAAAACGACCCAATTCCCATCGATGGAATTCTCAAAGATAACAAGCTCACCATAAAAACGTCTCCTCAACCCGGACGGACGGCGGCCTTCAGTAAATGCGACCTGACGGTGAATGGCGACAAGATGGTCGGCACCATCGATACGAACAAGGGAACTATCGAGTTCGTAAAAAGCACGCGGTGATGGCAGCAAACGGCAAATCGGAAGGCCCTTCCGTTTCTCACCCGTGTCAGGAAAGCGCCCATGTCTGGTTGAGAGCCGCGCGGGGAAGAGATAGAACCCGCCTGACGCCGTAGGGGCGATCTGGCCGCAGCGCGCAGCCCCAGGGCTGCATCAGGGATCACCAGCCACTGGGGCGACTTGTGGAAGGCTTTTGTTCTGCGCCTCACCGTTCTGCGCCTCCCCATGGAGACGGCTTTTCCGGACCCACTACCCGAATCTTGAGGTCGCGGGCGAGGTTGCATCGGGACCATTCGTCGTCCCTTTCGTTGGCGACGCCGAGCGGCGATTGGCCCGACGCGACGTTGCGGTACCATGGCCGAAGGCTGGTTTTTCGGCATTTCTCATGCAGCCATTTCTCATGCAACGACGCGACTTTCTCAAGATTGCCGGGGTGGCGGCCGCCAGCAGCCGTCTGGTGGGCCAGCAGCCGCAATCCTTTCTGGCGCCAACCGGCTCGCAAGATGTTGCCAAGACCGATTTCACGCTGCAAATCGCGCCGATCACGGTGGAATTGGCGCCCAATCGCATTATCAGCACCATTGGGTACAACGGCGTCTCGCCGGGGCCGCGGCTGCGGATGAAGGAGGGCGTGCCGGTCACGGTGAACGTGGTCAATAACACCGACGTGCCGGAGTTCATACATTTTCACGGATTGCTTATTCCCTCCGATGTGGATGGAGCGGAGGAAGAAGGCACCCCCGCAGTGCCTCCGCACGGGAGCCGTCGCTATCAGTTCACGCCCACGCCGGCCGGCACCCGCTGGTACCACACCCACACTATGTCGATGGACGACCTGCACCGGGGCAGCTATACCGGAATGTTCGGTTTTCTGATCGTCGAGGGAGCCAATAATCCCGGCCGCTTCGATCAGGAACACTACCTGGCGTTGCGCGATTGGGAGCCCTATTTCACCAACACACTGATGGATACCGACGATCTCGACCCCGCGCTGGCACAACCCGAAAAGCCGGCGGTGCTGGATACGCGGCCGGTGGGCCTGGAGGTAACGGCCGATATTTATTCCATCAACGACAAGGCGCTCGGCGCCGGCGAACCGATCCGTGTGAAACCGGGCGAACGCGTGCTGTTTCATTTTCTGAACGCCAGCGCTATCGAGAACCGCCACCTGGCGCTGCCCGGCCATAAATTCAACGTGATCGCGCTGGACGGAAATCCCGTGCCCACGCCAGCGGCCGTGGACGTGTTGATGCTGGGTCCGGGCGAGCGCATTGATGCCTGGGTGGAGATGAACCAGCCCGGGGTTTGGATCCTGGGCGCGCCCGAGGACCCCGTACGCGAAGGGGGCCTGGGCATTGCCATCGAATACGCCAATCAACACAAGACCCCGCAGTGGACGCCACCGCCCAAATCCACGTGGGACTATACCCGCTTCGGCAAGCCGCCGTCCCAACCGGCGCCAACCGAGCGATTGGACATGGTGTTTGAAAAGGTGCCGCGCGGCGCCGGCAAATTCAATAGTTTCACCGTCAACGGCAAACCCTATCCCCACGACCAGGAGTTTCTGCTCAAACCGGGCACGCGCTACCGGCTGACGTTTCATAACCGCACCGACGATGCGCATCCGATGCACCTGCATCGCCACCAACTCGAGATCGCCGAGATTTATGGCAAAGCCACCTCGGGCGTGATCAAGGACACGGTTGTGGTGCCCACTTATGGGCGCGCCAGCGTGGACTTTACCGCCGACCAGCCGGGACCGACGTTGTTTCACTGCCATATCCAACAGCACATGGATTTCGGCTTCAAGGCATTGCTGCGCTACTCGTAGGGAACACGACGTCTAATCGCCCGTCAGCAGATTCCATCCGCCGCAATTAGGGCAGCGGTAGCTTTCCCAGAACCGCAGCCGCCGCTGCACTGGCGTGTGCTTGCGCAAGAACGCCTCCGAATGGCCCGAACCGCAGCGCACGCAGACATTGGCCCACCACTCCGCCGAATCCACCGGTTCCATGTTGCCGAAGTAGAATTCCCATCCGTATTGGCTCAGCCGGGTGCCGAATAGCAGGTCCGCGGTGCGCATCACCCAGGTCAGAACCGCCAGGAACCTTTCGTTGCCGTTAGCGAACAGCAGCAGACGCCTGGGTGGATGCGTGACGTTGCGCGCGTTCAAAAAAGACAGCCCGCTGAAGAGGACGCGCGTGCCGCGGCACTGCAAACCGGTCAGTTCTTGCAGCAGGCCGATCACCTGGCCGGGCGAGTGGAACGCGTTGACGTGCCCGCCGCCCGGCCCTAGCCCGCCCTCCCCCAGCCAACGATAGATGCGGTCGGTGAGCGTGCCGGCGTCCGGCACCGCAATGAACAGCCCACCGCCCGGCCGCAAAACGCGCCCGATCTCGCGCACCGTCCGCTCCAACTCGGGGAAGTGCTCAAGGCTGTGGTTGCTCACGATCAGGTCGAAGCATTGCGGTGAAAACGGCATCCGGGCGGCGTCGGCGGCCACGTAGGCGCCGGCATGGCGGGACGTGGGTATCGCCAGATCCAGCCGAACCAGTTGGAGATCGCTTCGATCGGTCTGGAAACTACCGGCGCGCGCGCCCAGATCGAGCACGCGCGACCCGGGCGGCAGGGCCGCGATGAGATGATCCATAAATCGTTGGGTTATGAACAGCATAGCAGGGGCTTTGCAGGCTGGCGATCGCGGAGTCTCAAGCCGCTTCGCAAGTCAGAGATCTTCAGGCTTCAGTCCGGTATGTTTGGCAATGCGAGAAAGCATGGCGCGACCAATTTCAGCTTTGTCGTGAAAGGCGAACTCGTAGTCGGGCCAACCTTGGCGGCGGAGGAGTCTGTGGGAGCCGGATGTCCGGACGATACGCCAGCCGATTCGCAAGAGCGCGGCCAGGACGCGGCTTGCTTTAGTTGCCGGCCAACTGCTCACGCAAGACCTGGAAGGAAACATTGAGGGCGGATGGCTGCAACTCTCCATGTGCAACCCGGTCGGCGATCACATCGATCGCAAGTTTCTCCGCGTTGCTAATGGCTTCCTCCCGGGTCTGCCCGTAGGTCATGACGCCCGGCAGTTCAAGGGCTTCCGCGATCCAGCGGCCATCGTCTTCTCTGTCGAGTTCGATCGAGAGGTTCACGTCTTCAGTGTATCGCACAGCAGTGTATCGACCGGCCGCCCATTTCAGTTCCCTTCCAGCAACTCCAAAAGCCGCTCCTGCACGGCTTCGGCGGTGGGGTTGTCCGGCGTGATCACCAGGATGGTGTCATCGCCGGCGATGGTGCCCACCACCGTGGGCCACCCTTCGTTGTCGAGAGCGACGGCGACGGAATTGGCGTGACCCGGCGATGTCTTCAAGACCACCAGGTTTTGCGCGCGCAAAACGTCGCGCAGGAATTCGGCGGCCAGCAGCGAAAACTGCGGGCCGGCATCCTCGGGCGCCATTTCCTGGTAGCCCTCGCGCGTTTTGACCAGGCGCAAGTCGCGGATGTCGCGTGACAGCGTCACCTGCGTGGCGGCGATGCCCTGGTTCTTCAACTCCTGGGCAAGTTCTTCCTGCGTGCCGATGCGCTTGCCGCGGATCAGCTTGAGGATCTGGCCTTGACGGTAGCTTTTGGTCATATGTCTATATTTCCGGGGTCGTGTCTATGAGCCAGTTCCTGGCGCCGATGAGAGCCTTGGCAACCGATTCCGGCCCGGTGCCGCCCACAACCTCGCGCGACTTCATCCCTCGCTTCGGATCCAGAAGACCGGCGAAATCGGCCGTGAACTCGGGTGCGAACTGCGCCATCTCTTCCGGCGTCCAATCGGCGGGTTTCTTGCCAAGGCGGCCGGATTCCAGTACGAACCGGCCCACAATTTGGTGGGCTTGGTGGAATGGCGTTCCGGCGCGCGCCAGGGCTTCGGCCAGATCGGTGGCCACCACCCAGCTCTCTGCAGAGGCAGCCAGCGGTTTGGCGGTATTCAGGCGGGCGGATTCGATGACCACCCGCGCCATTTCGAGCGAGGCCGCCAACTGATCGGCGGATTCGAAGAGCGGCACCTTGTCTTCCTGCATGTCGCGGTTGTAAGTCATGGGCAGGCCCTTCATGGTGATCATGAGGGATGTCAGGCAGCCCATGACGCGACCGCTCTTGCCGCGGATCAATTCGAGCGAATCGGGGTTCTTCTTCTGCGGCATCAGGCTGGAACCGGAAGTCACGCCATCGCCCAGTTCCAGCCAGCCGAACTCCTCGCTCGAATAGAGGATCCAGTCTTCGGCAAGCCGGCTGAGGTGAATCATAGTCACGCTGGCGGCATAGAGGAAGTCCAGGGCGAAATCGCGGTCCGCTGACACGTCCATGCTGTTGCGACTGATGGACGCGAATCCGAGGTCCTTGGCGATGGCTTCACGGTCGAACGGGAAGCCGCTGCCGGCCAGCGCGCCGGAACCGAGCGGCAAGACGTCGGCGCGGGCGTGGGCTTCGCCAAAACGCTCGCAATCGCGCCTGAACATTTCGAAATAGGCCAGCAGGTAGTGCGGCCACAGAACCGCCTGCGCGCGGCGCATGTGCGTGTAGCCGGGGATCACGGCATCGGGATACCGCTCGGCCAGCGCCACCAGCGCGGACATCAGGCCCCTCAGCAAGGTGCGGGCACGGTCACACTCCTCACGCAGCCACAACCGCGTATCCAGCGATACCTGCTCGTTGCGGCTGCGGCCGGTGTGGATCTTGTCGGCCACCGCGCCCGCGTGCTCCTTCAGTTTGCGGATCACCAGGGTGTGGATATCCTCGTCGGTTGCGCCTTCGTAGAAGTTGGGATCGGCAGATTCCTGCAGAATGCGGTCGAAGGCCTCCACAATCTGCGCGCGCTCTTCGGCAGACAGTATGCCTACCCGCTCCAGCGCGCGGGCGAAGGCTTGGGAGCCGCGAATATCGGCGCCGATCAGCCGCCGGTCGAAATCCAGCGATCCCGAGAATCGCTCGAAGACTTCCGACGGCCCGGTTTCAAAACGTCCGCCCCATAATTTCATTTCGTGCCCCGGTGTTTCATTTAGAGCCCCGGCGTTTCATTTGGATTTGGCGGACAGCGCCGCCCGCACCTTCATCGGCAGGCCGATCAGGTTGATGAAACCCAGCGCGTCCTTCTGGTCGTAGCTGGCGCCCATGGTGAAGCTGGCAATATCCAGCGAGTAGAGCGAATTGGGCGACTTGCGGCTCAGCGGCGTGACGTTGCCCTTGTAGAGCTGCAGTTTGACTTCGCCCGTGGTAGGCTCGCTGACCTTATCGAAAAAGCCGTCCAGGGCTTCCCGCAACGGCGTGAACCACAGGCCGTTATAGACCATTTCGGCCCAATCGAGCGCCAGTTTCTGCTTGTAGTGGAGCGTGTTCTTGTCCAAGGTGAGCGCTTCCAGTTCGCGGATGGCGAACATCAGCAGCGTGCCGCCAGGGGTTTCGTAACAGCCGCGCGACTTCATGCCGACGAAGCGGTTCTCCACCAGGTCGATGCGGCCCACGCCGTGTTCGGCGCCGAAGGCGTTGAGGGTTTCGAGCAGTTCGAAAGCCTTCAGGCGCGTGCCGTCAACCGACACCGGCGTGCCCTGTTCGAAGCCGATGGTCACCTCGCCGGGCTTATCGGGCGCCTCGGCAGGGCTCTTGGTGAGCATCCAGATTTCATCCGGCGCGGCATTGGCCGGGTCCTCCAGGGCGCCGCCTTCGTGCGAGATGTGCCAGATGTTGCGGTCGCGGCTATAAATCTTGGTGGTGGATTGCGCGATGGGAACGTTGTGCGCGTGGGCGTATTCGATGGCGTCTTCGCGGGAAACGATGGTCCACTCGCGCCAGGGCGCGATCACCGGAAGCTGCGGCGCCAGCGCCTTGTAGGTGAGTTCGAATCGCACCTGGTCGTTGCCTTTTCCGGTACAGCCGTGGGCGAAGGCGTCGCAGCCGGTGGCCAGCGCCACTTCCACCTGCTTCTTGGCCAGCAGCGGCCGGGCGATGGAAGTGCCAAGCAGGTACTTGTGCTCGTACACGCCGCCGCAGCGGACCAGTTTCCACAGGTACTCCGCGACGAATTCCTGGCGCATGTCCGAGACATGCACTTCGCTGGCGCCGGTCTTCAGGGCCTTGGCTTCCAGGCCGGTAAGTTCGTCTCCGCCCTGGCCGATATCGCCGCAGACCGCGACCACATCGCAGCCGTAGTTTTCCTTCAACCACGGAATGATGACAGAGGTATCCAGGCCGCCTGAGTAGGCGAGCGCTACTTTCTTGGGTTTGGTCATAAGGTTATCAAAGTCTTCTCAGTCTTCAGTTCTCAGTCATCAGTTTAGTTATCAGTTCTCAGTCATCAGTTTTCAGTAAAGACAACACCGCCGGGCGCTGGTTTTACTGATAACTGACAACTGATGACTGACTACTGTTACAGCATCATCAACAACAAGGCTTTCTGCGCGTGCAGGCGGTTCTCGGCCTGATCGAAAACCACCGAGCGCGCGTGTTCCATAATGGAGTCGGTCACTTCTTCGTCGCGCTTGGCCGGGAGACAGTGCATGAAGACGGCGTCGGGCTGCGCCTTGGCGAACAGGGCATCGTTTACCTGGTAGTCGTGGAAGGCTTTCTTGCGCTCGAAGGCTTCCTGTTCCTGCCCCATGCTGGCCCAGACGTCGGCATAGATGGCGTGCGCCCCGGAAACCGCTTCGCCGGTATCGTGGGTGATCGTGAGCGATGCGCCGGAGACCGCTGCCAGCCCTTCGGCCTGCGCCACAATATCAGGATTCGGGGTGTAGCCCGGCGGGCAGGCGAGCGCGAAATCCATTCCCAGCCGCAGCGAGGTCAGCATCAGCGACTGGGCCACATTGTTGCCATCGCCCACGAAGGCGAACTTCAGGCCGGTGAGATCGTCAAAGCGTTCGCGCAGCGTCTGGATATCGGCCAGCGCCTGGCAGGGATGGTAGAGGTCGCACAGGGCGTTGATGACCGGAACCGCCGACCAGCGCGCCAGGCCTTCCACCGTGGAGTGCAGGAAAACGCGGGCGACAATGCCGTTCACCCAGCGGTCCAGGTTGCGGGCGACATCCTTGAGAGGCTCGCGCACACCGATGGGGCCATCCACAAAGACGGCATCGCCGCCCAACTGCTTGATGGCCAGTTCGAACGTGAGGCGGGTGCGGAGAGAGGGCTTTTCAAATAGAAGGGCGATCGATTTGCCGGCCAGGACGTGAGCGTAATCGGCGGGCGATTGCTTGACCTCGGCGGCCAGGTCCAGGAGGTAGAGCAACTCTTCATCGGTGAGATCGAGGTCACGGAGCAGGTCCGACCCGCTGGCCTTGAGGATCTGATTGGGCATAAACAAAGCAGCCATTACGTTCGCCTCGGTTGAATTTTTATTCACCTGAATGAATAATCACACATCGAAGCGCGTCCGGTCAAGTGTCAGGAAGGCCGCCGGGGCTAATCGCCCTACCCCGCCCGAAGTCCGCGATGGAGGTGCAGGAGTAAATGGCGGAACAAAGCCAATTGGTTGGGTAAGTGGCTGGATTTCTCCGGGGGATGCCGGCTCGGGGGCGGGGGCGGGGGCGCCAGGGCTATCGGCCGCGGTTGCGGTCCGAGGCAGCCCAGTGCCGGGCGGGCAGGCTGACGCCTGTTCAATTGGGGCTTTCTGGAGATCCTGGAGGGCCTTGAGAGTGCGGAGGTACATGCGGTTGGTGTATTCGATTCGGCGCTGGAGGCGGCTGAAGGCTTCGAGAGCGTTCTGGTAGGAGTGGCCGACGGGGCAATTGTTTTGGATGGAATCGTCCATCCAGTCGGCATGGGAGAGGTTCTTGTCGATGCATTCGATCTGGTAGGCCCAAAGCTCGGCTTCGATGCGGCGGAGACGGCGTTGGGTCCACTCGGCCGCGATGAGGGTATCGACGAGCGCGAGTTGGTTGGGGTCGGCGGGGTGGTGGTGGAGGAGGAATGCGGCGGTGAGGTCTTCGAGTTCGGTACGGTCTTCGCCGGGAATGATGTGGGACCCGGCGTGGATGCCGGATTTCAGGGCGTTGAGAGAGGAAGCGGCTTTGCCTTCGGGGGAAGTGGGGCCGGTCGATTTTTGAGAGTTCAGACGATTGGCGTCGATTTGCGATTGGGAAGACATGTGGGAACCTCGCGGGGGACAGGGAGATGCGGAGCGCCCGGCCTGTCCTACTCCCAGCTAAGCATGGGAGGGCGGGAGTTCGGGCGGTCCTCTGGGTGTATGTTATTGAGGGGATGAGGGATGGGAGTTTTGAAAGGGTTGTGATCGGCTTGGGAAGCTGGCCCTAATATTGTAAACAAGTAATTTAGCGTTTACGGCTTTGCTGGTCGGCGATGGCAACCCACCTAGTTTTGAGGGCTGGTTCCAGGGCTACCGACCCCTACCTGGCCATCCCCTACGGCTTGGCGGTGGACGCTGCCGGTAACCTCTACATAGCCCAGGTGGACCCTAACAACAACCTGATACGCAAGGTGTCCGCGAACAGTCGCATCAATAGGCTAGCGAGGTCTACGACCTCCGACCGATAAGGCGTGGAAAGCCCGTAGCTTCTCTGGGGTTCTTGGCGTCCTTGCGTCTTGGCGAGAAACTCTTCTTGCCGTCCGTTGACGATTCGAGTAATGCCGTCCTTGATTTGATCAGCGCCGCGTTGAAGTGGATCAGCAGGCCAAGCCGCTTGTCGGCCAACCGCAGATAAGTAAGAAGCTGCTTTTTGTGAACCGGCGCGAGAACCTCGACCGATTTGATTTCGACGATCACCTGGTCCTCGACAATCAGGTCGGCCCGGAACCCAATGTCAATCCGAATCGTTCACGTAGACCACTGGGATTGGCTGCTGGCTCACCGTTCTCAGTCCACGCTGAGCCAGTTCATAGGCAAGCACAGCATGGTAAACCGATTCCAGCAATCCTGGTCCGAGCGTGGTGTGGATGCGATAGGCTGCGTCCACGATCTCTTTGGCAGTGGCGTTCTCAGTCATGGCAGCTTTCTATAGTCTCTCGCCAAGACGCCAAGACACCAAGAACGAATCGCCGGGCCGGGCATGGAATCGAGGGCGTGGCGAGCCTCCTCCTGCTCGACCCCAAAGCGGCCGGCAAACGGCAGCAGCTTTTCGTAAAATCCGGGAATGGCGACTATCCCGGAACTCTTGGACGGGCA
>DATMNI010000019.1:0-23906 GCA_035570275.1 Candidatus Acidiferrales bacterium | reverse complement strand
ACCGATTCCGGCACCTCCGTCAGATTCTCCAGCAGGTCGTGGAAATACTGCTTGCCGTGCAACTGCTGTTTGTTGTACTCCGCCCCCGCCTCCATCAATAGCCCGCTCATCTTGGTCTTCATCTGCACCGCCTGCACCACTGCCAGGTTGCGATAGCGCAGCATCTTTCGCAGTTCGCGCATCTCCGGCGGCGCCACGTAGCAAGCCGGCAGCAGGTTGCACCTCACCAAGTCGCCGATCTTGCGCGCGTCCAGTTTGTCGCTCTTCTTCTTCGATGCCCCGATGGCGCGCATCATCGCCGGGTGCCCCATCTGCAGCTTGGCCGCAAACGGCTTCAAGGTATCGTAGATCCAGCCGCTGAACAGCCTGGCTTCCATCGCCCCGTGCCACGGCTCGGTGCGTTTGGCGGCCCACTGGCGTAGCGCTTCGTGGGTCGCGCGGATTTTGCCTTCCTCCAGAATGCGCCCGTCGGCGGCCTTCACACAGTAGCTGATACTTTTCTTGTGGACGTCGAATCCGATATAGTGGATTACGTTCATTGGGTTCTCCTGATTGTGGTTTCTGAGCCGGCTCGCAAAAGCCAGTCTCGGCGATATTGTAGCCATCAGGAGAACCTTTTTTCATCTGAGCCCTTATACATTGAAACAGACGATCGGGTTGTGTCGTCTGTCATCCGCGCTTGACCCTTGCCATGTTTCTCTGTTGGAGCCATCGATGATGGTGGGCATTGCGGTGTCCCGTTGGAGATCGCGTGGACGTGATTGGGCATGACCACGCACGCGTGGAGTTGGTTGAAGCGGCGCACCGCATCCCCATCCAGGCGAGCGTTCACAACTACACCGGCGAGTGTCTAGCGAGGCCTGACAGACCACGAAAGACAATGGTCTGTCCCACCTTCTCCCAGAAATGTACAAACTCAAGCGGCGGATTGCCTGCACCGGGCGACAGGCGGATTGCCAATCCGCCGCAGGTTGGCAACCGGGTTGGCAACCGGGTTGGCAACCTGCCCCACAAAGCCCGATCGCTGCCGCCAGTTAACAACCTGCCCCACTTTCCGGTTAAGATGAAAGACGTCCGTTACCGAAAGTGAATTGACCCATTTGCCGCGCAAGCCGCCAAGCGTAATAGCTATGTACCCGGGATCGTTTGACCCGATAACCAACGGCCATCTCGATCTGATCCAGCGCGGTTCGCGAATGTTTGACCGGCTCATCGTTTCGATACTGCGGAACGACGCCAAACAGCCGCTCTTCGATGTGGAGGAGCGCACCGAAATGCTTCGCGAGGTGGTCCATGTCTACCCCAACGTGGAGGTCGATTCGTTCGACGGCCTCCTGGTGGATCATGCCGCCCGGCACTCGGCTACCGTCCTGTTGCGCGGGATCAGGGCCATTTCGGATTACGAATACGAGTTGCAGATGGCGCTGATGAACCGCCGCCTGCGGCCCACCATCGAGACCGTTTTCATGATGGCCAACGAGGCATACTCATTCATTAGTTCCCGGCTGGTCAAAGAGGTCTTCGGCCTCGGCGGGAACATCTCCGGCCTGGTGCCGCCCTCGGTAGAGGTGCGGATGCACGAGAGGATGTCGAACCCACAGGCCGGGAAGCCTGTTGCGACTCTAAACTTAAAGGGGCTTAGCCACACCGTTATGCAAGCAACCGTGAACCAAATCTCCGACCGTATCTCTACTATTAGCGTGTCGTCCACCATGAAGGTGGCGTCGGACGCGGAGAAATTGCGCGCCGAAGGAGTCGACGTGGTCGATTTCGGGGCGGGCGAACCGGATTTTCCCACGCCGGACAACATCAAGCAGGCCGCCATTCGCGCCCTGGAGCAAAACTTCACCAAGTACACGCCGGCCGGTGGAACCGCCGAGCTGAAGCAGGCCGTTTGCGAACGCCACGCGCTGGATTTCGGCACGGATTACAAGCCTTCCGAGTGCCTGATTACGGTGGGCGGCAAGCACGTGATCTTCAACCTGATGCAGGCGCTGATCAACCCCGGCGACGAGGTGGTGATCCCGGTGCCCTACTGGGTGACTTACAAAGACGTGGTGAACTACGCCGGCGGCAAGTGCGTCTTCGTCGACACGGACGAAGACCGGGGTTTCACGCTGACCGCCGCGATGATCGAACCGTACCTGAACGCGCGCACCAAGCTGGTGATCATCAATTCGCCATCGAACCCCAGCGGCGCGGTGCTGGACCGCGGCGAGTTCGAGAAGATCTACCGGCTGACGGCGGCGCGCGCCATCTATTTGATGACCGACGAGTGCTACTGCAAATTTCTGTATGACAGCGAGCCCTTTTCGATTGCGTCGCTGCCGGGCGCGAAGGAAACCGTGCTGGTAGCCGGATCGCTTTCGAAGACCTATGCCATGACGGGCTGGCGCATCGGCTTCGGCCTGGTGCCGGCGCCGATTGTGGGCGCCATGACCAAGCTGCAGAGCCATTCTACGTCGAACCCGACTTCGATTTCGCAGAAGGCCGCGGTGGAAGCGCTGCGGGGCCCGCAGGAATCGGTTGGCGTGATGTTGGCCGAATACCGCCAGCGCCGCGATTTCGTGGTGGGGCGCCTGCGCGCTATTCCCGGGGTGAAGTGCGCCAAACCGCGCGGCGCTTTTTACGCCTACCCGAATGTGGGCGTGGCGCTTGGCAACAACGCCATGGGCAATAACGGGATTGAAACCACGCTGCAATTCTGCGACCGGCTGCTGGCCGAAGCCCACGTTGCCGCGGTTCCCGGCGAGGCCTTTGGCACGGACCGGCACATTCGCATTTCCTACGCTACCTCGATGCACGAACTGGAGCGGGGCCTGGAACGCATCCACGAGTTCATCGTGAAATACTCCTGAGACACGCCGTGCCGATCTGAGCCAAGCCGATGCCAAAGCCCATTCGCCTGACACCTTCGCTGCGGGAGCGGGTGTGGGGCCGAACGCGACTCGCCCCCTGGTTTCCGGACGCCGCCAAGCCGACGGGTGAGGCTTGGTATCTCTTGGAGACAGACCTGCCGCTGCTGGTGAAGCTGATCTTCACCTCGGAGCGGCTCTCCGTGCAAGTGCATCCCGATGACGGAGAAGACGGGCCGCTCGGCAAGAGCGAGATGTGGCACATCATGGACGCGGAGCCCGGGGCAACCATCGCGCTGGGATTCCGCGAACCCATCAGCCGGGAACGGTTGTGGGACGCCGCGCGTACGGGCGAGATCGAAGCGCTGCTGAACTGGGTGCCGGTGAAGCCGGGCGAAACTTATTTCACCCCGGCCCACACGGTACATGCCATCGGCGCGGGAATTGTACTGTGCGAGATCCAACAGAATTCGGACGTGACATACCGGCTATGGGACTACGGCCGCCCGCGCGAGATGCACGTCGACAAGGGCGTGCCGATTGCCGATTTGGGCGTGCATCCGGGGGCGGCACATGCGGTGGCGCTTGGCGCAGGCCGGGAGGAACTGGTGCGGTGCCGCCATTTCGTAACCGAATTGCTGCGGATGGGGCCGGGCGATACCTTCGCGGCCACCCCGCAGGACTGCCAGTTGTGGATCTGCCTTGCAGGCGCGGGTACGATCGAAGGCGAAGCGTTCCGGGCGGGCGAAGTGTGGTGGCTGCCAGGGGCCGGCGAGGTCAGGGCGGAGGCGGGAACGCGGTTGCTGCGGACGTATGTGCCGTGAAGGGGCGAGCGCCGGCTCACACCACGCCGGTTCACACCACGCCCGCTCACACCACCAGCGTGGCGCCGGTTAGCCCCAAATGGCGATCGGTCGACCAACACTGCCCGGTGCGCCGCTCCCCCATCAACGCCAAACCATGCGCGTCCGCCAACGTCAGCTTTTGATCGGCGAATTTCTTTACCAGCCGGGCCGCTTTTGCAAGTTCCGCCGGGTCGAATGGCCGTATAGTAAGCGCGGACAACTCGTCGATGAAACCCAGAAACTGGATGGCGCGGTGGGGGTCGTACCGTCTAAGAAACCAGCCGTGGCCTTCCGCGATGACCAACGCGGAGGTCAGCAGCGGCGGCGGGTCGGAAAACAACCTCTTGAACAACTGATGGTAGCTATCGGAGCGATTGCTGGTCGCGGAGTGGTGAGTCGACGCGGTGCTGGTGCTCCAACTGGAAACCGTCGAGAGCGCGGGCTCCAAAGTCCCCCTGGCGGCGGTTCGCGACTGGTCCTCGGAACAGGCAGCGGCGCCAAGAGGAAAACGGGTTCCCGAGATTCCGTTGCCGCTGCAATCGGAGAAGAACGCCGGCGTTTTCCGAATTGCGGGGGATCGGGCGGTGTTGCGCCGGGGCTTCCGCTCGGAATGGCGGACGGTGGATGCCGAGCCGGCGCTGCCGGCACGGTAACGGAATGCGCGCGCGCCGGTATCAAGCCGTTGTTCAATGACGGCCTCGCAGATTCGCCTTGACAGCGCCTTCTTTTTCTCATACCATTTGCCCAGCTAGCTATACATAGATAATTAGGCAATCTTCATGCCCAAATCGAAGAACGATATCCTCCAGGGCACGCTCGCCCTCCTGATCCTCAAAACGCTGGCCGGGGAAAAGGCCCTGCACGGCTACGCCATCACCAGCCATATCCACCGCGTCTCCGCCGAACTGCTGCGCGTGGAGGAGGGCTCGCTCTATCCCGCCCTTCACCGCATGGAACAGGCGGGCTGGGTTCGCGCCGAATGGGGCACCACGGAAAAGGGAAGGGAGGCGCGCTTTTACTCGCTCACTGCGGCCGGCAGGAAGCAGTTGGCCGCCGAAGAGGAAAGCTGGAAGCGCCTGACCGGCGGGGTCCGCCGCATTCTTAAGTACGTCTGATTGGGAGGAGGATTCCATGTCCTGGCACCAGCGCCTGTCCAACCTGTTTCGCCGCGACCGCGTCTGGCACGAGATCGATCGCGAGCTGGCGTTCCACCTCCATGAGCGCGTGGACGAATTGAAAGCCTCCGGCATGCCCGAGGACGAGGCCCTTCGCCTGGCCAAACAGCAACTCGGAGCCGCCCGCCTCCACTTGGAAGACACCCGCGCAATCGATATCCCGGCCTGGCTGGAATCGGTCGCCGAAGACCTGCGTTATGCCCTGCGCAATCTGTGGAGGAACGCATCTCTCAGCGGCGCCGTGGTGGCGACTTTGACTCTGGGCATCGGGCTCAACGCGTCCATCTTCACGCTGATCGATGGCTTCGGGTTTCGGCCTTTTGTGGAGAAGGATCCGGGGTCGTTCGTCTGGATATTGGCCTCCTATTCCGCCCCCAATTCCAACTCCGCCCCGCAGGCGGCCGCCCGAGGCTCGCTCGAATGGAGCGACTACCTGGCCATGCGTCAGGCGGCCCGCGGCGTGCACGATTTCGCCGCCTGGCAACAGGTGCAGGCGCCGCTCGAACTTCGCGACACCGCCTCGGTGCGCGCTTTCCTGGTGACTTGCAATTTCTTCGGGTTACATAGCGTACACCACGCCGAACTGGGCCGCCTGTTCGAGCCCGCCGATTGCGCCGAAGGGCTGCCCACCATTGTCCTGACCCACGAACTGTGGCAGGATCGCTTTGACTCCGATCCCCAGATCGTGGGCAAATCCATCCACTACAACGGCCGGCCGGTGACCGTGATCGGTGTGGCCCGCCTGACTGCGTTCGCAGGCGCGCTGGAGAACGTCCGGGCGTGGATTCCCCACACCGCGGCGCTCCAGTTGGGGATCGGCGGGCGCTTTACCAAGGTCCTCCAGGTGGCAGCCCGCCTGAACCCCAGCGTCTCGCGGCAGGCTGTAGCCTCGGAACTCACCGTGATCGCCCGCCAGCAGGACCAGCTTCACCCCAACCGCCTAACGCACATCGTAACTACGGACGGCTCCCGTTTTGCCGACCCCCAAAGCCGCGCCGGGTTCTTCTTCGTGGTCCTCTTCATCATGGGAATCCTCTTGATCGTCGTCTTGATGTCCTGCGCCAATGTGGCCACGTTGCTGCTTTCGCGGGCGGCCGGACGCCATCGCGAAATCGCGGTGCGGCTGGCGTTGGGAGCCGGCAGCGGCCGCCTGGTGCGGATGCTGCTCACGGAAAACGCGGTGCTGGCGGCCATCGCCGGCGCGGCCAGTCTCTACGTGGTCTACCACGTACCCGATTTGCTCTTCAGCTACGTTAGCGGCGGGAAAGCTTTTCCTTTCGATCTGAACTGGCGCGTCTTCACGTACCTGGCCGCGGTTACCGGCATGGCGGCGGTATTATCCGGATTGGCGCCGGCCTTCGAAGCCCTCAACGTTCACATCGCCGAGTCTCTGAAGGGCGGGCCGGGTTGGTCAGGGAGCCGGGCGGGCGCCATGCCCACCGGCCCCCGGATTCGCAGCTTCCTGGTTGCCGGGCAAGTGAGCTTGAGCCTGGTGCTGTTGATCGGCGCCGGCATCTGCATCGCCGCGTACGGGCGGGCGACACTGGGCAACCCTGGCTTCGATACGCGCCACGTGGTCGGAACGATAGTGCGGCTCAACGGTCCGGCGCCGAAATCGTGGAGCGCATTCAACCGCAACCTGGCCGACAGCGTGCGGGTGCTCCCCGGCGTCGAAGCCACGGCTTCAGCCTTGAGCCGGCCCGTTTTTGGTCTGGTGTACGCATTCGTGCATGCGCCTGGCGAGCCCCCTGTGGAGGTGCAATACAACGCCGTTTCGCCGGACTACTTCGCCACGGTGAAACTTCCCATCGAGCGCGGGCGCGCGCTGCGGGCCGGCGACCCTGCACCCGGACATGGCGCCGCGCCGGTGGTGGTTTCCAGGGAACTGGCGCGCCAGTTCTGGCCCGGTCAGGATGCCTTGGGCAAAACGCTGCGGACCGGCGGCGGCGATATTCTCGAAGTGGCCGGCCTGGCGCCGGACACGGCCGTCCACAACCTCGGAAGCGTCGACAAGCCTACCTTTTACCAGATGTGGGATCCGGCTTCCGCGCTCTACGCGCCGCTCGTCCGCTTCCGTGACGGTCGCGCTGGCGATGGCGCCGCCATGTCGGGCGCCGTTCGCGCCGCGCTGCAGAGGGCTTTGCCCGATGCCGCCGTGGATGCCCGGGTGATTCAGTCCGAACTCGATCAGGGCCTTGGTCCGTTTCGCAGCCTGGCCGTGCTGATTACCATGCTCGGCGCCATCGCGCTGGCCCTGGCGCTGATCGGTATCTACGGTGTGGTTTCGTTCGCGGTGAAGCAGCGCACCAAGGAAGTCGGCATTCGGATCGCTCTGGGAGCGCAGAAGCCCGATATCTTCCGTGCCATCCTGGTGGACGGCCTGCGGCCCATCGGCGTGGGGCTGTTGGTAGGCATGGCGCTCGCGCTGGCTGTCTCCCGCATGGTGAGCGTGATGCTGCGTTCGTCGGAATTCCATCTCAACACCGGTGACCCGGGGGCTTATGCCGCCGTCTCCATCATCCTGACTGGTTCGGCCGTGGCCGCCATGATCGGTCCGGCGCTGCGGGCCGCGGCCTGCAACCCCATCGACGTGCTGCGCGAGGAGTAGTACGGCGATTCGTGGCTGCTACTGTTTCACCACGCCTTCAATTGCCTCCAGTTCCTTGCCGGCTTCGGACCATTTTCCCTGCGCTGCCAACTCGCGGTACCGCCGGAGGTGCTCGCGGACGCGCTGCAGCCGTTGGTCGGCGGGGGGCGCCGCAGCGGCTGCGAGGGGCGCCGCAGCAGTGCCGGGCGCGGAAGGCGTTGGGGCGGCCGCCGCAGCCTGCTGAACCAATTGCTGCGCGCCGCTCGAAAGCTGGGCCAGAGCCTGGTCGTAGGTGTCGGCGTAGATCAGATGGTCGCCAACGGCCAGCACAATCTTCTTCAACTGAGGCATGCGCGCCTCAGTGGCTTGAATATAGATGGGGTCCACGTAGAGGAAGTTATTGCCTACCGGCAGCACCAGGATCTGGCCGCGCAGCACCTGCGAACCCTGTTGGTTCCATAGCGTAAGATCCTTCGAGATGTTCTGGTCCTGGTTGATGCGGGCGCCAATCTGCATGGGCCCGAAAATCAGCTCTTGCTTGGAGAGTTGCAGCACCTGGATTTCGCCCAGCGCCGCGCCATCGCAACGCGCCACCATGAGGCCGATGAGGTTGTCCTTGCTGCGCGGCGTGAAGGGCACCAGCAGCAGGAATTCGGCTTTGTCCTGGCCGGGCAGCGTGGCTACCACGTAGGTGGGGGTCACGGATTCGGTGCCTGCGGCCTGCCCGGTGGTGTGGCGGGCCAGGTCCCAAAGGTCTTCCTTGTTGTAGAACTGCTGGGGGTCCAGCATGTGGTAGGTGCGGTAGATTTCGGCCTGAATGCGGAACAGGGTTTCCGGGTAGCGGGCGTGCTTTCGCAAATCCGCGGGCATCTCCGAGGCGGAGTGGAAGAGCTGGGGGAAGAGTTGCCGGTAGGCCGCGATGATGGGGTCGTCGGTGGCAAAAACGTAGAGCCGGGTGTCGCCATCGTAGGCGTCAACCGTGGCCTTGACCGCATTGCGGATATAGTTGACGCGGCCAATATCGGCCACCTCCACGGTGCGCGAGTAGGGATGGGCTTCACTGGTGGTATAGCCATCCACAATCCACACCAGCTTGCCGGCGTCGGTGATCGTCAGGTAAGGATCCTGATCCCATTCCAGGAAGCCGGCTAGTTCGCGCAAGCGGTCCTGCACCTTGCGGTGGATCATCATGCGGCTGCGGTCCTTGAGATAGTTGGTGAGCAGAATATTGGGCTCGCCCTCGCGGACGGCGGCGGCCAGGCGCATGCCGAAGGATGAGATTGGGATGCCGCCCTTGCCTTCGTAGCGCGAGGAGACATTGGTCTCTCCGGACGGATAGTTAAACTCCTCCTGGGCGGTATCCACGAAGACGGGTTCGTGGCTGACTTCGCCATAGTAGAGTTCCGGGCGGGTGAGCTTCAGGCTGGCGGTTTTGACCACCGGCGGGGCATTGTCCACCAGCAGCACCGGCAGCCCATCGGGCGTGATCTGGCTGACGGGCGCCAGCACCAGGCCGTAGCCGTGAGTGTAGATGAACGCCGGGTTGATCCAGTTGGCGCGCGCCGCCGGCAGTTGGCTCAGATCCAGCTCGCGGGGGGAAAGCAGCACCTGGCGCAACTGGCCGTCAATGGTATATCGGTCCACATCGCTGTCGTGAAAAACGTAATACGGCCGCAGGGCCTGGATTTGGGTGATGGTGTCGTGGAAGGCCTTCCAGTCCCAAAGCCGGACATTGTCCAACGTGG
The DNA here is from genome assembly GCA_035570275.1 of Candidatus Acidiferrales bacterium. Classification (GTDB taxonomy): domain Bacteria; phylum Acidobacteriota; class Terriglobia; order Bryobacterales; family Bryobacteraceae; genus DATMNI01. The sequence continues at coordinate 14,699 of DATMNI010000019.1, read as the reverse complement.
CACGGTGCAGCGTCGTGTTGATGGGGACATCCGGCCGGGCTTTGAATTCGATTTCGCTGACCTTCTGCTCAATGCCGAAGGCGGATCGCGTGGCGTGAATGTGGCTTTGAATATAAGGCCGTTGGAGCGAGATTTCGTTGGGCCGCACGTAGAGCGCCGAGACGGCGCCGGGCAGCACGAAGTTAACCACCAGGGCGAGCGCCATGGTAAGGGCCAGAAACCACCGCCCCATCCAGACGAACACTGCCGCGGCCAGGCAGGCGGCAATCACCAGCCATTGCAGCGGCAGGCCGATGTTCTGGTCCACGTAGTCGATCCCCACCAGAAACGAACCATGCTCGTTGTAAACCATCTCGAACCGGCCCAGATAATACCGGAGAGCCACCGCCAGCAGCAGCACCATGGCGGCGCCACGAAGGAAACGGGATTCCAGGCCGCCTTCCAGCCGGAAAAAGTTGGCATCCAGCTCGCGGACTTCGCGTAACTCCGGAAACCGGTAGCGCAATTGCCAGGCACGGGCGGCAACCCAATAGACCAGAATGCTCACAATGACTAGAGCCAGCAGGTAGCTGCGCAGCAGCAGGTAGAAAGGCAGGTCGAAGAGGTAGAACGAGAGCGGCTGATTGAAGACCGCGTCGTGCCAGGCGGTGGTGGCGGCGGGCAGGCCGCGCGATCCGGCGAAGCGCACCACGGTCCACGTATCGATGGAGGCGGCGGCGATCAGATAGCCCAGGAACAGCAGCGCCACCGTGGAAATGCGCCGGTAGATGCGATGCTCGCCGATGGAGGTTCGGGCGAACTTGAGCGCCCGCGCGTGAGCCACCCAGAGCACCGCGAATCCAAGCAGCGTCGCCACGGCCACCGGCGCCAGGCTGTAGTAGAGCATGCTCCACCACGTGCTGAGCTGGCCGAGTTCCCTCCACCATTCAATCTCAATGGAGTAAGAGGCCACGGAACGCGCGCCGAAGAGGACCAGAACCAGGAGGATGAGGATGCCGATGCGTGCGGAGGGACGGCCGGCGCGGCGGCCCGATTCAATTCCATGCGTGGGCATGCCCACAAGGGTAGCACCCGCGCCGAATCCGCGTGGCTTCGTATGCCGGCCGAAATGAGTGCTCGAAATGCGTGCTCGAAATACGCGTGGCCTTCCTTATTCGACGCAGCACCCCGAGACTGGTTAGCCGCGCACGAATTCGTCGAGAGTTTACAATCGCTTAACGCTACTAACGCGGAAACGCGTCGTCCATGCTGCCAGAACCTGGTTGAACAACCGGTTGATGAACAAACTGGAGGCGGGGATGAACTGGTTACGATGCTTCGCGATTGGAATGGCAGGAGTGGCTGTGGCTGCGGCGCAAACACCGGTCGCCGATCTAAACGATTTGGGGAATCAAGCGACGGAGCGCCGGGACTACCCCGCGGCCGAATCCTACTTCCGAAAGGCCGTTGAAGAGTTCCGCGCATTGGGACCGGATTACGACGCGCATCTGGCCGCCAGCCTGTTTAACCTGGGGAACGTGGTCTGCGCGGAGGGGAAGCGGACCGAAGGCGCCAGGTATTACGAAGAAGCGTTGGTGCTGCACCGGCGCTCCCTCGGGCCGAAGCATCTGCGCACCATGACGAATGTCAACCGGATGGCGGTCAACTATATGACGCTGGGCGACGTGGACCGGGCGGAGAGTCTCTATGCCGAAGCTTTGCCAATTGAGCGGGAATTGTATGCCGACGACGTGCAACTGGCCCATTCCCTGGGTGGGTTGGCGTCCGCGCACCTGCTGAAAAGGCAAACCGCGGATGTGCTTCCGTTAGCCGAAGAGGCGTTGGAGGTGGCGCGCAAGACCGCCGGGGAGAACAGTCTGGACGCGGCCCAGATGTACGCCAACGTGGCGGAAATCCATCGCACCTTCGGGCGGCCGGACCGGGCCCTGCCCTTATACCGAAAGGCACGCTCCATTTGCGAGAAAGCGCTGGGCGCAGACGATACCAGGGTCTTGTCCATACTTAGCCAGGAAGCGCTGATTCTGATGGACGAGGGCAAACTCACGCTGGCGGAGCAGGCCCTCAACCGGGCGCTTGACGGACTCGGCAAGAACTGCCCGTTGTGCGTCACCGAAGTGTCGATTGCGGAGAACAACCTCGGGTTGCTGCGTTTGAAACAAAAGCGGTATGCCGACGCGGACCGGTTGCTGAGCCACGTTCTTACGCTTCAGGAAAAGTACCTGACTAAGCCCGCGCGCGAAATGGCGGACACGCTGCAAAATCTTGCGGTAGTGCGGGAGAAAGAGCAACTCCATGCCGATGCGGTGCGGCTGCAGAACCGGGCGGCGACGATCCTGGGGCTTCGATAAGCCGCCAGGAGTGCCAGGCGTTTCGCGTATCTGCTATGTGGGGCAGGTTGTGAACCTGCGGCGGATTGGCAATCCGCCTGTCGGGCCATGGCGGCAAAGGGCGGACCGGCTCGCTGCCGCGTCGCGCAGTCGGATTAAGATCCGCCGCACTCTCGAAAGTCGCTTGTGGAAGTTCGGCTGCGCGCCAACTCCCGGCAGGCGGATTGCCAATCCGCCGCAGCTTGACAAGCTGCCCCACAATGGTTCGTGCCGCCATCCATTCCCGGCCAAACCGGTTTTTTGCTAAGATTGTATTTTGGTCTAAATTAAAAGTTCGGAGTCGTACATTTGAAGTTCCGCGTCCTTTTGCTGTTCATTGCTATTGCTGTCTCGATTACGGCTGAACCGGCGGCAATGTCTCCGGACGCCATTGTGGACAACTACCTGAACGCTTCGCGCGATCAGGAGCAGACGCTCAAAGGTGCGTCGATGGAAGTCGAGTTTGCCGCTTCGTTTCCCAACCTGAAGAAGCAAGGCCGATTGCACGCTCTGCGCCGCATCTCTCCGCTGGGGCTGATCAAGTACGAAAAGTTGCGTTTCGAAGGCGATTCCACCGTCAACAAGCAGATCATCACCCGGTATCTGTCGGCCGAAGCCGAAGCCCAAATGGACCAACCCTCTGCCACTGCGGTGACGCCTCAGAACTACAAGTTCAAGTACAAAGGGCAAAGCCTGCTGGACGGCCGGCCCGTGCACGTGTTCCTGGTGTCGCCCAAGCAAAAGCGCCAGGGCTTGTTCAACGGCGAAATACGGATCGATGCCGATACCTACCTCCGGGTGCAGGAATCCGGTTATCTGGTGAAGAGCCCTTCCATTTTCCTCAAAAAGGTGGCATTCGTAAGAAGCTATGAGATTCGGGACGGGATCTCGGTGCCCCGGCAGGTGCAAAGCGTGGTGGACACCCGGCTGGTAGGCAAGGCTGAACTAACCATCGACTTCACCAATTTTTCCATCGACCCCAAGCGGGGCGTAGTGAGCGACGACGACGGTCAGTAGCGGGCTGGGTCTCCCTTCGAAACGGAGGCCAGTCCACTGGAGATTACATGAGAACACTGTTTTTGAATCCGCCGTCTTTTGAAGGGTTCGATGGGGGCGCCAGTTCGCGCTGGCCGGCCTCCCGCGAAATCGAGTCTTACTGGTACCCGGTGTGGCTCTGCTATCCCGCCGGTATGCTGCCGGACAGCAAGGTGGTGGACGCTCCGCCGCACAAGATTTCCATCGAACAGACGGTGGAAATGGGCAAGGATTTCGAACTGCTGGTGTTGTACACCTCCACCCCGGGCTTTCACGTCGACGTCAAGATGGCCCAGATGATGAAGGATGTCAACTCGAAACTGAAGGTGGCGTTCGTCGGGCCGCCGGTGACTATTGAACCGGACAAGACCCTGCTGGATAACCCGGCCATCGATTTTGTGGTGCGGCGCGAGTTCGATTACCAGATCGCCGATTATGCCAAGGGGAAGCCGCTCGAAGTGCTGCCGGGCGTGAGTTTCCGCAAGAACGGGCACATCGTCAACAACCCGGAAGGGCCGGCCATCGAAAACCTGGACGAGCTGCCGTGGGTGACCAAGACCTACAAGCGCGACCTGGACATCACCCGCTACAACGTGCCGTTTCTGCTGAACCCGTTCGTTTCGCTGTACACCTCGCGCGGCTGCCCGGCGCTATGCACCTTCTGCCTGTGGCCGCAGACTCATTCGGGCCACCGGTGGCGGCTGCGCTCGTCGGACGACGTGGCCAACGAAGTCCGTTATGCCCTGGAGCAGTTCCCGCAGATGAAGGAAATCTTCTTCGACGACGACACCTTCAACTATCGCAAAGAGCGCACCATCGAGCTCTGTAAAAAGCTCAAGCCGCTGAATTTCACCTGGTCCTGCACGTCGCGCGTCACCACCGATTACGACACCCTGAAGGCCATGAAGGAAGCCGGCTGCCGGCTGTTGATTGTGGGGTACGAATCGGGCGACCAGCAGATTCTGAAAAACATCAAGAAGGGCGCCACCGTGGACATGGCCGAGCGCTTCACGGCCAACTGCAAAAAGCTGGGGCTGTTGGTCCATGGCGACTTCATCATCGGGCTGCCCGGCGAAACGCGCGAGAGTATCCGCAAGACCATCGATTTCGCCAAACGGTTGGATAACGAAACCATTCAGGTTTCGATCGCGCACCCCTATCCGGGCACGGAATTCTACGACTACGTCAAAAAGAACGATCTCATCACCATCGATTCCATGACCGATGAGACCGGCCACCAGCTCCCCAACATCATTTATCCCGGTCTGGACCGCGGCGAACTGGTGGAGTGGGTGGAGCGCTTTTACGGTGAGTATTTCTTCCGCCCGCGCGTCATCTGGCGCATCGTGCGCAAAGCCATTTTCCACGGCGACGAGCGCCGGCGCCTGACCAAAGAGGCCCGGGAATACATGGCACTGCGGGCCAAACGCAAGCGGTTTGTGGCCGACAGCAAGGCAGCCCGAAAGACGGCGCCCATCATTGCCGGTTCCGGCGACTGACGCGAGGCACGGCCATTCCGGGCTGTGTGACTTCTCACGGAGCTTTCGACTGACCCGACCCGGCATGAGCAACGACGCCGCGCGACTTCGATTGAAGACGCTTCGACTGAAAACCTGGATCTGCGTGGCGGTAGTCGTGTGCAGCAATGCCTTCGGCGACTTCTTCATGAAGCGCGGCATGCCCGGCGATTCGCAGCTCGGCACGCCTCTGGAATTCATCGAAGCGCTGTTCCAGCCCTGGGTGGCGGCGGGTGTGGCGCTGCTGATTCTCTGGCAAATGTCGCGCATGGCGCTCCTCAGTTGGGCCGACCTGAGTTACGTGCTGCCGGTAACTTCCATCGGGTATGTGGTGGTGGCGCTGCTGGGCAAGGTGATGCTCAACGAACAGATTACGGCCCGGCGGTGGACCGGCATTACCCTGATTGTGGCGGGCGTGGCGTTGGTCAGCGGCGGCACTCCGCAAACTGCACGGAAGGAGCCAGACAGGCACCCATGAAGTGGATCCTCATCGCGATCATGGTGGCGGCCACCACCGCGGGTGAAGTCATGCAGGCGATGGGCATGCGCCGCCACGGCGAAATTCGCGACTTCCGGCCGGGCGCCATCGGCCGCGCTCTGGCGTTATTGGCGTGCAACCGTTTCGTCATTGGCTCCATGTTTTGCATGGCGGCGTCTTTCTTCGCATTCATGAAACTGTTGGCCGCCACGGACCTGAGTTTCGCGGTCCCGGTATCGGCGGTAACCTACGTGTTGGAAACCGTGCTGGCAAAATACCTTTTGAAAGAGCACGTCAACTGGCTGCGCTGGGCGGGCGCGTTGCTGGTAGTCTGCGGCGTGGCGCTGGTTTCCCTGTGATCTGGCTGGCTGCTTTGCCCGCGCTGGCGGCAGCCGCTTACTATCTGCTTGTCATTGTGGCGTCGGTGAAATGGGGCCGGGGGCCGAGGGCCGGGGACCAGGGGCCAGGGGCCGCGGGCCGCGGGCCAGGGATTGTGCAGCCACTCTCCATCCTGAAGCCCGTCCACGGCCGCGATCCCCAATTCTACGAAGCCATCTTCTCCCACGCCGCGCAAGAGTACCCCGAGTTTGAAATCCTCTTCGGCTGCGGCGACCCGGCGGACCCCGCGATGGAAGATATTCGCCGCTTGACACACGAATTTCCGCAGCGGCGCATCGAAGTGGCGATCGTGCCGACCGGCGCTCCCAATGCCAAAGTCGGCGTTCTGGCGGAATTGGCGAAGCGCGCCCGTTATCCGTTGCTGCTGGTGAATGACAGCGATATCGTGGTCGAACCGGGGTACCTGATGGCCGTGACCGCGCCGTTGGCCGATCCCGGAATCGGCTTGGTGACCTGCCTTTATCGCGGCGCGGCGGAGTCCTGGGCTGGGCGGTTGGAGGCGCTCGGCATCGCCACGGAATTCGCCCCGAGCGTGCTGGTGGCGCGCCTCCTGGGCGTGGCCGAGTTCGCCCTCGGCTCCACCATGGTGTTTCGCGCCGAGGCGTTGCGCCGCATCGGCGGCTTCGAAGCCATTGCCAACTACCTGGCCGACGATTACCAATTGGGCCGCCACATCAGCCAACTCGGCTACCGCATCGTATTCGCGCCGTTTGTGGTGGAGACGGATCTGGGCGCGGAGTCCTGGGCCCAGACCTGGCGGCACCAGTTGCGCTGGTCGCGAACTATCCGGGTATCCCGGCCGTCGGGTTATTACGGATACGGAGTGACCCACGCCACGGTGTGGGCCCTGGTAGCGATGGCGGCGGGGTATTGGGGGGCCGGCCCGGTTGTGATCGGCCCGGTTGTGATAGGCCTGGCAGCGTTTGGGTTGCGAATGCTGGCAGGGGTGCTGGTGGGCGCCGTTATCCTCAAGGACCGGAATGTTTTCAAGGATTGGTGGCTGATCCCGCTGCGCGACCTGCTCGGATTCGCAGTCTGGGTGGCTGGACTCTTCGGCAATCGCGTGCAGTGGCGCGACCGCGAATTGCGCCTGCGCCCGGACGGCAGAATCGTCGAGGAGGCTCGCCTGCCTGCCCCATCGTTGCAGCGCTGAGGCCGCCGCTCCGGTACGGACAGGCTTGGGCGGCACACCGGAGGTTGTTGTGATCTTCTTGGTGTTCGGCCCTCCCGGATGCGGCAAGGGCACGCAGGCGGAGTTCCTGGCGGCACGCTTCCACATCCCCGCCATCTCCACGGGTGAAATGATCCGCGCCGAGTGCCGGGCCGGCACGGCATTGGGCAGGATGGCCGGTTCGATCGTCTCCAACGGCGGTTTGGTGGGCGACGAGACCGTGAACGAAATCGTGGCCAGCCGGATCGCACGCTCGCCAGCTACCTCACCTCGGGGACGCCGGAACGGCCGGACTGCGCCGGCGGCTTCCTTCTGGACGGCTATCCGCGAACGGTTTCGCAGACCATTTATCTGGCGGCCCTGCTGCGCCGGCGCTCTTCCCGAGCCCGTGGTGATCCATCTGGATGTGCCCGGCCGCGTGGCGGTGGAACGTCTGCCGGCCCGCCGCCAGTGCCGGCGGTGCAAGCACCTGTACAACCTGATTACCCAACCGCCGCTCCAGGCAGGCATCTGCGATACCGATGGCGCCACGTTCTGACTCGGGACGATGACAGCGAATCCGTAATCCGCCGCCGGCTCCAGGCGTATGATGAACTCACCGGGCCGATCTTGAAATGGTACGGCCCGGCAGTCGTCCGCAGCGTGGATGGCTCACTCGCGCCGGAAGCCGTGTCGCAGGCGGTGGCCCACGTGGTTGCTTCCAGGCCGATGCCGATCTGAACCCTGAAATCGCACGAGGACTGCGGCGGCGGGAACCGGCAATCGATTTTCGTGCAGCCGCCGGCGTGATCCCGGACGGACCAGAGTCCGGGATGGCGACTTTCTTGTTCGTGTGGATGGCTGTAAGCTAAGCTCCGGGTTGGGAGTCACTATCGCCTTTGCAGCCATCGCCTTTGCAGCCATCGCCTTTGCAGCCATGGTCACCGGCCATGCCGGCGAGTTAAACTAATTCCGATGTGCCGGCTAGCTGCACTTCTGCTGACCGCCTCTGCCGCCTTTGCGCAAACCATCGACGGCGTCCTCGTGGACAACGTGACGCGCACGCCGCTCCCCGGCGTTATCGTGACGCTCCTGGGACCCTCTCGCTATAACGGCACCACCGACGAGGCTGGCGCTTTCCACATCGGCCCGGTCCAGCCGGGCAAGTACCTCCTCAACATCGTCAAGGCCGGTTATCTCCTCACGCAAGCCAAGCGCAGCACGATGCAGATCGATTCCGACCTCCGCCTGACCGTCGAGATGGACCCGCTCGGCCGCCTCGACGGGCGACTGCTCTACGCCGACGGCGTCCCTGCCGCGCACGCTCACCTCTTCCTCACCAGGCAAGAAATGGATCAGGGGCGCTCGGCCACGGCCGACGCCGCCGGCCACTTCGAATTCGAGGACCTCACCCCGGGCTCATACATTCTCCGCGGAGCCGCCGCTCCTGGTGTCCGCGCTCCCGACGGCGACATCTGGGTGCCGACCTGGTTCCCGAACACGCTCGATCGTGCCGCCGCCGAGCCCATCACCGTCGTCAGCGGCGCCGTCGTGACCCGCGACTTCCGCCTCCGCTCCGTTCCCCTGCGCCACATCAGCGGCCTGGTTCGCGACGAAACCGGCCAGCCGTCCGCCGGCGTGACCATAGGCGTCTTTGCGAATGAACAAAAGGTCCAGACCGCTGCCGACGGTTCCTTCGATCTCGTCGCTTACGACGGCACCTGGCAGATCTCCACCTCCCGGAAGGACGGCGACGTCGAACGCCGCGGCCGCGCCTCTGTCTTGGTCGCGCGCCACGATATCGAGAACATCGAGATCCGCCTCTGCCTCCCGTTCTCTGTTCAGGTCATTACTGAGAGCGAAGGGCCACCCGATCCTAAACCGAGCCTGTCCATGCGCGGCATCTTTCTTTCCAGCGAGGACGCGCCGATCTCCGGAGTCCTTTTCGCGATGGGCACCAAGCCGATTGAGAAGGTCTACCCCGGCCGCTATTACGTGCACGCGTTCCCGGGCGGCTGGGGCCTATATCTGGACTCAGTGAAGTACGGAGACATGGACGTCAGTGAACACCAGTTCGAGATCTGGGACGGGGCCACCCCCATCCGTGTCTCTTACAGGCGCGGCGCCCCGACTGTCCGCGGTCTCGTCGACAGCGGAGCCAGCGCCCAGGTCGTCTTCATTCCGCAGGAAGAGCCGATCCGCCCCAACCGCATCCAGAGCACGACCGCCGGGACCCGTGGCAACTTCGAGCAGTCGAGTTTGCCACCTGGTGACTACTACGTGCTCGCGTTCGACGCGACCGACCCGCTCCGGATGTCCAATAACGCCGTCCTGAAGACCCTGCTCCCACGCGCCGAGAAGGCCCATCTCGGTAAGGGCGTCACTGTGACCCTCAACCTAAAGCTCACCCCGTGGCCGTCGCAGTAGCGGCAAGCCGCCCGAGACGCTCGAAGAACAGGGGGAAAATGTTGGAAACTGACCGGCCGAGCCGGGTGAACCTGCCAGATTCCGGTGATCCGATATCACTTCCTGTTGGGTTCCCCGTCTCCCTGCAAGGCGTCGGATAATATCATCTATGCGTGCACCGACATCGATGGCTTTCTGTTTGTTGGCTGCTTGTCTGATACCACAGCCACGGCTGGCGTTGGCACAGATGAACATGTCCGGCCACACGATGGAAACCAGGGATGAGACGCCTCCGGGCGAATTGCCCGCGCCGCGGAAGATGACCGGCATAGGGAACGTCCACATGCAGATCACCGCGACATCCGAAGCTCAAATGTGGTTCAACCAAGGCTTGAACCTGTTGCACGATTTTTGGGATTACGAGTCGGCCCGCGCGTTCGAACAGGGCGTTCGCGTGGATCCGCAATGCGCTATGTGCTACTGGGGACTGTACAAGGCGGAGTCGTTTTACCACAGCACGGCTCAAGGCTATGCCGGCCAGGCGCTGGCGAAGGCCGTCAGCCTCAAAGGACATGCAAGCAGGCGCGAACGTGTTTACATCGAGGCGACCGCCCTGCACAAAGATGCGTTGAAGAACGCCAAGCCGGGTCCGATCTTGTCGCGGGAGTTGGAGCTCTGGCGCAAGCTCGTAAGAAAGTATCCGAGGGATACCCAGGCGAAGATCTTCCTGGCAGGGGTTGTCGATCGGAAGGAAGCCCTGGCGATCTTGCAGTCCGTTCTCAAGGACACTCCCGAAGATTCGGCCGCGAATCACTATTACATCCATGATCTGGAGGCGAGTGAGCACCCCGAGCAGGCCCTGCATAGCGCGGAGATACTGGCCAGCCTGGCGCCGGCGGCTGGACATATGGTCCACATGCCGGGGCACATTTTCTTTCGCATCGGCGATTACGCCCGAGCGGAACAGGCGTTTGCGGCGTCCATGCGGGTCGATGAGGGCTACATGCAGGAGCAGCACGTTCAGCCCGATAACGATTGGAACTACGTGCACAACATGATGTATGCGATCGCCAACTTCATGGAGGAAGGCAAACCGAAAGAGGCGACCGCGCTTTCCATGAAGCTCACCAATGCGCGCGGCGAGCTGGAGCCGACGCTCTACATCAATGCGGCGCGAGATTCGATTTCGCGGCTCGATCCTCGTTTGCCGGTGGCCATGCGGTCGGCGGATTGGGCGCAGGTCACTGAACTATTGAAGGCGAGCGCGCCGCCCGCCGGACGGCCGAATCTTGAGTTTCTGGAGCGGCAACTTGCTCGCTTTGCGGCCGGCATGCGGGCCGTCGAAACCCAGGATTTCCCGAAGGCGAAAGAGTCATCGGTTGGATTCGATGCCGAGCTATGGCGGATGTCTCAGCAGTTGCACGACTCGCCGCAAACGATGGCGAAGAACGCGCCCGTGGGCGGTCCGCCGCAGATGCAGGTGATGCCGGATGCGGAGCTGGAACCGCTTCTGGAAAGTCTGTCGGTCATGTCGCTGGAACTGCGAGCCTCGCTGCTGACGGCTCAGAAAAAGACCAGCGAGGCGAAAAGCCTGTTCGCGAAGGCTGCGCAAGAAGAGAAGGATCTGGGTTATCGTGAGCCTCCCAACTACATTCGGCCGGTTGGCGAGACGGAAGGGGCGGCGATGATGGCTATTGGCGATTGGACCGATGCCAGGGCCGCTTACGAGCGGGCACTTCTGGAGCGGCCACGATCCGGCCTCGTGCTCTACGGTATTGCCATGAGTAGCGAGAAGTCTGGTGAACCCGAGGCTGCCGCGAAGGAGTACGCGGCGTTTCTCGCGGCCTGGAAGGACGCCAATCCCGCTCTGCCTCAAGTGACGCACGCCCGGACCTACCTCGCCGACCATCCGGCCGTTGCCGGAGGCCAAAGAGAACCTTTACAGAAAAAGTGAGACAGGGCGTATTGCCGGCGGGAGCCTGCATCCCTGTAAAGCATGCGCCCCGAGGGCAGCGAGCGTTACGGTGCCGCTAGCGCCGCGGATTGTTGAGTGTGCAAGCCGTGAGCAATTCGGCTAAGTGCGGAGAGTCAATCGGCAAAGCTGCGCTGGAGACGGCGGGTGGCGATCGGTCCGTGGACTCATCCCGATCCATCCGCAGCCAACTGCTGCTTTTTAGCGCTATTACCCCTTCCTGCCCGTCCCCAACGATTCCTCCAGCGCGATCCGCACCAACTGGCTGCGCGTCCGCACCCGCGTCTTTTGAAACAACTGCTGCAGCGTGGCTTTGACCGCCCCCTCCGACACGCCGATTTGCCCCGCGATCTCTTTGTTGGTGAGTCCTTCGAAAATGCCGCGCAGCACTTGCCGTTCGCGCTCGGTCAGCAACCGCCGGACGGTCTGGTCCTCCCGGTGGTGGACGCCATCGGCCATGAGTTGGATGACTCTGGGGTCCACCCACATCTCACCCGACGCCACCATCCGGATGGCCTTAGCCAGGGTGCTGGGAGAGTTGTGCTTCAGAAAAATACCGGAGGCCCCCGTTTGCAGCGCGGTCGAGGATTCGGCCGCGTTCATTCCGGCCGTGACCATCAGAATCCGGCCGGTATATCCGCCGCGCCGAGCGGCCGAAATGAACTGGTTCCCGTGCTCCTCGCCGAGATCGTAGTCGAGGAGCACCACGTCCACCGGCTTGCGGCGCAGCGTATCGAGCGCCTCCGACGCAGCGCCGCATTCGCCCACCATATCGAAATCCGGTTCCGAAGCCAGCAGGCGGCTGAGGCTCTCGCGAAACAGCACGTGATCATCGAGCAGTAACAGTCGTATGGGTCGCATGTTTGCCCCGGTTGTATTCGCCGCCGCCGCCCGCTACTGCCAGTTCGATCACGAAGGAACAGCCGGCGACGGCGGGATCGTGCCGGAGCTCCCCGCGGAACGATCGCACGAATGCGCGTGAGAGGTACAACCCAAGCCCCGTCGATTCGGCGCCCTTCTGGAATGGTTGAAAGAGATCGGCGGTGGCGGCGATCCCCGGGCCCGAATCCGTCACCCGGATCGACACCGCTCCCGGCGTCTCCGTGACCGAAATCTCGATCTTCTTTTCGCCCGCGTCCGCCAGCGCGCGCTCGCTGTTCTTGGTCAGGTTGAGAAGTACCTGCAGCAGGCTGTGGCGGTCGGCCCATACCGGCGGCAATTCGTCCGGCACGCTCCAGGCCACCGCGATATCGGCCTCCTGGCAGAAGAGTTCCAGAACGATCCGCAAATCCTCCAGCGTTTCGATCAGGTCAATGCCGCTGATCTCGGAATCGTTGGCGCTCTGCTTGAGTTCCAGCGACGCAATCCTGTTTAGAGTTTCCACCAGCGTTCCCAGGGCTTCGAAATCCTGGTTCCCCCGCAACTGCCCGCCACGCACCAGGTTTTCGTAGATCACCGCGATGGCCCCGCACACATTGCGGACTTCGTGGGAAACGGCCCCAACCACGATGCGCGAACCGGCCATCAATTGTTCCAGGCTGGCCTCCTCACGCTCGCGCAACTCTTCCGAGGCGTCCACAATCAGGGCCGCCAGCCGCGCGCCCATGGCCGTCTGGTAGGTGGAGAAGAAGACGTTAGCCAAAAAGACATCGCCGTGTTCGCGCTCCCCGCGGCACTGCATTTCGGTGCGAAAGGCCTGCGCCGACTCGCCCAGAAAGGGCACGCGGCCCAGGGCGGGTATATACTTGCGAATGCTCCGCCCGGCAAGCTGCTGCGGCGGCACGCCGAACAGGCGGTGGGCCGCGGAATTGGCGCGCAGAATAAGACAATCGGAGCCCATCGTCACGATGGCCGCGGGGCTGCTGTCGATCAGAAACTCCAATTGCTCCTCGGCCTGGCGGCGCGCCCTGGCTTCCCGCTCCACTCTCCGCAGGTTTTCGGTCTCTCGCTGGCGGCTGCGGGTGATCTCATAGGCGAATAATCCGGTGCCCGCCAACGACGTGAATACCAGAATGTCCTGCGGCAGCGCCACTGCCAGCGTGAACGCGAAGGGGTCGAAGATGTCGGAGAGCAGCGTGCAGATAAACGCCGTGCCTACGATCTGCCAGCGGGGCTGGACCGTGGCCACCAGCAAAACCGGGAAGAGGTACAGGAAGCCGAAGCTGATGTTCAGGTCAACCCGCCAATCGATGAGCGCGATCAACCCAATCAAGAGCGCCGCACTGGTCAGGGCAGCGCGCTTGGAACCATGCAGTTGACCGAGAGTCATGAGGCGAGTCCCCCCTTCGATTCTATGAACAATTCGATACAAGGCCAAGCTGCGCAATCAAAAGATAGGTTGCCTTCTTCCGAAAGATAGGTGCGGGGTGGCCGGTCGAATAGCTAGAGTCGTAAGATAGAGAGAGATTTGCGGCCGTCGAGAAACCGGAAGATGTTTTGTAGAGGCGACATGCAACGCCGGAACTGGCGGCTGTACCAGGAACGGCGGTCATGACCCGGTGGAGCATGTTGGCCCGCTGGAGCATGTTGGCCGCTTGGAGCCTGTCCGCATTCGCCCAGCCATCGGCCCTGACCTGGCAGCAGGTCCGCGAGAAGTTCCAGGCCGCCAATCCCACGCTGCGGGCGGCCCAGGTCGGCATTGAGGAATCCAAGGCGCAGGAAATCACCGCCTACCTGCGTCCCAACCCGGATATGACCACCACGCTCGATCAAATCCAGCCGTTCAACGCGAACCCCTACCGGCCCTTCGGCTTCACGCTGCCGCTGCTTTCCGCCAGCTATCTGCACGAGCGCCAGCACAAGCGGGAACTCCGCCAGGAGAGCGCGCAGAAAGGCACCGCCATCGCCGTCTCCCAGCAGGCCGACCTGGAGCGCACTCTGCTCTTTACCTTGCGCGGCGCTTTCGTGCAAACCCTGCAGGCCAAGTCCGTGCTGGCGCTGGCGCAGGAAAACCTGGCCTATTGGGACCGCGTGCTGGTCCTCAGCAACGATCGCTTCCAGGCCGGCGACATCGCTCAGATCGACCTGGACCGCCTGGAGTTGCAGCGGGTGCAGTTCGAAACCGACGTTCAGACCGCGCTGGTCAACGCGCGCACGGCCAAGATCCAACTCCTGACGCTGCTCAATGACCGGACGCCGGTAGAACAATTCGAAGTCACCGGTCCCTTCGATTTCTCCGGGCAGTTGATGCCGATGGAGGAGTTTCGCCGCATGGCGCTGGAGGCGCGGCCGGACTTGAAAGCCGCGGTGCAGGCCGTGGACAAGGCGCAGACGGACCACCAACTGGCGGTGGCCAACGGTTCCACCGACCCCACGTTCGCCATGGACTTGGGGCGCAACCCGCCGATTCCGGCCTACATCGGCTTCAGCATGACCA
>DATMNI010000018.1:0-9517 GCA_035570275.1 Candidatus Acidiferrales bacterium | reverse complement strand
GGCCGCATGGCCGCCAGCGTGTTCAGCGTGTCCACCAGCGACTCGCCCTTGGACACGCTGGAGCCCGACGCCGTGATGGAAACCGCGTCCGCGCTCAGGCGCTTGGCGGCGATCTCAAAGCTGGTGCGCGTGCGCGTGGAGGCTTCGTAGAACAGGTTGACGATCATTTTCCCGCGCAGCGTATCCAGCTTCTTCACCGTCTGGTTCTGCACGGGCTGAAAATATTTCGCCCGCGCCAGGATGGCTTCGATCTCGGCGCGGTCAAGCTCCTCGATTCCGAGCAGTCCGGCGGGCATGTTGCGCTAGGCCGCCTCGCCCGCCGCCCTTTCCACCAGCAGCACTTTTTCCATGCCGTCGATCTCCTGGAACTTCACCTCGATGATTTCGATGTCGGTGGTCTGCACCGTGCGCCCGATGAAGCGCGCCTCGATAGGCAACTCGCGGTGGCCGCGGTCGATCAGCACCAGCAGTTGGACGCGGGCCGGCCGCCCGTGATCGAACAGCGCATCGAGCGCCGCCCGGATGGTGCGGCCGGTGTAGAGCACGTCATCCATCAGGATGATGTCCTTGCCTTCGACGCTGAACGGGATTTCGGTGGCGCTAACGACGGGCTTGATATCCACGGTGCTAAGGTCGTCGCGGTAGAGGTTGATATCCAGGATGCCGACAGGAACCTGGCGCTTTTCGAGGGCCTCGATTTTCTTCGAGAGCCGCTGCGCCAGCGGCACCCCGCGCCGGCGGATTCCTATGAAGGCGAGCAGGTCGTGATCTTTGGTCTTCTCGAGGATTTCGTGGGCGAGGCGAACCAGCGTCCGGTCGATTTCGGACGCGCTCATGATCTGGGCTTTTTCACGGGTGAGGGACATAAGGCTCCGAAGGACAGAGTATCACGTGAGGGTGGCCTGAAAGCAAAACCGCTAGAATTAGCGGTTTGGGTCCGTAAATGATTGATTACAGGGGGGCGTTTTTCGAAAACCGCGAAGTTGCGCGGTTTTGGACTTCAGAGGCTTTGCCGGAGTTCTTCGAGTTCCGCGTCGCGCCGGTGATAGCCAGTCTCGGCGATCAGGGCTTCGGCTTTGTCGAAATGTTCGCGCGAGTGGTGAAGGCGGGCCATGGCGAGGTGGTAGTCGGTGAGGTGCAGGCGCATGCCGGATCGGGTAGCGATGCGAAAGACTTCGTCCAGGTCGTTCTGGGTGCCGCGGGCCAACAGAGCGAGTGGCAAAAAGTCCTGAGCGCCCGCCCGGCGCAGGTAGTCGACCGCCTGGTTGAGGTGCGTGGCCGATTCCACGGAACCGGGTGGGTGCGCGCGGCCCAGTGAGAGGTGGTCGAAGCCAATGTCGAGGAGCCCAAGCCCACGGTACTGCTCAGCCCAGCGCAGGGTTTGGGCGGCGCGGCGGACCACCTCCGTGGTTTGCCCCTGGTGGAGCAGGAGGTCGCAGTAGCAGTTACCCTGGTGCGAGTATAACGTGGGGAGCCTGGGTTCCTCTTCGGATTGCATGTGCTCGGCGCGCTCGAACAGGCGGGCGGCGGCGGCCAGGCTGCCGGACTGGTGGAGGGCGTCGGCGAACCTGGCGAGTGCCCTCACTCGCTTATTCCAGTCGCCGCTGCGGTTGGCAATATCCAGTGCACGGTCGGCGGCGACGATGGCTTCGTCCACGTCGCCCAGCGCCAAACGGAGTTCACTGAGGTTGCCGTAGGATGTGGCGGCGTTCGGCCAATCCTCACGCTCTACTTCCCCTTCGACCCCGACCAGCATCGGCTCCACCGCGTCGGCGAGGCGGCCCAGGGCGCGGAGCGCGAACGCCGATTGGATGATGACCCAGGACTGGTCGGCTGGAGACAGTGCAGGAATGGCGGTAGTCCACGGGGACTGAAAGAAGTTGGCCAGCAGGGACAGAGTGGTTCCATAGGCGCCGAGTTTACGAGTCAGGTAGGCTTCGTTGCCGCGCAGGATCCGTTCGGAGAAGACTTCATCGAGTACCTTTTGATGCCGGCCCGCCTGGCAGCCATGGCGGACCGCGTAGAACAGCGGCGTCATCGCCTCCAGCGTGTCCGGACGGTCGGGCGCCTGCTTCCGGTAGTGCTCATAGAGCCGCGCGTGGCCCTCGGCGGTGGCGGTTGCCGCGAAGTGCTCGCGGATCAGCGGGTGACAATCCAGGTGTGCCTTCGCGTCCGCCGACAGGATCAGGCGCGCGGCGCGAAGCCGCTTGAGCGCGGCTTTGCAGGTAAGATCGGGCATCGGGGGCAGCACCAGTTTGAGCGCCGCCGGTTCCGCGGGGCGGTCGAAGTAACCCAGCGCGCGTAGCATCTCCAATTCGGGCTTGCCCGCGAACTGGCGCGCGTAGCCTTCCATCACGTGGCGGGCGCGCGCGCCGGCCTTCAGCTCATCCACCATCAACTTCGGAATCTCGATGCGGCGGCGCACATCCTTGTCGCAGAAGTCCACCAGGTACGTCCCCAGCAGCGTCAGCGCCAGCGCGTGGTTCGCGTAGTCCGCGGAAGCCTGGCGTAGTTCCTCGTCCGTGCCATCCACGCCGAGGTGACGCAGGTACGCCGCGCCGTGCTCCTGGTCGAGATTGTCGAGGTCAATGGATCGCGCACGCGGTGCGTCGTCCGGAACGTCATGGATGCGCACCCGCGTGGTGCAGACCACCAGCCCCTTGTTCTGCGTGGCCAGTTCCTGGAGCCCTGCCTTGAGCGCTCCATCTTTCATATCGCCGCCGGCGTCCTGCAACGGCTCGCAGCCATCCAGGATCAGCAGCACCCGCGTGTTGCGCAGGTGGTCTGCCAGCGCCTCAGCCTTGGCATACACCGATGCGGTCGGTTCAATCGTAATCTTGAAAAACCTCAGGATGTCGGCGAAGAATGGGTCCGACGAAGTCTGCCGGTTTTCGGACGTGCCCTGGCTATAGAACGACCAGCCGAAGATTGTCGCCTCGCCCAGGTGCCGGCGGAACCACTTGTCCACTAGCGCCGTCTTGCCCGTGCCGCCCGCGGCAATGATCTGGACCAGGTTGGCCGCCGGATCGGCCCAGGCTCGGTCGAGGAACGCCAGTTCCTTATCGCGCCCCAGCAGCGTCGGATCGACTGTGGGGAGTTTACTGGTGAAGGTGCGCAGGGGATCGGGTTCGCGCCGGCTCTCCGGGCGAATCCCGTTGAGAAGCTTTTCACGGTCTCTGCCAGGCAAGTCAATGTAGACGAGGTCCCGGATCAGGGGCGGCAGCTCACACACCGCAATCCTGACGGGGATCAGCCTTCGCTTCCTGCCTTCGGCATCGGTGCTGAGCGTGGCCCAAAGTTCCTTGCGAGTCCATTCCTTTGCCACGTAATGGGGCGAAAGAAGCGCGATCACTTGCTCGGTACGGGCGAGTGCCTCGTTCATCTTCTCAGGGAAGCTGTGGCCGGGAAGTATGTCGAAGTCCTGAAGGATGGTGGTGTAGCCCGCCTCCTCCAGAGTGTCTGCTACCCACTTCGCAAATTCCGCATCCTCACCCGCCCGCGAGATGAAGAAGTGCTTCATTTCAAATCCGCTACCCGCAGCCCCGTCTTCTGCTGGTGCAGGCCGATCGGGTTCGGGTGGTACTCACCCACCAGATCCACGCTGCTAGTTGGGGAAATCTGGCGCTCCATGCCCAGCAGCCAGTAGCAGGCATTGACCACCATGCGTCGGAAGCCTTCGTTCTGGAAATCCATCGCATGCCCCATCGTCGTGGTGAAGACGCGGCTGGTCTTTCCGGAATCGCCGGTGTAAGTCTTCGTCCAGGCAACCGGCACCAGTTTCTTTGCCGGGTCGGGCGGTGAATCGGGCTGCATGCCCATCAGCACCTGGCCCATCACCAGCGGGCGGCTGTCGCCGAACAGGGTGGTGATGGCGTAGACGTCGGATTCGCCCCAGATGTCTTTCACGCCGCGCAGAATGGGATGCTGGGCCTCATCCGGCGCCGCCACGCCGCGGGTGCTTTGTTTCTGGTGCGCGCCGTAGTGGTTGATCCAGGTCTCGCCCAGCACCTGGCGGCCGTAACCGCCGGCGAATTCCTTGTTGTTGTAGCTGAATTTGGCGTATGGGCTCTCGGGGTGCTTCTGATAGTTGAAAGGATGCGTGGATGTGCGCAGCGCGACGATCGGACGTCCGGAATTGGTGTAATCGACGATCTCTTTCATCTGCTCGTCAGGCAGTTCCAGCCAGCGCGCGAACAGCACCATCAGGTCGGCCTTGCGCAGCGCGTCCAGGCCGGGGATGTTGTCCAGCGTGTCGGGATCGATCTGCCCGGTCTGCCGGTTGGTGGAGAAGAGAACCGTGCAGTGAAAGCCGTGGCGGGACGACAGGATTCGGGCCAACGCCGGGATGGACTCTTCGGAGCGATACTCCTGGTCGCCCGCAATCAGCACGATGTGCTTGCCGCGTCCGGGCTGCGAGAGGCCGGATGCTGCCAGGGCCAGGAACGGCATGGCGGCGCGGAGAATGGTGAAGTGCCACATCATAAGCTGCGACCTATTTTAGCTTGTGGGGCAGGTTGTTAACCTGCGGCGGATTGGTAATCCGCCTGTTGGAATCGGAGCGGCCTTTGCGTCTCAGACGCGGGTGCGTGCCAACTCCGGCAGGCGGATTGCCAATCCGCCGCAGGTTGGCAACCTGCCCCACAGGGGTTTAAGCAATAATAGCTGGATGAAATCGTCGCTACTCAGCTTACTCACGCTGGCACTGGCATCTGCCGCCCTTGCCCAGGAGACCCCTACCGAGCGCGGCGCGGCCCATGACGTCCTGCGCAAAATGGACGAACTGGAGAAATCGCTCAACGTGCCGGGCTGGGTGACGCGATTGACGGCGGCGAACCAGGCCCGCGATCAGGTGACGGCGCGCGTCAAAGAACTTATGGACACGGAGTTTCTGGCGCTGTCCGATGACATCACCCGGCATCCGGAAATCGGCTTCGAAGAGCAGCGTTCGGTGAAACTGCTGACGCAATCGCTGGAAAAGCACGGGTTCGGCGTTACCCTGGGGGTCGCCAACCTGAAGACGGCGCTGGTGGCGAAATATAAGGCCAACAACGGCGCGCCGTATCTTGGTGTGATCATCGAGTACGACGCGCTGCGCGGCACGCTGCGGCCGTTCCATGGCGACCAGCACAGCGCGCAGGGACCGGTAGGATTGGCGGCGGCTATCGCGATGGCGGAATACCTGGAACGGACCCACACACCCGGCAGCGTGGTGGTTTTCGGAACGCCCGGCGAAGAAATGATGCCGCCGGTGGCCAAGACCGACATGTTCAGGGCGGGTGTGTTCAACGGCATGAATATTCTGGTGCGCAGCCACGCGGTGAGCGCCACCACGCGGCCGGCGCCGGGGTTTGGGACCTGCTGCCTGAACATCGATGGCGTGAAGTACACGTTCTCCGGCGCGCCATCGCACCAGATGACGCCGTGGAATGGCCGCAACGCGCTGGAGGCGGTGATCCACCTGTTCAACAACATTGACGGCGTGCGCAGCAGCATCCGACCGGAAGCCCGCATCCAGGGCGTGATTACCGAAGGCGGCGCGGCGCCCAACGTGGTTCCGGACCGCACGCAGGCCGATTTCTACATCCGCTATCCGGACGAGGTTTACCTGGCGCAGGTGCGGGAATTTGTGGACAACGCGGCCAGGGCCGCGGCGCTTTCCACGGGGACGAAGGTGAAGATCGAGCAATACGGCAACCTGCGCGACGGCGTTTCCGTGGCCACTTTGGGCGAGGTGGGGATGGCTTATATGAAACACTTCGGGGCCACCAATATTGTGGAAGAGCCGGGAAAGCCGCAGGGCTACGAAGAGACGGGCAGCGTATCGAGCGCCTTTCCGGGGCTGGGATTCGCCGCGCAGACCTCCACCGCGGCCAACCACACCTACGAAATGGAGACGGACGCGCTGGCCGGGATCGGGCATAAGGGCTTTGTGGTGGATGCGGAATCGATGGCGTCGCTGTTGTTCGATTTCGCGACGCACGCCGACTACCGGGCCGCGGTGAAACGCGAGTTCGACGGCATTAAGGCGCTGTTCGGAGAGTATCAGGAGGCCCTCAAGAAAACCTACACCACGCCGCGCGTACCGGAAGCGAAGTAGGACAGACCATCGGTGTGTGTGGTCAGTCAGGCGCCTTGGGGGCAGGCCACAACCCGGACGGGCTCGCTGCCGCATCGCCCGAGGCGGATTAGCAATCCGCCGCAGGTTAACAACCTGCCCCACAAGGTTCGTGAAGGAGCGGGCTCTTTTAGCAGTCACAATAGGTACATGCCGGAATTGAGTAAGGTAACGGCCGAGCCCCGATGGCCGGCTGCGCTGGCAATGCTATCCATCGGTGGTCTCTACTACGCGCTGCCGTCGGAGCTTACGGTCGGTCCAGACTGGCTGGTCCTGGTGCTGGTGGCCGCGCTGGCGATTCCGGCGACGATCTCTCATCGTCGCGGATATTGGCGCTTGAGCCATTCTTTGGGCTATGCGGCGAGCCTGGTGGTGACTCTGTCGGTGGTCATTTCCCTCGCCTTGCTGATCTCGCGTCTGCCCGCGCACAAGGATCCGCCGGGGCAGTTATTGCTGTCGGCAGGCGCCCTTTGGGTTTGCAACCTGTTGGTTTTCGCGTGCTGGTACTGGAGGCTGGACGCCGGGGGCCCACACCAGCGCGCCTTGCGCCGCTCTCACACTGACGGCGCATTCCTGTTTCCGCAGATGGTGCTGGATGTAGATCTTCGGAAGGAAATGGGGGAGGATGAATGGCAGCCCGGCTTTGTCGACTACCTGTTTCTCGCTTTCAACACCAGCACCGCCTTTTCGCCCACCGATGTTCCGGTGCTTTCGCGCTGGGCTAAGATCCTGATGATGCTGCAAGCGTCCATATCGCTAGCGACGATCGCAATCCTGGCCGCGCGAGCGGTGAACATACTGTAGGACCGTGGTCAGGAGAGGAGGCGCAGGGGCGCCTGCAGCGCAGCTCACAATCATAGAATCAGCATGCAATCCCCGTAGGAGTAGAACCGGTATTCCCGCTCCACGGCGTGGCGATACGCAGCCAGCGTCAATTCTTTCCCCGCGAAAGCACAGACCAGCAGCAGGAGGCTGGTTCGCGGCAAATGAAAGTTAGTCAGGATGGCGCCCACCCGGCGAAACGGGACGCCAGGATAAATGAAGATATCCGTTTCGCCGCACATGACTCCCTCGCGCCAGGCGCTCTCCACGGTGCGGACGGAAGTGGTCCCAACCGCCACTACCCGCCGCGCGGAACGGATCTTGGCGGCACTCGCTGCCGGAATGTTGTACGGCTCCGCATGCAGCGCGGCCTTCTCTACCTGCTCTTCATGCAACGGCTGGAACGTGCCCAAGCCCACGTGCAAGGTGACGCAAGCCACCTCGGCTCCACGCGCCTGGCAGGCCTCCAACACTTCGCCGGTGAAGTGCAGCCCGGCGGTGGGCGCGGCCACGGAGCCTGGCGCCTGGGCGAACACGGTCTGGTAACGCTCGCGGTCGCGGGCTTCGTCGGAGCGCTTGATGTAGGGCGGCAGCGGCACGTGGCCGATCTGTTCGAAGCGCTCGAATAAGTCAGCGATGGCCAGGCCAGGGCGCCCGTTCCACGCGAACCGCACAGTCCGTTCGCCGAACTGGCCGCGGGCCACGATCTCGGCTTCCAGCCCGCCTTCGCGCCCGCGCTCAAAAATCACGCGCTCGCCGACCCGCATCTTGCGGCCCGGCCTGACGAGCGCCTCCCAATCGCGGCCGTCAGCGGAGACCGGCCGCAACAGAAAAACCTCTACCTGGCCACTGAGATATTCCCGGCGCCTGGGGTTGTGGGTGCCGATGGGGAGCGACGCGACGCCGGCGCGGCGGCCGAACAGCCTGGCCGGAAACACGCGCGAATCGTTGAGCACCAGGCAATCGCCGGCACCCAGGAACCCGGGGAATTCGCGAAAGGCGCGGTCCTCCCAGCGCCCCTGCTGGCGATACACCACCAGCATGCGCGCCCCTGCCCGATCCGCCAACGCCTCCTGGGCGATCAGCGCTTCGGGCAGGTGGTAATCGAACCCGGCGAGATCCATCCGCTACTGTTTGGACTTCAGCACGTTCACCAGTTCCTGCACCGAGTCGGCGCTCTTCTGGAGTTTGGCCTGCTCTTCGGCGGTCAGTTTGATCTGGTAGATCTTCTCGATGCCGCCCGCGCCCAACTTGACCGGCACGCCGACGAAGAGCCCGTTGATGCCGTACTCGCCTTCGAGATAGGCGGCGCAGGGGAGCACCTTTTTCTTGTCCTTCAGGATGGATTCGGCCATCTCGACGGCCGCGGCCGAAGGCGCATAGTAGGCGGAGCCGGTCTTCAGGCACTTCACGATCTCCGCGCCGCCGTTGGCCGTGCGGTTCACGATGGCGTCGATGGTGGCCTGGTCCATCAACTCGGTCAGCGGAATTCCGGAAACGCCGCTGAGCCGCACCAACGGCACCATGGTGTCGCCGTGACCGCCCATCACCACACCGGTCACGTTCTCCACCGAGACCTGCAACTCGGCGGCGATGAAGGTGCGGAACCGCGCGCTATCCAGCACGCCCGCCATCCCGACCACGCGGTTTTTGGGGAACCCTGAAACCCAGTAGGCCGCCTGCGCCATGGCGTCCAGCGGATTGGTCACCACAATGATGATGCAGTCGGGCGAGTATTTCGCCACCTGCCCGGTAGCCGTCTTGATCACCTCGTAATTCGCCAGCAACAAATCGTCGCGGCTCATGCCCGGTTTGCGCGGAAAACCGGCGGTGATGATGGCGATATCGGAATTGGCCGTGGGCTCGTAAACATTGGCGCCCGTGATCATCACATCGTAGCCCTGCACCGGACCCGACTGCAGCAAATCGAGGCCTTTGCCCTGAGGGACACCCTCCACCACGTCCACCAGGACGACATCGGCGAGTTCCTTATCGGCAATGCGCAACGCGCAATTGGCGCCGACGTTTCCGGCGCCCACAACGGTGACTTTCTTTCGCAAGACAAGCTCCTTAAAGGGGTGAATGAGACTCGATTATAACGCCGTGGAGCGGATGCCGGATGCCGAGGGCGGGGGCGGGGTGTCAGAGGGTCAGAGGGGGCCAAGTATAGGCGCTAGAATAGCCTCGCCGAAAATGACCATCTCTGCGCGCGTTTCACGGTCGGGGTGGGTGGGACACGTCCCAGAAGGCCGTTTGGGGGGAATTACGAGGTGCCCGGGACAGCCCTACGGCGGTCGCCCTCTGGGCGCATTGTCCCCCACTCGCACCAAGCTCAGATCGATCCCGCCGCCCGGGTACTCGATCCGCTGTATGCCTTGACCTTCGACCTATCTTGCGTTATGTTGATAAGTCGAAGGATGAGGTATTGATGTCTTCGTCGCGTTTTCCCATTCCGCAAGGCACACTGGACATGCTGATTCTGCAGATTCTATCGCTGGAGCCGGCGCACGGCTACGGCATTGCCCAACGGCTGGACCAAATCTCGCGGGCCGTGGTTCAAGTGCACCAGGGCTCTCTCTA
>DATMNI010000017.1:0-32014 GCA_035570275.1 Candidatus Acidiferrales bacterium | reverse complement strand
TCGACGGTGCTTCCCTGACGCAAATCCACCTCACGCCCGCGGGTGAGCATCACGGTCGCCAGACCAACCCCGCCGCCGACTCCAGCCCCAATGCCGGCGCCGTGCCAACTGCGATCGGCAATGCCGCCGATTATGGCGCCCACGCCCCCGGTGGCGGCAATCTTTTCGGCGTCGGCCCCATGCGAGGTTCCCTGTTTGATCTCGTTCTCTTTGCCCACTACCTTTTGGTCGGAGTCGCCGGAGTCCACGGAACCGAGCGAAGTCGCGATTCGAATCACCTTACCGCTGGGTAGCGTGAGGTTGTCGATGCGGATCGCCAATTCGGCGGTGCCGGTGACGCGCCCGCTTCGTTTGGCGTGTGAAACCACACCTTGCACGTAGGAATCGGTGGGAACCACGATGGAGCCGTTGGAGACGACGGGAGTAGCGGTGCGCATGTACACGTAATCTCCCTCGCGAGCGGTGCGGGTGCTGACCGAGTTGAGCAGCCGCAACAGGACATGGCTGCCCTGAGGGATTTCCGCAGCATTGAGAAATGAAACATTGAGAAATGCGAAGAGAGCCAGAATCGCGAAACGCATAATGCAGCTCCTTTACCTATAACACCATGGTATACCGTGGCCGCGACCCTCTGGGTCGCGGAATTGTACCGACGCGACCCAGAGGGTCGCGGCCACTTTCGCACTACCGCTTGGCAAACCGGCGCAGGCGGAAGATTTCCACGAAGGAGATGTATAGGTTCACGGCCCCCAACCCGCTAATGGCGCCGCGCACATACATGTTGTCCCAATGGCGGTGCCACTCCGGAATGAGGGCCGAGAAGTAATTGCCGTCCCAGTATTCGGTCCAGGGAAAAATCAACAGGAAGAGTCCGATTTCCAGGCAGAAAGTAATGAACAGGACCGCCGACATCTTGTGATACCAGTGGTAAACGGGGCGCTCCACCGGCACCAGCGGCGCGGTTGGCTTGGCTTCGTCCGGCTCGCCCGGCATCATCGGGCGCCTGCCGTGTCGAACAGGTCCATCTGTAAATCGTACTTCACTGGAAAGAGGGAATGCGCGCTCACCGGTTCAAAACTGAGGCGGTGCAGGGGCGTGACGCCATACTGTTCCAGGGCCCGGCAATGTTCCGGCGTCCCGTAGCCCTTGTGCGAAGCCAGCCCGTATAGCGGGAAAACTTCGTCCCACACGCGCATGCATTGGTCGCGGTAGACCTTGG
Source organism: Candidatus Acidiferrales bacterium (assembly GCA_035570275.1). Lineage (GTDB taxonomy): Bacteria > Acidobacteriota > Terriglobia > Bryobacterales > Bryobacteraceae > DATMNI01. The sequence continues at coordinate 30,795 of DATMNI010000017.1, read as the reverse complement.
CGACAATAGAGGCTGCCGCGATGGCGTGGCACCGCATATCGCCTTTGATGAGTGAGCGCTGCGGTAAGGGCAGGTCGATGGGGACGGCGTCCACCAGAAGAAAATCGGGCGCGGGCGCGAGGCGGCTTACAGCCATCCGCATGGCGCGCCGCGAGGCCTGGTAGATGTTGATGCTGTCAATGGTGGCCGCATCCACAGCGGCGATGGCCCAGGCCACGGCGCGCTCACGGATGCGCCCGGCCAGCACTTCGCGCCGGTCAGGTTCCAGCAGCTTGCTATCGTTCAGGCCGCGCACCGGGCGATCCGGCGAAAGGATCACTGCTGCGGCCACCACGGGACCGAACAGCGCTCCGCGGCCGACTTCGTCCACGCCGGCCACGGCATGGAATCCGCGCGCGCGCAACTCGCGCTCCATGGTCCCCTCACACCGGAATTGGCCACCCGCTGCTTCGGGCCGCATGGATGAATCGACAAATAAGCGAGTCGCGATTACGTGCGCTCTTTCAGCCGCGCAGCCTTGCCCTTCAGTGCGCGCAGATAGTACAGCTTGGCGCGCCGGACTTTGCCGGTGCGAACCACATCGATGTGGTCGACTACCTTGGCATTGATCGGAAAAATGCGCTCTACGCCTTGCCCGAAGCTGACCTTGCGCACGGTGATGCTCTCACCCATGCCTGTACCATTGCGGGCGATGACCGTGCCTTCAAATGCCTGAAGCCGTTCCTTGTCCCCTTCCTTGATCTTGACGTGGACCTTGATGGTGTCGCCGGCCCGGAAGGTGGGGACGGCGTCGGGCCGCTTGTTCTTGTTAATGAATTTCTGCAACAGCGCGTTCTGCATGGCAATTTTCCTTGAAACTCTATCTTATACGATGTGAGGGGCTGCCATGTGAGGCGGCGAACCCTTGGGGGCAGATTGTTAATCTTGGATGCCATTTTTGGCGCCCAGACAGGCCCGGTCGATATGCTGGTGATCGGCCACGCGGAGAGGGCACCCACGGAAAACTAAGATTTCACGCAAAGCCGCAAAGCCGCAAAGAAAACTCTTATTGATCTTCTTGGCCTGGAGTCGCGCGAGCATGAAGCCGGCAAGAAGACGCGGCGTTCCCCCTTCCCAGCAATACCCACAGCTCACTCCCGGTAGTGAAAAACCACAGCGCCGCCATCCGATGCATAGGCAGCCGAGGTTGCGGCAAACCTTCCCAGCGGTCGCGCAGCGTAATCCGCCGGACCCAGGAGGGTGCCTGTGCCCCGGCCCCGTCTCAGAAGCTGAAGCGGGCGCCAAATTCACCGGAGAAGGATTTCGGCACAATCACGCCGGAGCCGGTGATGAAATTGGTCGGCTGCAGGAACGTTGCGGAGCGGATATTCCCCTGATAGTTTGCGCCGAAATTCGCCCGATTGGTGAGGTCGAATGCCTGAAAAATGACCTCAAGCCGCGCCTTCTCACCGAACTTGAACGTCCGGCTCACGCGCGTATCGAGCTGGTAAAACGCCTCGCCCCGAAGGTAGTCGTAGGGAACCTGATGGCAAGTGTTTCCGGCCAGACATGCCTGGAGTTGACCCGTGGTGTAGCCTTTGGTGGCCAGCAGGTTGGTGGGATCGCTGTCGAGCACGACGGCGTGCGTGGCGGCAATCCCGGTGCCAAACCCGAAAACGTCTGTGATTCCCTCAGTGACGTTGTAAGGACGGCCGGAGGCCCACTGCATGATGGGCGCGAATTTCAGACCCCAAGGCAAATTGACCAGGCCGCTCAGTGTGAAACGGTGCGTTTCGTCCGCGGGAGTGGGACCCAGATCGTGGGCGGCATAGTAGTTCAACATGTCCGTCGGTGTGTTTCCGAAAGCCCCGGCGTTGCCGTTGTAGGCAAGGCCGCGCGAAAGGACGTAATTCGCATTCAGCGCAAAGCGTTTGGACATGCGGCGCCGATATGAAACATTCATGCCATCGTAGCGGCTGCGCCCGCTGGGTTGGTATTCCTGGATCGGGCCGGAGTAGTTGATGCCGGCGGCGGCAAACGGCGCCGCGGTGGATCGAACCCCGCTGATGGTCGGATTGATGGTGACGCTCTTGCTCTCATGCAGGCTGAGGACGTGAACGTATTCGATCTCGACCGCCGAACCTTCTCGGAACGCCCAGGTGTAGCCACCGTTCCATTGCTGGGTGTAAGGGTTGCGGTATTTCGGATCGATGATGCGTCCGGTAACGGTCCCGGTGAGCTGTGAACTGGCGGGCTGGGTGGCCGGAATCGAGTCGATGCCGTAGCGGAACTGCGAAAGAGGTTGACCCGTAGTGGGCACGATGTCAGAGGCGCCGGTGGCGGTTCCGGGGACCACGCTGTTGTTGTAGGTGACGGTGGAATACAACGTAGCGTTGGTCTGCTGGAGCATGAACAGCGTGATGTTGATGAACGGCTGGCCGTAGTAAAGACCGTAGCCGGCGCGGATCACGTGCTTGCCCCGCCCGGTGACGTCGTAAGCCAGACCGAACCGCGGGCTGAAGTCCTTGTTGTCATCGTGCGGCAGGCCGCCGCCGTAGGGACTGCCGATCGCTTTCAGATATTGATAGGCGCGCGCGTTAACCTGTTCGCTGCCGGCATTCAGATTATAGTCTTTGTCCCACCGGATGCCCAGATTCACGCTCAGGCTGCGAGTGACTTTCCAATCGTCCTGGAAGTAGACTCCAAACATTTTCGCGGGCTGATAAAAGTACGGATTGCCGTTGGTGCCGCGGGTAATCGACGTGATCGCTCCGGGCGTTGCGAAACCGTTGGGATACTTGGTTTTGTTGGAGAGAATTACATCGGGATCGTCGAAGAAGGTGACTGCGCCTGCGATGCTGGATTCCAGAATGCCTCCGAGCAGTGGCTCCCACAGGTAATCGAAACCGGCTTTAAAAGAATGGGTGCCGTGGCCGATGGCGATATCGTCGCGGAACTGCCACTTGCGCTGGAAGCTTTCTTGCGGCACGGCGCCGCGGGTCCCGATGGAGGCCGAGGGAAATGCGAACTGCAGGAAGCGCGGACTTTCGTCGATCAGGTTGTGCCAGTATTGGTGGCCCGCGGTGAAGGAGTTGACGATCGACGGCGAGAGCACGGAATTGAAGGTCGCATTGGCGATGATGAGCTGATTGGTGGTAACGTTTCCCGCAGTAGCATCGGCCGTCGAGGTTGCCTGGTCGTTTAGGCCGCGGTTATTCTGGTTTGAATAGCTGGCGGAGAAGGTGTTCTTGTCGTTGATGCGATGATCGATGCGGCCGTTGTACCGCCAGTCGAAATAGGGCGTCGGGATGCTGTGCGCGGGTTGCACGTTGAATCCGGCCTGCTGGAGCAGAGTCAGCTCGTTATAGGCGGTCCCGGTGACGTTGAGGCTGGTGTTTTCGCGGGCGCGCTCCAAAGCAAAAAACAGGAACGTCTTGTCCTTTTTCACCGGACCGCCGATGGACCCGCCGAACTGCTGACGGCTGAAATCAGCCTTCTGACCGCTGCCGCCGTGGGCTGTCTGCTCGAAATAGTTGAGGGCGTTAAAGGCAGACTCGCGGTCGAAGAAATAGATGGCTCCGTGAAAGTTGTTGGTTCCGCTCTTGGTGAGCACATTCACGGCGGCGCCTTCACTGCGCCCGTTCGCGGCCGAAAAGCGCTGCGTCGAGATGTTGAATTCTTCGATGGCTTCAAGCGGCAACTGCATGACGGGTCCGCCGACGGTACCGTCTTTGTTGTCGATGCCGTTGACGGTGACGTTGACGTTGCGGCCGCTCGACCCATTGGTGGCGAACACGCCGATGCGGGCTTTGGTCGGATCGTAGGAGGGCACCGGCCGCGCGCCCGGCGCCAGAATCGCCAGATTCACGAAGTCGCGCCCGTTGAGCGGCAGGTTCTGCACTTCGCTGGGCGTAATGGGACGGCTGACGTCGGTTTTCTGGACATCGACGAACGAGACGCCGGCGGCTTCGACAGTGATGGTTTCAGCCTGCGAACTGGGCGACATGGTCGCGTCTATGGTAGTGGTCTGGCCGACCGTCAGTTCGATATTCTCGAAGGCCGCGGTGGCGAAGCCCTTCACCGAGACGCGGATTTCATAGTGCCCGACCGGCAACAGGTTGAAGACGTAGAGACCCTCGCTATTCGACGTCGCCGAACGAGCGAGCCCCGTCTCTTTTTCCGCAATCCGGACTTCGGCGCCTGGAATCACGGCCTGGGTTTTGTCGAGAACCGTTCCGCGCAAAGTGGCGGTGGTGTTGGCTTGTCCGAATAAGTGAACCGCGGTCAGGCACGCCAGTGCCAGAGCGGATACCAGTCGATTGTGTTTCATGGCCGTCCCCTTTTCAAAGGTTGTTGGCATCCCGTGGCCAACCGTCTCCGGCTTTGACGTGAAAGCTGTTTAAGCAAGCCTAGTTGGAAAACTTCGAAAAGTCAACTGCGAAGGCGAGCAGAGCGATCACGATCAGAGCGATGTCGATCAGAGCCGCGCGCGTCAGCAAGCGGTTCCTCGGCAGCACCGGCCCCAAAACACGCGTAAGCGAATTCCCGCACGCCCGTAAGGCAAGCCGGAAAAACAAGCTGAACACCGGACGGCAGTCTCGTGTACCGCCGCCGAAGACCAGCCGCCGAATTAGGCTTCGCATACTGGAACGGGACAAAATGACCGGGAAATCCACTGAAATCGACCTAACTCCTTTGGTTGAGAATATTCCGGGACAAAATGACCCGGATCGCCCGACACGTCGCCAGGAACCAACCCGCAACGTCCGGGACCGCCTCGTAACACTCCCGTCCGTCTCGTCACCTTTAACTCGCCAAGGGGCGCACCTGGTCCATACGCTAGGGTCATGAAGACACTTGTTAGCAAAGATGCCCTGAACAAGATGGCGCTCTGCGTATGCGTTCTGTCAGCACTTCCGATTGCCCAGGGCGCGCAACCGATCTCAATCGCCATGACGGCTGACCACTGGCAGACTAAGGAAAACGCGGAGTTCCTCCGGCAGCAGGGTTTTTTTCACGGCTTGATGCGGCTGAACAGCGGCAATGCGGTACTCAAAGACATCACGTTCGGCGACGGAACCATCGAGTTCGACGTCAATACGATCGGGCGGGGGGCGCCCGGAATAGCCTTTCGGCAGCAAGACGAAGGTAATTTCGAGCTCGTTTACCTTAGGCCCGATCCGAACTGTCCGGCCTTCGGGGCCTGCATACAGTATGCGCCGCAGACTCATGGCGTCCTGCTATGGGACCTCTTTCCTCAATATGAAACGCGGGCGCAGCTCCGGGAGAACGGGTGGAACCGCATCAAGATGGTCGTTTCCGGCCGGCGAATGAATGTTTTTGTGAACGATGCCCCATCGCCCACACTGGAGGTCGGCAGGTTAGAGGGGGATGCGATGAAGGGCGGCCTGCGGCTGCAGGGGCCAGGCACATTCGCAAACATGGCGATCACTCCCGATGCAGTGGACGGTCTTTCTCCGGAGCCGGCCAGAGATCCGCTGGATGGGGACCGCGGCCTGGTCCGGAATTGGCGTCTCTCCACGTTTTCCGCGCTGCCCAACGGTAAGGACCCCATGTATAAGGAGATGCCCGGTGCTTCGCAGGACTGGAAGACGATCGGCACGGAGCGGAGCGGGCTGGTAAATCTCAGCCGCGAGTATGGCCGGCCTTTGCCCGAGCCGAACCGAGCCGTAGCATGGCTGAAGACGACGATAACTTCAGACAGGAAGCAGACGAAGAAGGTAGATATTGGATGGACGCGCGAACTGTGGGTATTCGTGAACGGGAAGCTGGTGTATGCCGACAAGAACCTATATGACCCGGAAGGAGCCAGAAAATATCCCGATGGGCGATGTTCGCTGGAGAATGGCGCTTTCACTTTGCCTCTGGAAGCGGGCGATAATGAGGTCACGGTAGCAGTCGCGAACAACTTCTTCGGATGGGGACTGATGCTGCGCCTGGCCGATCCGGAAGGGGTTCGTCTGGCAGACACAATGATAAGCCCACCGAAGTGACAAACCCGATGGCTGGCAAACAATGGTTGAAGACACGTCCGGGCCACGTTGCCCTTGCGGCTGTGGCCTGGACGATTCTGGGATGTGTGTTTGCCTTGCCGGATCTCTCTGCCGGCATCGACCGGCGCCGCGCTCTGCTGCTTTCTCTTACGCTATGGTGGTCCTGGGGTATGGTCACGCCGCTCATTCTTTGGGCGGACCGGCAAATCCCCGTTTCCAGCAAGCAACTTGCCCGGCGAGTTCTGGCGCATTTCCTTCCGAGCCTGCTGGTGACGTCTGTGTACGTTTATCTTTTGGGGGCGGTTCGCGCCGCGTTCGGGATTGGTGAATGGAATGCCTTGCCTCGCATCAGGTTTCTTGTCGATGCGCTGGGGGGCATGTTTCTCTGGAACTGGCTCATCTATTGGCTGATCCTGGGAGCCTGGCAGGCATATTACTATTACGATCACTATATTACCGGTGAGTTGCGTCTGGAGCGTCTGGAAAAACACTTCTCAGAGGCTCGTCTGAACGCGCTTCGAATGCAATTGGATCCGCATTTTCTTTTCAATGCGCTGAACACGATCTCATCTCAGGTGGAACGCGACCCGAAGCTGGCGCGAAGGATGATCGAGCATCTGGGCGACCTTCTCCGCCTGTCGCTGGAATCGAAAGACAGGCACGAAGTCCCGCTGGCGGAAGAGATGGCCTTTCTGGAACACTATCTGGCGATCCAGAAGATCCGCTTCGGGGACCACTTGCGGATCGAGACGCAAATCGCGCCGGAGTTGAAATATGCTTCCGTGCCCTGCTTTTTCGTTCAGCCGCTGGTGGAGAATGCAATCCGGCACGGGATTTCAAGGCGAGCTTCGGGCGGAACGGTGATCGTGTCGGCACGCCGGGACGGGAATCGGCTTGATATTCGTGTGCTCGACGACGGCGTGGGGCTTCCGGCGGGTTGGACGCTTGAGAACTCCGGCGGCGTAGGGCTTTCCGTGACGCGGCAGCGCGTGGCAGGGCTTTATCCCGATGGAGAAACCTGTTTTGCCGTGAACCGGCGCGCCAGTGGTGGAACCGAGGTTGAAATATCGCTGCCTCTGCGCTGGATCGGAAAGGATGCCGGAAAGGATGCCCATGCCGCTGTCCGCGTCTGAAGGCCTCTGCGTTCTGGTGGCCGACGACGAAGCGCCGGCCAGGCAACGGATCGTCGATCTGTTGCGCCGCGATTCCGAGGTGGCCGCAATCATCGGGGCCTCTGCAATCACCGGGGCCTCTGCAATCATAGAGGCGTCCGACGGACTCTCCGCGGTGGAGATCATTCAGAACCGAAGGCCCGATCTGGTGTTTCTCGACGTGCAGATGCCGGAACTGAATGGACTGGAGGTCATCGCTGCAGTGGGAGCCGAACGTATGCCGCTAACCGTCTTTGTGACCGCCTACGATGCGCATGCAATCCGCGCTTTCGAAGCCAATGCGCTTGACTATCTCCTGAAGCCGTTCAGCGACGAGCGCTTTGAGGTGACCATGGCTCGCGTCAGCATCCGTATGGATGAACGCAGCGTGCGGGAGTTTGGACGGCGCATTCTTCGGATGGTTTCCGCAGCGCCCGCGGGGGATCTGCCGCTGGACCGTCTGGTGGTGAAATCCGGAGGTTCAACCCGCTTCGTACCGGTGGCCGACATCGACTGGATCGAAGCTGCCGGGGTTTACGCGAACCTGCACATCGGAGGCAAGGAACTGTTGTACCGGGCAGCGCTGAACGAGCTTGCGGCCCGGCTCGATCCCGTTCGTTTTGTCCGCGTCCATCGTTCGGCTATCGTCAATATCGAAAGCATCCTGCGCCTGGAGCCGATCTCCCATGGCGAATTCGAAGTGATCCTGAAAGACGGTTCGAGATCGAGAATCAGCAGAACCTATCGCAGGGAGCTCGAAAAGAGATTGGGTCAATCGCTGTAGTCGGCTCCGCGATGCGGGACTGGAAGACAGGTCAGGGCGGCAGGATGCAGCCGCCTGGACACCACAAGCAAGAACAACAAGTACCGGGGCAGACGACAGACCACCAACACCGATGGTCTGTCCCACCTGGCTAACGAAGCGAAGCGCCGCCCTGGTTCATGATTCCCGAGAGTGCGCGCATACGCTCCGCATCGGCCGGGCTCTTTGCCGTGGCCGCATCCTTATCGAGACTCGCAGCCAAAGTCTTAAGAGCGGCTGCCTCTTTCGCGGAATGCGACGCTTCGCCCTTGGCGATGGCGTCGCTCAGTGCCGCGACCCGTTCGGGCGCCAGCGCCCCGCTGCGGGCCAGTTGATCGAGATAGGCGCGGCCCACTACGAAATTTGAGGGCCACGTAATCTTTGGCTGGTTCTGGACGTTCAACTCGTCAAAATGCACCTGGTTGGCGGCATCGATTTCGTTTTGCGTAACAAACTTGCTCGGCACCAGCTTCAACACGTCAACGCCGCGCGCAATCTCCGAACCATAGAGGTAACCGTTGTACCAATAGACCGACCAGAATCCGCCTAGAATCTTCTTCTCTTTGTCGAGCGGTCCCCGGTCGAAATAAGCGATCTCGATGGGATGGGCGGCATCGGTGAAATCCACCATCGAGATGCCTCCCTGATACCAGGCCTGCACCACGATATCGCGTCCGGGAATCGGGACCAGCGAACCGTTGTGGGCCACGCAGTTTTCCGTTTCTGTCTGCGCCGCCGGCATCTTGTAATAGGACGCCAGTGTCAATTTGCCGTTGGACAGATTGAAGATGGCATCGGCGCCCCAGTTCATCGGATCGGTGGCGCGGCAGCGGGGCTGCGTGCCGCCGCCCCACTCGTCCGTGAACATCACCTTCGTGCCGGCATTGTTGAAGCTGGCGGAATGCCAGAAAGCGTAGTTCGGATCGCTGACGGCGTCGATGCGCACGGGATGCACGGGGTCGGATATATTCAGCAGGATTCCATTGCCGGAACAGGCCCCGGCCGCCAGCCCCACGGCCGAATAGACCGTGATGTCGTGGCACCGGTTCGTCTCTGAAGTGGACTGCGTGCCCTCACCATGGCTGCCGCCCTTCCAGAGGCCATTGAGGGCCCCGGTCTGGGCATCGGTGAAGATGCGCGGGCTGGCTACAATCGCCGCCTTTTCCGGGTGCGCCAGCGGCACCTTGATGATATCGATCCGGAATAACGCAGTTTCGGGATTTTTCGACGGATCCCCGTCCGAACATTCCGTCACTTCCTCGGACTGACGGACCAGTCCGGTACCCGAGATATAGATATAGACGTTCTCTTTGTCTTTGGGGTCGATTACCAGCGTGTGCGTGTGCGATCCGCGGCAACTCTGGACGGCAGCAACCTGCTTGGGATTCGCCAGATCGCCGATGTCGAAGATGCGGACGCCGCGAAACCGGTCCGGGCTGGGCGGAGGAGGCACCCGCGGCGGCCGGGCACCGGCAGCGACCTGTTCCGGCGTCAGCGGCGGGGGTGGCGGCGGGGGCTTATAGCCCGCCGGGAGGGGGATTCCCTGGGTGCCGCAATCGGTCCGTCCGTTCATCGCCTCTGCCGACATGAAGAGCAGATGGCCGTACACCGAAACGTCGCCCTGGCCGCCCGGGCACATCAGTGAGGTTTTAAGCGTAGTCTTCGCCGGGCTATCGATGTCGTAAAAATTGATCCCGTTGTAGTTGCCCACGAAGAGATGGTTGCCGCTGAAGGCGAGATCCGAATTGGCGGACCCGTATTGCACGGTCCGTGGCTGTCCAGGCGGTATATCGGCCGACTGCGGTGCGGGAAAGGGCTCGGTAGTGCCGCCAGGGCCGGGGGCAAATCCGGGCGGCTTGGGCAGGGAGACAATCCGCACCATGCCGAACGCCGCTTCGCCCGCATCGTACACTCCAGCCTTGAGTCCGATACGCGGATCGTCGGATGGCGCACGCGGGTTCGAAGGCGCCACGCCGGTTTGCCCGGCGCACAGCACCGGGATCGATAGGACAAGTGACAGTGTCGCGACGTGGCGAAAGAACCGTGAAGTGAGTCTGGCGATCATTTTTTCTCCTTTAGCAGCATGCCCTTCATCACGTTAATCTCGGCAGTCTGCGTGCTATCCACATCGGTTGCGAAATCGAACAGTTGGTTATCCTGACCGGCTCCGGGCGTGTCGAAGAGTTCCTGCACCATGATCAGAGCGCCGGTGTGATGTTGAATCATTCCCGTCAGAAACAGGTGATCAAATCTCGGCCCGCTCGCCTTGGCCAGCGCCTTCATCTGCTCCGCACTCAGCATACCGGGCATCATCGCCATGGAGCCCATATCCATACCCTGGTGGTTCATATGAGCCATGTGCGCCATCTGGTCGTGCTCGGTAGGCACCGCTTTGCCTCGATCCTCAAGCCACTGCTTCATGGATTTGATCTCGTCGGTCTGCGAGATGCTGATACGCTCGCCTAATCTCTGAACGGCTTTGTCGCGGCCCCGGGTGCGCAGCAGCGCCGTCATTTCCACGGCCTGCGCGTGGTGCAAGATCATGCCCTGCATAAACTTGGTATCAGCCTCTAAAGGCTCGCGCGAGGTTATGGCGGCGGTTGCAGGCGAGAGGATTCTGCTGCCCGCTCCCGGTGCACCCGGCTGCACAATGGGCGCGTTCTCGGCCCGTCCTGCCTGCTGGCCGACTGCCGCAGTGCTTAAGAAAAGCAGCGCGGCGGGAAACGTCCAAAACCTGAGTGCCATGGCACACTATAGATCGCCGGGTTTTGCCGTGTCAATCATTAAGGCACGCACCGTACTGCACCCACGAGTTTGGCATGGTAGGCTACCAGCGTGATCCTCGATGGAATCACCCGCCAAACCAAACCATCGCACCGGTGTAAGCGCGGCACTGGCGGCAGCGCCCCTAACCACCCTGCTTTCCGAGGTGCTGGTTGCGTTCACCGTTGAATTCGACAACGAGTTCGAAAGGCAGATGCCGCACCGGACTACGATACACGGCGCCAAGGTCGGCGCGCGCGACGGACCGTGGCTGGTGTCGCTGGCGATGTGGTCGAACTGCATGCAGTTCGTCGGCGATGACGGGGTAACCGTTGGGGAACTTGAACGTCTCGCCCGTACCACGACGAATCTGCATGGCATGCAGCGGTGGGGGTATATCGTCGTCGAACCGGAGCCGTCCGGTGGCCGGCAAAAGCCGCGCCGCGCCGACTATGTGATTCGTGCGACCCCAAAAGGCCGCCAGGCTCGGGAGGTATGGCGGCCGCTATGCGAGGCAATCGAGAAGCGGTGGCAGGCGCGGTTCGGTAGGGGAGAGATCGACCAGCTTCGGGAGTCGCTGTCCGCTCTGATCAGCCGGATCGACATCGAGTTGCCCGACTGCCTCCCGATTCTGGGTTATGGGCTGTTCAGCAGAGGGCCTGATGACAAGCGGCGGCCCGAATCGGGACGCGACCGGGACTGCCGGCTTCCCCTGCCGGCCCTCCTGTCGCGAGTGTTGCTGGCATTTGCCATCGAGTTCGAACGCGAATCGGAACTGTCGCTGGCGATCGGCGCCAACGTATTGCGGGTCCTTGACGAGACGGGAGTGAGGGTCCAGGACCTTCCATTTCTGACCGGCGTTTCGAAGGAGGCGATCCGCATGGCCTTGGGCATCCTCATGAAGAAACGCTTGGCCGTAATAGAGCCGGACCCGAAGGGCGGCCGGGCGAAGGTGGCGCGCCTCACGGGAAAGGGTCGGGAGGCTCAGGAGGTGTACCGCCGGCTGCTGGTGACGATCGAAGAGAGTTGGACGGCACGCTTCGGCGAGGACACCATCGGCCTCCTTCGCGGGTTGCTGCAACGGCTGGCCGGCGAGGGCGCCGTGCAGACTTCCCCGCTGTTCGGGGGGCTGGAGCCATACCCCGACGGGTGGCGCGCGTCGGTCAGCAGGCCTGCGACGCTGCCGCACTATCCGATGGTGCTGCACCGCGGCGGGTTCCCGGACGGCAGTTGAAGGCGAACCCAACGCACAAGAAAAGGACAGGATTTCACGCAAAGCCGCGAAGGCGCAAAGAAGGCGCAAAGAAGCCGCAAAGAAGCCGCAAAGGAAGGATAATCGAAGTCAACGTGACCGGGAATCCACTGGCGCGTTTGGGCTTACCGATAAACTTCAGAGTGGCCTCGATCCAGGACGGCATCACGTGCGTCGCTAGCGGGCTCTCCGAGGAGTCTTCTTTGCGACTGGCGGCTTGGCGTGAAATCTTGCCTTTTTGACTCCCAGGCTCCAAGCCGATTCCCCTTACGCTAAACGCAAATTGCTCAGCTTAGTGTTTGACTCCGCAATTGGTTTCCCTGTGCCGCTACCATCCCGCCATGTCCACAGACGTAACGGTGCGGCTACCGTAAAAGGCGCGGTTAAGGTAGCCCACGTCTTATGGAACTAGTTGATAATTAAGAAATTCATGGATACATGGCGAACCGCGATTGCGACCTCGGACGAGACCCATATCTGGATTCGCGGCTACGATGTCACCTCGTTGATGACACGCGCTGGTTTCACGGAGACCATCTTTCTGCTGCACCAGGGCCGTCTGCCAACGGCCGGTGAGAGGCGGCTTCTTGACGCCATACTGGTCGGGGTGGCGGACCATGGCGCCGGGGCGCCTTCGTGTGCGGCGGCACGCCTGGTAGCATCCGGTAACCGCCAATCCCTCTCCGCCGCGATCGCCGCAGGCATCCTGGCCATCGGCGACGAGCACGGAGGGGCGGGTTCGGCCTGCATGGAGTTAATCGCGGCGGGTGTGGAGCGCGCCACGAGCCAGCCGGCTTCGATTGAAGATTCGGCACGGCGCACCGTCGACGATGCGCGCGCGCAGAAGAAACGGCTTCCCGGGTTGGGTCATCGCGTGCATTCCAGCGACCCCCGCACCGCGACTCTGTTCGGTATGGCCCGCGAAACGGGGCTGGCGGGCAAGGGTATCGCCTTCATGGAAGCGCTGGAACAAGAAGTGCGAGAGAGAATCAAACCGCTGCCCATCAATATCGACGGCGCCCTGGCGGCGGTCCTTTACGACCTCGGATTCCCTCCGGCGTTCGGCAAACTCGTCTTTATCATTGGGCGTGTGGCGGGTCTGACGGCCGAGGTGGCCGAGGAATATGCGCGCGAAAAAGCTATGCGCATTCGCATTCCGGTTGACTACGATGGCGTTCCGCCGCGTGAAATCGGTTGAATTCCTGGAGGATGTAAGCACCGCTCCCTAACGGTCGCGGCTCCGCGTGAGGGTGAATATGGCAAGATTAGTTACGGAAAATGAAAAGCAGTACGCCCAGGAGTTGCTGCAAAGGGCCCGGCGGGCCATGGCAGCCGTTGAGGAATACGATCAGGGTCGCGTAGACAGATTGTGCCAGGCGGTGGGATGGGCCACGGCCAACGAGAAGACCTTCACCCGGCTGGCCAACATGAGCGTGGAAGAGAGCGGCTTGGGAGATCTGGCGGGGCGCCCCAACAAGCGATTCAAGATCATGGGCATTCTGCGCGACGCGCTGCGGCAGAAGAGCATGGGAATCATCGAGGAACTTCCCGAGAAGGGGATTGTGAAGTATGCCAAACCCGCGGGCGTGATTGCCTCATTGGTTCCGGTCACAAACGCCGCGCTGACCGAGTCCGGAAACGGAATCTACGCGCTGAAGTGCAAGGATGCCATCATCTTCTCTCCGCACCCGGCCAGCCAGAAGACCACCATGGAGACAGTCCGTTTGATGCGCGCCGCGCTGCAACGGGAGGGCGCACCGGTAGACCTCTTTCAGTGCGCGGAGAAGCCCAGCATCCCGCTGGCACAGGAGTTGATGTCGATCTGCGACCTGACCATCGCGACCGGTGGCCCCGCCATGGTGAAAGCGGCGTACAGTTCCGGCAAGCCGGCCTATGGCGTGGGCGCGGGCAACGCCACCATGGTGATCGACGAAACTGCCGACATTGTGGAGGCGGCCAGAAACACGCGCCTCAGCAAGACGTCCGACAACGGCTCGGGCTGCTCCGCCGACGGCAACCTCCTGGTCGATTCCTCCATCTACGACCGGTTCCTGGACCAACTCCAAAAGGAGGGCGGCCATCTGGTGACCGGCGAGCAAAAGAGAAGTCTGCAGAATGCAATGTGGGATGCCGAAGGCCACCGGACTGCCGGTACCATCGCGCGGCCCGCGGCAACGATCGCGGGAATAGCCGGATTCCAGATACCTGCGGGCAAATCGTTTCTGATCGTCCCCGAGGACAAGATCGGAAAGGAACACCCCTTTTCGAGCGAGAAGCTTTCTCCTGTGCTGGCCATTTTCCGCTACAGCGGATTCGAGAATGCCATGGAGATGGTCAAGCAGATCTACGAGGTGGGCGGCAAGGGCCACTCCTGCGGCATCTATTCGTTCAGTGACGACCACATTCACCGCCTGGCCCTGATCGCTCCGGTGAGCCGGATCATGGTTCGCCAGCCGCAATCCAAGGCCAACGCCGGCGCATTCAACAACGGCATGCCGATGACATCCAGCATGGGCTGCGGCATCTGGGGCGGCAACATCACCAACGAGAATATCTCGCTGAAGCACTACATGAACGTGACCTGGGTAAGCCGGCCGATTGCCGAAGACCGGCCCTCCGAGCAGGAACTCTTCGGCGAGTTCTACAACACGGACGTGTTCGAGGGAGAGGAAGCAACGCAGGCGGTAGGTTTGCAGGCAGGCTTGCAATAGGTTTCGCGGGTCAGGCTGATCAGGATGCAGGCCAGAACCAACCAGTCACCGGCAAACTGGCCCATTATCCCGCCGCTTGCGCGGCACGCCAAACACGCTTAACATTGATGATGACGGGATGAAGACGGCGAGGGCTGATTGATCATTCGTTTTGCGTTGCTGGCGGTTCTTTTGCACCCATTGTGCGCCCAGGAGGCTGCTTTCGGCTCGGGCCTCTACCAGATCATGGAGAAGGCCGCCTGCCGTTCCTGCCACAACCCGGATGGCGTGGCGTCGGGCACGCGGCTCCACTTTCCCGAACCCGACGCGACGGCGGAGCGGATTGAGGCTTTCGGAAGATCGCTGGTTGTGCTGGTTGACCGCGAGCAGCCTGACGGATCCTTGCTGTTCAACAAGCCGACCAACCGGACGCCGCACGCGGGCGGCGAAAGGATCAAGCCGGGGAGCCCGGACGAAGTCGTCCTGAAGGCATGGATTCGGAGCTTGTCGCAACTTTCGGGCGAGGACCTGGCCCGCGCGCTGAGGTATCGCGAGGAAGAGGCTGCCGGCGCGGGGCAAGCGCCGCCGCGGACGGATTTGAGGCGGCTGACGCACAGCCAGTTCAACCACACGGTTCACGACTTGCTCGGCGACCAGACCAAGCCCGCGGATCAATTCCCTCCTGAGGACTTCGTTAACGGCTTCCGAAACCAATCGCAGGGACAGAGTCTTTCGCCGCTGCTGATTGAGGCGTATAGCGCCGCCGCCGAGAAATTGGCTCGCAACGCGTTCCGCGGCGGCGACACTCACGGGTTGATCCCGTGCAAACCGTCGGCCGCCTGCCGCACGCGGTTCGTGCGCGAATTTGGACTGAAGGCGTTCCGGCGGCCGCTCGATACGGAGGAGCAGAAGCGGTACGAAACGCTCATGAGCCTGGAGACGGATTTTCTGAAAGGCGCGCAGCTTGCGGTCGAGGCGATGCTGCAATCGTCGAATTTTCTCTTCTGGCTCGACGCAACCTCCGATCCGAAGTGGAAGCCATACGTGACGGCCAGCCGGCTCTCGTATTCAATCTGGGACAGCATGCCGGACGCGGCGTTGTTTGCCGCGGCGGCGCGGGGCGAACTCGCTACGCCCCAAGACGTCGAAAAAACCGCGCGGCGCATGCTCGACGACCCTCGCGCCCATGAGGCCCTGGCCGAATTCGTGGGCCAGTGGCTGCGCTTCGACCGCATCCTGACCGCCAACAAAGACCGCCGCAAGTTCCCCCAGTTTAAGCGCGAGACCGCTGTGGCCATGACCGAGGAGGCGCTCGCTTTTGTGGGCGACCTGGTCTGGAACGGCCGCAACTTCATGGATCTGTTCACGGCCAACTACGGTTTTGTGGACGTCGAGCTAGCGCCGATTTACAAAGTGCCGGCGCCGGCTAAAGAGTTCGACCGGGTGGCATTCCCGGCGGGCTCGGAACGCGCGGGGATACTGGGTCAGGCGCTGTTTCTAGCCCTCACCGCCAAGCCGGAAGACTCGTCCCCCACCGCGCGCGGACTATTCGTCCGTGAGCAGTTTCTCTGCCAGCATGTGCCCGATCCGCCGGCCGGCGTAAACACCAACCTGCCACCGGTTACCGAAGCCCGGCCGCAGACCAATCGGGATCGCATGTCCGAACATGCCACCAACCCCAGTTGCGCCACCTGTCACAAGCTGATTGACCCGATCGGCTTCGGTCTCGAGAAATTCGACGCCATTGGGGCGAAGCGCGATAAGTTCACGCTGGACTTCACTGCCAACCGCGGAGAAGGCCGCCGCGGGCCGCGCAAGACCATGGACCTCGACATCGACGCCACGGGATCCATCGCCGGCATTCCCGACTCGCAGTTTCGCTCGCCGGCGGAACTGGGCGCGGTGATGGCGAAGAGTCCGCAATGCCAGGAATGCGTAGTGAAGCAGTATTTCCGGTACACTCTGGGCCGGATGGAGATGCCCGGGGATCGTCCCGCGATCCGCAAGCTGCTGGAAGATTTTCGCAGCTCGCAGTTTCGCTTCAAAGAGCTTATAGTGTCATTAGCAGGTTTGAGGGAATTTCCGGCGTTTTAGATAATTCCAAATATGGAAGGCGTTCATGTCGCAAGTAATCACTAAGCGCGTTCGACTTTCCCGCCGGTCTCTGTTGAAGGGGCTGACGGCCTCCGGGGCGCCCATTCTGGTAGGGCTGCCGCCGCTGGTCTCGATGTTCAATTCGCTGGGCACGGCGTACGCCGCCGAGCCTCCCGCCGAAGGCCTCGAGAAGGCCATCGAGAGCCGTTTCGTGCTGTGGTTCAACGGCAACGGCATTCCGGAGCGGTACTGGATTCCCTCGGAGGAAGGCACCAACTACCGCATGACGCCGTGCCTCTCGCCGCTGGCGCCGTTCCGGGCCGACTTCCACGTGCTGAGCGGCGTGGACAACGCAGCCGCGGGCGGAATGGGCAACGGTCACACCAACTCCATGTCCGGCCTGATGACCGGCACGCACCACACGGGGCGAGGGCCGCAGGGGCCGTCGATCGATCAGTTGATCGCGACGAAGATCGGCGACGACTCGCGGTTCCGCTCGCTGCAGATCGGCGTCTCGCAGGAGTCGTTCGGCTTGAGCATGCAGCGGAATATGAGCTGGTCCGGGTTCGAGCGCGCCCTGCCGCCGGAGATGATCCCGCACCGGCTATTCGACCGCCTGTTCGGCACCCGCGAGGAAGGATGGGTGAACCGGAAGCGCAGCATTCTGGACGCGGTCCGGCAGGACGCCACGGCTCTGAAGAAGAAGCTGCCGACCGACGATCAGGCTCGCGTGGACGAGCATCTCTCCGGCATTCGCGACCTGGAGCGCTCGATTGCCGGCCTGCCTCCCGAATATCGGCGCATCGATCCCCCGGATTTCGAAGGCGATATGAAAGACTGGCCGCGCATCGCCAAACTGCAGAGCGATCTGCTGGTGCAGGCGCTGGCGACCCGGCAGACGCGGGTGGCCTCTTATATGTTGACCAAGTGTCAGGGACTGTCCAGGTTCCCATGGCTCGGCTATACGTCGTCAAGGCACCATGATTACACGCACGCCGATGGAAAAGCGCCAGGAGCCGACGGCGTGGAAGGCCAGCGCGTTTTGCGGGACATTTGCAGGTGGCACGTCGAGGAGTTTGCATATCTGGTTGCCAAACTGAAGTCGGTCCCGGAAGGCGATGGCACACTCTTCGATCACTGCTGCCTGGCATACGTGCACGAGCATGCCGAAGCCAATCCGCACAAGAACAGCGGCCTGGCCATGATCGTTGCCGGCGGTCTCGGCCGTCTGGCGAAGGGGAGTCACACCAGGATCACCGGCACGGTGGGCGACGTGTACCTGACGCTGGCCGATGAGGTGTTGCAGGCCGGGCTGGGCAAGTTCCCCACGGCGACCAAGAAGCTTGGCGCGTTGTTGGTCTGACGGCCGCACGGCCGGCGACGGTTGCAGGAACATAACACAACCTACGGACCGAGAGACACGGAATCTACTTAGTCTTCCGACTGCTTGTGGAACCTTCCGTCAAGTCTTGCTGCTGGTAACGATTGTGCTTGGCCCAGAAATCCAGGTAGAGGTCGTGCAAATCGTGGTCGTCAACGCTGTTCTTGAAATTCGGGTAGCTGATCTTCTCTACCCGGGCGGCAACTAACGCTGCAAACGCCTTTCGGTCGACAAACGTTCTCCAGCGATAGTCAGATCCGGCGTCCTTGACGATTTCCACGTTCTGACCGAACACGTTCAGCAAGTCCTTCTTGCGTCGTGCCCGAACCTTCAGCCTCGTCGGGTCGTTCTTGTCAGCCACGGCACTTAGGAATCCGTCATTGAAGCAAAGCCACATGAGTAATTTCCTCTGAGATATTCAGCCCGCTACCAGCGGGGTTCTTAAGGTCCTCAATATGTACCGTCAGCAGGCTGCCGGAACTGAAAAAACTGGTCGGGGCCGCAAGCCTTCGTTTCACGCGAACATGAGGCGACCCTTGGGCTCAGGGGTCGGGCGGCCAAGTTCCCTCGCAGCCTCCATCCACTCCGCGATGACGGTTTCCGCGTTGGCAATAGCTTCTTGCCGGGTAGGGCCGTCTGCGGCGCAACCCGCTAGTTCCGGCACTTCAGCAATGAATGCCTGGTCCTCGTCGCTCCAATAAAGAATGATCTCGTACCTTGTCATTCAGCCCCCTCTGCCAGTTTATATTTTCACTCGAGAAGGCGTCGAGGAAATTCTGAATCTCCAGCCGCTCGGCTCACTTGCCAAACCGTACCAGGTGAAGCAAGTTCGTATGGTGACTGCCCTTTACTCGCAACCCGAAACCGAATCCAATCAGGAGATCCCTGAGCTCATCGAAGCGAATGTTGGCGTCTGCGGCGCCACGGCAAACCCGAGAGAGGACGGACTCGCGCACAATCCGATTATGGCACGAGGTGAACCACGTCCCCAAATGGGAGGCGTCCTCCGAGTCAATGTGATCATTCCTTCGTCTTGGGCGTAAACGGGTTGCCACTCTCGTCCACTGGCGTCATTTCAATCACCTCCAACTCAACCGTACCGCCCTTCCATTCAGGTGGATAAGCCAGGTGAGTCTGCCCCACCGTGCCATCGACGTGAATTATGTTCATCACCTTGGTTCCGTCGATAACGACTTTGTTCGATTTGAAATACCGGCAATATTCCGTCACACCACACATGTCGCAACGTGGATGCTCCTTCAAACAGATACCTTGTTCCGTGCTGGTGCTGGCTGATTTCATTGCCCCATAGGCGACGAAGATGATATCAATGTATCGAATCGGATGATTCGTAAGGTCCCTGAACTTCTGCCCCTGGTAAACCGTCTCGAGGAGTTGGTCTTCGCTCGTCCCCTCGCTCTCAATGAAGCCAAGGCGAAAGAATATGCGACTAATGACGCTATCGGGTTTTAAAACAGGCATGCCAATGTCGGTGAGGAAATGGAACGACGTGATCTTGCTCAAATAGCTGAAGCGCTTCCTCAGATCCCTTCTTAACTATTCTTAACTCAATGACGCCTTCAAAGGATGCCTTCGGAAAGAAGGACTCAACATACGCTTGAAACGTCCCATGCTCCTTCACTATTAGCTTGAATTCGCTGGCATTGTCGATACAGGCCTGAATCTTACGTCTGTGTCGGATCATTCCGGAGTCGGCCATTATGGTCGTAACTTCTTGCGGGCCATAGGCGGCAACGCTCTCATAATCCGGGAAGTGTGCGTCAATCCGTGCGAGTTTCGCGTCCACCGTCACGGCTTTGAATCCAGAATAGAATGCGACGTGAACCATAATGCGAAAGTAGTCCGCGTCGCTGAAATGCCTGGTCTCCGCCCGTTGGGCCGCGTCCATGCTGTGTTGTGCCTCTTCTTTGCTACCAGTCTCGGCCCAGAGTCGAGTTAGCGTGGCCTCGACTCGGTCGAAAATTGGCTTGTAATTGTTTGTATCAGTCACGATACCCCTTCCTCAGCTTACTCCAAAGAGTAAAACGCGTTGAAGAAGAACTTATACGCGCCGTGGGACTGGCCGCGCCACTGCGGTTTGAAGCCCAGCAAGATAATGCGGCCCTTGCCGTACTCCGCTGCCAGCGCCGCCGCCTTGCCTTGCAGCCGGTCTGGGCCCGCCAGGTAGCCGCTCATCAGAGGCGACCGTTCCTTCGGATACCTCGCCAGCACCGCGCCCTTGAAATCGGTCTTGGTGTCAAACGCAGGGCCGCGCTCAAACATCACGGCCAGGTCCGGCGTCAACCCCGCCACCAGCGGGTTTTTGGCGTCCTCAATGTGCACCGTCAGCAGGCTGCCGGAACAGAAAAACTGGTCGGGCCGCAGGCCGGCCAGCGCATTGTCCACCGGCAGCTTGAACTGGTTGATGGCGAACAGCGACGCGTTGTTGAACGTGATCAGGGTGCCGCCCGCGGTCACGAAGTCGCGCAATTCCTGAACGCCTTCGTCGCCCAACCCGCCGGCGTATTGCTCGGGAATGGTACCGCGACGGTGGCCATCGATGATCTGCCGCTCCGCCATATCGGGGATCACGATTACGTCATAGTGTTCCCTTAGGTGGCCGCTGACGATATCGGCGTTGTACAAGTTGGTGAACGGAAACTTGAACTGTTCCAGAATCCACCGCGTCCAGCCCTCGTCGATGCTCGCCACCCAGGAGCGGTACAGACCCACGCGGCGCGCCTTGACCGGTTTACCGGATTCTTTGGCGGCGTCCTTGGTGGTGGCGGACCCCGCGCGCAGGTGGTTCTCGCTGAGGATGGCGTCCAGTTTCGATTTGTCGATGTCCGTAGCGGCGATCTCATCGCCCACGAAAGCCACCTTGCCGTTGGCCGCGAGAATCTCATTGACAGCCCGGAAGCTGGCGTTGGCGGCGCGGTTGAACGGTGAGGCCAGGCCGCTCATGTCCTTCACGTTGCGCAGCGAATCGCGGAACGCCTTGCTTAGCGGCGTGGTCATGGTGTGGACTTCCACGCCCATCTGGTAGGGAACCGTCCAGCCGGTCACATCGTAGGGCCGCTGCGACAACGCCGGGTAAACCTGCGGCTCGAAAAGTTCCTTCACCAGTCCGGCCCAGGGCTGGTCCATCGGGATCACCCAGGAATCGGGCTTGGCCGATTGATGGATCTCGATGCCGTTCAGCATCAGTTTTTCCATTAACATAGCGGCGGTCGGCGCGTCATGCTGTTCGCGCGGAATCTCGTATGCGAACGGCGGCTCCTTTTGGAATCTCTCGATGGTGTCGCGCGCGGCGCGGTACTTGTTGTAAGTCATCTGCTCGCGGTACTTCGACGAGAGGTTCAGCACCGCCATGTCAGCCTCGTACATGTAGCGGCAGGCGTCGGCCAGACGCCACCAGCCGCCCTTCCAGGGGCTGGAATAAAGCATCTCGGTACCCAGCGCCTGCCGGGACGATGGAAAATCGTCCACCGTATAGAAGTGCGGCGTGGCATAGCGGTAGAGCGCGGTTTCGGTAAAAAAAGATATGGTGTGGCGGAAGTTGCCGATGTTGTCGATGTAACCCGGATACCAGACGTCGAACGTCTCCTGGTGCATGGAGCCGGTGAGGCCGCGGTCGTCCAGATGTTGCGCGATGGTCATGCCGATCAGGCTGAGCCACCGCAGCATGAGCGGGTGCATGTTGCCGGAGATGGGGTCGGCGAACGGCGGCAGGTAGATGCGGCCCGGAAATGGCGCGCTCTGGTGCTGCGTGTAGAAAACCAGCGGCTGCGTTTCCAGCGTGGCCTTGGTGATCTCGCGCGATTCCAGCATGTTCAGCATGTAGCCATCGCGATTGTTGTCATGGCCCACGTACTCCTGGTAGAGCACCGGCAGGGGAGCCACTTCGTAGGGCGATCCCACATTCTGGCGGTACCAGTTGGCCACGATGCTCTGGCCATCGGGGTTGATGGAAAACCAGAGCTCCACAATCAGGTTCTGGCGGATGGTCTGGATCTCCGGCGTCTCCAGCGCGGCTAAGTCATAGCCGAGTTGGATGGTGTGCTGGTGGTTGGCGACCTCGGAGGCGTGCAAGCCGCCATCGATGTGGATGATGGGCCTGGTCTCGCGCGCCAGCGTGCGGGCCTGTTCCTCGCTGACGCCGCGGGCTTGAGCGAGACGGCGCGAGACATCCTTGTAGTGGTCGAGTTGCGCCAGGTTCTGCGGGTCGGAAATAAAGGCGATCCACCACTCGCGGCCCTGGGTGGATTTGCCCACGTGGACCAGCTTAACGCGGTTAGTCGCCGCGGCCAGTTTCTGAAAGTAGCCCAGCGAGTCTTCGTAAGTTGCCAAATAAAAATCGTCGCCCGGCTTGTGACCGAGCACGGATTCGGGCGTGGGAATCTGAGCGAACGCGGTGGCGGCGAGGAGGAAAAATAACAGCGCAACCGCTCCCTGACGGTCACGGCTCCGAAGCGAATCGCGCCAGCGCCGAAGAGAGCCACGCCGCCCCCCAACCGAGCCGCGCGCGTTAGCAAGCGACTTCATGGCACCACCGCCAGTTTGTATTGTTCCAGCAGATCCTCGAGCTTCGAAGCGCTGAAATCCTTGGTGCGCAGGTCTACCGCGAACTTCTTCAACTGCGTGGAGTAGACAGCGTACCTGCGGACCACGGCGGCGTCTTCCACCTGCGCCCGCAGGTCGTCAAGCTGCGGCAGGCGGTCGCGCTGGAACGTGTCGAGGGCGTTTTCCAGCAGCTTGCCCTGGTCCGCCGCCGCCGGGCCGCGCGCCGTGAAGTAAGCGCGGTTCTGGTCGAGCAGCTTGCCGAGTTCCGTCTTCACCAGTTCGGCTTCGCGCCGCCACGCGGACTGTTGCGGATTGCCGCCGCGGCCGCCCTCGCGCGGCTGAGCTTCCGGCATCATGGACGGGTTGTAGTAGAGAGCGTTGAAAAAGAACTCGTAGGTGCCGTGCGATTGGCCACGCCACTGCGGCCGGAAGGCCAGCATGACGAGGTGGCCGCTGCCGTAGTTCGCATCCAGCGCGGCGGCCTTCCCTTGAATGGTTTCGGCGCCCAGCAGGAAGCCGCTCACCAGCGGATTGCGGTCCTTAATATAGGTTGCCAGCACCTTGCCGCGGAAAGCCGGTTTGGTGTCGAACACCGGGTTGCGCTCAAACATCACGGCCGGCGTGGCTGGCAGGCCCGCGACCACGGGATGATTGGGCTCCTTGATCTCCGTGCGCAGCAGCGAGCCGGAACAGAAGAACTGATCCTGCCGCAGCCCCGCCACGACGTTGGTGACCGGCACCGCGAACTCGTCCATTACGAACAGCGTGGCATTGCCGAAGGTAACCAGCGTGCCGCCTTGCGTGACGAAATCACGCAGCGCTTGTGCCCCATCTTCGCCGATGCCGCCCGCATATTGACCCGGCACGCTGCCGGCCGCCATGCCGTCCATGATCTGCCGCGTGCCCATTTCGGCAATCACGATGGTGTCGTAGTGCTCGCCAAGGTGGCCGGCCTGGATATCGGGGTTATGTACGCGGGTGAACGGGAAGTGGTGCTGCTCCAGGATCCAGCGGGTCCAGCCTTCGTCAATCACTCCCATCCACGGTTCATAGAGCGCGATCCGCGGCTTTTTGACCGGCCAGGCATCTGGCGCTTCCTTGAGCGAACTCGCGTTGACGCCGTTCTTACGCAGCAGGTCGGCGTGGCCGGTTGTGTAGATAGTGGGCTCGGTCTTGGCGAAGCTCACGGCGCCGCCGGCGGCCAGAATGTCGTTCACCGCGGTTAGGGCGGCGTTGGAGTGGTGCGAGAAAGCATAGACCGGCCCGGCGCCTTCCACTTTGCCCTGGATCGCGTCGACCCGTTCGATTTTGCGCAACTGGCGGCGGGTGGCGTCGCTCACGGGCTGGGAGACGGCCACGGTTTCGACCCCCATTTGAATGGGCAGGGTCCAGCCGGTAACATCGTAGGGCAACTGGCTGGGTGGCGCTGGCCCTCCAGGGCCGCCGACCGCCGCTCCTGCCGCAGCCCCTCGCCCACCGGCAGCGCGGCCTCCGCCTCCACCAGCGCCGCCACCGCCGGCTGCGCCACGTCCGCTGCCTCCGGTTGGGGCGGCTGCTGCGGCCGGAAGACCGGTCGCCGGCCCTGGAGGGCCAGCGCCACCAGCAACGCCACCACCAGCAGTTACCATGATCGGCGGAGGATGCGGCAACTCCGGGTACTTCTGCACGTCAAACAGTTCCTTCACCAGCGCCGCAAATGGCTGGTCCATGAGCACTACCCAGTCGCCTTCTTTGTAAGTCGCGCCGTTGGCCGAGAGGTCGCGTGTGGCCTGGTGCATTTCGATCCCGTCGATGATCAACTTCTCAACCAGGATCGCCGCCGTGGTTGGGTCGCGCTGCTGGCGGGGGATGATGTAGGCGTAGGGCGGATCTTTGGTGAAACGGGCCACCACGTCGCGGCCGGCGCGGTAACGGTCGTACTGCAACTCCTCGCGATTCTTGGCGGCAGTGTCCAGCACGGCCATCGACCCGCCCAACATGTAGCGCACGGCATCGCCCAGGCGCCACCAGCCGCCGCGCCAGGGGCTTGCATAGAAGACCTCGGTGCGCAGGTCGCGCTTGTCCTGCGGGAATTCATCGGTGGTGTAGAAGTGCGGCGTGGCGAACCGGTACAGCGCGGTTTCGGTGAGGAAGGAAACGGTGTTGCGGAAATTGTTGACGTGGTCAACGAAGCCCGGGTACCAATCGTCAAAACGGCCGCGGTGCATGGCGCCTGGCATATCGTGTTCGTCCAAGTAGGCGGCCATGGCGGTGCCGAACACGTTCACCCAACGGTACATCAGCGGGTGCGGATTCAGCGACACGGGGTCGCCGAAGGGCGGAATCCAGATGCGCGCCGGGAAGGGCGCAGCCTGGTGATGGTTGTAGAAAACCTGTGGGTAAAATTCCAGGTTCGAGTGGGTGATAACCTGCGACTCGATCATGTTGTTCATGTAGCCATCGCGATTGTTGTCGTGGCCGATATACTCCTGATACAGGCCCGGCAGGTTGCTGACCTCGTAGGGCGTGCCCACGTTGCCGCGGTACCAGTTGACCACCATGTTCTGCCCGTCGGGATTGATGGAGAACCAGAGCAGCAGGATGACGTTGTCCAGGATGGCCGTGGTTTCCGCGTCCGTACCGGACACCAGGTTGTAGGCCAGTTGAATGGTGTGCTGCGCGGCTGCAACTTCGGTGGCGTGCAGGCCGCCATCGATGTGGACGATGACTTTGCCATTATGCGCCAGGTCGTGGGCCTGAGCGTCGGTGAGGCCCTGCACCAGCGCCAGGCGGCGCGCCGTGTCCTTATACTTGTCGACCGCGGCCAGGTTTTTGGCTGCGGAGATGACGGCGATGTACCAGTCGCGGCCCTGCGTGGTCTTGCCGACCTGCACCAGCTTCAGCTTGTCGGTGGCCTTGGCCAGCTTCTGGAAATAGCCGAGAGACTCGTCATAGCTGGCCAGGAAGAAATCGTCGCCCGGCTTGTGACCCAGCACCGATTCGGGAGTAGGCGGCTGAGCCGGCGCGATGCCAAGCGGCAACCACAGCAATGCGGCAGCGAGCTTCATAAGTAACCCAGCCTAGCATGAGTGGTGGCGACCCTCGGGCCGCCGCTTCCTATTGGATATATCCCAGTTTCCTAAGGAACGGCGGCATCGTCAGTCCTTGGACGAAAACGGAAAAGGCCACCACTGCATAGGTAACCGCGACTACTTCATTACGGTGCGGGATGGCGTCCGGCAAACCGAGGGCGAGTGCCAGAGCCAGCGCTCCTCGAAGTCCACCCCAAACCAAGGTGTGCTGGTAACCGGCGTCCACTCTTTGCGCCGATCGAACCCACACCGCACACCCGGCGTAGACCGCAACGGCTCGCCCGAGACATACCAGCAATATGGCGACGATCGCAACCCCGGCGACCGGTGCGAAGCTTTGCTCGGCCAGGCGGGAACCGATGAGCAGGAAGATCAGTGAATTGGCGACGAAAGCGGCATATTCCCAAAAGGCGCCGACGGCTACACGCCCTTTATCTGTGATGGTCCCCAGCGAACCGTAGTGTCCAATCAGCAGCCCCGCCGTCATGGTTGCCAGGATTCCCGAGCAGTGGAAGCGCTCAGCCAGCAGGAACGATCCGTAGGCGGCGACCGTAGTGGATGTGATTTCCACCAGATGGTCATCGGTCTTGCCGGCTAAGAACAACGCGATGGCGGCCACGCTCAACCCGGCGAGGATGCCGCCGGCCAAGGTCGCCACAAGCGACAGCAGGGCTTCCCGCGGAGTTGGCGCCGCGCCTTGAGCCACGGCCACCACCAGACCGAAAGCAACGGCCGCCGTGCCGTCATTCACCAGGCTCTCCGCTTCCACCAGCAGCCGTAGCCGTCCCCTTACGCCGGCTTCCTTAAAGGCGGCAATCACGGAAACCGGGTCCGTGGCGGCGATGAGGAACCCAAACGCCAGCGCGCTGATCCAGACCCAGCCCACCAGATAGTGCATTCCGGCTGCAACGATTAAGCCGGCTAAGAGCACCCCGGCGGTGGCGAGAGTAAGCACAACCGGCAGGTCTGTTCTGAGATTTGTCCATCGGATGTAGAACGCGGCCTCAAAAATGAGAGGCGGAAGCAGGACCAGGAAAAGCAGTTCCCTGGACAGAGGGATCACGGGAAGGGCGTGGCTGAACCAGAGAACTCCACCGGCGATCACCAGACCGGCACTGTAGGGAACTCGTACTCGCCGCGTAATGAGGGCTACGATGGCCGACAGTAGCAGGAGTACGGCAAAGCTGCCCAGTTCGCGGTCCATTGGAGTCTTTTAGTGTATTGGAGTCTTTTTGGTATTTGGAGTCCTGGTCTTTGGAGTCCTTCAGTATAACGGCCGGGTGCAGAGATCACTTGCACACCTCCCATGGCGCGCTGTGGAAGCGCCGACGACCACGAAGCTGGTCAGATGGGCGAAGGAGAATTGCGGCTTATCGCGATAGCGCCACCGATCATCGCCGGCTCGGGGATGCGGCGGCGTGCCAAAAGCTCCCGAGCAGGACCCGAGAGTGCCGAAGTATATTGGCACCAATGTTCCTGTTGATGAACCAACGCCGGCCCCACCGGCAGGGGATGCCCTCCAAGGCCACCATGCGCGGGATTCCTCTTGAGGACGACGCACCGTAGTTCAGGACGCGCTTACTTCTGGCCTGCAGGTCACTCCGCTGGCCGCGGAGCCCCGCCGAGTCGGGCCGAAGCCGGGCTGAGCCTAGCCGTTGCGGTGAGGAAGAGGAGAAAGCTACACTGAGGGTGTGCAGTTGGTGATTTCATAGAATTCCCCGGTCGTCTAATGGTAGGACAGCGGCCTTTGGAGCCGTGAATCGTGGTTCGAATCCATGCCGGGGAGCCAAACCAATCAAGAATCAAATACTTAGAGGTAGCCACTTGACTCCGTGTACAGAATGTGATGTACATGGAATATGGCATTGACCCTCTATCGCCGCCACATCGGTACCTGCCCGGTGGCCAAAAGCAAGATTTCCGCGCGCAATAAGCGCAAGGCCATGGGCTGCCAGTGCCCCATTTGGATGTATGGGCGCACCGGAAACAGCGTCGTTCCGCGCCAAAGCACCGGACTCACCGATGTTGCCGAAGCGGAAGGCATGCGCGATGCGTTAATCGCACAGTCCAAGAGTGAGACCGCGCGCGGCCCCAAGGTCAGCGAGTGCATAGAGAAGTACCTGGCATCCCGCCAACACGAACTGGGAGAAAAGACCTACGGCCAGACGAAACTACTGCTGGGCCGTCTGAAGGACTACTGCGAACGCCAGGGGGTGTACTTCGCCCGCGAACTCAAAGTGGACCTGCTGGAGACGTTCAAGGTTGACGGGCTGCCCGATCTTGCGGACACGTCCAAGTCAACAGCGGTTGCCAAGCTTCGCTGCTTCCTGCGAGACGCCTTTCGCCGTGGATGGATCACAGAATCGCTGGTGGACCGAGTGAGGGCCCACCGGGCCGTCTACGACCAGAAGGAGCCCTATTCTGACGAAGACGTCGAAAAGATCCTGAACGAAGCTCTGAACCTCAACGGTGGTACGCACGGATATGCTAAGCGTCCGAAGACGTTCCGGCTCCTATTGGAACTGATGCTCGAAACCGGAATGCGGGTCGGCGACGCGATTCGTTTTGACCCCGCGCTGGTTACCAAAGGCGAGCATCTGTGGATCTACGTGTACCTGCCCCAAAAACACAAGAAGACGGAGAAGCCGAAATCGATTGAGGCATATCTCTCTGACCGTCTCAAGCGGGGCATTGATGCCTGCGAATGGCTGTCGCCGAAGCTTCCATTCTATTTCGGTTCCAGCAAAAACCCTGCCTATCTCGCAAATGAGGTTTATGAGCGGATGCAGACGCTAGGCGCCCGGTGTGGCGTTTCCGACTGTCGGCCGCATCGCCTCAGAGACACGTTCGCGGTTCGCAAGCTGCTGGCCGGATTTCAGCTTGAGGATGTTTCGCGGCTTCTTGGCCATTCCAGCGTTAAGGTCACGGAGGCGTATTACGCGAAGTGGGTTCCCAGCCGAAAGCTCCGTCTGGAACGGCTCCTGGCCGAGTCTCTCGTGAACACGTAGCGCAACGCTTTCGGGTATCGACAGAGTTCTGTACTTGCGTCGCCCAACGCCCGATTCCAGGCGGATCACTCCAGGCTCACTGGCAAATATTCTGATGATCGTGTTATCGGAGAAACCCCACAAAGCGGCGAGTTCCCTTACCCGGTAATGTTTCTCTAGGGCGGCGGCACTCATATGCGCGCCTCCTTACATCGGTCCAAAGCCAGCATCAAGCCGACCGCACTGGATGGAATGGCTGGCGTAGACTCCATGCTCCATTCTTACGGCATGTTGGGCCTCTGCTCCAAAAGTCTCAAGGGCCCGGTCGCGCCGCCGTAGGGTGCGCCTCGCAATACCCCAAACTATGGCCAAGCTCCGGATAACGTGGCTTTGGCCGATTCTCCATTGCGGTTTTGACAAAACGTCAAATCTTGGATAGCTAAACATGGATATGTCGGATGACTACTAGAAACTGGCGCGGCCGAGGGCCAAATAGACCAACAACATTTCTCACACCAGGGGGGCACGGCCAGGTCGGCGTGGTGGCGGAGGGAGCCGGAAATTGGTCCAGCAACATTTTTCGCATTGCAGTTGCCGGTCAGCGCGACCGAGAGGAGAAAGAGCGAAACCGGCCCAACATCGGCCCTGGAGGCGACCGTCCTACCGGGTCGGTGCCACCCATCTAAACTTGGAAGCAAGGAGTGGGGCGCACTTCGGTTTCAGATGAGACCGGGACGGCTTCTGGCGGCTCAACGAGAGTATGGACAAAAAGACCCTTCCCCGTACAATCGGGCCAGAGGAAAGGCGTGTTCTCGGCCTCTGGCCCCGCGATATCTTGTGCCAACGGTAGCAGGTCAATGAATCGAGGAGGGTAAATCGAGGAAAGTTGACAACTGCGCGAAAGCGGTTTATAAGTGGGCATTGGAACCGGGAGGAGCGGCAAGGCAACCCAGGCATGGCGGCGTTCGGCAGTCGGCTCATCGGCTATAGGCAAGCCGGGCATCCCGCTTCCCTCTGCAATCGAGCAATCGTAGAACGGTCCAGTGAGTGTGGAGAGTATGAAGAAGGAATACAAGATCGAGTTGACGGTCGTGGTCGACGATGCCAATCGACGGCATCTAATCGCTCTGGCGCGGCACAGCCTACCGGCAGTACGTGCGATCACCGTTGATGACGCCCTACTGGAGCAGGTCCAGAACCATCCCGCTTTCGAAGAGGCCCGGATCGAAGTGGATTCAATCTCGTGCACCACGGAGGAAGATGCGGCGGAGTTTGTTGAACGGGCGCCCAACGGGGTGGGTTTTGACACGGCATCGGAAACCGCTGATAGCATTCCGCCGGACGATGACGGCGACGAAGCAGATGATTATGACACCGGCGTGTATCTCTGCCGATGGCCGAATGGTGACTTTTCTGTGGTTACCGCGGACTCCAAGCGAGACGCAATCATCGCTCTGGATGAGTGGGCAGGAGCTCACCCTTCCCAAGTGCACCCGATTGACAACTTCATGGCCGATTTCCGCCTGAGCGACGAAGGGGAGATTGATCTGACCCAGTTAAGTTGCGAGACACATGAGGTGGTCTGGAACACCTGCTATCCGGCGCTGCGCAATCTCTTGGACAGCGACGAGGTAATCGACCTCGAAGCTCGCGACGAATCGGGTGTCAGGGAACGCGTTCGCAAAGCGGTGGAGCATGAACGCACGCGGCTGTGGGATAACCAGCCCGTCGATAAACCGGCGACGGAAATGGGCAGGCGGATCGCGAGACACATGAGAACGAGTGCCGTCGTCGCCGATTACTACGTCGAAGAAGTGGCCAAACAGATCCTCGAATTCGACCAGGATGAGGATCGGAAACCAAACTGACGAGAGGAACGGCCGGTGGACGAGTTGCCCGTCGAGGATTCGGTTCAAACTCGACCGATTTGCCGCCTGTCACCGGAGTCTGCCTTCGCGAACCCCAAGAGCGACGGAAAACTACGAGCAGTCCGGGACAATAAGTACGATCATCAGCGGATCGTGGCCAGGTCCGGAAGCGTTGGCGAA
>DATMNI010000016.1:0-26748 GCA_035570275.1 Candidatus Acidiferrales bacterium | reverse complement strand
AACGCCAAGGCAGGGGCCTTTGGCGGCGGTCTTATAGCCGCTGAATTCATTTGATTTCCAAAGTTAGTAACAAACTTACCAGGTGAAGCCGAAAAGCCGGGTCCGACCGTGGAGTTCTGCTATAGCGAATATGCTCAGCCGCCGGGCTTAACGGCAGGCAATATTCTTTATAGATAACTATACATGGATATCCGAAAACTTCACAAACAAAGACGTCATTAGCTATTCTTCATTTTGTCCCGCGGATCTTCCAACCGGCACTGAAAGTGCTTCTACCTGAACTCCGACAGCACTCATCGCCGTATGGTGGCTGCCTCAACCTACCCTTCGGGCCTGCGCGGCCGACGGGACCCCCTACGAGGACATTTATATATATGACAGGCATCAACATAAGCACCAGGATCGGCGGTTGGCGGGTACGGAGATTTCCGGACCGCAAAATGGATAAGAAAACAACCATACGAGCGCTGCAAATCGCCGTTCTGATTGCGCTCCCGGTCCTGGCCGCAGCCCATTCGAACGTGGCTCCCGCGGGGTATGCGGGCGTGCCGGGCGAGAACGGGACTAGTGCCGGTTGCCATCAGATTACCGCGGGCACCGGCAACGTACAGGTGACGTTCCCGGACGCGGCCACCTACACGCCCAAAGCGCCCCAAACCCACCAGGCAGTTGTGACCGATGCGGTGGCATCGCGTTGGGGATTTGAAGTCTCGGCCCAATTGGCAGGCAATACCGCGACACAGGCCGGAACCTTCGTGCCGACAGACAACAACGCCGTTGTGGCCGCAAGCCTCATGGACCTGTCAGGTCTCGCCACGCAGCTTGTAGCGGTACCATTCCTTCAGCCCGCAGCCATCAGCACCGGCCGAAGCACGCGCTCGAACTCGGCTGCCTGACGGGTGAAGCCCAGGTCAGTGGGGTGCGAGCCGTCAACCGTACCCTCGCCGTCATCGCCCAGCAGGTTAGCGCCCTCCAGATAGTAAACATGAGGCACCTTTTCCGCTTGCATTGCGGCGAACGCCTCGCGCAACGCGGCGTGGTTGGCCTCATTTCCCTTGCGGCGCGCTTCCACCAGGAAGCCGGACTGTATATTGCGATCCTCCACCAGCAGAATCGGCGTTTTGGGGTGAGCCTCGCGCAATAGTTTGACGCCGGGCACGGTGCGCTCCGTCACCAGTTGCGCGCCCATATTCGGCAGGCAATCCAACACGAAGACCGCGGGGTCAAGTTCAGCCACAAACTTTATCACCTCCGGTTCCATGCGCCCATTGCCGGAGAAGCCCAGATTGATCACCTCGCGATTAAAAGTCCGCCCCAGCATCGCCACATGCGTCATGCCCGCGCGCGATGCCCCAATCCCGTGCGTGATCGAAGTGCCATAAAATACGATGGGCTTCGACCCCGCCGCCCGCGCCGGACCCGGCTTGATCGTGGCCCCCTTGGGCACACCAAATTCCAGCGAGGTCACGCCATTGCGCAGCGGTAGATAAACCATGAACTCGCGCTCCGCAGCCGGAATTCCGCTGATCAGCGCAGCGGTGGTATCAGGGAACTTCGGTTGCCCCACGCCGAGCCAGCGCCACTTCCCGGCGTCCGTTTTGGCGTAGAGGTCGAGTCCGCTCGACGCGATCGCCGTTATGTTCGCCCCAGCCAGGTTCTTGTTGGTGACAGTCCAGCGCGCGTGAATCTCCGTGGTAGCAGCAGTAAAGCGCACCAGGGCGCCCGCCGAATCGCGGCTCAAGTTCCAGACCGCCGGGGGCACCACGCCCTCCGCCCGCCCCGGCAGCCGGTCGTATGGCGATTTCATATCCTTGAAACCTAACCCTTCCACGGTCAGCTTCTTGGCGTCCACCCATTCCAACTCGGCCGCGGGGGCAGCAGTCTGAGCCAGAAGCGGCGCGCTGCTCAAAGTGAGGAAGAACTGTCGGCGGTTCATGCAGCAACCAGTCTACCGAAAACCCACGCACGCGATGCAACTGCGTGGATAGC
Source organism: Candidatus Acidiferrales bacterium (assembly GCA_035570275.1). Lineage (GTDB taxonomy): Bacteria > Acidobacteriota > Terriglobia > Bryobacterales > Bryobacteraceae > DATMNI01. Next base: position 24,759 of record DATMNI010000016.1, on the reverse strand, counting down.
GCGTCTGAAATCCGATTGAGGTAAGAGCGCGTACACGTGCCGGGTGATCGGATACCGGAACGAGAGCAGGCGTGGATACCTTACGGGCGGTTTATTTTATAGCACCCCGGCAGCACGCATCACCGGCTCCGCTTTCTGGCGAATCCGAAGGGCAACATCGTATGGATCGCCGTTCTGGAGGTCAGGGTAGAAGAGTTCTACCGACAGAGGCCCCGCATATCCCTTCTCGGCCAGCTTGCGAAGAATGCCGGTTAGCGGTGAAACTCCCGTTCCGGGAATATCGCGCGTGCCATTGTCCAGCAGTTCGCGTGGTGTGTCCGGAACATCCTGGAAGTGGACGTGGTGGATTTCTCCCGGGCGGATCAGTTCCAGATCCTCGAATTTGCTGAGCCCCGCCCAGAAGTGATAGCAATCCAACATCGGCCGAACGTTCGGGTGAGCGGCCTCCCGGGTCATCCGGAGCGCCGTCGGCAACGTACCAATGAACGTGGATCCCCGCATGAATTCGACCATGGCGGTGATCTGAAACTGCCGGGCGATGTCTCCCGCCTCCCGAAGATTGGCAACGGCGCGTTTATAGTCCTCCGCAGTGTATTTCTGGCTGGCGCCGCATGGACAGACCATCCGGTCGACCCCCAGCGTGGCGATCAACTCGCATAAGGACTTTAAGTCGTCCAGCGCTCTGGACCGCTCCGAGTTGGGTTCCCAAAGGCCCCGGACACCGCCGCTCGAGACGGCCTTGAGGCCCAGGTCTGCAAGCAGCCGCCGTGCAGCCGGCATACCCTCTTTCTTGACAAACTCCTGGACGTGAGGCGGAATGACCTCCACGAATTTGATGCCGGCGCGAGCATAGCCTTCGAGCGATTTCCGGTAACCGGCGGCGGAGGTAGTGGTTTGGTGCAGGCAGAGCGACATGAGGGCTGGCACCCCGCGCTGGCCCATGGCCTGTGCTAAGGGCGCCAAGAGCAAACTCCTTCGGGTAAACATCTGACCAAGATACCGCATGCTGTGGCGGTGACGGGAAGACCGTGCGGGAGCTGCCGGCGTAAGCGTCTGCGCGCGGAGATCTGCGCTCGAGATGTCCGCAACCGTCCGCTATCGCAGTTCGACGCACGGGAGCGGAGAGCTACCCCTCAGTTCCACGCCATGCTGATGGGACGGAGGCTGGTGACCAGTTGCACCGCAAAGGTATTATCCAGCGTGCCTCGAATCCCTGGTCATTGTTGAATCTGGTAACCCACTTTCACCAGTTGATGCGCGTTAGGACGAAATCCCACCGCGACTTCATAAATCCCGCGCCTTGGTCCAGAGCTCGCCTGCGTGCAGGAAATGCGGGAGGCGGCATACATTCGCGGACTTAGCACGCGGCGCGCGTCTACGTATGCGACTGTACGAGTGAACGTGGGAATGGCGCGATATGTCATGACGAACCGCTGCCATTCGCCAGTCACATTCCAATGCCCCAGGCCCCACGCACCGGCAACACCGTAAGCTGAGCCCGGCAGGTCCCGGGGTTTAGCTTCGCCTGGAAAGTAGTATGCGCTCTGACGGTCCAGATACGGCCCCCGGTTGGCCGACACTCCCACGTGCAGCCCTTGCCGGATGGTGTATCCCGCTCCACCGCTCCAGTCCTCGGACGTGGCTGCGAGCCGGGCAAGACCGCGTTGCGTTTCACCTGTGGAGAACGACTCTTGGATTCCTGCGTACAAGGCTCAGTGATTCCTCGATACGCCGTCGCGCCTCCACGGCAGGCGTGCGCAAGTTCGTTCGCCGCAAACCTGAAAAGCAAGGCTACAGCCGAACCAGCATCTTTCCGGCTTTGTTCCCTACGAAAAGCCTCAGCATTGCCCTTGGCGCATTCTCGATCCCCTCCTCGACGGTCACCTGCCACTTGAGCTTACCGGCCTTGACCGAGGGCGCCACCTCAGAAAGGTACTGCGGCAACAGATCGTAGTGGTTCGAAACGATAAAGCCCTGCAGCCTGAGACTCTTGACAACTGCCTGAGCCAGGTTGGACGGCGCCGGGCCTGGTGCTGTGTTGTTGTACTGCTCAATCATGCCGCAAAGTGCTATCCGTCCGAACGGGTTCATATGGTTGAGGGCGGCTTCGAGGTGGGTGCACCCGACGTTATCGAAATAAACATCGATGCCCTTTGGGAATGCATCGCCCACCGCCCGATCCAGGTTGCCGCTGGTCTTGTAATTAATCGCCTGGTCAACGCCCGCGGCGTCCGTCAGCCATCGGCAATTCTCATCGGACCCGGCGCTGCCCACTACGTAACAACCGCGGGCCTTGGCAATCTGGCATGCCACGGAGCCAACCGCGCCCGCCGCGGCCGAGACGAAGACGGCGTCTCCATCCTTAAGCTGAGCGATCCTAACCAGTCCTGTATAGGCGGTCAGACCGGGCATTCCCAAGACCCCCAGGTAAGCCTCAATCGGTCCAAGCGAAGGGTCGATTTTCTGAAAGGCGCCGGCCTTTCCAACTGCCATTTCGCGCCAGCCAAACATGCTGATTACGAATTGGCCGACGGCGAGGTCCGGCGACTTCGATTCGACGATTTGACCAACGGCGCCGCCTTCAAGCGGTTTACCGACTTGGAACGGCGGGATGTAGCTCTTGCGCTCTGTCATTCGCCCGCGCATATACGGGTCCACCGACATCCATAGATTGCGGACCACCACCTCACCGTCGTCAGGCTGGGCTAAGGCGACAGCCGCAACCTCGAAATCCGCCTCTTGAGGGAGGCCCGAGGGACGCGATTTTAGACGGACTTCTTTGGACGTCCACTCTGACATTAAATCTCCTAAAGACGCTAGCGGCAGTGCGTCAACTCTAACGAGAACAGCATTGGCGCTACTTCTGTTCCGCCGCCGCCACACGCGCCTGCGCCCGCAGCATGGCGGCCAGGGCATCCGCCGGATCCACGCCCAGCGAGGGATTGATGCTCTCCGCCTGCCCGCGCTCGAACGCCCTTTTGGCGCGTTCCAGGTCGATCTCCTCAGCCCGCTCGGCCAAGTCCGCCAGGACCTTCACATGGTCGGACAGCACTTCCAGAAAACCGCCGTGGATCGCCATAAAACGCCTGCGGCCACCTGCCACGTAGCTCAACGCGCCGAACCCCAGCAGACCCAGCAGCGGCGCATGGCCGGGCAGAATCCCCAGAAAGCCGTCCTTGCCCGGGATCTGCGCCTCGGTCACATCCTCCCGAAGCAACTGGCGCTCCGGCGTCGCGATTTCGAGTTCGAAAGTGTCCGCCATGTTTGTCTCAGGATGTTCGTCTCGGGATGGTCAGGCCTTATTCAGGGCTGCGGCCTTCTCCAGCACTTCCTCGATGGTGCCCTGCATATAGAATGCCTGCTCCGGCACATCGTCGTGCTTGCCGTCCACGATTTCGCGGAAGCCCTTGATAGAGTCGGCCAGCTTCACATATTTGCCCTTGAACCCGGTAAACTGCTCGGCCACGTGGAAGGGCTGCGAGAGGAACCTCTGGATCTTGCGCGCGCGCGACACCGTGAGTTTATCCTCGTCGGAAAGCTCGTCGATGCCCAGGATGGCGATAATGTCCTGCAGGTCCTTGTATCGTTGCAGCGTGCCCTTCACGGCCTGCGCCGTCGCGTAGTGCTCCTGCCCCACAATGTTCGGATCAAGAATGCGCGAGGTGGAGGCCAGCGGGTCTACCGCCGGGTAGATGCCCAGCGACGCGATGTCGCGCGAGAGGTTGGTGGTGGCGTCCAGATGCGCGAAAGCCGTGGCCGGCGCCGGGTCCGTGTAATCGTCGGCAGGCACGTAGATGGCCTGCACCGACGTGATGGAGCCGTTCTTGGTAGAGGTGATGCGCTCCTGCAACTCGCCCATTTCGGTGGCGAGATTGGGTTGGTATCCCACGGCGGAAGGCATGCGGCCCAACAGCGCCGACACTTCGGAACCGGCCTGGGTGAAGCGGAAAATGTTGTCGATGAAGAGCAGCACATCCTGCTTTTCCTCGTCGCGGAAATACTCGGCCACGGTCAGGCCGGTCAGACCCACGCGCAGGCGGGCTCCGGGGGGCTCGGTCATCTGGCCGTAGATCAGCGCGCACTTTGACTTGGTGAAATCCTTGGGATCGATCACGCCCGATTCCTGCATTTCCAGCCAGAGGTCGTTGCCCTCGCGCGTGCGCTCGCCTACTCCCGCGAACACCGAAACGCCGCCGTGCTTCATGGCGATGTTGTTAATCAACTCCATGATGATAACGGTCTTGCCCACGCCGGCGCCGCCGAACAGGCCGATCTTGCCGCCGCGCAGGTAAGGCTCCAGCAGATCCACCACCTTGATGCCGGTTTCGAACATTTCCAGGCGCGTCGACTGGTCTTCGAACGATGGCGCCGGGCGGTGAATAGGGTAGAACTTCTTGGCGTTCACGGGTCCCATCTCGTCCACTGGCTGGCCGATCACGTTGAGCACGCGGCCCAGCGTTTCCGGCCCCACAGGCACTTCCACGGGATGGCCGAAGCTGATGGCCTGCATGCCGCGCACCAGGCCTTCGGTGGGCTGCAACGCGATGGTGCGCACGCGGCCTTCACCGATATGCTGCTGCACTTCACAGATAATGTCGATCGGCTGGGGTACATCGAACCCCTCGCTGGTCACGCGGATGGCCGTGTACACCAGCGGGATCTGGCCCTCCGGAAACTCGCAGTCCACGGCCGGCCCGGACACCTGGACTACCTTACCCACTACTGCTGCTGCGGTTGTGTTTGCCATAATATCCTCTCAGTGGAGCAGACCATCGTTTCTTGTGGTCTGCCAAGCTGGCAGACGACGAAAACCGATCGTCTGCCCCACATCTTCTACTCTGCCGCCGAGGCGCCCGACACCACTTCGATGATTTCTTTGGTGATGCTGGCCTGGCGCACGCGATTCATATATAAGGTCAGCCTTTCGATCATGTCGGCCGCGTTAGATGTTGCCGCGTCCATCGCCGTCATGCGCGCGGCATGCTCGGCCGCCGACGATTCCAGCAGCGCCCGGTAAAATTCCGTTTCCACGTACCGCGGCAGAAGATCGTCCAGCATCTCGGCTGGCGGCTGCTCGAAAATGTAATCCACCGGATTGGCCTGCTCCGGCAGTTCGGCCGGCAGGATTCGCGCCACGGTGAGCTTCTGCGACGCCGCGCTCTTGAATTCGTTGTACAGCAGGTAGACCGCGTCAATCTCTTCGTTGCGAAACATCTCCATGGCTTTACGTGCGATGGCCGCCATGTCTCCGTGCGCCGGCTTGGCGGCCAGCCCTACCTGCTCCCCGGAGATTTTGGCGCCGCGTTTGCGGAAGAAATCGCGGCCCTTGCGGCCGATCAGCTCCAGCGTCACCACAGCCCCGCCGTGCTCCGCCGAAAAACGCTGCGCGCTCTTGATCAGGTAGCTGTTGAACGCGCCCGCCAGGCCCTTGTCGGCGGTGATCAGGACCAGCAGGATGCGGTTCTCCTGGCGGCGCGCCAGCAACGGGTTCTGGGCCGGCAACTCGTCGGAGGCCACCGCCGCGGCCACGTTGCCCAGCACCTTGCGCAACAGCGCGGCATAGGGCCGCGACGCGATCACCCGGTCCTGCGCACGCCGCAACTTGGCCGCCGAGACCATCTTCATGGCCTTGGTGATCTGCTGCGTGTTCTTGACCGAGCGGATGCGCCGCCGGATGTCGATCAGACTAGGCATTAGGTCTTTCCAGGCTAGGCATTAGCTGTTACCAGGCTAGGCATTAGGTGTTACCGCGGGCAGCGCCGCCACGAACCGCCCCTTGAATTCCTCGATGACGGCCGTCACTTTGGCGCGCAGCGTGTCGTCCAGGGCTTTCTTGGTGCGGATCTCTTCCCAAACGCCAGGATGCGCGTTGTCGACGAACCGGTACAGTTCCTCTTCGAATTTGCGGCATTGCTCCACCGGGATGTCGTCCAGATAGCCCTTGGTTCCGGCGAAGATGATGAATACCTGTTTTTCCACGGGCAGCGGCTTGTACTGATCCTGCTTCAGGATCTCCACCAGGTGTTTGCCGCGGTTCAACTGCTGCTGAGAAGATTTGTCCAGGTCGCTGCCGAACTGCGCGAAGGCCGCCAGTTCGCGGTACTGCGCCAGATCGAGCCGCAAGCTGCCGGCGATCGACTTCATGGCTTTGGTCTGCGCGTTGCCGCCCACGCGGCTTACCGAGATACCCACGTTGATGGCCGGCCGCTGGTTGGAGTTGAACAGGTCGGCTTCCAGGAAGATCTGGCCGTCGGTGATCGAAATCACGTTGGTCGGGATGTACGCCGAAACGTCGCCCGCCTGGGTTTCGATGAATGGCAGCGCGGTCAGCGACCCGGCGCCCAATTCGTTGTTCAGCTTGGCGGCGCGTTCCAGCAGCCGGCTGTGCAGGTAGAACACATCGCCGGGGAAAGCCTCACGCCCCGGCGGACGGCGCAGCAGTAGCGAGATCTCGCGGTAGGCGGCGGCATGCTTGGAGAGGTCGTCATAAACGCAAAGGGCATGCCGCTTGGTATCGCGGAAATACTCGCCCATGGCGCAGCCGGCGAAGGGCGCCAGATACTGCATCGGCGCCGGGTCCGATGCCGTGGCCGCAACCACGATGGTGTATTCCATGGCGCCGAAGGTTTCGAGCGTCTTCACCACCTGGGCCACCGTGGAGCGCTTCTGGCCGATGGCGACATAGATGCAAATCATGTCGCCGCCTTTTTGATTGATGATGGCGTCGAGCGCAATCGCGGTCTTGCCGGTCTGCCGGTCGCCAATGATCAGCTCGCGCTGGCCGCGGCCGATGGGAACCATGCCGTCCACCGCCTTGATGCCGGTCTGCATCGGCTCCTTCACCGGTTGCCGCGCCACCACGCCAGGAGCCAGCCTCTCGATGGGACTGAATTGGGTGGTGGGAATCGGGCCCTTGCCATCGATCGGCACCCCGAGAGCGTCCACCACGCGGCCAATCAGGGCTTCGCCCACCGGAACCGACATGATGCGTTTCGTGCGGCGCACTTCGTCGCCCTCTTTGATTTCCGTATAATCGCCCAGCAGCACCGCGCCCACCTGGTCTTCTTCCAGGTTCATGGCGATGCCGGCCACGTTGTGCGGGAATTGAATCAGTTCGCCCGCCATCACCTTTTCCAGGCCGTGAATTCTGGCGATGCCGTCGCCCACCGAGATCACCGACCCGGTTTCGGATACGTCAATCGCCCGTTCGTAGTTCTCGATTTCCTGGCGAAGAATCTTGCTGATTTCATCCGCGCGAATGTGAGCCATAATTCCTTCCCGTAACGATTAACTTTCCGCGCCGTTAACTTTCGGCGTCTTTAACTTTCCGCGCCGTTAACTTTCCGCAAGGCGGCGCCCCATCGACGACAACTGGCCGCGCACCGAGCCGTCGTACACCGTGGAGCCGATTCTCGCGATCGCCCCGCCGATCAGCGATTGGTCCACCGCATAGTTCATGCGCAGGCGCTTGCCGGTGAGCCGCTCCAACTCCTGGTTCAAGGCGGCGCGCTGCGGTTGCCCCAACTCGCTGGCCGAGGTCACATCCGCATGGGCGAAGCCCAGACGCGCATCCACGATCAGTTCAAAACTGCGGATAATCTCGGCTAGCGAACCGGTCCGGCGATGATCGATCAGCACATACAGAAAATTCCGCGAAACTCGCGAGATCTCCAGCGCGTCGGCGATGCGGCCCACCACCGTTCGCTTGCGGTTGCCTGGCACCGCGGGCGAAATCAGCGCGTTCTGCAACTCCGCGGATGATTGGAACGCCGCCTCGAAAGCGCGCAGTTCGGCGACCGCCGCTTCCGGACGCAGCGGCGAATCGCCCGCGGTGACAACATCGGCGAGCGCGTTGGCGTATCGCGTGGCTACGGCAGAGAGTGTCATTTGTGATCGCGCGTGTGATCGCGCGTGGGATCGGGAGTCTGATCGGCCGTCAGATCGCGCACAAAACTCCGTACCAGCCCGTTTTGCGTTTCCGGCGTCATGCGGTCGCGGATCTTTTTCTCCGCCAACTCAACCGCCAGTTGTGCGCAGTACCGTTTCAATTCCATGCGCGCGGCCTTGCCTGCCGACGCGATTTCCTGCTCGGCGTGGGCCTGGATCCTGGCAATTTCCGCCGCCGTATGCCGGGACATGCGCTCGTTCTCAGCCTGCGCTTGAGCCTGCGACCGGCCGCGCAACGCGGCAATTTCGTTTCCCAAGTCGGCCAACCGGGCTTCCACTGCCGCCGCCCGCGCCTCGGCGTCTTTGCGCATCCGCTCCGATTCGTCCAGGTCTTTGCGAATGCTGCTGGACCGCGCCGCGAAGAAGGCAGGGGCATTCTTGCCGATCATGTAGCCCAACACACCGGCCAGCAGCAGGAAGTTGACCCACTTCAGTTCCAGCTCATACTTTTCGGCGAAACTCTCGGGTTTTTCAGCGGCTTTTTCCGTGGCATTTTCCGGGGCCTTTTCGGAAACCTGGGAAAACGCCGCGGGCGCCCACGCGGCCCAACAGAGCATCAGCAGCAGGGCGAACCTTGATCGACACCCCGATGATCGACGCCCAGATGATCCACACCCACCGGATGGCCTCATGCCGCGCTCCGCCGCAGAATGGATTCCGCGATCTGGTCCGCCAGCGAGTCGCTGTCCGCCGCCAGGCTAGCCATGGCAGCCGCCACATCTTTGGAAAGCTCGCCCTTGGCCTCCTGAACCGCGGCGTCGGCCCGCTGCCGCGCCGCCAGCGCTGCCGCGGTCTCGTTCTCCTGCAACTGCTTGTGCAACTGCTGCTGCGACTGGTAAATTTCGGCCCTGGCGGCCCGCATCGCGGCTTCGTATTGCGCGGTCTTTTCCGCCGCCCGCTGCAGGCTCTGTTCGGCCAGCTTGCGCGCGCCTTCGGTAGCCTCGTAGCGCTGGTGCAGCACTTTCTCCAGCGGCTTGAAGAAAATGAATTTCAAATAGAAGTGCAGCACGATCACAAGCAAGAATGTAGGCACCGCTCGCAGCAGTATCCCGCCTAAGGCGTGCAACGTAGAATCCATGATTTTGAAAGGTGAGCCCCGTTCGAAGTCTTACTAGAGGAACAGCGTAACATCCTGCCGAAACGCCAGTCAACCGAACGGATGCCGGATGCCGGACGCCAGTGGCCGGTTCGGAGGCGGAGTTAGGGTAGGAGGCTGGGGGCCAGAGGCCGGGCGTCGGGGGACGGAGACAGTACGCCCAGGCGGAGGGGTGAACCCAGCGTAGAATGTAATGCTGATGGCACGAATCCGTTTCGCCCTACGCAGCCTGAGCAAGGCGCCGCTTCTGAGTCTGGTGGTGATCGTGTCCCTTGGCTTGGGAATCGGCGCCAACACCGCCATCTTCTCGCTGCTGCATCAGACGCTGTTGCGCTCACTGCCGGTAGTGCGGCCCGAGGAACTGGTGGTGCTGAAATGGCCCGCCGATCTCAAGCAGGGCAGCGTCGCAGCCGACGCGTCCGGCGACGGCGAATTCGTTTTTAGCTATCAGGCGCTGCGGGAACTGGAGAAACGGCCGGAAGGCGTGGCGGGGGTCGCCGGATTCCGCGTGCTGCCGGTGAACCTGCGGTTCGGCAACCAGACCGTCAACGGCAGCGTGATGGCGGTTTCGGGCGGCTACTTTCCGCTGCTGGGAGTGACGCCCCTGGCGGGCCGTCTGCTGGCGCCCGAGGACGACCGGGGCGGCGGCAACGCGGCGGCAGTGCTGGGCTGGGGCTATTGGCACGACCGCCTGGGCGGCCAGTTCGGCGTGCTGAACCAGGCGCTCCGCATCAACGGCCACGTCTTCACCATTGTGGGCATTGCGCCGCGCAATTTCACCGGCACCACCTTTGGAACCGAGCCCGACGCGTTCGTGCCGATCACGTTCAAACCGGTGCTGGGCGCCTTCTGGGGCGCGCTCGAAAACCTGAACGACTATTGGGTGTACCTGCTGGCGCGCCTGCGGCCGGGGACCACCCGCCAACAGGCCGCGGCGGCGCTCAACAGCACCTACGCCGGGCTGCTGGAGCGCCAGGCGAAGACCATCGAGGGCAACGACGATTACCGCCGCCGCTTCCAACAATCGCGGCTGGCCATGGCCGACGGACGGCAAGGAAACAGCGCGCTGCGCGAGAGCGCCCGAACGCCGCTGTGGATTCTGATGGCGTCCACGGCCCTGGTGCTGCTGATTGCAGTGGCCAACGCCGCCAACCTGATGCTGGCGCGCGCCGCGCAGAAGCGCCGGGAACTGGCCATCCGCGCGGCCTTGGGTGCCAGCCGCGGCGAAGTGATGGGTCAGGTGCTCACCGAAGCGTTACTCCTGGCGTTGGGCGGCGGCATCGCCGGCATCCTGCTGGGCCGCGTGACGGTGCAACTCCTGGTGGCCGGCGTGGCGGGCGGGGAATCGCCAACCCATTTCCTTTCGGCGGACCTGGAGTGGCCGGTCCTGCTCTTTGGCTGCGCGGTTTCGGTGGCCACCGGCCTGCTCTTTGGGCTTTACCCGGCTTTGGATGCGGCCCACACTTCGCTCGCCGTCACGCTGCGTGAGGAGGCCGGCAACGTATCGTCCACCCACGGCATAGCGCGCGTGCGGCGCCTGCTGGTCTGCGCGCAGGTGATGTTTTCGGCGGTGCTGCTGATCCCCACCGGTTTGTTTCTCAAGAGCCTGGTGAATCTGGTGCACGTCGACCTGGGCATCAGGACGGAGAACCTGCTGGCGTTCGGGATTTCGCCCGAGCGCAACAATTATAAAGAAGCCCAACGGCGCGCGCTGTTGGAGCGGGTGGAGCGTGAAATGGGCGCCGTTCCGGGCGTGCGCAGCGTGGCGGCGTCGCTGGTAACGCTGATCGGCGGCGGCAACTGGAACACCAGCGTGACCGTGGACGGCGCTGTGCCCGAAAGCAAAGCCGACCAGGGGACGTCCATCAACGAAGTGGGCCCCGGATACTTCGCGACCTTGGGTACTCCTTTGGTGGCGGGCCGCGAGTTTATGGAGCGCGATACTTTGGCCGGGTCCAGAGTGGCGATTGTCAACCAGAAGTTCGCCCAACACTTTTTCGGCGGGTCGAACCCGATTGGTCACAAAGTGGCGTTCGACGATCCGAAGGCGCCGCGATTCGAAATCGTCGGCGTGGCCAAAGATAGCCATTACGCGGGCGTCAAACAGGAACCGCCCCGCCTGTTTTACGTCCCCTGGCGGCAGGACACGGTGTTCGGGCTGGGGACTATGAACTTTTATGTCCGGTCGGCGCTGCCGGCGGATCAGATGGTGGCACAGATTCGCAAGGTGGTGCAATCCATCGACTCGGATTTGCCCGCTGAGCATCTGCGCACGGTGCAGGCGCAGATCGACGACAACATCCAGACCGACCGCGGCGTGCTGGAACTGGCGGCGGCCTTCGCAATTCTGGCGACGGCGCTGGCCATGCTGGGGCTGTACGGCGTGATGGCGCACTCGGTGACGCGGCGCACGCGGGAAATTGGAATCCGCATGGCGATGGGCGCAGGGCCGGTCAACATCCGCGGCATGGTGATGCGGGAAGTGGCGTGGATTTTGGGCATCGGCCTGGGCGCCGGCGTCCCCGCGGCGCTGGGACTGGCGCGGTACGCCCAGAGCCAGTTGTTCGGCGTGAAGGCCTACGATGCGCTGGTGGTGGCGGGCGCCGTACTGGTGCTGACGGCCACGGCCATCGCGGCCGGATATGTGCCGGCCAGAAAAGCGTCGCGCGTGAGCCCGATGGAGGCGCTGAGGTACGAGTGAAGACCCGAAGGAACAGTGGCGCGCGGTAGGGACCTATCAGCGATGCTTCGGCTCCAGCTTGGTGCGGAGTTGTGCTTCTCCATCGCCGGCCCTGGAAATCAGAACGCGCGCAAACGATCCGAAGATTCGCCAACCGGCCAATGATAAGGAACACAAACGGCGAGCCACAAGCAGATCCTCGATTCGGACCTGGGCGACACCATCAAAGCGGATGGCGTAACCGAGTGACGGCGGCTCTTCGAGAGGCATTGAAGGCAAGTACAGATCTCTCCGGCTACGAAAACTCAGCAGTTGGTGCAATGTCGATTTGATCTCATCGACGCTACCGTTAATCGGGCTGACGCGTAGCAGCGACGCGTACTCGCGCCGGCCGGGAACCAGATCGCAGGTCGAGTTCAGGATTGCGAACAACGGTCCACCCGTCAGGCGTTCGCCCATGAAGTACGCAGCTTCCGTGGACACCACGTCCCCCTGAAGTACCGCAAAACAGTTTTCGCCGGGGCCGATCTTGCCCGCCGCCAGCGCAACGTCGTAAGCGATCGGTTCCACGCAGACTCCGCCGGGAAATGCGAAAGCAACCTGCCGCTGCGAAGTCTTCTTGAATCGCCCGGTGACCGCGGACTCGACTACCCGAACGGCCTCATCGGTGTGCGATAGGGAGGCAAGGCGCGATTCCAGGTCAGCGAAGAATCTCTCGTAGTCTTGAGGGGCGTCGTCTTGGGGGGCGTCCTGCGTCGGCTGATTCGACCGGCTCAACGCCTGCCCGCCCGCTTCCGAACTTCCGCCGGGTCGACGATCACCTCGTCGTCTTCGGGCACCGGTCCGGCCTCGGAAACGGGTGCCTGATGGCGTCGGCGACCGGGCAACTCCGGGGTGCCGGCATATTGTGTCGCGACATGAAGAAGGAGTTCCAGAGCCGAAGGAGAAGCCGGGTTTTCACGCACAACCTTGATGGCATGAACGATTGTGGTCAACCCGCTCTTTAACCGTTCCACTTCGCTGGCGAGCCCGACCAGCGATTGAAAATCTTGGTCGCTGAGAACGCGGAAGACGCCTGACTTGGTGCGCAGAGCGCCGACCCGTCCGCCGCCGACCCGATCCAGGACTGACGAACCACGGGTCCGGAACTGCTCAAATGAGACCCACTCCGGACCCGGCATCAGATGGGTGGCTGACTCTTGCATGGTCCTGGAGGGGACTAGTTTCGTTTCCGTCGCCGTCGGCATTGGGTGACTCCTCTCTTAGGCTGAATCCTACCGCACCATCAGCATACCGCAGTCACAAGGTGAAGTCAATGATATTACAACGATAACCGTTGGAATATCAATGGGCCAGAATCGTAGTCACCCGTTTCCAGGGGATCTCGAGACCCGCCAGACCGAGCGAAGAACACACGCAAGAATGCCCGTGCTACCGCATTTGCCTTCGCCATCGCCAACCATTAAGATCTCTGTATCCCGTTCCGGAGGTTAGAAATGATCCGCAAAGCTTTGCTCATTGGGGCCTTCTGTCTGCTCCCCGCCCTTCTGCCCGCGCAGGTGAAACTGCTCCGCCACCCCACCTGGTCGAAGGGCAGGGTCGCCTTCAGCTATCTGGGCGACATCTGGATTGCCAACGAGAATGGCAGCGACGTCCAGCGCCTCACCGACAACCAGGCGCGCGACGTCTTCCCGCGATTCTCCCCGGACGGCAACTGGATCGCCTTCTCGTCAAACCGCGACGGCAACGACGATGTCTACGTGATTCCCGTGACCGGCGGCAAGCCGCGCCAGTTGACCTTCCACTTACAGGAGGCACCCGGCTGCCCGGCCAGGCGGCGGAGGAACACGTCCAAACCCGTTACCCCGGCTTCGATCTGCAGCCCGACGCATCGGGCTACTACAAGGTGTCTTACATCTACCGCAAGGGCCCGGCCGATCACGAGTACGTCAAGCTTTCGCCCGGCAATTACATCCTGGCGGTGAACGGCAAGGAACTGAAGACCAGTGAGAATTACTGGCAGCTCTTCAACATTCTGCCGGGGCGCAAATTCGAGTTCCTGGTGAATTCCAAGCCCTCGCCGGATGGCGCCTGGAACGTGGATGTGGAGCCGCTCACCGGCATGGCCTTCGGCGACCTGCAGTACGCCCGCTGGGTGGAAGAGCGCAGGCAGATGGTGCGCGCGCTGACCAACGGGGAGATCGGCTATCTGCACATCCGCGCCATGGACGCGCCGTCGCTCGCCCGGTTCCAACGCGACCTGCTGGAGAACCAGGACAAGAAGGCGCTGATCATCGACCAGCGCTTCAACGGCGGCGGCGGCATCGATCAGGAACTGCTGGCCATCCTGAACCAGCGCAAGGCCTACCAATCGACGCGCGGGCGCGATTCGCTGGACGTGCAGCGGCCCGGCCAGGCCTTCTTCCGGCCCATGGTAGTGCTGCAGAACGAGCGGTCGGCCAGCGATGCCGAGATGTTCCCGGACGGCTTCCGCGCGCTGGGCCTGGGCAAACTGGTGGGCGTGCCGACTTCGGGCCAGGTGATCGGAACCGGTTCGTTCACACTGCTGGACGGGTCGGCAATCCGCACCCCCGGCGCCGGCGTTTTCACGGCCAAGGGCGAGAACATGGAGAACTACGGGGTGCAGCCGGATGTGTACGTGGACAACACGCCCGCGGATTTCGCGGCCGGTCATGACCGGCAGATCGAGAAGGCGATCGAGACGCTGAAGGGACAGTTGTAGGGAAGTTTTCAGTCATCAGTTGTCAGTTGTCAGTCACCAGCTTGAACCCGCGCGCGCCGGGGTTACTGATAACTGATAACTCTTACCGGCACCTGTTTCCCCGCACCGTGTTCCACTCCGGCCGGATGCCAGGCGCGCCGCCGATGCAGCGTTCCGCCATTTTGAAGCCGGTGATTTCGTTGTCCTCCACCAGGTTGCCGCGGGCGGGCGCGGGGCGCTCCGCGCGCTGGCCCAGGTAAATGCCGCTGCGCAACATGCCGGGCTCGCCCGCAGCGTAGTAGCAGCCGAACTTCGCCGCCTCTTCGTTGCAGTGCGCCAGGTTCAAGTTGAGCAGGCGATTGCGCACCACCACGTTGCCGCTGCCGATCACGAAGATGCCGCCGAACAACGTGCCATCGATCAGGTTTTCTTCAATCCGCACCCGCTCGGACTGCATGTCCGGATTGCTGTTGTTCATCACGATGCCATAGTTGCCGAACGGGTACTGCTCCAGCCGGCCGCGGTTCACGCAGACGTTGCCGCGGACCTCGCCGTCATGAAATCCGTCGAGGTCGATGCACTTGCCATCGATCTCGAAGAACTGGTTGCGCGAGTAGGAACTGTGCTCCACATTGCCGGCGGTGTCGATGGCCACGGGAATAGCGCGGCCTTCCACATCGACGTCGGCCGGCGGAAAGCCAATGTGCGTGCCCTGATTGCCTTCGACGCGGATATCGGTGGCGTGGCCCACCTGGATGGCATCGCGGCCAATGGTGTCGAAGTGGTTTCCGGCGAAAAGGCCGCGGGCGTTCCGCGGCGAAGTGTATAGCGAATGCGTCCACACGCCGTTGCCGCGGATGTTGCGCAGGTCGCAGTTGGTGACGCTGAAATCGACGGCGCCTTCTTCCAGCAGGATGCCGCCAGTCCCGTTGTTGCGGCCGGCGGCGTTGCGCCCGCCGCTGTCCCGCACCTCAACGCGGTCGATGGCGACGTCGCGCGAATGGCTCACCAGGATGGCGAAACCGGCGATGTTGCGGAAGCGCACATCCTGGATGCGCAGGCGGGAAGCGGCTTCGGCCAACACGCCGTTGGCGCGCGTGAACCTGGCGAAGGGCGTGTCGTACGATGGCAAGCCGGTGCGGACTTCCAGGCCCGCCCGGTCGCCATCCACGCTGAAATCGCGCAGCAGCGTGTCGTCGCCGCTCACTACGATGAGCGCGCGCCCCTGGAAATCCGCGGCGGCGCGAAGCACCGTGCCAGGCGAACCGCGCACTTCCGTGTGGGCGCCGATGAGCATTTCGGAATGGATTTCGACGACGCCGGGGGAGAATTGCAGGATGCGGCCGCGCGGCGATACGGCCACCAAAAACAGCGCGGCGGCGATGAGCAGGGCTGCGGCCAGCGCCCGCGCGATTGGGTGCGTCACGCTGCCATGCGCCACTATACCTAGGCGACCTCGATGGCCAGCGGAGGGAACTGCCGCCTGCCCAGCTTGACCGTCACTTCGTGCGGCCCCTTGCCGATACGGTCCGTCAGCCGGAAATTGAACTCGAAGCGCTGGCTGATTGGGTCGGCACAGAACCATTCCGTTTCCAAAACACCGTGGCCATCCACGGTGGCGCTCCACTCCTCCGGATGAGTTACTTCCAGCATGGTCACCTTCACGGAGCCGGTCACAATGCGGGTGCCGGAGAGCAGGTTGATGCCATCGGTGACGGTGGTGATGCGGGGCACCGCGGGGCCCGGAGGCATGATCCGTATCCAACCTGTGGGGCACACCGGTTGGCCGAGCCATGTCACATCCACCGGCACCATCCCGGTGCGCAGGCCTCCCGGTAACGCCACATTCACCTGGCAGACGCCGTCATGCTCCGGCTCGCCGATGTAGCTGAGGCGGCAGGCGAGTCCATCGGCCCTCACCACCGTGTTGTTCAGATCGCACTCGCCGGGGAAATCCTCAATCCAGAGTGAGAGCGCGGCCAGGGGACCGGAGGCCGGCGCCACGGCTTCGCCGGTGAGCGCGTTGCTGATGTTCTTCAGGCGTGATAAGCAGGGCGGGCGATCGGGCTGCTGCCCGGTTTGCAACCCAGCCTGCGACCCAACGCGCGACCCAGCCTGCGACCAACCCGCCGGCCGCTTGCGGCAGGTGATCCACATGTACTGCGTCCAGATCTGCTCTACCACCAGCAGTTGGAGATCCTGTTCCCGCGCAAACTGCGTAATCTCTTCCGGGGTGATGCGCACGCCGCTCCAGGTATCGTACTGCTTGGCGTACGGCGGCAGCCCGTTCATCTGGCACCGCAGGATGCCGCCGGTTTTGAGCACGCGCCGCGCCTCGCGCAAATAGCTGAACACCACGTCGCGGCTGGGGATGTGCTGGAAGACGGCGTAGGAGTATACGAAATCGAACTTTTCGTCGGGGAACATCGCCAGGTCCGAACCGGAGGAACGATGGAGATGCGCGTTGAGCGTGTTGTGGAGGCGTTCCTGAGCCAGCCGGACCATCTCATCGGAAACATCCACGCCGTGGATTTCCTGGAAGTACGTGCTCAGAGGACGCATCAGGCGGCCGGGGCCGCAGCCGATTTCGAGCGCCGCATCACGGCCGCGGACGCGTTTGAGGTCCCAGATCAGGCCCTGGACTATGTCCAAGGCGGTTGAGAAGAACTCTTCGTCATCCTGCTCGCGGCGCCCGAAAGCGACGTAATAGTTGGCGTCTTCGTCGGCGCGCTGGTTCCAGTCGGCGCGCATCCGTTCATGTACTTTGTCATTGTCCATTGCAATTCTTATTGTGGGGCAGGTTGTTAGGGGCACCCTCTGGGTCCGGCGGGTTGGCAACCCGCCTTCTTACCAGTTGTTATTCTAACTTGATATGGCCATTTCGTTTCGCAGCGTGTCCTTCGCGCCGCTGCAAAATTTCGACGCCACCGCGCCCGAAGGTGTGGTGATTGGGATCATCGGAGACAACGGCGCGGGAAAAAGCGCCCTCTTGCAGCTTGCCGCCGGCCGGGAAAATCCCGACATGGGCACTGTCAACGTTTCGGGCGATGCCAGGCTGCTGGGGCCTGACGACTCCCTGAGCCTCTCTCCCACCGCGGTCCTGCTGATCCATCACACCTTCGGCCGCCAGGACGCGCTGGTTCGCGAGCGCGCCTGTATCGCCATCGACCGGATGAGGCGCGCCGGCTGCACCACGCTGCTGGTTTCCCACGAGGAGGCGCTGCTGCGCCGTTTGTGCGACGAAATCTGGTGGCTGCACGAAGGCAAACTGGCCGGCCGCGGCGACCCCGACGTGATGCTGGCGGCCTACAGCAAACACGTGGCTGAGCGCATCCGCGCCTGGGGGGAAACCGTCAGCGTGCCGGTAGCGCCGCGCGTGCGCCGCGGCGATGGCCGGGCGGAAATTCTGCGCGTGGAAACCATCGGCGAAAGCGGCAAGCCCACCATGGTGTGGCGCAGCGGCGAGCGGGCCGTGATCAAGGTGCAGGTGCGTTTCCGCGGCGCGGTGGCAGACCCGGTGGTCGGTATCATGATCCGGACGCGCATCGGGCTCAATGTGTACGGCACCAACACGGAACTGGAAAAGCTGAAGCTGGGACCGTGCCCGGCGGGAGAGGTGCTGGAACTGGCTTTTGCGTTCTGGTGCGAGTTGTGCCCGCAGGAGTACACTCTCACTGTGGCATCGCACGACCCCGATGGGGTATGGCATGACTGGCTGGAGGATGCCGTGGCGTTTTCGGTGAGCGATACCAGGTATACGGCGGGCGTGTCGAATCTAAGGGCGCAGGTGAGTTTGCTGGGGCGGAAGTAGGGCGGTGGCTGAGCGAGGTTTTCGAGTGCTAGCATGATCTCGGCGGCGTTGCCATAGGGGATGTCCGGGTCGTCCAGGGTTGCGCGGGCGGCGACGGGCTCTTGCTTGATCCATGCCACCAGGCCAAATGATGGTGGCTTCTTCAATGTCGTATTCGACGCCGGAATGCCGCTGAAGGACTTGTTCCCTCCCACTCGCAAGCCGGCCGAAGCTGCCAACAATTAACCGTCCCGGAGGACTCATGACACTCGTGCGCATCACATTGCGATGGCTGTTGAGTACGGCCGTTGGCTTCGCGCTGCTGGCTCAAAACGGCGCTCAAAATAGCGCTCAAAGCAGCGTTCCAAACAGCGCTCCCAGGAAGAATCTGCTGGTGATCGGAGAAGAGAAGGGATATCGTCACGAAGCGATACCCCACGCCATGGCCACCATTGAGCGCCTCGGCCGCGAAACCGGATTGTGGAACACGGTGATCCGCACCGACACGGAGCCGCTGACCAAGAAGAAGCTGGAGTACAACGCCCGGAACCTGAATGATTTTGACGCGGTGCTGTTTTATACCGGCGGCACGCTGGAAATGGACGACGGGCAGAAGGCCGATTTCCTTTCCTTCATCCATGACGACGGCAAGGGATTTATCGGCGTCCATAGCGCCACAATCACATTTACCAGGTGGCCGGAGTATGGAGAGATGGTGGGCGGATATTTCGACGAGCATCCCTGGGGAACGTTCGATGCGCCCATCCTGGTGGAAGACGCGGCGTTTCCCGGCATGCAGCAGTGGGCCGGGTCTTTCACGTTGAAAGACGAGATCTACCAGATGAAGAATTTCTCCCGCGAGAATACCCGCGTGCTGATGCGTCTGGATGCCGGCAAGCTCGATCTGGCAAATTCGCGCGTCCATCGTAAGGACAATGATTTCGCGGTGAGCTGGGCGAAGATGTACGGAAGGGGCCGGGTCTTCTATTCCACGCTCGGCCACGTGGACGCCAATTGGGATAAGCCGGAAATGCAAGAGATGTATATCGAGGCGATCAAGTGGGCGCTTCGTCTGGTGGACGCAGACGTGACTCCGCGGAGACTGCCCTGATGACTCGAATGATGACGCGAAGAACATTCACCGGCACCATCATACCGGCCGTCGCGGGGGCCGCGGGCGAAAAGCTCAATCTCGGCATCGGCACTTATACCTATCACAGCCTCTCGATCGACAGCATGATTGTGCAGTTGAAGAGACTGCGGATTCGCGAGATGGTCTTTTGGTTGCGGGAATTGCGCTTTTCGGATTTCGCAAATTCAGGTGGGACGACGCGGCTTCCCGAGGCTAGTTGTGGTGAGGCTTGTCTGCGGACGCCGCGGCCTTCACGCGATTTGATGACGGTTGGCGGATATCGGATCGATGACGCCAACTAACTTTCCCGCGGTTCCGCAACACCCCTCAAAGGCCACCTTCGCGGTGGCTTTTTTTAGTGCGTGGCGGGCGTGTTTGACAACTCGGATCGGGGCCTTGCAGACAGTCAGTTCCCCTAATACGCCAGCAGCCGCTCCATTTCCGCCGCCAGATTTTCGGTCTGCGGCAGAATGGCGTTCTCCAGTTGCGGGTGGTAGCCCACCCAGGTATCAAGCGCCGCCACGCGCCCGACGGGGGCGTCCAACCGGTCGAAAAGTTCGCCGGCGATCCGCGCGGCAATCTCGGCGCCGTAGCCCCAGGCCCGGCAGTCCTCGTGCGCCACCATCACCCGGCTGGTCTTCTCCACCGATGCGCGCACGGCCTGCCAGTCATACGGCGCCAGCGTGCGCAGGTCGATCAGTTCGATGCTGGCGTGCGGATTGCGGCGCTCCACCTGCGTCGCGGCCAGAAGCGATTTCTGCACCACGGCGCCGTATGTGATCACCGTAAGGTTCTGGCCCGGCTTGACGATTCGGGCGCGGCCGAACGGGATGGTGAAATCCGGGCCGGGGTGCGGCGCGCGATTGTAGGGTTCGCGGTACAGCCGCTTATGTTCCAGGAAGAGGACCGGGTCGTCCGATCGCAGCGCTGTCCGCAACAGGCCGCACGCGTCCGCGGCATTCGAAGGCATCACCACACGTAACCCCGGAATGTGCGTGAATTCCACCTCGCCGCACTGGCTGTGATAGATCGCGCCGCCGTTGAGGTAGCCGCCAATGGGCACGCGGAGCACGGCCGGGCAACTGAAATTACCGTTCGACCGCCAGCGCAGCGTGGCCAGTTCGTCGCGAATCTGCATCATGGCGGGCCAGATGTAGTCGAAGAACTGAATCTCCGCCACCGGCTTGAGCCCGCGGGTGGCCATGCCGATGGCGCGGCCCACGATGGCCGCTTCGGCGATGGGCGCGTTGAACACCCGGCGCCCGCCGAACTCGGTTTGGAGCCCGTGGGTCACTTTGAAAACGCCGCCCTTGCCCTTCACTTCCACCAGGTTTTGCTCCCGGCTGCAATCGGCAACGTCTTCGCCGAAGACCAGGATCGCCGGGTTGCGCCGCATCTCTTCGCGCAGCGTTGCGTTGATCAGATCCACCATGGTCGCCGGCGCGCCGTGCCCCCGTGCGCTCTGGGCCGGCGCGGCTTGCCCGGGCGTGGCTTGCCCCGGCGCGGCTTGCCCCAGTGAGAAAGAATAGTCCGGCTCCGACGCAAACTGGTCCGACGTCGGGTCGATGATTTCCGAATACAGGTGCCTGAAAACCGTGCTGGGCGCGGGTAGTTCGTCCCGGAGCGCCTGATGGGTAGCCTGATTGATTTCCTGGTCCACCTCGTGCGCGATGTCTTGCAGCATGCGGCGATCCATCACGCCTTCGTCGATCAGGAACTTCGGGAAAAGGATATCGGGGTCGCGCGCCGCCTCGGCCGCCCGCTCGGCCTCGGTCTTGTACAGACGCTCGTCATCGGACAGCGAGTGCGAATAGGGACGGATGCAGTGCGCGTGCACCAGCGCCGGTCCGCGGCCCTCGCGGCACCACCGCGCGGCGGATTGCATGGTGCGGTACGACGCCAGGAAATCGGTGCCGTCGGTCTCCGCAATGTGCAGGTCGGGAAAGCCGGAGACCAGGCGGGAAATGCTGGCGCCCGCGGTCTGCGCCTCCACCGGGACGGAGATGGCGTAGCCGTTGTCCTCTACCAGAAAGAGCACGGGCAGACGTTTCAGGCAGCAGATATTGAGCGCTTCCCAGAACTCCCCCTCGCTGGTGGCGCCTTCGCCGGAAGTCACCAGCGTGATTTCGTCGCTGGCCGGATCTTTGTAGCGCGAGGCCTCCGCGCAACCCGCGGCCTGCAGGAACTGCGTGCCCGTGGGCGACGATGAGCTGACGATGTTGTAGCGGCGGTGGCCCCAGTGCGAGGGCATCTGGCGGCCGCCGGATGCCGGATCGTCGGCCGCGCCCGCGGCCTGCTGCAGCATTTCGAGCGGCGTCACGCCGAGCGTCAGGCAAAGGGCGCGGTCGCGATAGTAGGGATAGACCCAGTCGTGCCCCGAGCGCAGCGTCATCCCGGCGGCCGCCTGGATGGCTTCGTGGCCGGCGCCGCTGGCTTGAAAGTAGATCCGGTTCTGCCGCTTGAGCGTGATCTCCCGGTCATCCAGCCGCCGCGCCGTATGCATGATGCGGAACGCGCGGATGAGGTGCTCGGGTTCGAGATCGGCGAAGCGGCCGGCAGTGGATGACTCCTGGTGATTGGTGATTTGCGTGTCCACCGGCGGATGCTCTCCCGATTTCAGTGTAACCGAGCGGCGGGCATATGCTGAGGTCAGCGCGAGAGCCTCGCGAATCGAATGCGTCTACACCCTCACGCTTGCCTTCAGCCAAGAGTGGGAGGCCCTGTGAGCCGAGTACTTCTGAGGGGTCCACAAGACCCTGCACGTTTCAAGCTTGTCGTGGAACTGGAAATCACTGCGAAGGTTGGGGGGCGGCCGATCTGTCGACGGATGAGGAGGGCAATTAGCTCTTGAAACGAGTTGCGCCTGGATTCATTAATTCGATAGCGAACAACATTGACTTGGAATCCTTCACAATAGAGAACACGCAATTCACAAAATAAACACCTTCCAGATCCACCGGTCGTCCCTTGTAGGCGATGCTGGAATTCACGAAAATCACATTCCTGAACCGCGTGTAATCCAACGAAATCGTCGTTCCCGGTTTTGCGGATACAACAATGTATTTCGCATAGCGGGCGATGCTCGGTTGCTGCAACTTGATTTTCAGGGAGGGATCAAGTGATTCGATGACTGCTCCGTGTTCCGAGAGACTCCCAAGCGTTTGAATCTCAGGCAGAACGTCAGGCGGTGCCCAGTTTCGGTATGGTTCATCGATGAAGAAACCCAACCAACTGAGTCCCGGTGGAGGATTAACGCTGTCTCCTACTACGACGTATCGGTAATCGCGGTTGCTATTTGGCTCCGGCGATAAAACCATGGGCACGCGAGCCAGTTTTACGGTGGTTGGTAGGGCTCCATTTAGGCTGGGCGCCAGAGGCCCATTCAGGTGTGAGCGATAACCGAGAAGGGCCGTGGTTGAACGCTGGGCGATATCATTCGTCGGCCCCGGCGCAAAGGCTACGCTAATGAGGGCATTTCCGTATCTCGATAGGGGCTCGTCTTCAAATCTGACGTTGAGGAGTTCGGCTATCTTTAGGACTTCATCGCCGAAGCGTAAAGCGCCACGCGGCCCCCCGGAAGCCTTTCCCTTCTGAAGTTCTTGGCGCGCGTTATCCAGCGCCTTGGTCAACTGCTCCTTAATATCTTTCCTAAGGTCGGCAACGTCAGTCTTAACAGTGCCAACACTCTCTTTGAGCGTGCCCGTGTCCGCTTTTAGCGTGGCGATGTCACTTGTGATGCCGCTCGTTTGGCTTCCGATAACTGCAGGTATATAGGAGTGGACAATAAACGTAGTGCCGACCATGACAACCAGCACGGGCAGGGATTCTTTTACGCGCTCCCACAGACTCGGACGGGACGCTGCTATGATCGTCTGAACTTCGAGTCGATCATTTGGATTCAGTGGCATGGATGAAGCAGAGTATACTTCCTCGCACTGCTCGGGTAAAGCGGGGGGTAGGGTTTCGGGTTGTTCGACACCGATGGACATCGGCGATCATCCTTTCAAGAGCCGATTCCAGACGGCCGGCAAGGTTATTCCGGGGCTAGGCATTTGCACCGTCTCGGCCTCTTCCGGTTCAACCCTACACCCGCGCCTTTGCACTCCAGACTGACCATCGGCCTCAAACCATACAAAAACAAGGCGAATTTATTTTCAGGTTTTCTGTGAATTGCAATCTGCAATACCAGTACCTTTTTGGACATTGCCCCGGTTTCGGGTAAACTGAAACGGACGATTATGGGTTCGCAAATCCTCAATTCCAACCTCGAAGCGGCCAACTAGGCACGGCTCATGCAGGCACAGCGGGGTGATCTAGCCCCGGAGGCCGCAGAGTACCTGCTGTCGATCGGATTTGACGAAGGCGACCGCCGCCGGATGCAGCAACTGGCGCACAGGTCCGAGTCTGGTATTCTGACCGTGGACGAGCAAGCGGAGTTCGACATCTATTTGCCTGTCGGAAATCGCCTTGCGCTGATGCAATCGACAGCCAGGGTCGTTCTGCGGTGAACGCCAGGTTTGACGAAGGACCACAACCTCCCTACACTGGAATTGTAATCACATTCCAACCGTAGAACTACCATGAAGTCTTACACTTTCAAAGTCGTGGTGACGCCGGACGAAGACCGGTGGCACGCATACTGTCCAGCCCTGGAAAGCCAGGGAGCTGCGACGTGGGGACGCACTCAAGAGGAGGCACTCAAACACATTGATGAGGTCGTCCAATTGGTCGTGGAAAGCATGATCGAGCACGGCGAACCCCTTCCCGACGAGACCGCAGAGGGTGTCGAGGTCACAGTGGAACCCCGTGTAACCGTCAACGTCTGATTCATGGGGGTCAACTATGCGCAGTTGCGCAGTCTGACGGCGCGTGAAATCATATCTGCCCTCATCCGTGACGGGTTTACGGTTGATCGCGGCGCAGGTTCTCATCAAATCTATTATCATCTGGACGGACGCCGGGTTTCCGTCACGTTCCATGCCCCGGGCGACACGTTTACGCGCAAAACGCTGAAGAGCATGATTGAAAAAGGAAGCCCGCTGGACGGCGGACGATCTCAGGCGCCTCAAGCTCGTTCGCTGAGCACGCTTGGAAGCGACGGGTTGCCTAAAGGCGCCAAGTCACGCGGTCAGAATACAGGTGCATCCACATTGGCCAAGAACGTCGCCTGAAAAAATCAGGGGTTTGGGCCATGCCAGTAAGGGCTTCAATCGCGGCAGGCGGATTGCCATTCCGCCGCAGATTAACAATCTGCCCCACAAGCAAAGCGCCCGCGTGGCGCGGGTCCATACCGGAGAGGAACTTGGCCGGGTCTCTGTCGGCGAAATTATTCAGCAAAGCCATTTTTGGACTCTCGTATTATCAATAACTTGCAGCGAGTTCCTTAGGAGCA
>DATMNI010000015.1:0-3114 GCA_035570275.1 Candidatus Acidiferrales bacterium | reverse complement strand
GCGCTTCCGCACTCCAGCCGATATAGCGGTCCCGACTGCCCAGATGGCGCGGCGCCGAACTCCATGCCAGGCAGGCGATGGGACGTCCGTGCGCCCAGGCTAGGTCTTAGACCGCTTGGAAAAGTTCGATAAAACACTTCCATTAAGAAATGTTTTGGGTCATACTGGGGTATGGCACGCCGTCCTGTTCCGATCAAAGTTAAGCCGAAGGACCTCACGCAGATTGGTCAGCTAATGCGAGGTGGTGTTCAGCAAGTACGCGTCGTCCTACGCGCGCTGACGCTACGGCTACTGGCCGAGGGTGTGACCGCACCTCAAGTGGCGCAAACAGTTCCTCTGACGCCAAAGGCAATCCGCCAGATCGCCCATCGCTATAACAGTAACGGCCTGGATCGCGCCCTCTATGACAAACAGCGACCGGGAGCGCAGCAGGTTCTCGATGACTCTCAGAAACAGCGCATCATCGCCATAGTCTGCAGTCAACCGCCTGAAGGGCGGGCTCGTTGGACTATCCGCTTGATTGTCGAAGAGGCCATCAAACGTAAACTGGTCCCGGATGTGGGACGAGAGACAATCCGGGTCTTGCTGCAAAGCCACGAGTTGAAGCCGTGGCGGGAAAAAAATGTGGTGCGTGGCGGAGTTGGACAAGGAATACATCCAGAAGATGGAAGACGTGCTGGCCGTCTATGAGAAGCCCTACAATCCGGCCCAACCCGTCGTTTGTCTGGATGAGAAACCTGTTTCGCTGCACGCCGAGGTGCGCCCGCCGATACCGGCTAAACCAGGCAAGCCGGCCAAGCAAGACAACGAGTATGAACGGTGCGGCATGGCGAACGTATTTGCCGTTGTCGAGCCGAAGTCCGGTCGGCACTTCACCACGGCGACACCCGACCGTTGCGCCGCCGAGTTCGCCCGCATGGTGGGGCAAGTTGTTGAGCAGTACCCCTTCGCCCAGACGATTCACCTCATCATGGATAACCTGAATATCCATTGCCGCAAGTCGCTGACCGGCTACTTCGGCGAGAAAGAGGGCGGCTATCTTTGGGATCGGCTGAAGGTCCATTACACTCCCAAACACGGAAGCTGGCTCAACCAGGCGGAGATCGAACTCAGCATGTACTCGCGGCAATGTTTGGGCACGCGCCGGATCCCGGATCTGGCGAAGCTGAAGCAGGAAACCAAGACCTGGAATGGCGCGGCCAACCGGAAACGGACGAAGATCAACTGGCGGTTCACACGTAAAAAAGCGAGAAAGCTGTTCAAATACGGCAAGTCCAAAACCAGCGGCTGACACACTTACCACACCGCGCAGAAACACACTCAAACCGGGCCCCAGGTAACCAACCTGGGCGATCTATGTCCCAGACTCGCCCGCAGACCATGAAATTTTCCGTCAACGGACAAACGGCTGAGAAAATCAGCCGCATCGGGCTCCACACCCGCGGCCAAATCCGTAAGCCAACTTGCGCCGGCGCAGATTAGAACCTTTTCAGGCGGTCTTAAACCTAGCTAGAAGTCCCGACAGGCGAAGCCGCCTGTTTGAATGTATAGGTATGAATGGAAGCGTTGGTTCTCCTGAAGGATATCTAGCCGAGACCTCAAGCGAGGGGAGCCGGATAATACCTTCAGGAGAACAACAACATGAATACCACTCACTATATCGGATTGGACGTACACAAGAAAAGCGTGAGCTACTGTACCAAGCTGGCCGACGGGACAATCGTGGCCGAGGGGAAAGTGGCGGCGCGGCGCGAAGACTTACGGCAGTGGGCGAAACAGTTGCCACAGCCGTGGGAAGGGGCGATGGAGGCGACGCTGTTCAGCGGTTGGATTTACGACACGCTGAAACCATACGCGGCGAAGTTGGAGATGGCGCATCCGCGGATGCTGGAAGCGATCACGGCGGCCAAGAAGAAAAGCGACGGGATCGACGCGGGCAAGCTGAGCGATCTGTTGCGAGTCAATCTGCTGCCGAGTTGTTACGTGGCCACGCCCCAGATCCGGGAACTGCGACGGATGCTGCGGTATCGCAACCTGGTGGTGTCCGAGGCGGTGCGGATGAAGAATCGCATCAGCGGACTACTGATGGAGACCGGTGTGGAGTACAACCAGCAACGTTTGCACGGCAAGGGTTATTTCGCCGAACTGATGAAGAACCTGGTGGAAGTGCCCGATTCGGTGCGGCAGCTGTTGCGGCTGAGCCGTGCGGCGCTAGAGATGTTCGAGGTGACGCAGTTACGGTTGTTGAAGGCGCTGCGAACCGATGCGCATCTGGCCGAGCGGGTCGAGCGGCTGGCGAGCATACCGGGTGTGGGCGCAGTGACCGCGCTGACCTGGGCGCTAGAGATTGCCGATCCGAGCCGCTTTTCCTCAATCGAACGGGCGCAGAGTTACTGCGGGCTGACGCCAGCGCTGAACAGTTCGGCCGACAAGCAGAAACGCGGACCGATAAGCAAGCAGCGCAATCCACACTTGCAGACAGTGCTGATCGAAGCGGCCAAGCTGGGGCCGCGTTGGAATTTGGCATTGGCGGCTGTGCACGAGCGAGAGCTGGCGCGCGGCAACCGCAATCGAGCGACGCTGGCAGTGGCTCGGAAGCTGGTGGGCTACCTGCTAGCGGTGGACCGCTCCGGCCGCCCGTTTCAGATGCCGGCAGTGGCCCCGACCACCAGTGCCGCGCAGGGTTAGAAGGAAACCGGAACTCTGAGCTCACCAGCGGGAAAAGCTGTTTTCCCCCCTGCGCCGCCCGTCGAAATCCGGATCGCAGAACGGTCCTCGCCGGCAAGGGTTCGCTGCGCCGCGCCAAAATCGGGCGCGCCCTGGCCGGCTGTGGGCCGTTCTGCCTGACAAGCGAGTGCGACGGGCGGCTCCGGCGGGAAAACAGCAGCGGCCCGTTCCGTGGGTTTGGAAAACTCTTTCGCTATTGCTTTGCACGCTGGCTGGCGTGCGGTGACCTGACTGCCGGTCCTGGCCTGTTGTGGGATTGCGGGAAACACTCCTGGTGCGTATCCGAACATCCGCCTGTTTCCAGGCCGGCAGATTTACCCAAACTCAAAATTCGTGGCCAGAAATTCTGGTCCCGCACATGGATGTCTGGTGACGCTCACCCCGTTC
>DATMNI010000014.1:0-13741 GCA_035570275.1 Candidatus Acidiferrales bacterium | reverse complement strand
GGAAGCCGAAGATCGATTGATTGATGTCGCCCACCGCGTAAAAGCGATCGGGCGGCCGCACCAGGCTTATCAGCTTGGCCTGCTGCCCATTGGTGTCCTGAAACTCGTCCATCAGGATGTGGTCGAACTGGGCGCGAAGGCGGGCCCGTGTGTCGGTGTGTTCTTCCAGCAGGCGCACGGTGAACTCTTCCAGATCGGCGAAATCCAGCATGCCGGCCTGGCGCTTGCGCAGACGGTACAGTTGGTCGAAGCGGCGCAGAATTTGCACCAGCATTTCCCGCTGCGGCGCATAATGCTCGGTGATCACGGTGTACCGGGCCGCTTCGATCTGCCCCTTCATCTCCGACAACAGGTTGTAAGCGGTGGTGCCGCGTTTGCATTTAGTGAGGTTGCACTTGAAAGCTTCAATGGCGTGCAATGCCTCCAGCGGACCGGCCGCGGACACGATGCGTTCGGCGCTCTCCAGGGCGCATTCCAGTTGCTGCTTCTGCTGATAGTTCCAGGCGCTCAACGACTCGCCGCGAATTCCGCGGAGGGTTTCGGCGATCTCGCCCACGGTGACGCCCGCCGGCGCAGGCATCGCGGCAAGCTGTTCGGTGCCGATGCCCGCGCCGCGCATGGCGTCGTACGCGGTGAGCACGGCCTTTTCGAAATCAAACGCCGACAACCCGCGGATCAGCGCGCGCACTTCCGCTAGATGCTCCTCCAACACCGCATCGATGGCGGCGTCCATTGCGCGGTTCCTCATGAGCGCGGCGTCGCGCTCGTCCGCGACGCGGAATTCGGGATCCACGCCGGCCGAAACCGCGTTCTCCCGCAGCAGCCGCGCGCAGAAACCGTGGACCGTGGAGACCCATGCCCGCTCCAGTTTGGCGCGAATCTCATTATCGTCCTGGAACGCGGCGGCCAGTTTCTTGCGCATGTTGCCGGCGGCCTTCTCCGTGAACGTGATGGCCAGGATACGCAGCGGGTCCACGCCCGCAGCCACCAGACGGCGGAAATATTCCACCAGCACCGTGGTCTTGCCCGAGCCGGGTCCGGCGACGATGCAGGCGTCCAGATGGCGCTGCGAAACGTCGGCGGCATCCTGCTGGTCCGGCGTGAAGCGGACCGCGCTCATGCGCCCTCCACCACAATCTCGGCGCCAATTTCGGCCCCAATTTCGGCGACGACTTCTGCCCCGCGGGTTTCGATGCGGCACACATCGCGCGCATCGCAGAAACGGCAGTTGTCCACGTTGGCAGGCGCCGGTTCCACGCGGCCGCTGCGGATCTGCTGCACGATTTTCAGCGTGCGCTCCCTGGTGCGCTGGAACCAGTCTTGGGGCAGCGGAGCGGCGTCGAGCAGGGGCTTGACGCTCCAGCCGGCGTAGTTGATGCCGCCTTTCACGCCAATGTAAAACATGCCCGCCGGTTCAAGGCCAAAGAACTTTTCGGCAGCCATCAGGTAGAGCGGCGCCTGCAGCAGGGTTTCGTCCTTCGGCTTATCGAGCACCCGCTGCCGGGCGCTGTATTTGTAATCGATCACGTAGGCGTTGCCGTCCGGGTCAACATCCAGCCGGTCGATCTTGCCTGAGATCACGACCGAGTCGTCCAGCGGCATTTCGAACTTTTCTTCCATGCGCGAGTGGAAGGCGGCGCGCGGCCACACGTCGTCGCGCGTGAAGGTCTGGAGGTCTTCCAGCATGGCGTTGCGCAGCCGCTCAGTGTGGTATCCACCGGGGATTCGCTTTTCCTCCAGTTGCTGCGCAAAAACGCGGTCGAACAGCGCCGTAATGTCCTGCGGATTGGCCCACCACTCGGCCAGCACCTGGTGAACGATGTTGCCCTGCGTCATGAAGTCGAGCCGCTTCCCAGGCCGCGGCGGCGCGGTCTTGAGCCGGATCATGCGCAGGCTGAAATATTGGAACGGGCACTGCAGGTAGGTTTCCAGCTTGCTCGGCGACAGGCTGGCGCTCTTCTGGCGCAGATAGTCCAGCAGGCTGGGGTTGCGGATCGCCGTGTGAATCGCCAGCAGCCCGCGCGGCGCAGGCGGGTATCGCGGCGCGGGGCGCACGGCCTCGGAGTTTTCCCGCATCAGAATCAGGCTGTCCAGGAAGAGGGAGCGCAGCGTGGCGTCGCCCCGCGCATCGAATTCGGGGTACGACAGCGTCACCAGCATGGTGGCGCGGGTCACGGCGGAATCCCACAGGGCGCGCTCTTCGCGTTCGAAATCGGGCGCGGTGCGCACGCGAACCCCGGCGGCGTTCAGGCGCGCGCGGGCGGCGTCGGGAAAGTACGGGTTCTGCGGGTGGAATCGCGGGAACTGCTTTTCCACCATGCCGCAAACGAAAACCACGGGCAGCACCCACTGGCGCGCCTCTTCGGCGCTGAGCACGTGCACCACGTTGCGGCGTCCATCGGCGAGGCGCAGCGGTTTCAGGCGGAGCACGGACGTGACGGCGCGCCAAAACGCTTCCATAGGGATGGTGTGTGCCGGGTCGAGAGCCTGCGCCGCTTCCGCCAGGCATTCGTCGAAAACATCCAGCACGGCTGCCCCCGCGGCACGGGCATTCATGCCTGTGTGGTCCATATCCCGGGGCCGCGCCGGCCGGAAATAATTCCGCAGGGTGCCGAAACGGGCGGCCCAAGCTTTGGGGAGCAGAGAGAGGGACCGCCACTCTTCCAGTGCCGCCAGCGAATCGAGCAAATGCAAAAGCTGCTCGGCTTCGGCGCCGTGCGGCTGGCCTTCCTCATTCACTAGCAGCGCTTTCATGGCACCCAGGCCCGCATTCGGGATCCGTTCGCGCACCTTGAATGCGAAGCGGTCCATGGTGTTCGATTCGGCGAAACGCGGCAGCAGGCGGAGTGCCGCCAGCGTGGCCGCGTGGTCCCAGCCGCCCAGCATCGCATCCACAATGCCGCCCAGACAACGCACCGCGGCGTGCTGCTGCAACTCCGCCTTGAAGTAGAAACGCGCGGGGATGCCGAAGCGTTCCAGGGTGGCGCGCAAGATGGGGACGTAGGTCTCCTCGCTGCGCACGACGATCGCCATCTCGCGAAACGGGCGCACGGCAGCCTGTTCGAGAATGCGGCGCGCGATCTCGTCCACTTCGCGTTCGATGTTGGGCGCGACCACCAGCCTGGTGGCCGGCATGGGGCGCTTGCGCGTCATTGGCTGCGGCTGGAAACCGAGAGCCTGCAGGCGGCCGCGAACCGGGCCCGTTAAGTCGGCATCGCTCAGGGCAAGAGTGAGCGAGGCGTGGCGGCCCAGCGCGGCTATGACCGCCAGTTCGGGATCGGGCAGCGCGTGGAAACCATCCAGCCAGATGGCGCCAATGCCGCCCAAGCCTTCGCGTTCGATGCGGGCCGCCGCACGCTGCAGCCGGGTGGCGCGCATGGCCAGGCCGCGGCGCGCCAGTTCGCGATCCACGTCTTGATAAACGGCGAGAAAGGCGGCGGCCAAAGGCGCGTCGGGCAGGCAGGTGGCAAGGCGGCCACTGTCGCAACCGGCCGAGGAAAATTCGGCCATGGTACGGGCCAGCGACGCGCAAAAGCCGGGCATCTGCACCACGCGCGCGAACTCGGGCCGGTTCACGCGGAGCGCCGCCTGCTCCACAATCAGGTAGAGAACCGAATCGGGAACCTGTGGCGCTTCGCCGGCCCAGTCCTGAACGAAACCGGAGAGCGTCTGAATCAGGCCGCGGCGGAAAACGAAACCTTCGCGGGCCAGGCGGTTCTGCCAATGCTGCGCCAGTGTGGCTGTGGGCACCAGGAGCCGGATGGCGCTGTTGCCGGAGCGCAAAGCCTGGCGGACACCCTCAAGGATGTAATCGGTTTTGCCGGAGCCGGCCGGTCCAATCAACAACAGCATCGGACTTCAGTGTAACGTCCGGCGGCGGTCAGCGCTGCAACTCGCCCTTCTCCGGCACGGCGCGCTCGTCCAACAGTTGCGTGGACGATGCCGGGCCCAGCGTGGTTTCCGGTCTCGCAGGGCCCGGACTTGGGCGGCCAGGACGGTGGCGGAAGCTACCAGAACCGCCAGGGCGGGCGTGGCGCAATGCCACCAGGCATGAATGCAAATCCGGTATTTCCGGGCTGGTAGCCCACCGAAACCGGCACGACACTTCCGGTCGCGGAGCGCTAACGCCAGTAATTTCAATGAAGCTCACGTGAAAAACCGGAAGGACACTGCCGGTTGGCCCGATTTTCCTGCCTTGCTGGATTGCCTCACCACTCCATAATGGTGCACGCAAGCCGCATTCATTCTCAAAAAGCGTACAAGATCCAGGGGCGGGCTGTAGCGGGGATCCGGAGGATTCCTGGAGCCCGCGAGCATCGGCTGAGTACGTGACGATTAGCGGCGGACTAAAAAGCGCCGGCGCCTGTGCCCCTTTTCGGGATCTTTTTTCCACCATTCTTACCGCCCTTCTTCTTGCCGCTCTTCTTGGGGGGCGTATCCTGGGCGAACGCATTGACCGTGCCGAGCGCGAAGGCCAGGCCCAGAGCCAAAACCATCAGTCTTCTCATAGAATGAATGCTCCTTATTGAATGACCCAACTGAATGACCAGGGGGCTTCGCCATAGTCTCACGCCGCCAACCCGCGCCGCAAGCTATTTGCCGCTTGGTTGCTGCCCGCTTGCAAGCGGCCCCCTGTCCGCAGTATTGTCGTTTCGTGACCCTCACCCGACGCAACATCCTCACCGCCATGACCGCGGCGGCAGCCGCTCAGGCGCAGCGCCCCCGCGCGCCGAACTGGAAACCCAAACTGGGCGTGCTTTGCCAGTATTCTGATTCCAATCTCGAATTCGTCAAAGCCGAAGGCTTTACCAGCATGCAACTGCGGATCGATCCGAACCGCGTCGACGATTCCCAGATCGCCGCCATCAAAGACAAGATCCAGAAATCCGGCATTTACGTTTCGTCGCTGGCCGTGGATGGCAACCACATCGATCCCGACCCCGCCAAGCGGGCCCAGCAAAACGAGTTCACGGTGAAGTGCATCGAGTTGTGCGGCAAACTGGGGATCCCCAACATTGGCGGCCAGTCGGGCAAGATTACCGGGCAGCGGCTGCAACCGCAGGTGGATGAAATCGTCCGCGTGTACACGGAGAAATATTTCCCGGCGTGCGAAAAAAACAAGGTGCGCATTCTCTGGGAACCGTATGCCGGCGGTCCCAACATCGGCACCGGCCCGCTGGGCTGGGACTTGCTGTTCAAGGCCTTTAAGGACAGTCCGTGGGTGGGGCTGCAATTCGATCCGTCGCACCTGGTGTGGCAGTTCATGGACCCGGTGCAGGCGGCGCGCGATTTCGCCGACAAGATCTACGACGTCCACCTCAAGGACACCGAGATTCTTTGGCACGTGCTGCGCCGCGCCGGAATTCAATCCATCGACAACGTGCGTTGGTGGAGATTCCGTATCCCGGGGCAGGGTTCGGTCGATTGGAAGGGCTTTTTCGCGGTGCTGGCCGAAGTGGGATACACCGGCGCCATGAACATCGAAAACGAGGACGAGTTTTATTACCCGGCATACGCGCAAGGTAACTTTACCGAGCAGTACAAGCGTGGTTTCCGCACCGCCCACGAGTTCCTGAAAACCTTGGTGCCGCCGGTGACGGCGTAAATCCCGTGACGCCGTAAGCAACGCTAACTGACGTTTCGGATGGCGCCGCCGTCCACCTGCAAGGTTGCGCCGGTTATGTAAGATGCGGCATCCGAGACCAAGAACGCCGCCGCCCGCGCGAACTCTTCGGGCTCGCCGTAGCGGCCCATCGGAATGGTGGCGATGGAGCGCCGGCGCTGCTCCTCGACGGTGGTGCCCAACCGCTTGGCGTTAGCGTCATCCAGGTACCCGATGCGTTCCGTGGAAATGCGTCCCGGCACCAACTGGTTCACGCGAATCCCCTTGGCGGCGAACTCGTCGGCGAGCGTTTTGGACAGCGCCGCCACGGCCGCGCGGAGTACGTTCGAAAGGCCGAGGTTGGCGATCGGGTTCTTCACGGATAACGATGTCAGCATCAGGATGCTCCCGCCGCCGCGCGCCTCGAGTGAAGGCCGCACCACGCGCACGGTGCGCACCACGCTCATGAGCAGGAGGTCAAACGCAGACTGCCATGCCGCGTCGTCAAGACCCGAAGCCGCGCCCGCCGGCGGGCCGCCCGAATTCGTCACCAGGATATCCACGCCGCCGAACCGTTCCACCGTGGCCTGGTGCCACGCTGCAATTGCGGCCGCGGCACTGACGTCGGCTTGCGTGGCCAAGACCTGCGCGCCCGTGGCCTCTGCGATGCGGTTGGCTGCGGCGCGGATGGTCTCCTGTTTGCGGGCAGCGATGGAGACGTGCGCACCCTCCGCGGCTAACACTTTTGCGATGGCGAACCCCAGCCCTTCGCTGGCGGCGGCCACCATGGCGACCTTGCCTTTGAGTCCTAAGTCCATTTGGACAGTGTAGCCGACTGGAGCGGGCTTCGATGCCGCATAATCGGTGTACATGGCGAGGGCCTACAAGTGGCACCCGATTACCGATCTGCCGGACGACCCAAGAGCTCTGACGGATGGAGAATTGGACTCGCTGCTGCGGGTGTGGCGGAACCAGAAAAAGGATCTGGCCGAGCGCGAGGTTCTGGATGAGTTTGACCGGCGATTGCGGCGCGAGTGGGCCATCGAGACTGGGATCATCGAAGACGTCTACACGCTGGACCGCGGCGTCACCAGGACCTTGATCGAGCGTGGAATTGACGCCGCCTACATTCCTCATGACGCGACGAATCGCGATAGCACGTGGGTCGCGCGGGTCATCCAAGACCACTATGAGGCGCTGGACGGGATGTTCGATTTCATCGCCGGGATCCGCGGCCCTTCGGTGAGCTACATCAAGGAACTCCACGCTGCTTTGCTGCGCAACATCGATTCGTACACCGCTGTGGACCAGTTTGGCCAGGCATTCGAGAAGCGCCTGGAGAAGGGTCAGTATAAGATGGCGCCTAACAGTCCCACACGCCTTGACGGCTCCATACACGAGTACTGCTCGCCTGAGTACACGGCGCCGGAAATGGACGAACTGGTGCGAATGCACGCGGCGCATCAGGCGCGGAATGTACCGCCCGAAGTGGAGGCTGCGTGGCTGCATCACCGGTTCTGGCAGATCCATCCATTTTCGGATGGCAACGGCAGAGTGGCTCGGGCGATTGCCAGCCTGGTCTTCATCAAGGCCGGGTGGTTTCCGCTCATCGTAAAACGAGAGGACAAGCCGCGCTACATTGACGCCCTTGAGAAAGCAGACGCAGACGACTTGCGGCCTCTGGTTGCTCTGTTCGTTGAGAGTCAGCGGAATGCCTTGCTTGAGGCGACAGAGATCGCTTATGACGTTCGCCCGATCACGTCACCGCATGAGGCAGTCATCGCAGCGCGCGACCGCCTAATGCAGCGAGGTAAGCTGCCAAGGAAGGAGTGGCTCGCCGCAAAAGAAACCGCAAAGCAACTTGTTAACGTAGCGATGGAGCAATTTGGAAAAGCCTCCGCTGAACTCGCCACCGAAATCGGTAGTCTTGGCACAAACTTCAGTTTCAATGCGAGTGGCGGCGTTGAGGGCGGACACGACAACTTCCAAGAGTAGCGGTTCTGAAGGCCGGTTATGCGCCCGACTTCGCCTACTTCAATGCGGCTGCACATTTGTTTCTTAACGCAGGCCGACCCGTTTATCTTGTCCTCTCATTTCACGGTATCGGTCCCCGTATCCGCGGTCTAATCGGCGTGGTCGCATACTTTCAAATCCAAGGCTCCGAACCCACCTTGATCGAAGGCGGCACCTTCCAGATCAATTACGAAGAAGACTTCGCCTCCGCCCAAACCCGCTTTTCCGCATGGCTCGACCGCGTGATCGTCGCCGGTCTGAACGCTTGCCGGCTCACTCTCTAAAGCGGCACCCAAACCTTCCCAACAGTGTCATAATGTAAGCGATTCCAGAGGAGGAACCACCCACATGGCCCAGCCGCGCCATCTGAGCCGCCGCAACTTCGCCGCCGCACTGGCCGCATCCACGGCTGCCGCACCCGCGTTACTTGCACAGCAGAACGCCCAGCCGCAGAACCCCACTCCGGCCGCTGCGCCCAATCCCAACACCTCCGTCCAACAAGCCCAGCAGCAGCGCCAGGGAACCGTGCCGGAAGTGCCGCCGTTCCAGGCGCCCATCGAATTCGCGCGCAACCCAGTGGCCGACAAGGTGGAGCCGTTCCCGATGACGCAGGTGCGCCTCCTCGCCGGCCCGTATAAAGACGCCGAGGAATGGAACACCGGCTACATGCAGCGCCTGCCCGAAGAACGGCTGGTCCGCAATTTTCTGCTGAATGCCGGGCTGCCTTCCTCGGCTCCACCATTCGGCGGGTGGGAGCAGGACACGCCAGGGCGCGCCGGCGAATTGCGCGGCCATTTCACCGGCCACTTCCTTTCGGCGTCCGCGCAACTGTGGGCCGGGACGGGCGACAAGCAGGCCAAGGCCAAAGGCGATGCCATGGTGGCCGACCTCGCCAAGGCGCAGGACAAACTGGGCGCGGGCGGTTACCTGAGCGCGTTTCCGATCGAGTGGTTTGACCGCCTGGATGCCCGCAAGAACGTTTGGGCGCCGTTCTACACCATCCACAAAATCATGGCCGGCATGTTCGATATGTATCAGCTCGCCGGCAACAAGCAGGCTCTCCAGGTGCTCGAAGGCATGTCCAACTGGGCCGATACGTGGTCGGCTTCGAAATCCGAAGAGCACATGCAGGACATCCTCAACACCGAATACGGCGGCATGAACGAGGTGTTATACAACCTGGCTGCCGTGACCGGGGAGGACCGCTGGGCCAAGGCGGGCGACCGCTTCACCAAGAAGCGCTTCTTCAACCCGCTGGCCTCGCGCCGCGACGAACTGCGCGGCCTGCACGTCAATACGCACATCCCGCAAGTGATCGGCGGCGCGCGCCGTTACGAAATCTCGGGCGACATGCGCTTCCACGATGTGGCCGACTACTTCTGGTGGGAAGTGACCAGCGCCCGCACCTACGTGACCGGCGGCACCAGCAACGGCGAAGGCTGGCTCACCCAACCGCGCCAGCTTGCCGCCGAGTTGAAGCGCAGTTCAGCCACCGCCGAATGCTGCTGCGCGTACAACATGATGAAGCTCACGCGCCACCTGTACGGATGGACCGCCGACCCCCGCTACTTCGATTACTACGAGCGCACCATGATCAATCACCGGCTCGGCACCATCTATCCGAAGACCGGCGCCACCCAGTATTATCTTTCGCTGACGCCCGGCGCGTGGAAGACGTTTAACACCGACGACAAATCTTTCTGGTGCTGCACCGGTACCGGCGTGGAAGAATTTTCCAAACTGCAGGACAGCATTTATTGGCGCGACAGCGAAGGCCTGTACGTGAACCAGTTCATTGGGTCGGAACTGGACTGGGCCGAGAAAGGCTTCCGCTTGCGGCAGGACACCAGGTTCCCGGAGCAGCAGGGCACCATGTTGACGGTGACCGCGGCCAAGCCCGTGCGGATGGCGATGCGGCTGCGCGTGCCCTCATGGCTGCCATCGGCGCCCACGGTGAAGGTGAACGGCAAGGTGCTCGACGCTTCGGCCAGCCCCGGCAGCTACCTCACGCTCTCCCGAGTCTGGAAGGCCGGCGACAAGATCGAAATGGCGCTTCCGATGCAACTGCGCATCGAAGCTATGCCGGATGACCCGACGGTGCAAGCGGTGATGTACGGCCCCGTGGTGCTGGCGGGCGATCTGGGCGCTTCAGGCCTGACTCCGGAGTCGATCGTCGGCCCCAACGCGCCGCGTCTGCAGCGGATGCCCATCCAGGTGCCGGTGTTCAAGGCTGCCGGCGCCGACGCATCATCATGGATCAAACCGGGCGACAAGGCATTGACGTTCCACACCTCCGGGCAGCCGACGGACGTGACGCTGACGCCGCTCAACAGCATCTTCGACAGGCGGTATTCGGTCTATTGGCAGGTCTCGTAAAGCTAACGGAAGTCCAGTTCTCGTAGCGCCAGCGTCTCCATCATGCTTTCCTCGGAATCAAACAAGGTGAACGCGTTCAAGTTGTAGGAGTCCAGGAATTTCAGCACCTTCCGGCGCTCCGTCCACGGGATGTTGAACCTCCAAAGAACGTCCTGGTGAGGGTCTCCAAGGGCGAATACGTCTTCGTGTTTGCCAAAACACCACTCACTGCCAAATAACGCACACATCGTGTAATCGCTTTGTTGCAGATAGTGCCTTCGATGTGTGGTAACAAACGGCCCAATCCGGCGAATCTGAAGTCGTCCGGTGGTACCGCTCTTGTATCGTTCTGGCTGTTCCGAGAACACGCAGATCGAGACCTTACCCTGCGCGGATTCGATGGGAGACCGGAACGCGAAATAGGCGGCGATGTAGGGCGAGCGAGTCCAATCGAGAAGAGGCGACGGAAACCCGTGATGCCGAAGATGCACCATGTAGCTGTACGCTACTAATCCTGGAAATATGCTGAGCGTCCAGGTGTCATGATCCCGCAATAACTTTTCAACTTCCGGATACGGCGCGATCTCCCACGTTCTTCCAGTATAAGTCTCAATCTGGGGCTTAATGCGGCAGATAAATCGGTAATACTCGCTAATTCGGATGCCCTCTTGCCCGGCTCGTTCCAGTGTCGTGGCGAGCGGCAGAGTCGAGTCGCTCAGGCCGCGGAAAAGGAAGTCCTCATCCCGCCCTGCCGAGACTTCGGCCTGGCGGATTTCTTTGCGCTTCTCTTCAAACGCCTCCCAGCTTGCTACGTCAATCTCCGTCATCTGAATCTCCTACAGTATGCTGGTTCAATTGGGCGGATAAACCCCCAAGCTCTGCAGTAACCGTCGCTCTGCCAATCTCTCGGCTGTATTCAACCGCAGCACTTGCAGCGTCACAGCGCCCACTGCAGAACCTGGCTCGATGCGCTCTCCGTTCAGGCGGAAATGATCGGCCCATCGATCGCGTCGCGGATGAAATAAAGGAACAGCCTCTCCAGTATGTGGATCGATTGAAGCGACATCGCTTCCTTTGTGCCGGTTGCACTCCACGCAGGCGTAGGCGAGGTTCTGCGGAGTGGAAAGCCCGCCATGCTTACGGCTGACTATATGGTCGACCTGGTGTGGGAAGCCAGCATCGTCTTCAGAGATGAGGCAGTATTCGCAACTACGACCGGCGCGTTGGGCTACCTCGGTGCGAAGTCTGTCGCTAATGTCACTGGCCACAAGAAAGGATTTGGCGAGCTCTCGCCTTGGCCATTCTCAGGATGTGCTCCAACTCCATGAAGTGGTCGAGCTCCGCCTTTTCTTCCGGCGATAGAGCGCTCTCTTTCTCGCGTTCGATCAACTCGGCGAGTCTCCGCTGCGCTTCAGGCGAAGGCCTGAAATGAACCACCGCCTCCGGTGTGGTGCCGGCGGCGATGAAGTCGATGATCTCAAAATACGCAGGAGTGGCGGTGCTCATCCTGACCTCATCATACATCAGGGCATCATACATCAGGGCTTCGATCCCGGAATCCGTTCGCGATACAGCCCCCAGTTCTTGACCAGTTCCGTCACCACCGTATTCCCCACGCGCCACGCGGCTTCAAGAGCCGGCAGGAACCCGGTGTATTTCCCAATCTTGTTCTGCGCCAGGCTCTCTGCCGCCGTCTGTCCAGGCCGCTGTTGATCGAAATCGCTGGCGGTGCGCAACACCATCACGCGGTTGACATCCACGCGTCCGGCCCTGGCCAGAAAGGTCAGGGACTGCAAGGTTCCGGTGTCCTCCATGGCTGTGGTTACATAGTTAGCTTTGCCATCGGTCAGGTAGCTGACCCAGTCGTTGGCCCACTGACTGAGCAGCCTTCCGTGCCAGAAAGTGGACGACGAGAGCGTGTCGCCCTTGAGCACGAAAGGCGACCGCTGGGCGTTGGGGTTGGGAAACTGCTTGCGCTCCTGCCGCATGGCTTCGGTGTCCATCAGCGGCACGTTGCGAGTGAGGTGGAAGGCCCAGTCCGACAGGGCGGCGTTCAAGTGATAGGTCTCGCCATCCGTCGCCGTCCGCGGTTGTTCGTAGGGCACCGACTTGCGCAGCGGCACATAGCCCGTCTTCCAGCCGGCCGGGATCTCTCGCGCGTCGATCTCGTGACCGAGGTCGCCCTCCACTACCCATTCGGCCCAGGCAGCCGATCCGAGGGATGCATCCGCGGGATCGACACCGGCGATCCCGGCCACCAACCAATAGGCTTTTCGCAAGTCGAAGCGGGGGTCCAGCCCCAGCGCCATGATGCTGGCGGCGGACTTGGAATTGCCGACACCGGTGAGCACGCCCAGCACCCCGTCCTTATTCATCCGCAGGTTGTGGTAGCCCTGCGGAAATGGAATGACACGGTCGAGGTGGTCGCGTTCCACCCAGAATTGGAACTCGCCCGGCTCGTCGCCGGTATCGGCGCCGCGCTCGAACATGGTGACCACCACCACTTTCACCGGGATGGGCGGCTCGGCCGCCACCGCCATAGCAACCGCCACCAGGAGTAAAGCCATGCATCGCATTCCCGTATGGTAGCCCGGCCGGGGTGGTGGGGGTGGGCGCAAAACCCTTGCTGTGGCAGGTTGGCAATCTGCGACGGATTGTTAGTCCGCGGTGGGTAGCGGGCCAGCCCGCGTTGGGGGCCTCGCCAGTGACATCCGGCAGGCGGATTGCCAATCCGCCGGACCCAGAGGGTGCCCCTACCAACCTGCCCCACGTAGCCGCCTCACCATCCCAGCCATGTTGCCTGCACGCCGTGCTATCATGCAGGCATGAAGAAGCAGGCGCGGTCGATTCAGTACACGCTCCGCGGAGTCCCCCATGAAGTGGACCGGGCGCTTCGCCAGAAAGCTGGGCAGCGTAAGCAAAGCCTCAACCAGGTGATTCTGGACGAGCTCGCGGTGGCAATAACAGGGCACAAACAGAAAGCCGATTTCTCGGACCTCGTTGGTAAGTGGACCCCCGACCCCGCTTTCGATGAGACTCTGGCGGCACAGCGGCGGATCGATCCAGGCAAGTGGAAGTGAGAGCCGCTCTCGACACCAACCGGCTGATGGATCTGTTGACGGGCGATGCCGCGCTGGCGGAACTTCTGGGAACCTGCGACGAAGTCTGGATTCCGCTGGTGGTTCTGGCGGAGATCAAGGCTGGTTTCTACGGAGGCACTCAGCGGCAACGCAACGAAATCCTGCTGCAGCGGCTACTCGGCAAAACGACTGTCGCGGTTTTGCTCCCAAGCCGGGAAACGGCGGAGCACTACGCGCGCTTGTTTGTTCAGCTCAAACGCGCGGGCACGCCAATTCCCGACAACGACCTTTGGATCGCCGCTCAGATGTTAGAGCACGACCTGCTCCTGATCACGCGGGACCGGCACTTCCGGCGCATTCCCCAATTGCTTCGCGGTTAGAACTCGATGTTCGCTCTGAACTCGATCCGCCGTGCCGCCGAAGGTCCGGTGGCGGTCTGCTGCCCGAAGGACGTGGCCCGAACGATCCAGCGTGCCGAGCTTAAACGTAGGATGGACGTAGTGTAAGCGCTACCACCGTGGCTGTCCGGCTGCGAGCCGGACGGCCGGACGGGGGTGTGCGACTTAAAAGTGAGAAGCAAGGGGTGATCAGGCGGCCCGATGCTGCTCCCAGTAATCCTCGAACCTCCCATTGAAGCGGCAGCAACGCAGGGCAATGATGGCGTTGGCGGCGCGGACCCTCCAGAACATCC
>DATMNI010000013.1:0-40307 GCA_035570275.1 Candidatus Acidiferrales bacterium | reverse complement strand
GATCCATTCCAGCTTTTCCATGGCCTCGCGCCGCAAGTCCGGAGGGCCGCTCACCACGATCCACCCGAGCTTCATTTGCGGCAGTCCCGCAATTTTCGAAAGACCGCTCATCGAAAACGCCAGGCAGTCCTCCACGCCTGCCAACGTGCGCACCCGGGCCGCATCGGAACTCAAACTGAAATCCGCGAAGACTTCATCGGAGATCAGCGCGATTCCCCGCCGCCCGCAAAGCCTTACTAGGCCCGCCAACTCGGCGCGCTTCACGTAAGAGCCGGTGGGGTTATTCGGATTGACCAGCACTACCGCCCGCGTGCGCTCCGTAACGGCAGCGGCCACGGCGTCCACGTCGATTCCCCAGCCGCCGTCATAGGCCAGCGGGTACTGCGACACTTCCACCGACTCCAGGTTTGCCAGAAACTCGAACAGCGGGTACGAGGGCCGCGGCACCAGCACCCGGTCGCCCGGGTTGCACAGCAGCTTGAACAGGTAGGCGTAAGCCTCGCTCGTGCTGGCGGTCAGCAGGATGCGCTGGGGCGCCACGTCGCTGCCACGCGCCGCATAATACCCCGCCACCGCTTCACGGGCCGGCTGAGAGCCGGCGGGCGCCGGATCGTAAACCAGCCACCGTTCACCTTCGAAAGCGCGCAGAATTTCCGGCGGATATTGCAGGCCGGCATGCGTGGGATTCGACTGCGTCAGATCCAGCAGCGGTGCTCCGGCGCGGCGCTTGGCTTGGATGGCCTGCGTGATGCGATTGGGGCGAAAGTCCCAATGAAAGCGGGAAGAGAACATGGGCACTCGTCCGAGGAATTCGCGTGGTCCTGGGTGCGGACTAACAATCGGGCGGATTACCCCAATCAGCCGCAGGATACTATCCTGCCCCACAATCGGTTGAGCTACTTCTTGACGTACTTTTTAACGTCTTTTTGTCCCACTTCGGCCCCGTAAATGACCCCTGAGGCGTCAGCCGCCACGCCTTCGGCGCCGCTGGTGGACGCCTGTTCCGGCGTTGCCAATGTATCCGGGACGAAGGCGGTCACCGTTCCGTCCTTGGCGCTGCCCACGCGAATGCCGCGCTTCCATCCCGGATGGTGGCCGTAGCCCTCGCGTTCCCGGGACTCGGAGTCGGAGACGTAAATGACATCGTTGCGGTCGATAAACAGCCCGCTCGGCCGGCTGAACTGTTTCCACTCGTCCAGGAACTTGCCCTCCTGATCGAAAATCTGAATGCGGTCATTGGCGCGGTCGGCCACGAAGAGCCGGCCCTTGGAATCGAAGGCCAGCGCGTGCGGCGTGTCGAACTCACCCTGAGCCGTGCCCTTCTTGCCCCAGGTCTTGATGAACTTGCCGTCCTTGGTGAACTTGACGATGCGGGCATTGGTGGCGCCGCCGTGGCCATCGGCGACAAAAATGTCGCCGTTGGGCGCAATGGCTATAGCGGACGGTTGGTTGAAGGTGTCGGGACCGTCTCCCGCCACACCGGCCTTACCGAGCGTCATCAAGACCTTTCCGTCCGGACTGAACTTGATGGCCTGGTGGCCTTTGCCCGGGTTGCCCTGCAATCCGCCACCGCCTGGTGGAATCCCGTCAACCACCCAGATGTTGCCGTCGCGATCGACCCGCAGGAAGTGCGGAAACACGAATAGTCCTTCGCCGAAGCTCTTGAGCAGCTTGCCGGAGGCGTCGAACTTGAGGACCGGCGGGTCCGGCTTGCCGGCGCAGGTGTTCATGCCGCATCGCTCGGCGATCCAGATGTTACCGTCGCGGTCGATATCGACGGCGCTCGACGACCCCCAGGTTCGCGGCTCGGGAAGCTTGAACCAATTCTCGATGGTGCGATAGGGATTGGGTTGCGAGTTGGGCGGCGCGCCGGCTTGAGCGCAGACCCGAAATCCAGACATGGCGAGCGCGGCGATAACAGGCATCGCCAGCGTGAACTTCGTCGTTCTTGTGTCCACACGGGGCGTAGACGGCATCGGCAAATTCCCCCAGAGGAATTGAGTATACAAAAAGTGGCGCAGGCATTCTTGCCTGTGTTGCCTCCACAACGATTCAACGCTTGCGGATGACTTCTTCGCCCATGTACGGCCGCAGCGCTTCCGGTACCACCACGCTGCCATCCTCCTGCTGGTAATTCTCCACGATGGCCACCCACGTCCGCCCCACTGCCAGGCCGCTGCCGTTCAGCGTGTGGGCGTGCTCCGATTTCTTGCCGCTCTTGAAGCGGATTCCGGCACGGCGCGCCTGAAAAGCTTCGTAATTGGAGCAGGACGAGATTTCCTTGTAACCGTTCTGCCCCGGCAGCCAGACTTCGATATCGTAAGTCTTGGCCGCCGAAAAACCCAGATCGCCGGTCGACAGCACCACCGTGCGAAACGGGAGCCCCAGGCGGCGCAGAATGTCTTCGGCATCGGCGGTCAGCTTTTCCAACTCTTCGTAGCTCTCCTCGGGCCGGGTGAACTTCACCAGTTCCACCTTCTGAAACTGGTGCTGCCGGATAATCCCGCGCACGTCGCGGCCGTAGGAGCCGGCCTCGCTGCGGAAACATGAAGAGTAAGCGCAGAGTTTAATGGGCAGCGCGTCGCCCTCCAGCGTTTCGTCGCGGTAGATGTTGGTCACCGGTACTTCGGCCGTGGGAATCAGCCAGAAGTCCGTGTTCT
The DNA here is from genome assembly GCA_035570275.1 of Candidatus Acidiferrales bacterium. GTDB lineage: Bacteria > Acidobacteriota > Terriglobia > Bryobacterales > Bryobacteraceae > DATMNI01. Next base: position 37,647 of record DATMNI010000013.1, on the reverse strand, counting down.
CGCACTTGAAGAGGTCACCGGCGAATTTGGGTAACTGCCCGGTGCCGTACAGGCTCTTGGAATTCACCAGGAACGGCGGCAGCACCTCGGTGTATCCGTGCTCACGAGTGTGAACGTCCAGAAAGAAATTAACCAGCGCCCGCTCCAGGCGCGCCCCCAGACCCCAATACAGCGCAAAGCGCGCGCCGGTGATCTTGGCGGCCCTGTCCAGGTCCAGAATGCCCAACTCAGGCCCGATGTCCCAATGAGCCTTGGGTTCGAAATTCCACTTCCGCGGTTCTCCCACCCGCCGGATTTCGACGTTATCGTCCTCTGAATGGCCCACGGGTACGGATTCATGCGGCGTGTTCGGAATCCCCGTCAGCAGTTCCTGGAACTCCCCATCGACCGACTTGACCTGCTCATCAAGGGCGGCAATATGGGCCTTCAATTCGCGCACGTGCTCCTGCGCCCCGGAAGTGTCTGCGCCCTCTCGTTTCAGTTTCCCGATCTCGGCGCTCTGTTCGTTGACCTGGGCCTTCTCAAACTCGGCCTCGCGGATGGCGGCGCGGCGTTTCCGATCGAGTTCGCGGAAGCGGTCCAGCGCCGGGGCGTTACTGCGCGTGGCCAGCCGTTCCGCAATCTGGTCGAAGTTGTTCCGGAAGAAAGAGAGATCGTGCATAAGGCAGTTGTTGGCAGTTAAGTCTTTTGTTTGTTTCGGTTACGTCTTAAGAGATCTTGCGCAAATGGTTGTTTTCGGCGGTCTTGCGGACAAATCTGCCACAGCAGATTGCCACAGTCGCAGTTTGGCTCCGTTCCTAAAGCAACGGGCGATCTTATGCCGAGCCATGCGGCCATTCTAGCAGTTCAGGTCCGACGGCCACAGCTTGAAGCGTCGACAATCCGCAATCACCGGATTCACTGTAAGCACCATCATCATCCCGACGCCAGCCGCCTTCAGATTGACCGCAGCCACGCACAGGGAAGCCCTCAGTTCGCTCCGCAGCCGCCCGGTGGATCTCGTTGGACATACCGGTCAGCGATAGATGCACCGGCGACAAAGTTATGCACACTACCGCAGCCCTTGGCTATACTTAGGGAACCCGCACTTTCCCTGCGCGACATATTCGACAACATGGCGATAATCGAGGACTTCGCCGCGGGAATGGATTAAGATTCGTGGTACAGGAAACTGGCTGCGGCATCAATACGAGCGGGTTGATGTTGAGATCGTTTGGCGCACGGTGTTGGAGGATCTGCCCCCGCTGGCGGATTCGGTCAGAAAGGCTCTAGACTAGCCGCATTCCCAAAGTAAAGTGAATTGATGACAGGACTCTATGCCCACCTGGAACTCCACCCAATACCTCAAATTCGGCGACGAACGGACGCGCCCGAGCCGCGACCTGGCGGGGCGGATTGAAGTGGCTCACCCAGCGCGCGTCATCGATTTGGGCTGCGGGCCGGGTAACAGCACGGAGGTGCTGGCCGAGCGGTGGCCCGACGCGGAAATTACGGGCCTGGACAACTCTGAGCGGATGATCGAATCGGCGCGGACAGCACACCAGGCATCACACCCTACGCCAGGCGCTCAGCGGTACCGATGGGTGGCGGCGGACATTGCCGCGTGGGCCACCGGTGAAGCCGGCGAGACGTTCGACGTCGTCTTCTCCAACGCCGCGCTGCACTGGCTGCCCGACCATGCATCGCTGCTGCCGCGGTTGATGCAGCGCGTGGCGCCTGGCGGCGCGCTGGCGTTTCAGATGCCCGCCCACGATGCGCCGGCGCATCGCCTCATGCGCGGAATTGCGCGCACCATGGCGGCCGCCTTCGCCTGGCGCGTGGACGATTGGCACAGCCACGAACCGCCGTTCTATTACGATGTGCTGGCGGCGTGCGCCCGGCGCGTGGATCTGTGGCAGACGGAATACGTCCACGTCATGGCCGATGCGGAGGCGATCGTGGAGTGGTACCGGGGCACGGGTTTGCGGCCATTTCTGGATGCCCTCGGCACGGATGCCGAGCGCGAGCGGTTTACGGCGGAGTTTTTGGAGGGCGTGCGGGACGCCTACCCGAAGCGGCCGGATGGGCAAGTCTTGTTCCCGTTCCGGCGGGTGTTTGCGATCGCGTACGCATCGCGTTCAGAGCCGCGCGCGTGAGCAAGCGGTTCAGTCCAGCACGTCCCGCAAGTTCAGGTTACGAATCAACCGTCGCAGAGAATTGGGGTGGATGTTGAGCAGGGCGGCGGCGTGGTTGTGGTCGCCACCGGACTGTTGCCAGGCGGCGATGATGCTCTGGCGCTTGGTCTGCGTCATAGTGGACTGCAGCGCGCCGGGCGTCTCGGCAAGGCCCGCGGATTCCAGAATAGTCTCCGGAAGATCTTCGGGGAGCACGGAGTCGGACTGGCCCAGCACCACGGCGCGCTCGATGGCGTTCTCCAGTTCGCGGACGTTGCCAGGCCACCCGTAGCCGTCCAGGTAGCGCTCGGCCTCGGGTGAGATAGTGGCCACCCGGCGGCGGCACCGGGCGGCGGTGCGGTCCAGAAAATAGCGGGCCAGGGTGGGGATGTCGCTGGCGCGCTCGCGTAGCGCCGGCACCCGCAGGGTCACCACGTTGAGCCGGTGATACAGGTCTTCGCGGAACTTGCCGATGCGGACCTCGGTCTGCAGGTCGCGATTGGTGGCGGCTACCAGACGAACATCAAGCTTGAGGGTGCGTGTGCCGCCGACGTGTTCGAACTCGCGCTGCTGCAGAACGCGAAGCAGTTTCGCCTGGAGGTTGAGGGCCAGTTCGCCGATCTCATCCAGGAAGACCGTGCCACCATCGGCGATCTCCAGCTTGCCTTTCTTCTGCGCCACGGCGCCGGTGAACGCGCCCTTTTCATGGCCGAAGAGTTCGCTTTCGAGCAGGCTCTCGGTGAGCGCGGCGCAGTTGATGGCGACGAACGGTTTGGGCGCTCGCGGGCTTTGGCGGTGCAGGGCTCGGGCCACGAGTTCCTTGCCGGTTCCGCTTTCGCCGAGGACCAGAACAGAGGTGTCCTGGGGCGCCAGACGGCCAATCATCTGGAGCAGTTTGAGGACGGCCGGGCTCTCGCCAACGATTCCGCTTTCGCCGGCGGCGATGCGTTCGAGCAGCAGCGCGTTGACGGACTGGAGGCGCTCCACTTCGCGCGCCGTCTCCAACGCCGCGGCAGCCAGGGTGCCGATGGCGCTCAGAGTCTCGCGGTGATGTTCGAAGTTGGCGGCCTCTTCCGGGCCGAACCACGCGGCCAGCGCGCCCGAAACGGCGCCGCGAACGTAGAGGGCCAGCGCCACGGTGAGGCGATCGGGCAAGATGACGGCGCCTTCGCGGCAGAGGCGGTCGGCGACGTCTCCGGCCGGCAGCGGGCCGTTATGGAAAAAGCCCAGGCCATCGTGTTCGCGGGCGGCAGTGCGCAACTCGGCGGCGTCGTGTCCCAGCAGGATGGCGCCGCCGGCCAACGGCACCAGATCGCCGATGAGGCGCAGGATCTGCTTTTCGAGCGCCGCCCGGTGGGTGCCGCTCTGGGACAGGGCGAAGGCGCGAAACAGGAAAAGCAGCGCGCAGGCGCGGAGCAGGGCGTGGTGCTGGGAGTTGTCGGAGATCTCGGCGGCGCCTTCGCGATACATCAGGACGGTTTCACCAATGCCGATCTGGTCGCCGGGCTCCAAGCAGTGATCGGTGACGCGCATGCCGTTGACGTAGGTTCCGGCGCCGGAACGGCGATCGGCGATGTGGTAGCGGCCATCGCGTTGGCGTACGGCGGCGTGTTCCCAGGCGACGTCGGAATCGGCCAGGCGGATGGTGCAGGAATCAGCGCGGCCGATGCGCAGTTCGGCAGGGCTCAGGGGATACCGGGCGCCCAAAAGCTCTCCACTTACGACGATGAATTCCGCATCCATTTTTGCCGTGCCTCACAGCGGACGGCGCTGCCAGTGTATCGTAGCACGGGCCTTCTGGCCTGTGTTTCTTGCGAGGTACGGGCGGAGGCAATGAACCGCCTGGTTCGGGCGCGTGAACCGAACGGTTCGAAAAAGGGTGCATTTGCGGTGCGCCGCATTTCGGGTTACCGCATTTTCAAACATTTACAGATAGCGGCGGTCGGTTGAATCGTTTGGTGGGAGGAGTGCATTATCCGGATGCGTAGTCGGGAACGCAGCAGCGAACCCGAACGGAGGATAAGACGATGAAAAACTTGACGACGAAAATGATGATCGCGGCTGCGGCACTAGTGGTTGCGGCCGGCGTGGCTGGGGCGCAGACAATCAAAGCGGAAGTCCCCTTCGGGTTCCGCGTGGCCGGCACGGTGATGCCCGCCGGTTCGTACCGGGTGAATGCGAACACCTCGGCGGGAGTGGCATTGTTCACACTGACCAACGAGGACACGCACCACTCGATTATGACCCTGCCTTATGCGCACAACATCCAGAACAAGGGCGAGACCGCGGCATCGTTGACTTTCGAATGCTCAGGCTCGACCTGCGCGCTGGTCAGCCTGGCTCCCGGCAGCGGCGATAGTTACAAGATCTGGAAGCCCAAGATGGAGAAGGGCGAGGACTCCCGACTGGCTGTGATCCGCGCGGTCCTGGTGAACGCGCGCTAACGGTTCAGAGAACGACTGCGATGGAAGAATTCGGAGGAGCGGCGCCGCCGGGGCCAGAGGGCATCCCGGCGGCGCCGTTTTTTATTTTGGCATGCGCCGCCGCAGTTCGTCGAAGAAGTTCAGCAGCACGGTGACGTGGACCGAAGCTTTGTCGTCGCCTGGTGTTTCCGATACCACGGAGAACACCACGATGCGCTTGCCGTCAGGCGCCAGACTCAGGGGACGGAAAACACCCATTCGGGCGATGGGCGTCGGCGACCACTGCCGCGGTTTTTCCGGCACAAACGAATCCCCCTTGGCCGTGTAGCCGGCAACCATGATGCGGTTGTCGGAATCGCTCAAATAGAACAGTTCCCGCCCGTTTGGCGACCAGATGGGGAACCGGCCGGAGCCTGCCGAAATCAGCCATTTGCCCCCGGAGGGACTCGCCGGAAAGGGCTGCACAAACACCTGTGCACCCGCCGATTGAAACGACGTGTAGGCCAACCAGCGCCCATCGGTAGAGAAGGCCGCATCCCACTGGTTGTCTGGCTCTCGCGGAAACGGCTCCGGCTTGCCCAGCTTGGGATGGTCGGGGTCGCTCAGGTCCGACGGCAGCGTCCAGATATGGTCGCCTGTGCCGGGGTCGTGTAAACCGAAAGCCAGGAGGCGGCCGTCGGGTGAAAGCGAGGACGGGTCCAAGCGTTCCTTCGAGCCGAGCAGCTTCTCCGGCTGGCCTGAGCCATCGTAGCGGATCCACCAGATTCCATATTCGTCGCTGCCGCTTGCAACGAACTGCCCAAAAACGATGTGCTTGCGCCATCGGGCATCCAGAGCGGAAAATGCGATGCGGTAGTGCGCGATGGTCCGTGGCGGGGTCATGTTGCCGGGGCGCTACACGCCAGCGCGACTCGTTAGAGTCTAACAGAAGCGGTGTCACCCTTCGGTTCACGGCCGCGAACCGAACGGTTCGCAAAAACGCTGCATTTGCGGCCTGCCGCCTTCCCGATGAACGCATTTTCATACGTTTGCGATGGCGGCGGCGGCTTGAATCATTTGGCGGGAGGAGTGCATTATCCGGATGCGTAGTCGGGAACGCAGCAGCGAACCCGAACGGAGGATAAGACGATGAAAAACTTGACGACGAAAATGACGATCGCGGCTGCGGCACTGATAGTTGCGGCTGGCGTAGCTGGGGCGCAAACAATCAAAGCGGAAGTCCCGTTCGGGTTCCGCGTATCCAACACGGTGATGCCCGCGGGTTCGTATTGGGTGAACGACATCACCTCATCGAGCGGCGTCACGGTGTTCAAACTGACCCACGAGGATACGCACCGCTCGGTTCTGACTATGCCCTATGCCAACAACACCCAAAAGCGTGGAGAGGCCGCGGCATCGCTGACGTTTGAATGCTCCGGCGCGAACTGCGCGCTGGTCCGGGTGGCGCCCGGCAGCGGCCAGAATTACCAGATCTGGAAGCCCAAAATGGAGAAGGGAGAGGACACCCGCCTGGCAGTGATCCGCGCGGTACTGGTGAATGCGCGCTAACGGTTTAGAGGGCTACTTGAATTGGGCAAAACGGGGACGGCCATCAAACTCCAAAGGCGGAATTGGTGGCCGTCCCCGTTTTTGCTGCGTCACTTTCCGGCGTGGGCATGCGCGCCGCTGCGGCTCGTCGAACCTTTTGCGTCGCCTCCGGGGTCCTGCGCGCAGGAGTCGGCCAGGACTTTGATGGCGGCGTTGCGGCCGAGTTTGGTATCCGAGGCGCGATAAACGGTGCCCGACCCTCACCCGGGCTTAGGCAGCGGGCGGCGCGTGCTCTGAAAGGGCGTCGACGTTCGGTTCACGCGCGCGAAACCGAACGGTCAAGAAATGCGATGGATTTACGCCGTGCGGAATTGCTGGTTACGGCCGTGATCCGTGCGGTACAGGTGAACGCGCGCGAGCTTTAGCGGACGAATAGTTAATCGAAATTCGGAGGAGCGGCGCCGCCGGACCCAGTGGGGAGCCCGGCGGCGCCGCTTTTTCGTGTCCGAATTAAGTGGATCGTCGTCGGGAGCAGCAAGCCGGGCTATTGCAGGTCGCCGGTCATACCATATCCTGCCATGCCTGCTCCAGTCCCGGATGGATTGACGAAGCACCAACAAGATGCCGCTCTTGCGATGGGGTAGGGCAGGGCGTGGGAGGGCGGCCTTCCCGTTGCCGCGCGGCGTCGCGCGCTCCGTACTTATTGGGCCTTCTGCGGGCGTCGCCAATCGGTTCACGCGCCCGAACCGAACGGTTCACAAAAGCCGCCCGTTTTGCGGCTGCGGAATTCCAGGTTGCCGCGTTCTCAAACACTTACAGATCGCGGCCGATGGCTGATTCGTTTGGCGGCAGGAGTGCATTCTCTTTAGGCGTAGTCGGGAACGCAGCAGCGAACCCGAACGGAGGATAAGACGATGAAAAACTTGACGAAGAAAATGACGATCGCGGCTGCGGCTCTAATGGTTGCGGCTGGCGTGGCTGGGGCGCAGACACTTAAGGCGGAAATCCCCTTCGGGTTTCGGGCAGCCGGCACGGTGATGACCGCGGGCTCCTATCGCCTGTATGAGGACAGTTCGATGAGCACCGAGGTGTTCAGGCTGATCAACGAGGACACGCATCGCTCGGTTCTGACGATTCCGTATCCGCACAACACTCAGCAGGCCGGAGGCGTCCCGACGCTTACGTTTGAATGCTCAGGTACGGACTGCGCGTTGGTGCAAGTGGCTGTGGGCAACGGCAAGACCTACGGGCTATATAAGCCGAGCCTGGGTAAGGGCGAGACCCGCGTGGCTGTGATCCGGGCTGTAATCGTGAACCCACGCTAACGGTTTATGGAACCACGGCAATTGCAGAATTCGGAGGACGGCGCCCGGGCGCAGAGGGCAACTCGGGGACAACGACCAATTCCAAAGGGCGGGAGTTGGTCGCCGTCCCCGTTTTGCGGCGAAAGAGCCCCCGGGCATATGTGTGTTACCATGCATGTGGACTTCCTTTCCGAGGCAAACCACCTTTATTTAAATGAATTTACGCTCTCTTTTCAGCCTATTTTCGTCGGACCTCGCCATCGATTTGGGGACCGCCAATACGCTTGTCTATGCCAAGGGCAAGGGCATCGTTGTCAACGAACCATCCATCGTCGCCATCAACAAGAACACTGGTGAGGTAGAAGCCGTCGGCAAGGAAGCGAAGGAAATGCTGGGGCGCACGCCCGGCAACATCGTCGCCATCAAGCCGATGAAAGACGGCGTGATCGCCGATTTCAAAGTTACCGAGCGCATGCTGAATTACTTCATTCAGAAGGCGCACGGACGCAAGATGCTAGTGCACCCCCGCATCGTAATCGGGGTGCCGAGCGAGATCACCCAAGTGGAGAAACGGGCCGTGATGGATTCGGCCTATCGCGCGAAGGCCAGCGAGGTACACCTGGTGGAGCAGGCCATGGTGGCGGCCATCGGCGCGGGTTTGCCTATCACCGAGCCATCCGGAAATATGGTGGTGGATATCGGCGGCGGCACCACGGACGTGGCCGTAATTTCGCTCTCCGGCATCGTCTACTCGCGCTCGGTGCGGGTGGCGGGCAATGAGATGGACGACGCCGTGATGCAATTCCTCAAGCGCAAGTACAACCTGCTGATCGGAGAGCGCACGGCGGAGGCCATCAAGATTGAAGTGGGGTCGGCGTTTCCGCTGGACCGGCCGCTGACCATGGAGATCAAGGGCCGCAACCTGATCGAAGGTGTGCCCCGCACGATTACGATTGGCGACGAGGAAATCCGCGAAGCGCTTTCGGAATGCGTGGCCACCATCGTGAACGCCATCCGGGTGGCGCTGGAGCGGACACCGCCGGAGCTCAGCGCCGATATCAGCGACCGCGGCATCGTGCTGACAGGCGGCGGCGCCATGCTGAAGAACCTCGACAAGCGCATCAGGGAAGAGACGGGGCTGCCGGTTTCGATTGCCGACGATCCCCTGGCTTCGGTGGTGCTGGGCACGGGCCGCATGCTCAGCGATTTCCGGCTGTTGCGCAAGATTTCGATAGACTGAGAATAGTTGTCAGCGATCAGCCATCAGCTTTCAGCCAAGGCCACCCCGGGTCTCGGTTTAGCTGGTAGCTGATCGCTGATCGCTGAAGGCTTTTTGCCGATGGAGTCGTTACTCAACCGGTACCGGAACATCACGGTTCTGCTGCTCGTCATCTTCGCGCAGCTTGTGCTGCTGGCCATTCAGGTGAAGAACAATGCGGACGTGCCGCTGATCCGCGTCTGGACGGTGACCGCGGTGTCCCCGGTGGCGCGGCTGGTGGAAGGCCTGCGGGGCGGCGGTTCGGGTTTTCTCCACAACTACATCCTGTTGCACGATACCAGCGCCGAGAATCGCCGCCTGCAGGCGGAGCTGGACCGGATCAAGCTGGACAACATCTTTCTGAAGAACGAACTGAACCGGGCGGACCGCGCCAAGGCGCTGGAGGTGTTTCAGCAAGGCACGGCGTCGAAGATGGTGGCGGCAACCATTTTCATGGTGGGCGCGGTATCGAATTCGAAGGTGGTTTACGTGGACCGCGGAACGCTTTCCGGCGTGCAGCGCGGCATGGGAGTGGTTACGCCGGATGGCATCGTGGGCAAGGTGATCGCGGCTTATCCGACGGCGTCGGAAGTGCTGCTGGTTACGGATGCCGATTTCGCGGCCGGCGTCATCTCGCAGAAGAACCTGGTTCACGGCACGCTCAAGGGGCAGGGCACTCCCATGTGCCGGATGGACTACGTCGCCTTCGAGGAAAAGATTGAGTCGGGCGAAATGCTCTTTACATCGGGTGACGACCGCATCTTTCCTCGCGGTTTCCCGGTGGGCGTGGTGAAAGCGGTTGGCCCCGCGCAGCCATTCAAGGAGATTCTGGTTGAGCCGAGCGGGCTGCAACGAGGGCTGGAGGACGTGCTGATTGTGGTGCAGGGGGCGCACCAGGCGATACCGGATATGCCGCCGGTTTCGCAGCCGGTGTACATTGCTCCCGCGCCGCCGAGCAGTCCCGGCACGGCCGCCGGCCAGGCGGTGGAGGCGACGCCGGGCCCGACGGGTACCGAGGCGGACAAGCTGCGGGCCATCTACAAAGCGGCGGCCGAAGCGCAGCACCATACGTTCGGCGAAGGTGGGCCGGGCATCAAGCTGCCGGACTTCACTAAATTGCCAGTGCCGGGCGCGACGCCCAACACGACGGGCGCCGCGCCCCCGACACCGTCGCCAAAGCCACCGTCGCCGAAGCCGCCATCACCGAACACCCCCGGGAACCCACCGGCGACACCGCCCGCGGTGACACCCGACGCGGCGGGCCGGCGCGCCAATCAGCCTGCGGGCACACCGCCCGGAGGCCCGCCCCACTAATGTCCTACTCGGATGACCGCATTCTCCTCAACAGCCAGAGGGAAGGTCAGGTCTCGCGGTTCCGTGCCTGGGTAATGGTTTTGGTGCCGCTGGCGGCGATTCTGTTCCAGGTGTATGTCCCGATGTTCTTCCCGTTTCTGAAATTCCTGGAAATGCCGCTGCTGGTGGTGATCTACTTCGCGCTGATGCGGCGGAACCAGATCAGCGGCCTGGCGATCGGGGCGCTGGTGGGGCTGGCGCAGGACTCGCTGTCGCAAAAGACGCCGTTGGGAATGTACGGAATCGTGAAGACCCTGGTAGGCTACTTTGCAGCGTCGGTAGGGGTTCGGCTGGACGTGGATCACGCCCTGTTGCGTTTGGTGCTGGCGTTTTTCTTTTACATGTTCCACCAGTTTTTCTATTGGGTGATGGCGCGGGCTCTGTTGGGGCAGCAGCAACTGGTGTTCGAGTGGGAGAAGACACTGGCAGTGGCGGCGCTGAATGCGGTGGTGGCGGTGGCGCTGTTCCGGTTCCTGGATCGGCTGCGGGAGACCGCATAATAGTCTTATGCCGGGCGATCGCGGCTGGTCTGAGACTGATCCGCTCAGTTTCGAGCAGTTCATCCGAGATACTGCGCGGAGAGGGGATGTGGTGAATCTCATGTTCGAGCAGCGCCTGTTCGATCTGGTGGGGGTGTTACACCGAATCACGGATCCCTTGATGGCCGCGAACGTGCCGCACGAATTGATTGGCGGCATGGCCGTATTGGTTCACGTGGAAGAAGCGGATCCCGGGCAATCCACGCTGACTCGCGACGTGGACGTGATGATTCAGCGTTCCGATTTGGAAAAGGTGAAAGAGATCGCGGCCCGGCAGGGGTTTCGCTTCCGGCACGCCGCCGGCCTCGACATGCTTTTGCACGGTCCATCCGACAGTGCCAAAAACGCCGTTCATCTGATCTTCAGCGGAGAAAGGGTAAAACCGAACCAGGCGGCGCCAAATCCGTCGATCCAACCAGAAAGGAAGGCGGTACTGGGGCGGCAGGTATTTGTGATTCCGGTTGCCGATCTGGTGCAGATGAAGCTGAGTGCGTATCGAGATAAGGATCGGGTTCACATTCGCGCTATGGATGCCGCCGGTTTAATCACGCCCGAAGTAGAACATAGGCTGCCGGGGGAACTGTACGGGCGGCTAAGGTATACTCGCGAGACGGAATGAGGAGCGAAGGGGAGAAACCACAGTGAGGCAGCCTGGGGGGTCATGGTTACACCTCCGCCTCCAGTTTCAATAACCGATTATACTTAGCCAGGCGCTCGGACGTGCGCACGGAGCCTACTTTGATTTGGCCCGCTCCGGACGCCACGGCGAGATCGGCCAGGAAGGCGTCCTCGGTCTCGCCGGAGCGCGCGGAGATGACGGCGCCATAGCCAGCCTCGCGGGCGCGATCGATTACGGCGAAGGTTTCGGTGAGGGTTCCGGCTTGATTCATTTTCACCAGGACCGAGTTCGCTACGCCGCTGGCGATACCGCGGTTCAGGCGGTCGAGGTTGGTGACGAACAGGTCATCGCCTATCAGTTGGACGCTGTTGCCAAGGGAACCGGTGAGGGTTCGCCATCCCTCCCAATCGTCTTCGGCGAGGCCGTCTTCAATGGAAACCACGGGATACCTGGCGACCCACCGCTCCAGCAGCGCGATCATGCCGTCGGATGAAAGCACGCGGCCTTCGCTCGCCAGCGCGTAGGCGCCGTCGCGCCAGAAGTGCGTGGAGGCGGCGTCGATGGCGATGGCCATCTGGGGGCCAGCCGCGCTGTGGGACGAAGTAGCCGCGCTGTCGGATGAAGTAGCCGTGCTGTGGGACGAAGTAGCCGCGCCGTGGGACGAATTGAATGAGCCGTAGCCGCTGACCTGGATGGCTTCGCTGAGGATTTCGAGCGCCTCTTCGTTGCTTTGGAACCGGGGACCCCAGCCGCCCTCGTCAGCCACGCCGGTGAGCAGCAGGCCGCGACCTTCGATGACCCGGCGGGCGGCGCGGTGAACGGTAACGATGGCCTCCAACGCCTCCGCGTACGTCGTGAAACCGCGCGGGACGATCAGGAAATCCTGGAACTCGATGTGGCTGCCGGCGTGGAGGCCGCCGGAGAGGATGTTGACCATCGGGTTGATCAGCGGGACCGGCAGAACGGCGCGGCGGCCGTCGGCCAGATAGCGCCACAGCGGCATTCGGCGGGCCCCGGCGGCAGCGCGCGCTACCGCGCAGGAGACTGCCAGGATGGCGTTGGCGCCCAGGCGCGACTTGTTGGGCGTCCCGTCGAGCTCAATCATTCGGGCGTCGATGGCAGCTTGCCCGGACGCATCCATTCCGCACAGTTCCGGCGCCAGGATTTGGTTCACGTTGCCAACGGCGCGCAGTACGCCGCGGCCCTCGTAGCGGCGCGGGTCGCCATCGCGAAGTTCCACCGCTTCGTGGCTGCCGGTGGATGCGCCGGAAGGCACGCTGGCCTCGGCGGTGGCGCCATCCGCCAGCCGTACCTCGGCGGAGACGGTGGGGTTGCCCCGCGAATCCAGCACTTCGGTGGCGTGGATGGCTTCGATGGCTAAACTCATACAGCTGGTCTCATATGCGAGCGAAGACCTCTTCGATGGTGGCGGGCGGGCACAAAATCAGATCGCGCGCCAGGCTGCGGACGCGGGCTTGCAGGCCGGTGTCGAGATACTCGGCGGGCGATTTGCCATCCACGCGCGCCAGCATCAGCGCACCGAGGTGGGCGAGGGTCGCCGGCTCCAGCCAGGCGGCCCCGTATCGTGCATCAGCTTCGGGCAGGCCCGGTCGGGGCAGGCCCGGTTGAGGCAGACCCTGGCGCGCCGCGTCGAAAAAGCAGACCGCAGCGGCCTGATAGGCAGCCCGGTTGCCGGGTTGCAGAAACGACTTCAGGACAAGGTGGTTGACCAGGAACGCTGTATCGAAGGACGGATCGCCGAAGTGGATGACTTCGAAATCGATGGCCATGACGGAGCCGCCGGCGATCAGGAAATTCTTGGGGCTCCAATCGCCGTGAACCAGGGCCAGCCGGCGCGCCGCCGATTCGTGCATGAGGCTCTCGATGCGGCTGGCAAGGTCCGGGTGGCGCAGCGCGGTGGCGCGGTAGTAGGGGTCCAGGCGCAACTCGCGGAAGACCGTCTGGTCGCCGAATTCGGCTTCCCATTCGGAGTTGCCCGAACTTGGGCGCCAACTGGCGCGCCAGATGGCGGCAAGTAACCCGCCGATGGTGGCGGCGATTGCGGTACTGACTTCGCCCCGCAGCAGGAGGGTCTTCCAGGTTTCGGCCTCGGGTGGCGCGGCGGTCATGGCGAAGACACGGTTCACGTGGTCTTCGAAGCAGACTTCGGGCAAGCTGCCGGACGGCAGGTGCGGCGCCAGGCGTATCAGCGCGGCCGATTCGCGGAAGATGCGGTCGGGGTCGGAAAACCAGTCCTGCTCGACGCGCAGTTTGTGCAGCGATTGCTTCAGCACCAGCCGCAGACCGCCCAAGTCCACCAGCAGCACGGTATTGGAGACCCCGCCTCCGAGTTCGCGAACCTCCCGCGGGCGGGGCACATCGCGGGCCACCAGGTACCCACTCGCATTGTCCGCGGTCAACCGCAGCTCGGGCCTCCTGGCCTGGGTCGGTTGGCTGGCGCGCACGTCCTCCGTGGCCTCGCATACGCTGGTGCCGTGGCGGAACGCCAGCGCCACCACCATCAACCCGAACAGAGTATCTTCCGGATGCGGTGAGAGCCGGTAGCCCATGCCGAGTTCCGCGGCCGTGAGTTCCCGAAGGATGGGCAGACGCCGCGCCACTCCGCCGGAAAAGACCGCGTGCGTGGCGACACCTTCCGGATCCAGACGGCGCCCGCAGATCTCGTAGTTGCGGGCCATGGATTCGAAGACGGCGCGGAAGACGTGGCCGGCCGTCATGTTGCCTTCGTGCAGGTTTTCCAGGGCGCCGCCGTGGCCGCAAGGGCCGGGAAAAAAGGCGGTGTTGGCTCGCAGGTCGGTGGCCGTGACAGCCGCCACGGCGGGCTCAATACGGCGCCAGGACTCCTCTTCGGACGCGCCGCCCAATTCGGTGAGGAGGCCGACCAGCGCGGCCAGGGCGCGTCCGCCGGGAATGTGGGTGATGGTGCGGAGGAATCGGCCGTCGAAGTAGGGCCGCAGTTGGAGGGGAGTGGAAGCGGGGCCGTCGTCGATCGGGGTGCCTTGAATCAAGGAAAGTTGCGAGCCGGTGCCGATGTTGACGGAGAGTTCGTCGTCATCCAGCAGCGCCCCGGCGATGGCGCACTGCTGGTCGCCGACGGATGCATAACAGGGCACTCCGTGCCACGTGCCGGCCAGCGATCCCGTGGGTACCACCTCCGGCCAGCGCAGCGAGTCCAGGCCCAGGCGGCCGATGACTTCTTCGTGCCAGCACATGTCCGCGATGCGGAGGGCGCCGAACGCCGAGGCCTGGGTGGGGTTCATGACCGCGGGCGCGTTCGAGAGACGCGACACCACGAAATCGGCGATGGAAACCGGCGTGGCTTCGCCGGTCGGCACACCGGTCGGCAACGCCCCGTGGCGGCGCAGCCAGTAGAGCAGCGGAAGCGCGATGCCGGGGCGGAACTCGTTGCCGAGTTCGCGGCGGTGCTGGGGCGTGACGTGCGTGGCGAACTCGTCGAATTCAGCGGGGGTGACCCGCTGATCCAGCCAGGAGATGTAGTTGGACACGGGCTCGCCGCGGCCATCCACCAACACGAAGCCCTGCATCTGGCCGCAGACCACCAGACCGTCGCAGCGCGGTGCGTGCGGGAGGGCGCCAGCCAGCAGATCTTCGACGGCGGACAGGATGGCGGCGGGCGCAACCTCGCGATGGAGCGGCGGCAGTCCGGGCACGAAGGCGGGGAAGGGCACGCGCAGGGTGTGGCGAAGCTCCAGCCCGTCCAGGTCGAGAATGGCGGCTTTAATGAACGAGCTTCCAACGTCAATTGCGATGAAGTCAGCCATGGAATGAGCGCTTCCCCCTCAATCATCATGCCAGAGGTCTGTTTTGGGCGGCTGGCATTGTCGAACTGGTACGTATCAGTTTCGTGATACAATACGTACATGTCCAAGCTCACTTTGAGTGTCGATGACCGTGTGGTTTCAAGCGCGAAGGGCTACGCCAAGCAGCGGGGCGTCTCCATATCGGAGATGGTCGAGGCTTACCTTGCCGCGGTTGCCGGGCCGCCTGTTCCAGCCAAACGGGACGCCCCGATTCTGCGTTCGGTGCGAGGGTCTCTCAAGAAGGCGGATATTGGCGAGTACAGGAAGCATCTGGCGGCCAAGTATCGATAAACTAAGTGTTTCGATGAACTAAGTGCTTCGATGAAGAAAGTACTTTTCGATATCAATGTGGTCCTGGATGTTCTGCTTGACCGGAAACCTCACGCGGAGGCAAGCGCGGCGGCGTGGGCCGCTGTCGAGACAGGCGTTTCGGAAGGACTGCTGGCCGCTCACGCGGTGACTACGATCCACTATCTGGTCCGAAAAGAACTGGATGCCGCGAAGACCATGCGAGTCGGCACCGCAATGTTGAGGGTCTTCGGTGTAGCGGCCGTTGATTCCGCAGTCATTCAAGAGGCACTGCACTTGTCTTTTTCGAACTTTGAAGACGCGGTAACCGCCGCATCCGCGCGGTTGGCAGGTTGCGATTACATCGTGACACGCGACCCGAAGGGATTTCGCGGATCTCCGGTGCGGTGCCTCACTCCCGAAGCCCTGACACCGCTCCTGGTTTTCTCCCCCTCGCGGCGGGATTGAACCCGGAGTTCCTCACATCAAGACGGTTCATTCGTGCGCAACGATTATCTCTCGCGCCCGATCCTTGCTCGGGAACGGCAACTCCACGGCGTCTGGTGATCCTGCGCCCAACCGTGCAATAACTGCCAATCGGGCTTCGCCCCAAACCCGCGGCAAGCTGACCGGCCCGAGGGCCCAGGGTAACCCTTCAGGGGACTCGATCAGGGAGTCGATCAGCGCCGTGCCGAAAGCGCCATAATAATGGTGATGCGCGCATGGCCGGTTCGTAAACGGGTCGATCCCGAAAGCATGGTCTGGGCTGAGGTCCCGCTGCTCGAAAGAATGCAGGGCGAGGAGATGATCCGGCCCGCAGTGTCGAAGACCTATCCGCTTCCGGAGGCGCCGCGTGACCGCTCGGAAACTACCCGCATGCCCGATTTCACGGAACGCAAGATTCTGGGAAAGGCCGCTCTTGAAATCGGGTGAGACCACGGCGATTCGGGCGGGCGAGGAGTTGAACACCGCCGCCTTGCGGGAGTATCTGCGGGGCAAGGTCGAGGGGTTCGACGGCAGCCTGATGGTTGACAGTTTGGCCGTGGAGCAGTTTCCCGGCGGGCACTCCAATCTGACCTATTTGCTGAAAGCCGGGGATCGCGAGTACGTGCTGCGGCGCGCGCCGCTCGGGCCGGTGGCGCCTAAAGCGCATGATATGGTGCGGGAATATCGTGTGCTGCACGCGGTGCATCCCCACTTTGCCGAGACACCCGCGGTCTACCATTTGTGCCAGGACCCTGCGGTGCTGGGCGCGCCGTTCTTCCTGATGGAGCGGCGGCGAGGGGTCATCTTGCGAGACCGTGTGCCGGATGCACTGGCGGCGGTCCCGCATTTCCCCGAGCGCGTGAGCGAGGGCTTCGTGGATTGCCTGGTCCGGCTGCACGCGATTGACGTCTCGCAGGAGCCGCTCCGTTCGTTGGGAAAACCCGAGGGCTACGTGGAGCGGCAGGTTCGCGGATGGGCGGAGCGCTGGAACCGGGCCAAAACGGAAGACCTGCCGGAGATGGATCGGGTAGTGGAGTGGCTGGGCGCGCGGGTTCCGCGTTCCACCGAGACCACGCTGATCCACAACGATTACAAGCTGGACAACCTGATGCTTTCGGTGGAGCAGCTATCGGTGGCGCAGCTTTCGGTAGAGCAGGCATGGCCCATCGAAGCCGTGCTGGATTGGGAGATGGCGACGATTGGCGACCCGTTGTCCGACCTCGGTTTGACGCTGTGCTATTGGTCGTGGGCAAATGCGCCTCAACCCGAAGGCGGCGAGACGGCGTCCATCACGGCCCAGCCGGGTTGGTATACTCGCGACCAGTTCGTGAACCGGTACGCCGAACGGACAGGGCGGGACCTGACCCATCTCGGTTACTACGAGGTGCTGGGTGTCTTCAAACTGGCCGTGATCATCCAGCAGATCTACCAGCGCTTCCATTGCGGGCAAACGCAGGACGAAAGGTTCCGGCATTTCGACCAACGGACCAGAGGCCTGGTGCGCTTGGCGGCGGCACTTGTGGGGCAGGTTGTTAACCTGCGGCGGATTGGCGATCCGCCTGCCCCGCGAACGGAGAGCGGTTAACGGAGAGCACTTCATGAACTTCGAATTCCCTAACAAAGTGAAAGATCTCCAGAAACGCCTGGGCGCGTTCATGGAACAGCACATCTACCCCAACGAAGCCCGGTATGAACAGCACGTAGCGGGCCCGGACCGCTGGCAACCGGTGCCCGTAATCGAAGAGCTGAAGCCGAAGGCGCGGGCGGCGGGCTTGTGGAACCTGTTTCTGCCGGAGAGCGATGCGGGCGCCGGTCTCACCAACCTGGAGTATGCGCCGCTGTGCGAGATCATGGGGCGGTCCATCATGGCGCCCGAGGTGTTCAACTGCTCCGCGCCCGATACCGGAAACATGGAGGTGCTGGAGCGCTACGGTTCGCCGGGGCTGAAGGAGCGCTGGCTGAAACCGCTGCTGGCGGGCGAGATCAGGTCGTGCTACGCCATGACAGAGCCGAACGTGGCCTCGTCGGATGCCACCAACATAGCGGCGCGCATGGTGCGCGATGGCGATGAATACGTGGTGGATGGGCACAAGTGGTGGTCGTCGGGTGCGGGCGATCCGCGGTGCAAGCTGGCGATTGTTATGGGCAAGACCGACCCATTGGCGGCGCGCCATAAGCAACAGTCGATGATCGTGGTGCCGATGGACGCGGCGGGTGTGAAGATACGGCGGATGCTCCACGTATTCGGCTACGACCATGCGCCGCACGGGCACGGGGAAGTGATTTTCGAAAACGTGCGGGTGCCGGCCGGGAATCTGCTGCTGGGGGAAGGCCGCGGCTTCGAGATTGCCCAGGGGCGGCTGGGGCCGGGGCGGATTCACCACTGCATGCGGCTGATTGGCGTGGCGGAGCGCGCGCTGGAGGCCATGTGCCGGCGGGTGCGGCAGCGCGTGGCATTCGGGAAGACGCTGGCGGAGCAGGGGACCATTCGGGCGGAGATTGCGGAGTCGCGAATGGAAATCGACCAGGTGCGGTTGCTGGTGCTGAAGGCCGCGTACATGATGGATACCGTGGGCAACAAGGCGGCGCGCGCGGAGATCGCCATGATCAAAGTGGTGACGCCGAACATGGCGTTGCGCGTGTTGGACCGCGCCGTTCAGGCGCACGGCGGCGGGGGAGTGTCGCAAGACTTCCATTTGGCGCATGCCTGGGCCAACACGCGAACGCTACGCCTGGCCGATGGACCGGATGAAGTTCACAGGGCCGCGGTGGGCAAGTACGAGTTGAAGAAGTACGAGGCGTAGACGGCTACGAATGCTGCGTCGCTCAAGGACCGTCCAGCCAAGATTTACTGGGTTTCGAATTCCGGGTCGAGGGCGAATGCCAATGCGATCTTCAGCTTTGTCATCACGTCTTTTGGAAGTCGGCCGAGTTTACGTTCCAACCGCACAGTCGATATCGACGCAAGTCCTTGAACGTTGGCTACCGAGTCCCGGTCAAGGAACGGAAATCGTAGGAGGGGTACTTCGTACGGTGAGCCTGTTCTGCGTGGTGAGAGGTACGTACAACACGAGCGCCCGGGGCGGGTTGGGATCATGACGCGATACAATCACCAGGGCCGCGTTTTCGCGGCGAGCCCCAGGTCGGCCAACCAAACTTCACCTGGTTGTGGGCTCATCGAGCAGGTCCAGGACCTCCTGTTCAATCGCGCGCGGGCGCATCAGATCGAGAACGTCCTGGTCGGCGAGTTCGATGACCTCTGCCACGCGCTCGCGCACCTGGGCCGCCATTTCCGGTTTCCACTCGCGCAGCCTGGCATCCAGCCTCTTCACCAAAGCATCCATGGCGACAATCGTCCCTTAGGAATTAGTTTAGCGCCGATCACTGACGCTGAGAGCGGTCTGCCCGCAGCGCGGCAAACCAGCCCAGATTATCGCCAGATCGGCGGTTTGGCGACCCGGCCGAGGCTGGACTGCTAATATGTACCTATCGGGAAAGAATATGGCGGACCAGTTCGAGCAGCAGTGTGCAAGGATGCGCTGGCGGCGCTGGTCATATCCAGCCAGCAACTTTAAGAGCCTTAAGACTTCTGATCCCCGGATTCCTGCCGAGCGTGGCGTGTATGTAATCCGCGCTCCGCGCCCAATACCAAGGGTTCAGGGACACTCTAACGTCGTATATATCGGTCAGTCCGGTGGTGGCAAGCGCGGGGGCAAGCAAGGTATCGGTCCGGGAATGGCGGGCCTGGCCGGCTCTTCAACACGGGCGGGTCCGAAAGAAAAGTCCGCAAAAGATCGAAGAAATGTATTCGGGCAGCGACTTCATACTTGAATGCGCATTCGTTGCCGACTCGGAACAGGTCGAAGCGAATTTGCTGAGGGCATACTTCGAGAGTCACAATGAGTTGCCGCCAGCCAGTCACAATAAGGGTACCGGGGTCGTCGGCAGTCGTCCCTTATGAGCAGCGGCACAACTCCCACCGACTGGGCGGCTTGCCCGTTGCCGCACTGTGCGGCCTTCACGTACTCCGTCTGGCAGTGCGCTATGGGCCTTGGCTCAGCCAAGACCCATAGCAAAGTTAGCTACTGGAATTCTAGAACGAAACCCGAATCGCAAGCTGCGATTGCCGCGCAAAGTTCGCCTGACTGTTGATCTGTCCGAAGGTGCCGCTCGACAAATTCGTGTTCGGCGAATAGAAGTAGGGCGAGTTGAAGGCGTTGAGCGCTTCCGCCCGGAATTGCGCCTTGAGCCGCTCTTTAAGCTGGAAGTTCTTGAAGATGGAGATGTCCCAGTTCTTCTGCCCCGGACCGCGCAAGCTCCCCAACGTGCGCGGCGTGTTGCCGAACGAAGCCGCGGGCGCGACGGAGAACGCGGCCGGGTTGATGTAGTTGTAGAGGCGGCTCTCAACGCTCCCGCTGGTCCCGGGCGACGTGCTGGTCGAATTGGGGCGTTGCACGCCGTAACCGTATTGTGAGTTGGCGTTGTTCTGGTAGATTTGCAGCGGGAAGCCCGTCTGATAGACCGAAACGGTGTTGATCACCCAACCGCCGGCGAGCATATCGAGAGCCCGGCTGCTAGTGTTCAAGAGCGCCTTGCCCTTCCCGAAAGGAAGTTCATAGGAGAGCGAAGTGGCCCAGCGGACCGGAGTATCCACGTTGGAGTTGCTGTACTCTCCCGCGAAAGTATAGGGATTCTGGGGAGCGCCCGCCGGGCTGCCGTTGAGACTGCTTCCCACGCCGCCGGAACTCTCATCCATATTCTTGGACCACGTAAACGTGCTCAGGAAAGTAAGGCCATGGCTGAATCGCTTGGTGCCCTTAATGACCATGGAGTTATAGTTTGCGTAGTTGTTGTCGCCGAATTTCAGGTTGATCGCCGTGTAGGCCGGGTAAGGCAGCAGCAGACGGAAGGCGGGGATGGTAGAGCCGGACAAAGTGCCCCCGGCCACCGCCGGCACACCAAAGAAGGGGTTCGCAACCGGTGCATTCAGGGCGGCCGCTCCCTGGCTCAGGTTACTCGGGTTGAGCGCGTCGATATTGACGGTGGGCTGGCCCAAAGTGAGGTGGGTAGAATGGGAACCGACATAACCGACCTCAATGGCGACGCCACCCCTCAACTCCCGCTGCACGTCAATGGAATACTGATGCACGCGAGGCGACCTGGTCTTCGGATCAATCAGATTGTTCAGACTGGTGCCGATGCCGACAGCGGCGCCCTGGGAGTTGCCAACCGGGGCCAGCAGCCCGCTCGGGAAGGGATTGGTCAAAACATCGGTGGTGGATTTGCCCGTGATGTCGGTGACATTCGCGTAGCCGGGAGTGGCCAGCGGTCCACCAAGATAGATCTGAGGCGCCCAGAACAGGCCATAGCCGCCGCGGAGCACAGTTTTGCTGTTGAGCTGATAGGCAACTCCGGCGCGCGGACCCCACTTTTGAGTGTTGTAGTTGCCCGCCGAGGTCGGCGCTCCGCCTACCCCCGCGTATTGCGCGGCGCCCTTCAAGGAAAGGCTGGGCACCTGCGAGGCGATCGCGTTGGTGGCTGTCGTATCGAAACCCACCAGCAGCCCGTTGTTCTTTTCCCGCACGCCGCCTTCATGCTCAAATCGAATCCCCAGGTTAATCGTCAGCTTGCTGGTAAAGCGGATATTGTCCTGCACGAACCCGGCGTAGTAGGGGATGTAGTTGGTCAGGGTTTGAGCGGTGTCGGCATTGCGGTCAAAGGGCAGCCCCAATAGCAGGTCGGCCAAGTCAACGCCGGTGTTGCTGCCCACCAGGCTGGAGTTGGTGTTGAAGGTGTAGCAGCCCGTAGTGCAATTGATGCCTGCGCCCGACGTAGCCAGCTTCCGGTAGTCGAAACCGCCGCGCAAGCTGTGACGGCCGACGAACTTGTCTACGCTGGCGGAGAAATTATGCGAGGCCTCGTCATAGTAATCCCAGTCGCCGCTATCGCCCAGCGAGTAGAGGCTCGTCATATTGATCTGTGGGAATTCGGCCACGGCCGGCGAGATAGTGCTGGCATACGCCTTGCTGAATCCCAGGCTGGCGATGTTGTAGCCCTGAGAGCTGTTGTAGTCGAAGTTCGGGAATCGGTTGAAGCCGTAACGGACAGTGACAACCGTAGTGGGATTGACGGTGAAAATATTGTTGAGCTGCGTCGTATCCACGCGGCGCTGCAGCCGCCATCCGCTCTGCGTGGAAGGCTGGGCAAACCAGGTGTCGCCGGGCTCCAGAGAGTAGTAGCGTAAATAGCTCAAGCTGAGCCGCCACCAGGGAAAGAAATCTTCGTCGAATTTGGACGTATACTGAACCGCGCGCGCTTTGAGCGAGCTGGATAGGGCAAGGTCATTGGCCCCAAAATAGGCCGGCGCGGTGGCCGGATTTGGATACGTGGCGGCGATGCCCGCGCCCACCGCGGTAATCCGGGACGCGGGAATAATGTTGCCCGGGAATGGATTGCCGTTGAGAGGATCGATAACTTTCACCAGCGGCCCGCCGGCCGACACGAAGGACTTCGAAAAATCGCCCGAGCGCTCCGCTACGGTCGGCAGGTTAAAGTTGGCGGAGTCCGACGACCAGTCGTCATAGTGCTCAATGCCGAGGAAAAAGAAGGTCTTGTTTTTTCCGTCATACACGTGAGGTATCTTGATTTTGCCGCCGAAGCTCGCGCCCCACGTGGTATTGGGCTGGTCCGTGATGGGAATACCGGCCGCATTGCTGAAAAAGGCATTGGCATCCCAATCGGTGCGGCGCAGGTGCCCATACAAGCTGCCATGGTACGTGTTAGTGCCGGATTTCATCAGCGTGTTGAACATCCCGCCGCCGGTACGCGCCATTTCGGCGTCGTAGGTGTTGGCCTGGATCTTCACCTCCTGGACGGATTCGAGCGCCGGAATAATGATGGCGCGATTGTTGGCGTCGGTGATCGGAATTCCGTCGAGCAGGTAGTTGTTGCCGCGAACGGGGCCGCCGGCAATGGAGATCATGGAAGATCCGCTTTGATCCTCCATGCGATTGTACGCGGGAGGGCCGACCTGAACGATATTCTGCGACAGCTTGGACATCATGAACGGGTTGCGGCCCAGATTGGGAAGGTCGACCAGTTTCTGGTTGTCGAGCAACTGGCCCTGCGAAGCGTTGGCGTTCTCCACCAGCGGAGCTTGCTCCTCCACGTTGACGCTCTCGGTCACCTGGCCAACTTCCAATTTCAAGTCTGCCGTGACCTGGCCCTGGGTGGCGACGACAATGCCCTTCCGCTCAAATTTCTTAAACCCCGGAGTCTCGCAGACAACGGTATAAGTCGCGGGAATCACCTCATTGAAAACGTACTCGCCGTTGGAGCTGGTGAGAGTGGCCCGCTGCTCGGAAGTTCCTTCGTTGACGAGCGTGACTTTGGCGCTGACCAGTACGCCGCTGTTCTGATCGACCACCAGCCCTCGTACCACGCCGTAGTATGACTGAGCGAGCAGCGGCAAAGCGGCAAAAACCATTGCCAGCAGCATGGCTCCCGCAGTCGGGATAAGTTGTCTTGAGCACAGGATCTTCTTGGAAACCAACATGTCCGTCCCCCTTCCCTTTTCGGTTGTTTGCGCTTCGCAATCGGGGAGAAGCTACCGCCTGAAGCCGGTCAATGAGGCCATGGGTTTCAGGCGAAACCAACTAATGTTTCTGGAACTATATCACTACTCGGATAGAACGGAGCTCAAGATTACATGAGAAATATTAATCGCCACCATCAGTCATTTCGATACGGTAATTTCTGTAACATTTCGCACCATAGCGTCGGAGGGGTCGCAGTTGAAGGGGTTGCAGGGGTTTCGGCACGGGAGACGCAGCGGGAGGGAAGCGCACGACGAGGCACGGCTGCATCGGTGTTAAACGCGGGGCTATGCCGGCCCCATCATTTCAATCTCAGACTATTGGTTACCACCGTCACGCTGGAGAGCGCCATCGCGGCCGAGGCCAGCATCGGCGAGAGCAGCCCCAACGCCGCCACCGGTATCCCAAGGGCGTTATAGGCAAAGGCCCAGAAGAGATTCTGGCGGATGATCCTCATGGTGCGGCGCGAAAGCTCCAGGGCTGCGGCGACGCCGTTCAGGTCGTCACGCATCAGGATAATACCGCCGGCTTCCATGGCCACATCGGTGCCGCTGCCCATCGCGATGCCCAGATCCGCCTGCGCCAGGGCGGGCGCGTCGTTAATGCCGTCGCCCACCATGGCCACGCGCTTTCCGGCGGCCTGTAGCCGCTTGATTTCGGCCACCTTCTGGCTGGGAAGCACCTCGGCCAGCACATGCTCGATTCCGGCTTCCCGGGCCACGGCCTCGGCGGTGCCGCGCCGGTCGCCGGTAATCATCCAGACGTTCAGACCCAGCGCTCGCAGGCGGCGCACCGCCCCGGCGGCTTCCGGCTTAATGGTGTCGGCGATCTCGATGCTGCCGGCTGGCACGCCATCGATGGTGACGGTGACGCCGGGCTTGCCCACCTCCACCATGCGCCCGCCCACACGCGCGCGAACCCCATGGCCGGACAGCGCGGCGAATTCGGCCGGTTCCTCCAGCGCGAGGCCGCGGCCGGCGGCGGCTTCCACGATGGCGCGGCCCAGCGGGTGCTCGGAATACCGCTCGGCGGAGGCGGCCAGCCGGAGCAATTCATCGGCGGCAAACCCGGCCGTCGGAAGCACGGCCGTCACCAGCGGTTTGCCGCGCGTCAAGGTGCCGGTCTTATCCAGCACAACGGTGTCGACCCGGTGTGCCATCTCCAGGGCTTCGCCGCCTTTGATCAGCACCCCGTGGGCTGCGCCGCGGCCGGTCCCGACCATGATGGCGGTGGGGGTGGCAAGGCCCAGGGCGCACGGACAGGCGATGATCAGGACCGCCACGGCGTTGACCATGGCGACTCCGAACGGCGCCAGGAAAAGCCAGGTGACGAACGTGATCAGCGCGGCCCCGAGCACCGCCATGGTGAAATAGCCGCTCACCACGTCGGCCAGCCGGGCGACCGGGGCGCGCGAGCCCTGCGCCTGTTGGACCAGGTCGATCATCTGCTGCAGGGTGGTGCCTCGCCCCACTTTTTTCGCCTGATAGCGGAAGCCGCCGGAGCGGTTGATGGTTCCGGCGAACACCGCGTCGCCGGGCCGCTTCTCCACGGGCATGCTCTCACCGGTGAGCATGGATTCATCCACGGCCGATTCGCCGTGCACCACCGTTCCATCCACCGCGATGCGCTCGCCGGGCCGCACCACCACCATGTCGTCCACGCGCACCTCTTCGGTTGGCAATTCCACTTCAGAGCCGTCGCGAATCACGCGTGCGGTGGGCGGTTGCAGGTCCATCAGGGCACGGATGGCTTCGCCGGCCTGGCCGCGGGCGCGCGCCTCCAGCATACGGCCCAGCAGGATGAGCGCGATGATCACGGCCGCCGCTTCGTAGTAAACCTCGTGCTGACCGCGAAGCGTCTGGTAGACCGAATACAGGAAGGCCGCACCGGTGCCCAGCGCGATCAGTGAATTCATGTTGGCGGTGCGGTGGCGCAGCGCCTTCCACGCCGCCAGGTAGAACGGGGCGCCTGAATAGAAGATTACGGGCAGTGTGAGGGCGAGTTGGATCCACGGCGAGTACGGCACCGGCAGAGCGCCATGTGACATACCCAACACCAGGACGGGCGCGGCGAAAACTACGGCCACCAGCAGACGCCGCCGGTAGCCTGGCTCCGCAGCCTCGGAAGGCGCCTGGCTCCGCGGCACACCGTAGCCTAACTCCTCGATGGCGCCGACGAAATCGGCCACTTGGACAGAGGCCGGGTCGTATTCCACGGTGGCCGTGTTGGTGGCCAGATTCACTTGCGCGCGCGCCACCCCAGGGGCGCCGGCGAGGGTTCGTTCGATGGTGCGGGCGCACGCGGCGCACGTCATGCCGGAGACGGGCAGATCCACTCGTACGGGTGCGGTGGTGTTCATACGAGCACAGTCTTCATGCGGGAACGGTCTTCATGCGGGCACTTCGTAGCCTAGCTGTCTGACGGCATTGGCGATGCCACCAGGCCCCACCACGGCGGCGTCATACTCCACGGCTGCGCGGGCATTCGCCAGATCGACCACCGCCTTCTTCACGCCAGGGGTTGCCAGGAGCTTCCGCTCCACACTGCGCGCGCAGTTGCCGCAAGTCATGCCGCTTACGGGAAGGTTCAGAGTTTCGGTCGCCATAACTATATGATGCTCCCGCAGGCACGCGCGACGCTTGCCTTCCTGTGCCTTTGTGTGGGGCAGGTTGTTAACCTGCGGCGGATTGTTAATCCGCCTGCGCGATGCGGCAGCGAGCCAGTCCGCACCTTGGTGCCTTGCCCCCAGGATTGGTCTAAGTGCGGCAGGCGGCTTTGCAATCGGCCGCAGGTTGAACAACCCAAGCGAGCCCGCCCCCAAGCGAGCCCGCCCCCAAGCGAGCCTCGCCCCCAAGCGAGCCTCGCCCCCAGCGAGCCTCGCCCCAGCGAGCCCGGCCCCCAGCGAGCCTCGCCCCCAGCGAGCCTCGCCCCCAGCGAACCTCGCCCCGGGCGAGCCATACTGTCACAGGAGGGCTCATGGTTTTTGCCGACGCCGCACTGGCGCGCCGTCTGGAGGCCGCCGAGGCGGCCAATGCGCGCGGCTGCACGGCCGTGCATCCCGAAGCCGCCGTGCTCGAAGTGGCCGGCGGTTGCGCCGTCTTCGCGGGTGCCGATTCACCGCTGACGAACGCCGTCGGGATCGGACTCAATGGCCGGGTCAGCGAGGCGGAACTGGGCGCGCTCGAGGCGTTCTTCCGAAGCCGCGGCGCGCCCGTGGCTATCGACCTCTGCCCCCTGGCCGATTCTGGCCTGGTGGAATCTCTCGGCCGGCGCGGCTACTGTGCCACCGAGTTCAACAACGTGCTGGTGAAGCGGCTGGCAGGCGTGGAGATCGCCTTCACCCCGCGTGTGCGGCGCGCGTTGCCGGACGAAGCCGATCTATGGTCGTACACCGCGGGCCGCGGTTTTTTCGAACAGTCGAACGTCACCGCCGAGGAAATGGACGTGGGCCGCGCCATCTTTGCCATGCCCGGAGTCATGTGCTATCTGGCCTCCGTCGAAAATGGCGAGCCCGCGGGGGGCGCCGCATCGGCCATCTACAGCGCCCTGGCGACGCTTTTCGCCGATAGCACCGTCACCGCCTTCCGGCGTCTGGGACTGCACCGCGAACTGATCGCCGCCCGCCTCAACGAGGCCCTGGCGCAGGGTTGCGACCTGGCCACGGCGTCCACCCAACCCGGCACCGCCTCGCAGCGCAACTATGAGCGGATGGGGTTTGAGGTGGTGTACACGAAGGTGACGCTGGTGAGGGAGGGCCAGTAGCGTACCCATTTGGATGCAGGTTGAATGCGGAGCCCTCGGCCGCGCGGCACGGCGCCTCCAGCGCAGAAGCCCTACCCGACCTCCCTCACCACGTACTTGGGGTTCGGCTTGACGCCCGGTCAGACTGATTTCGCAAGGCTCCCGAGTGCTCACTGCCTCGCACGCCCCGTCGGGGTTAATACCTGGATCGCAACGCTGATTGAAACGTGGTGTTATGTTAGGAGCCTTGGGTCATGAGTATGGGAACGATCGTCCGCGTATCGGAGGAGGAATACCTTGGCACTGCCTACGAGCCCGACTGCGAATTTGAAGACGGCGTGCTGATCGAGAGAAACTTGGGCCAACAGGACCACAGTTGGTTGCAGACTGCGCTCGCGGCATATTTCTTTCGCCGGCGGAGGCTCTGGGGCATCGAAGCGTTTACTGGACAGCGGCACCGCATCCGGGCGGAGAAGTATATGCTTCCGGATGTCTGCGTCATCAAGCAGCCGCGCCCGGCGGAAAGGGTGTTCTCACGGCCGCCACTGATCTGGATCGAAATTCTTTTTCCCGCGGACAGACCGCTCAAAGTGAACGACAAGGTCCGGCAGGCCATCGAGTTCGGCGTGCCGAATGTATGGGTCATCGACCCTGAAACGTTGGACGCCGAAACCCATGCGCCCACCGGCAGCCGCAAGGTGGAAGATCGGATTCTCCGCGTTCCGGATAGCCCGATCTCGGTTCCGCTTGACGGGCTCGACGTGTAGCGCCTGCCGTACTGACCGTGATTACTGCGCCCACTCCCAGATTCGCGAACCGTGCGGAAACGCATAAAAGCCGCCCCTTGCCGCCCCGTCAAACCACTGAATCCAAAGAACCGTCCGGACAAGTCGCAACCCTCCAGGCCCGCGGCGCATCCAATACGTAGAAGCATTCTTCATCGAGTAATCTTCATCGCGGCCGAGTTTGCCCGCCCCCTAAAATTCAATTCACAGTTAAAGGAGACGTGCACCTTGTCAAAGCAATACCTCTTGATCAGTGATTTCGACCAAACGCTGAGTTTCAACGATTCGGGGATCGTCCTCAGCGAAATGCTTGGCATTACCGGCTTTCAGAACAAAATCGCCGGCCTCTCTCAGATCCACCTGGTGCAGCAGGGCGGTGAACTTGCCTACCTGCTATTGCACGACCCGGAATTCCGGCGGGTCCGCAAGCATGACCTGATTGCGGCCGGCAAGCACATCCGCCTCAAGCAGAACATTCGCCTGCTTTCGCGCCTGCTCAATAGCCTGGACGGCCACCAGTTTTCCTTCTATGTGGTCTCGGCGGCGCCGGAGGAAGTGATTCAGTCGGCGCTCGAAGGCATCGTGCCGGCGGAGCATATCTTCGGCACGCAGTTCCGTTATGACGAATCCACCGGCGAAATCGAATCCATCCTGCGCGTGCCGGCCGGTTATGGAAAGGTGGCGGTGCTCGAAGAACTGCGCGCCCGCTTGCCGGTCAGCCACGACCGCGTGATTTACGTCGGCGATGGCGGTTCCGACATCCACGTGATGCTGCACGTGAACCGCCTGGAAGGCCTCACCATCGCGGTATCGGAAAACAAATACATCACGCAGATCGCCCGCCGCACCATCCTCGGCGACGACGCCCTAAGTGTGCTCATTCCGGTTCTCGAGGACACGCTGGGATGGAATTCCGCTCGCATTCGCGCCTGGTTTGATTCGCACGGATTTGTCCTGCAAGATTGGGACAAGGTCCGTACCGATTCGCTGACTATCCGAACCGCCAGCGCCGTCCACGCCGCCGCCGCCACCGCGTCCGGTGCGGACATCCAATGAAGTTGGATTGGATCGGCTGGATCGCCACCGCCTTGTTCGCCAGTTCCTATTTCTTCAAACAGCCGATGGCGCTGCGCAAGGTCCAGGCCTTGGCCGCGCTGCTCTGGGTGGTCTACGGGCTGATGATCCACGCGCTGCCGGTTGTCGTGGCCAACGTGGTGGTGGCCGCGGTCGCGGTGGGCTCCGCATTACCCTGGAGGCCGAATTGGATGCCGGGCGGCAGCCCTGCCCGCCGCACGCTTACGCCAGTCGAAACCGCGTCTTCGGATGCGCGGTAATTCGCGCAAACGCCAGGTCCGGGTCATGGGCGAACCCGCAAACCCAATCGCCCGCCACGGCCGCCTCCAGCCACCGGATCTTGGATTCGATGGCCTCCAGCGGATAAAGGTCGAAGGCCGCCACCCACGAAGGTTGAATGTGGGCGGCGGTCGGCACCAGGTCGGCCAGGAAGCAGAACGTCCGGCCGCGGCTCTCCGCCGTTACCACCATCATGCCCCGGGTGTGGCCCGCGGCGATGTGCATCCGCACGCCCGGCGTCACCTCGTGGCCGTCTTCCACTAGCGTCATCTGTCCGGATTCCACCAGCGAGTCGTAGTTGGCGGCGATATAGCTCACGGCATCGCGCTGCCCCTCGTGCGCGTGCTCCCACTCCAGCCGGCCGGCGAAGTACCGCGCGCGGGGAAACGTAGGCGACGGACGACCATCGGCGCCGAGCGTGGTATTTCCGCTGCAATGGTCCCAGTGCAGATGGCTGTCGATCACCAGGTCGATCGATTCCGGGTCCACGCCATGCCGCGCCAGCACGCTGGGCAGCAACTCCGGTTCGGGCGGCAGTTTCATTCGCTCGCGGGCCCGCGCGTCCATCTTGTCGCCGCCGGCGGTGTCGATCAGGATCGTGTGCCGGCCGGTGCGGATCAGGTAGCAATTGAAGGCCAGCGGAATCCGGTTGAGTTCGTCGGCCGGCATCTGGCGCGACCACAAGGTCTTGGGAACCACGCCGAACAGGGCGCCGCCGTCCCACCAATAGGGCGTGTCGCGGATCAGGCTGATTTCGAAATCGCCCAGTACCACGCTGGCCATTGCGCCGGACATTGCGCCGGTGGTCAGCCCTTGACCAGTTTGCGGCCGCGCTCGAACAGGTCGGCTGCGTCTTCCACCAGTTTGCGCCCGCGTTCGAACATGTCCTTGCTGGCGTCCGCGATGTCCTGTCCGGTTTCGGCAACGGCTTCCCGCCCTGCCTGGGTCTTTTCGGTAATGAGCTGGCGCGTCTCCTTGCCGCTCTTCGGCGCAAAGAGCATGGCAGCCGTGGCGCCCACGATGGCGCCGGTCAAAAACCACGAGATCGTGTTGCTGCCGTCCTGTTGCGTCTGGTCCACTTCGTCATGCGTTTCCGACATCGATGTGCCTCCGTGCGGGGCGGCGTTAGCGGTCGCCTCCTCCACATTCTGCGATATCCTGTAGTCATGGCGCAAGATCCCGATAGCGAGGAAGGTTCTCAAAACCAGAACCAGATCCTGAAGTCTCATGCGCTCGACATGGTCACGCTGTTCAATTCGTCGACCATCGACAGTGAGATGGAAGCAGATCTGATCCGCGGCATACTGGATTCGGGCGGGATTCCTTCGATCCTGACCAACATCCCGTACGCAGGATTACTGGGAGTGGAAGTGAAGGTGCCGCGCGGCAAGTTGAAGGAAGCCGAAGCACTCATCGCCGAAGCCAAGGCGGCCGGCCCGGAAGCGGCGGCCGAGGCTGAGGCAGCCTCGGAAGGCTAGCCCGCCGGTAGGACAGACGATCGCCTTACGTGGTCTGTTGCGCCTCCCTATACCACGGCCGGGCTGACAGACGACTCAGAGCGATCGTCTGTCCCCCCTGGCTGCCTTGCATATCTGCTATCCTGCTGAGCAAGGCGGCTGTGGTGATTTCTCGAACGGCGCTCGGGCTGGTGGCGTGCGGTCTCGCGGTAATGAGCGCGCTCTACGCGTTCCAGAAGCCATTCCGCGTCTACCCCAGCATGGAAGCTTACGACAACATTCCCCTGCCCCCCGACTTCCAGGAAAAAACCGAATGGGTCCAGGCCCGCCTGATGTATCCGCAGCACCCGGATGCGCGTTTCGCCCGGTACCGCTACGGCAGGCTCGACTGGCGCGAAGGCGGCACCAGTTGGACCCAGGATTACCCGCGCGCCGACCGCCACTTCGCGGCCGCGGTGCGGCGGCTTTCCCGCGTCCACGCACGCTCCGTGGAGCAACCCGTCAACCCCGACGATACCGATGATATCTACAACTGGCCCTGGATGGTGGTCGGCGAAATGGGCGACTGGCTCCTCACCGACGCCCAATGCAAGACCTTGCGTGAGTATCTGCTGCGTGGCGGTTTCATCTACATGGACGATTTCTGGGGTCCCGACGAATACGCGCGGTTCGATGAAAGCATGAAGCGCGTTTTTCCGGACCGGCCAGTGGTGGAGATCGAAAATGCCGACTCCATCTTCCACGCGGTTTACGATCTGGACGACCGCTACCAGGTATTGGGCCAATGGTCGCTCGGCGGGCGCGGCCGCGGCTTCATGTCGCAGCGGGCCGAGGGCACCAAGGCTCACTGGCTCGGCATTTACGACGACCATCGCCGGTTGATGGTGGCGATGTCTTTCAACTCCGACGTGGGCGATTCCTGGGAGTGGGCCGACGACCCCCGCTACCCGGAAAAATTCTCCGCGCTGGGAATCCGCATCGGCCTCAATTACGTCGTCTACTCGATGACGCACTAAAGAGAGTTGTCAGTTGTCAGTCGTCAGTTAACAGTGAAAACCGCGCGCCGCCGGCGCGTGCGCTTGGGTTAACTGAAAACTGATGACTGATTACTGAAAATTCCCAAAAAAAACCGGGGGCCGCGAGAGGAGTAACGCCGCAGCCCCCGAGGACCTCATCGCTGTACGCTGAGGAAGACGTTGGAAGGCGACGCCATGCCACTCACCTCGGCCATCAGCGGCTGGTCGCCATCGGCAACTGAACCCGGTACCTGCACGGCAATCTGGTAGAGGCCGGCGTTCCCTGGCGCCAGCGCCGCGCCCACAACCGTAGCTGGCACGCCTGCCACTGTCACCGTCACCGTATTGGCAACGTAAGCCAACTGGTCCGATGGCGGCAGCACACCCGGATCCACCGCCGGTGTGGTGGCGCCGAACCCCGTGCCCCAGAGAATGATCACGTCGCCAGGCTTGGCCGGCGTGGTGGTCACGCCCTGGAAAAGGTTGGCCGGCGCCACCAGGCTGTAGTCGGAGCGCGTCGCCACCGCATACTTGCCGGACCACAGGAAGAACGCCGGCGCTGCGGTTTGCAATTGGGCTGTGCCGGCGGCGCCGGCCATGCCGTTGTTCGCCACCTGTACGGCTACCGGGCCCTGTGCGCTATCAGCCGGCGCCATCGCGTTGATCTGCGTCGGACTGATGTATCCCACGTAGGCCGCCTTGCCATTGATGGTCACGCTGACGCCATCGAGCCCCGTCGGCAGCGCGTTGCCGCTGAAATCGCCGCCGGTCCAGCTCCGGCTGCTATTGGCCAGGTTGGTTCCCTGAATGGTGACCCACGCGCCGGGCGAGACGGCGGCTTGGAAACTGGCCGCGTTGACCACGCCCGAACTGGTGATGGTGGGGGTGGGTTGCTGGGCCGCCGACGTGAGGGTGTATTTCTGGGTGTAGATGTGGTCGCCGCCTAGCGTTCTATCGCCATTGGCCGCATTGCCGGCCACGTAAACCACCAGGCTGCCTACGTCGCCGGCCGGCGGCGTCCAGTCGAAAGCGAACGTTGCGGATTTGGTTTGGCCCAGTTGCGTTCCCTTCAGCGTGTGTTCGATGTACTGCAGCGGTTTGGAGGCCGGGCAGGCGCCCCAGCTATCGTTTTGATACGTGGTCTGGGTGCAGACCAATTGCGTGTAGCCGTCCGAACCCGGCGTGAACGTGCCGGCCTGGGCCTTGCTGTCGCCGGCTTGGCGCGCTGTCAACTCAAAACCCCCAGCGCTTCTGGGCCAGGTCGGTAACCGTCACCACCAGGTGCTGCGCCACGCCCGGGGTGTAGGTGGTGCCGTTGGGAAACGTCACCGTCACGCTGCCTGACCCCCCACTCCCGGTGTGGCAGAGCGTGCAGGTGTTTTCGCCGGGCACGCCCGCCAGGGCGGCTCCAGGCCCCGCCTCGTTGGCGAAAGCCAGCCCGGGCAATGCGGCGCCGAGGGCCGCTAGTTTCAGCAGAAGGATTCCGTTGGTTGGCTTCGTCAGCATGTTCTATCAGTCCTGGGGAGCATGCCGTTAACCAACCGGCAATTCATTGCAAACAAAAGTGATTAGATAGGGAGCGAGTAGCGTTGATCAGGCGGCTTGCGGCAACTTGCCGCTTGCGGGGAAGAACGGATGTGGCGCTTTGTCGCATGGACGGCCCACCCCCGGAGGTGCGCCTATTTGTGCGACTGGTTGCGCTTGTTGGCCTTGCGCGGTTTCACCTTGCCGGCTTTCGACTGCTTGTATTTCTTCGGTTTGAACTTCGTGACCTTGACCTTGCGGACCTTCCGGGTACTGACACGGGCGGTCTGTTGCGCCGCTGCCTGAACCATGGTCGCGGCCCCGCAACTCAAGGCCAGCGCCAAAGCCAGTGTGCGAATTCTCATAGATCTAATCTTATTGCGCCGTCCGGCTAAACCACAAGTACATATTTAGGAAACTCACGGCTGTTATCGCAATGCAGGCCCAGGAGCAAAACTGCCACAGTTTCTCGGTCCGCGATTCCACCAGCCGCGGCGTTCCCGCCAGGTACGCTACCCCAAAACCGGCCAGTATTCCGCCGAAGTGGGCGTAATTGTCGATCCGCATGGGTAAGAAAATGTAGACCACGCCGAACATGGCCCAACCGATGAACGTGCGGCGCATGTGTCCGAACCGCCTCGGCTCTTTGATGCTGATCGCGATCATGGCCCCGATCAAACCGAAGATGGCCGCCGACGCGCCGATGGAAAGCGCCGGACTGAACAGGTAACTGAAGTAGAATCCACACACCGAAGAACAGAAATAAATCACCAGCATCCGGCTCCCGCCGAACACTTCTTCCACCATGGCGCCCAAGGTCAGAAACGACCAGGAATTCATCAGAATGTGCACCAGGCCGCCGTGCAGGAAGCCGGCTGTCACCAGGCGCCACCACTGCCCCCCCGCAATGGCGGGCGGGTATTTAGCCCCAAAGTCGAACAGCGTGCGAGGGTCGATGTTCATGGCCCCTCCGCCGCTCTGCCCCTGCATGCTGCGGATCGCCGTGGCCGCGTACAGCCCGAAATTGATCACCAGGATGATCATGGTGAAGAACCGCGCCTGCGGGATCAGCCCGCCCAGCAGTGTGCCGCCGTCGCCGCGCTCCACGGCCCGCGGCCCCACCGTTTCGTTGCAATAGGGGCAAACTTTGTCTTTACTGGTAATAAACGCCCGGCAATGCGGGCACATGCGCCGCGAATCCATCAGCACTTATGATAACAACCCTCTCCTGGTGGGGCTGTAGCAATTGCTCGCGGAAGTTCGCCGGCGGCAGCAAATCACCTGGAAGAAGGAAGCTCAATCGGGCCGCGATCAATTGATCGCGGAAGTCCGCCTCTTCCGCTGTGTCCGCCGCCTGCTCTGGCGCTTCAATGGGCCGCGATCAATTGATCGCGGAAGTGTCGCCATCGAATGCCAATCTGAACTGGCCATTCGGCCAAACAAGGACCCCATCCTCCCATGGTAATGCCGCGCTGCGGATTTTGATTTCCTGAAGACATTTCGATGAATTGGCTAAGTCCGGTCCGGGATACTAACCAACGTATACTTGTTTACCCCATGTGAGCTCCGAATACGATTAGGATATATTTACCTGATATACCTAAATAATCGACGGCTATTCTGAGGCTGGGAACACACCGAACAGGGAATCGATGATGTGTGACTGAGATTGCGATAGCTCTGTCCCTTTCCGTTCGCCAATCAGCGGCCCGTTGTCGGAGAAAGCATTATAATGTCGGCGTTAAACCCCAGAAATAGAATTGTTGTCTTCCGGTTGACTTTGGATGAATATGAATCCCTGAAGCGCGCCTGTGCCGAAAAAGGAGGGCGGAACTTATCGGAGTTCACGCGCTCGGAGTTGCTCAACCTGCTGCGTGCACAATCGGAGGATTACCTGATTCAAACCAAGTTGGACGCGATTGAAAGGAAGCTCACCTCCATGCATACGGATATGCGAGAGATGTCGCATTTACTCGACGGCGGCATGCGGGCGGAAGTGCCCGAGCAGAGCGGTGTGTTGGAGGATCAGAAATTGAATTTCGACGTCAGGAGCATGCGATGCTATTACTGATTTGTTCGGCCTTATTTAGCCTCTATGTTCATGGACAGGCCCCGGTTCGGCCTGCGCCCATGGCCGATGGAGGAGCCAATCTCCCCGCCCAAAAGGTTGGTCCCAACGATATGATCGCAATCTCCGTATATGATTCGCCGGAGTTTACGCGAATGGTGCGAGTCGGGGCCGACGGCACGATGCGCCTTCCGATGCTGAAACAGCGGATCAAAGCGGAAGGCCTCATGCCCAGCGATCTGGAAGACAGAATCGCCGCGGCGCTGACCGCGGAAGGCCTGATCGTAGATCCCTTCGTCACCGTGACCATGGCCGAGTATCACAGCCGGCCCGTCAGCGTAATGGGCGCAGTAAGGCTGCCGGTCACCTTTCAGGCCGATAGCCCCGTAACGCTGCTGGATGCATTGGCCAAGGCGGGTGGGTTGAGTGCTGATGCGGGCTCTGAGATTCTGATAAGCCGTGCGCAAACTGGACCTGATAGCGCCGCAACCACACTGGTGCAGCGTGTTCAGGTGAAATTGCTGATTGATGCCGCCGATCCCGAATCAAATGTGAGGCTGGCCGGCGGCGAAGAGATCCGCGTACCGGAGGCGGGGAGGATCTATATCGTGGGCAATGTGAAGAAGCCCGGCGCCTTCACGCTCCAGAACGGCAGCGAGACCACCATCTTGAAAGCCCTGGCGCTCGCCGAAGGGCTGCTTCCCTTCGCCGCCAAGCAGGCCTTCATTTACCGACTCGAAGGCGGGACGGGGTCGAAAAACTAGATTCCCATCGAACTGACTAAGATCATGGAGCGGAAGTCGCCGGACGCTCCGCTGATTGCCAACGACATCCTCTATATACCCGACAACAAACGCCAGCGGATGACCCTTGGCGCACTCGAGAAGCTCCTAATGATTGGCGGCGGAGCGGCAGCCGCCTTGGTTTATACCCTCCGTTAAAAAAGATTTCCAATGAACACCATGCCTGATAACAATTTGATGAGGGCACTGCCTTCTCCAGCCGAACAGCGAAACGGACAATACCTGCCGGTCCCGGCCGGCGTTTTCCGCGCACCAAACTGCGTGGAGATGGAACCCGAGCAAACCGGTACTCCTATCTCTCACTACTTATGGATTCTACGCTGCCAGTGGTGGAAGGTGCTCACCTTCGTCACGATTGCGGCGCTGGCGACGCTGATCGTTTCCAAACGCCTGACGCCTGTTTATGAATCCACCGCGATTGTCGACGTGGACCGGCAAGTGCCGTCCGGAATTATCGGCCAGGAGGCGAGCAAAACTGCGGGAAACGATGCGGATCAGTTCCTGGCGACCCAGGTGAAGCTCATCCAGTCGGATTCGGTGTTGCGGCCCGTCGCGGACAAATTCAACCTACGGACGGCCGAGAATCTAGACACCACTGCCGGCGCACTGGCCTCGTCGGCCGCTCAGGATGCGCCCGTGCACCTGCAACAACTGAAGGTCACTCGCCCCCCGAACACCTACCTTCTGTTGATCAGCTACCGCTCCACCAATCCGCGGCTGGCGGCGGACGTAGCCAATGGCGTGACCAACTCTTACCTGGATCACACCTACAGAATCCGATTTCAATCCTCGGCCAAACTGGCGTCCTTCATGGAACAGCAGATCGATGAGTTGAAGGCCAAAATGGAGCGTTCCGGGGCCGCGGTGGCCTTGTTTGAGAAGGAGCTAAACGTGATCAACCCCGAGGAGAAGACCAGTATCCTCTCGTCGCGCCTGCTCCAGTTGAATACCGAATATACTAACGCACAAACCGACCGGGTTCGCAAGGAGACGGCGTTCAGATCCGTGAACACCGGCACCATGGAGGCAGCCCAGGTCTCCTCCCAAGGCGAATCCCTAAAGCCGCTTTCCCAACGCCTGGACGAGGCGCAACAGAAGCTTGCCGACGTGAAGATCCACTTCGGCGTCAACCACCCGGAGTACAAGAAAAACGACACCCAGGTAGCCGAGATCGAGCGCCAGTTGGAGCGCGGCAAACAGAATATCGGTCAGCGGGTCGCGGTGGAGTACCACGACTCCGTGCATCGCGAGGCCATGTTGGAGAAGGCCGTCGCGGAAACGAAGACCGAGTTTGACCACGTGAACGCGCGCTCGTACGAATACCAGGTGGTGAAGCGCGAAGCGGAAGCCGACAAGAAGTTGTACGAAGAGTTGGTGACGAAGATCAAGGAAGCCGGAATCAATTCCGGATTCCAGAACAGCGCAATCCGCATCGCGGACCTGGCCCGGGCGGCGGTCGTGCCGATCTTTCCGAACATTCCAGTAAACTTGACGCTGGCTATCCTCTTTTCGA
>DATMNI010000012.1:0-4904 GCA_035570275.1 Candidatus Acidiferrales bacterium | reverse complement strand
TTTGAGGCGGTCGAATTCCTCCACCGCCCGACGGAACTGGCGTTCGGCCTGGGCCTGGTAGCGCAGGAACAGCCCAATGGCGTTGGACTTTCTGGCGATGCTGTGGAAGCCTTCCGCCAGGCAGTAGTTGCGGTTCTGTTGACGAGTGACTTCGATGTCGCCGACGAGGTCGTCGGACAGGAGGATCATGGGTCTGTCTCTTTGGTCGACGGTCTCATTGAGGCAGGTGGTGAAGATGCCGGACTCCAGGCGGGCGGCGCGGAGCATGGACTGCTGAGCGAGGGCGATGCGCTCGACGGCGAAGAGTTCCTGGCAGTTGATGGGCTGGTAGACGTCCACGGCGTCTTCCCTGAGGTGGGCGACTTCGTTGACGTCTTCGAGGCGCACGACGGCGAAGGTGGAGGCGGTGAAGCCGTGTTTGCTGGCATTTTGGGCGGAGTTTGCCTTGCCTTCGGGCGAGCGCGGTCCGGTGGAGCGGGCGGCGTTGGCGCGATTGGCGGCGAGTTGTTCGTCAGAGACGGGTTTCGGTTTTGAGCGCGGCATGGGTTAGTTGAGTTAGCCCTCCAGCTTGAGGTGTAGCACGGGGAGGGGGTGGAATCTGAAATAGGATTGGGTAAGTGATGGGGAAGAAAGGAGTTGTTTTCGGGAAAAACGTGTTAACGAAAACCGGTAAAGACCTTGATACGGCCAGGTTGGCCAAGAACAGATTTCAAAGAGATTATGCAACGCGCTTACTAAATTCACCGATGAAAGCGCGCAGCTCGTCCCGAACGCACCGAAACAGCTCGAGCCGTTCTTCTTCGGAGCCTGTGAGCGCTGCGGGGTCTGCAAAATCGCGATGCAGCTTTTCAGCCTTGTCGAAGAACACAGGGCAGGACTCGCTGGCGTTGTCGCACACGGTTATAACGTAGTCGAACTGCTGCCCTTCGAATTCATCGACGTTTTTGGAACGGTGAGCGGAGATGTCAATACCCAATTCGCGCATGACGGCAGTTGCCTCGGGGCGCACGAAGCTTGCCTTGATGCCCGCGCTCTCCACATCGAAC
Organism: Candidatus Acidiferrales bacterium; assembly: GCA_035570275.1. Lineage (GTDB taxonomy): Bacteria > Acidobacteriota > Terriglobia > Bryobacterales > Bryobacteraceae > DATMNI01. The sequence continues at coordinate 3,858 of DATMNI010000012.1, read as the reverse complement.
CGCTCGCCGGCATCATGCCGCAGTAACCCTTCCGCCATCTGGCTACGCGCTGAATTTCCGGTGCAGAGTATCAGAACCCGTTTTTTGTTGCTCATAACTTGCCCTCTATTCGACAGGATGAGAAACCACTACGGCGGCGGCGTCCTTCTGCAGCGACGGCGCCAGCCAGCGAAACAAGACCGTTGCCGCGACCGCACCGGCGACTTGCGCCGCGATAAATCCCGGCGCGTCCGCGGGGCGGATTCCGGCGAAGGTGTCGCTTGCCGATCGCGCGAGAGTCACGGCAGGATTAGCGAAGGAGGTTGACGCTGTGAACCAATAAGCGCCGGTGATGTAGGCCCCGACTGCGAACGGCACAGCGGACGAGCGCAGCCGCGAACAGCCCCAGATCACGCAAAGAAGCCCAAAGGTTGCTACAAATTCACTGAACAATTGCGCGCCGCCCTCCCTAATATGCCGCGACGCGCTGAATACGGCCACACCAAACATCAGATGCGCCGCCGCAACGCCCGTGAAGGCCCCAACAAGCTGCGCGGCCAGGTATCCCGGAACCTCGCGCCATGGCAACCCGCCTTGCGATGCATCGGCCAGAGTCACGGCGGGGTTGAAGTGCGCCCCGGAGACAGGCCCGAAGGTGAGGATGAGCGTCACCAGCATCGCGCCAGTTGCCAGAGTGTTGGCCAGCAGCGCGATGGCTACATTTCCCCCGGCGAGCCGTTCACCCATGATGCCCGACCCGACGATAGTGGCCAGCAAAAACCCGGTGCCGATCGCCTCGGCGGCGATGCGCCGCGCCGGTGTCATGAACAGCAGCCGGGAGCGCAACAGGCGGCGGGCTTTCTTGCGCGGATAAAAGCGCTCATGAATTTACCCTCGACCTGCGACGCGATTGCGTCCACGTCGACGCCCTGCCCGTGCAGGAACGCGCGCGCGTCCTCAATATCGTAAACGCGGGTTGGTTCAATATCTATGCCGTCAAAGCCAGCGTCGGCGAGCTTCGCCACGTAGTCGGAATCCCGCAACGCCCCGGCTATGCAGCCGACCCAGAGCAGCAGGTTTTGCCGCACTTCGGTCGGCACATCTCCGCGTGTCACGACATCCGACACCGCGAAGCGGCCGCCCGGTTTCAGAACGCGGAACGCCTCGCGCAACACCCGGTCCTTGTCTCCGGACAGATTAATGACGCAATTGCTGATAATCACATCCACCGAGTTGTCGGGGAGCGGAATGTCTTCGATCTCGCCCTTGAGAAACTCGACATTCTCAACCCCAGCCTTGCGCTGATTTTCCCGCGCTAGCGCCAGCATCTCATCTGTCATATCGAGGCCGTAGGCTTTGCCCGAGGGCCCGACCCGCCGCGCCGACAGCAGCACGTCAATCCCGCCCCCGGAGCCGAGATCGAGCACCGTTTCGCCTGGGTTCAATTGCGCCAGCGCCGTAGGATTTCCGCAGCCGAGCGAGGCCAGGACAGCCTCTTGCGGCAGTTCGCCGGTCTGCGCGGCATCGTAGAGATTGGAGGTAATCGGATCGCAGCAGCTATCCATTGCCGCCGAAGCGCCACAACACGAACTGCCGCCCCCATGGACGCGCAGCGCAGCCTGTCCGTACTTCTCTTTCACCACTTCCTTGAGTTCCATCGATCGTCCTTTCGTCTTAACGGCACAGACGCGCAATGGCCTGCGGTTCTATCGCCTTGTTTCGGGTGCAGCACTCGGCATAGAGAAAGCCAAGAAGCTCCTGCAGGACTTCGGCATTCGCCGAGTACCAGAGATACGTGCCATTGCGCTTCACCTTCACCAAATCCTCGTTTTTCAGCTTTTCGAGATGGTGCGACAGCGTTGACGCCGGAATGCCCAACTCGGAGCCGATCTCGCTCACGATCATTCCATCAGGATGGGCGGACAACAGCAGACGCATGATCCGCAAGCGCGGGCCGGTTCCCATCGCGGAAAACATATCGGCAAAACGGGTGATCTCTCCCTCTGTGGGTTTCGCTGCCATGATTCCATAATTCTACATTTATGGAATCATGGAAGTCAAGACCTGTCAGGCGTTTTCATCAACCAGGACAGGTAGGTTGGCGGTTTGTCGCCGACTCACCGATCTGCTGCTCCAACCCTGTCAGCCAGGACTCGGGGAAGCCGCACTGGATTAGTCCCCACAAGTCTTCGGTCCGCTGATGCGCGTCGCACCGGCGCACATGCCACCGGCATAGCATCGAGATTCGTTGGCCTTCCATGCCATAATCGCAGAGAGATGCTCCGATTTCTTTGGCTCGCCTGTCTCCCGCTCGCCCTGTCCGCGCAAACCGCGCAATATGTGGGCTCCGCGGCCTGCAAGACCTGTCACGCGGAACTCTACGGCCGGTGGAGCAAGACCCGCATGGCCAACGTGGTGCTGGACCCCAAAACGCATCCGGAGGCCATCATCCCGGACCTGACGAAGCCGGATCCGCTGCTGACCTTCACCAAGGCCGACATCGCATTCATCTACGGCAGCAAGTGGAAGCAGCGCTACTTCAAGAAAGTCGGCGACGACTATTTTCCAATGCCGGCGCAGTGGGACGTGACCCACAAGGTCTGGCGCGCGTACTTCGCGCGCGAAGGCACCGACTGGTGGGTGCCGTTCTATCCCGCCGACAATATGAAGCGGCCGACCGGGCCGCTGTGCGACGGGTGCCACTCGGTGAACTACAACATCCAGAACAAGACGGTCACCGAGTGGAACGTGGGCTGCGAAAAGTGCCACGGGCCGGGCAGCGAGCATGCACAGAAGCCGTCGCCGGCCAATATCGTCAATCCGGCCCGCCTGGATTCGTTAGCTGCCAGCGATACCTGCATCCAGTGCCACTCGCAGGGGAAGCCGCTCAAGAACCCGATTGAGGGCAAGTATTACGACTGGCCGGTGGGTTTCCACATGGGCAAAGACCTGAAGGATTTCTGGCAGCTTGAGGAACACAAGCCGGGCGAAACCACGTTCACCCACTTCGCCGATGGCACCGCACACAAGAACCGCATGCAGGGCAATGACTTCGTCGGCAGCGTGATGTACACACACGGGGTGACCTGCTTCAGTTGCCACGACGTGCATGGAACCGCCAACAATGCCGATCTGCTGAAACCTGCCAACACGATGTGCCTGGAATGCCACGGGCCAAGGTCGCCCAACGGGCCGCGCTCTGCCACCGTGGAGCAGCACACGCGCCACCACGCCGGTTCCAGCGGCAACGAGTGTGTGAACTGCCACATGCCGAAGATTGAGCAGACCATTGCGGATGTGAACGTGCGCGCGCACACGTTCCGCTTCATTTCGCCGGCCGAGGGGGAGCGGCTGAAGATTCCCAATGGCTGCGCCGGCTGTCACGCCGATAAGGGTGCGGCATGGGCTACGGAGGCGCTGCGCGGGTGGAAGACGGTGTCGCCGTGGCGCGTGGGGGAGTGACGCCGGCTAAGTGGGAGTGTACCGAGGGGCTAGCTTGAGTGGTCGTGGATGATTTTCCACTGCGCCTTATTTTTGTTCAGCGACGTTTTCCGCAGCACGAGCGTGAACCGGCCGCTGGTATTGCCGCCGCCCGCCGCCGTTCGCTGCAATGCGAACTTTCCCAGAGCCAGCGCGTAGCCTTTGCCCAGCGGCCGCACTTCGATTTCCGAAAAGGTCAGCGTGCCCATGGCCTCCGGCGTGGGATAGCCGCGCCGGTAGCGGCTGAGAATCGCCTGGGTGCCGCCGCGCGTGAGTTCTTTGCCGACGAAGGTGGTGGTGGGCGAGTCCTCGTAATCCGCAGCGAACGCCACCAGGTCGCCGCGGTTCCAGGCGGCTTCGGAATTCTTCAACATGGCAGAAATCTCGTCCGATTGGGCG
>DATMNI010000011.1:0-19334 GCA_035570275.1 Candidatus Acidiferrales bacterium | reverse complement strand
TGGATAGTGTCTCTTCGCCGATTACGAAACGGGTCTACAATCTGGGGCTCGATGAGTTCTTCGCCTGGTACAGCCAAGAGCCTCGAGCCGGCTTGACGAAGGCCACTGTGAGCGCCTGGCGGGTGGCACTGGAGGCCCGCGGTCTTGGAGCCGTTTCCATCAACGTGCGAATCACGGCAGTCCGCAAGTTGGCGGTCGAAGCCGCCGACAACGGACTGCTGGCGCCGGAACTCGCCGCCGGCATCGCACGAGTGAAGGGCGCCAAGTCGAAAGGCGTGCGAGTTGGAAACTGGCTGTCGATTCGACAAGCGCAAGCGCTGTTGAACGCGCCGGACGTGACAACTAAGAAGGGCCTGCGTGACCGGGCGATGCTGGCGGTGTTGCTCGGCTGCGGTCTGCGCCGCTCAGAGGTCGTGGGGCTCAATGTTCACGCTATTCAACGTCGCGAGGATCACTGGGCAATCGTAGACCTCATTGGCAAGGCCGGCCGCGTGCGGACAGTTCCGATTCCCGATTGGGTCAAGACCGCCGTCGACAGATGGGCGGAAAGCGCTCCCGTCCTCAGCGGCAAGCTCTTCAGATCGATACGCAAGGACGGCAAAGTATGGGGCAACGGCATCACGCAGAATGTAGTTTGGTACGTAGTGAAGGCCTGCGCCGGCCGGGCGGAGATTAAGGCGCTCGCGCCCCACGACCTCAGGAGGACCTGCGCGCGCCTGTGCCATGCCGCCGGCGGCGAATTGGAGCAGATCCAATTCCTGTTGGGCCATGCATCCGTTCAGACCACTGAACGATACATCGGCTGCAAGCAGGACCTGGCCAAGGCAGTAAACGACCGGCTCCCCTTTGCGGCCGGGCGGGCCTGACGCCCAGCACGGGCGGTCGCCGTTGAGAAGGGGATTTCGCGCCAGGAATTCTTCTGTTCGGTCCTCCAGGTCAGTCAACTGCGCTTGGCGGCGGCACATTCGATGGCCGCGATGATCCCCCCGTGATCCCAAGCGGCGATAGGCGCTGCTACTTCTTTCAGAATGCCCGGTGTGTGTCCGTAGGAATTCGGAAACCTCACGCCGCAAATGCCCTTGTTCAGCCTTAACGCATAATTCAGTTCCCAGTCAACCCATTCGCGCCAAGCCGTTCCATTGCCAATCAGACAAACAGCTACGGAGGCCCTTGATATTCGCTTCCGAAGGATTTTCTTGATGTAGTCAGCGCGTTCGCTGTTAAGGGGAACTTGAAGACTGCCGTCGTAAAACTCCACGTCAACATTCGGGTCCGCCGCCAACTGGCGGAACTCATCCACTCGCGACCGATCCTCTGCGTGGAAACTGAGGAACAGGCGCCGCTTTCTAGCGTGATACTCCAATCGTCCTTGATATGCAGCGATCAACTGTGATTGCGAGTCAAAACCCCGCTCCTCGAGCATAGTGCCGAGCAACATGTCGCCTCTAGCATGTAGGTCAATTCCGTACGTCGCTTCGATGCTGTCCACGCGTGTATCACTGCGTTTACGTCGAATCACCTTACCCACGCCTCCATCAGAACCTTCATTATGCTAGACGAAGCGGCTCCGGTGCCAGGCACTGGCGTCTGCCTAACGGCCTTCGAACTCGGAGGCAAAGGCGATTGATGGTAGTATGGGCGCGATCCTGGGACAACTTTCTTGGCAAGCTTACGCCATGCCCGTCGCAACGCGCACATTCCGCCTATTCATCAGCTCGACATTTGAGGACCTGGAGGCGGAGCGCAATGCTCTGCATGCCGAGGCCTTTCCGAAGCTGCGCAAACTGTGCGAGGCGCACGGGGCGCGCTTTCAGGCCATCGACCTCCGCTGGGGGGTTCGTGACGAGGCGGCGCTCGACCAAAAGACCGTCGAAATCTGCCTGCGCGAAATCGAGCGCTGCCAAAAGACCGGCATCAAGCCCAACTTCATCGTTCTGCTGGGCCGGCGGTATGGCTGGCGGCCGCTGCCGGCGCGAATAGAGAGCACAGAGCTGGAGGCGGTACGGGCGCATTTCCCGGAGGCGGACGGGGCGTTGGTCGCGGGCTGGTACCACCGCGACGACAACGCCGTGCCAGCGGAGTACGTACTGAAGCCGCGCACCGCCCAGTGGGCGGACGCGAAGGCCTGGCAGGAACTCGAGGCGCGACTGCATGGGATTCTGCTCGACAGCGCGCGAGCGGCGGGGATAAGCGAGGCCGGCCTAGTCAAGTACTGGGCCTCGGCTACACACCAAGAGATTCTCAGAGGCTTGGGCGAGAAGGAGGCGGACCGGCGGCATATCTTCACCTTCTGCCGCAACGTGCCGGACGCCGAGTGCGACCCGGGACTCGTCGAACTGCGTCGTTCGCTGACTGGTCAGTTGCCTGAGAAGAATTTTGTCACATTCGAGCCGGGAGATCTGGCCGGGCTGTGCAAGCGGGTTGAGGAGGAACTGTCGGCGACTATCATCGACGAGGCCCGGGGCTTCGAGTCGAAAATGGCGCTTGATCTCGAGAAGGAAGCGCACGACAAGTTTGCTGGTGACCGGTCGTTAGTCTTTGGGCGCAAAGATGTGCTGGAGGATGTAGCCAGGTACCTGGGCGGCCCGGGCACCCGCCCGCTGGTTCTACATGGCGCGTCGGGCTGCGGCAAATCGGCCATCATTTCGCAGGCCTCGGAACGAGCAGGAAAGGCTCATCCCTCGGCTATCATCGTCCGGCGGTTCATCGGCGCCTCGCCCGATTCGTCGAACGGGCTGGCGCTCCTGCGCAGCGTCTGCGAGCAGATCGGCGCGGCTTACGGTGCCACGGGCGAGATTCCGTCGGAGTTTGACGCGGTGGCGCGGCTATTCGCGGAGCGGCTCATGCTGGCTACGGCGGAGCAGCCTCTCGAGGTTTTTCTTGACGCCCTTGACCAACTCGCCAAAGACGACCCGGCACGATCGTTCTACTGGCTGGGCAACATGCTTTCCGCTCATTGCCGCATCGTCGTTTCTACCACCGAGTTTGTCCCGGAGCTCCATGAGTGTGAGCTGCGCGAGATTAAAGCATTGCATGCAACAGACGCTGGCGAAGCGCTGGATCATTGGCTATCAGAAGCTAAGAGAACGCTCACGCCTGAGCAACGCGAACATTTACTCAATACCTTCGCTCGCAGTGGCCTGCCACTCTACCTGAAGTTGGCCTTTGAGGAGGCGCGGGGATGGCCGTCATGGCTGGGGGTTGCTGAGGGCAAGCTCGGCGAGGGCGTGGAGGGTATCATCGCCACACTGTTGAACCGCCTTTCGCTCGAGTCCAATCACGGACCGCTCTTGATCAATCGTGGACTTGGGTACCTGCGTGCGCCACGTTATGGGCTTACCGAGGACGAAATACTCGACGTGCTCTCGGCCGACAAGGAAGTTTGGCGGGATTTCGAGAAGCGCGCACATCACAACCCGCCCGAGCGCCGCGTTCCGGTGATCGTCTGGTCGCGTCTGTTTTTCGACCTTGAATCTAATCTGTGCGAGATCTCAGTACCGGGTGGCACTGTTGTGAGTTTCTACCACCGGCAATTGGCTGAGCAAGTCGCGGCGCGATTCCTTGCAGGGGAAAATTCTCGCTTGCGCCAGGCCGCATTAGCCCAATACTTCGCTGCGGAGCCGCTCACTGACCGCAAAGTTGATGAGTTGCCGACTCTCCTCTGCAATCTGGCGCGATGGAACGAGCTGAAGGACCTGGTAACGAATATCCCCGTGTTCCTTCGCCTACGCTCCACAGAACGATGGCGTGAAGAACTGCACAAATTCTGGATTCCACTCCGCGAGCGCTACAATCCCGGGAAGCCTACAGCCAGGCGTTGGCTGCGACAGATGTGTCTCAGACCGTCACGGGACGGCTGCACGATGTTCTCAATGAAGTCGCTCATTTTCACTTCGAAGCCACCGATTACGCCGCTGCAGAGCCCTTATTCAGACAGGTGCTGTCTATCGCGGAAGAAAACCGGGAAGGAGTTGGCAGCGTTACCGCCGCACTCGTTAATCTGACCTCCGTTTTAATGGCTGGGTGCCGCTTTGACGAGGCTGAATCGAATTGCCGTCGGGCATTGAAGATTATTCAGGACCGCTTTGGGCCGGCCGACCAAAAGATCATCCGCTCTCTGAATACTCTGGCAAGACTGTTCGAAGACACTGGCCGTCTCTCTCTTGCCGAACTGCTCTTTCGGAAGGCATTGGCGATCACGGAGGCTGCCGTCGGGCGCCGCCATCCCGATCTCGCCGTGTTGTTGGCCAACCTGGGCGGCTGCTTGAGAAAAATGGGCCGCCTGAACGAAGCAGAACCCATGGTCCGGGAGGCGCTTGCGATTCAGCAGGCCAGTTTTGGGCCCGACCATCCAGACAACTCAGTGTTTATTACGGGATTGGCCGCCCTGCTTTTGGACACTGGCCGTTTGGGGGACGCCGAAACGCTCTACCGGCGGGCGCTGGCGATTGACGAAGCAAGATACGGTTCCGGTAACGTTCACGTCGCTAACGACCTCGACCATCTGGCGAAGGTGCTTTACCAAACCAACCGGACCGCTGACGCCGAAGCCCTCAACCGCCGCGCCTTGGAAATATGGGAAAGAGGTCTTGGCCCGAATCACCCCAGAGTCGCCCGGGGGCTGGCAGGTCTTGGACGAATTCTGCGTTCAATGAATCGATTGGCGGAAGCCGAATCAGTTTTTCGCCGTTCTCTGGATATCTCGCAGTCCTTAGTCGGCTTTGAGGGTGAGCAGGCCGGCACGCTTGACAACTTGGCCCAATTACTGAGGATCGCAAATCGCTTCAGAGAAGCGGAACCGCTTTTTCGCCGCTCCTTGCAGATCCGCACCAGGATGCTCGGGCCCAGGCACCACAAAGTGGCTGAAAGCCTCAATAATCTGGCGCTGCTGCTGCGGGACACAAACCGCGTGGAAGAAGCGGAACAATTGCTTCGTGAGTCACTGGCTATTTATGAAGAGAGCCTTGGTCCTGGCGACCCGGAGCTCGCTGTCGTTCTCGATAATCTGGCCGGCCTGTTACGCTCCACGAACCGTCCAGACGGCGTAGAACAGCTATATCTCCGCTCGATTTCGATTGTTGAAGCCAGCCTAGGCCCGGAGCATCCCAAAGTAGCTACCCGGCTAAATAACATCGCAGTTTTCTTTGTAAGCGTCAATCGATTGGCCGAAGCCGAACCGCTGTATCGGCGAGCTCTCCGGATCCGGGAAAATAGCTTCGGACCGAATCATCCCGAAGTTGCCGCTGTTCTAAGCAATCTCGGGATGCTGCTTGCCCGAACAAACCGCATTGCCGAGGCCGAAATGATGCTGCGTCGAGCGCTGGCCATCGATGAACAGGCTTCAGGTCCTCGCCATCCTAATACTGCCCGCCGACTTCGGAATCTGGCTGCGATCGTGCGCGCCACAGACCAGCCTGTAGAGGCAGAGATGCTTTTACGCCGCGCGGTAAAGATTCTTCTCCGCGCCGGCCTGGAGAACGGGCGCGAGCCTCGCGAGTTGCAAGTCACCATCAGCGACTATTCCGATTTGTTGGCGCAGATGGGCCTGACACGGGAAGACGTAATTGCCAGCCTGAACAACGCTTTGCTGGATGCAACGATGTGAACGTCAGAATTGCGACGGTGCGCTGGTTTTGTGATTGCAATTTTGACGATTCTCGTATCCTAAAGACTGAGAATGGAGCACAAGGACAATGGCGCAAAACTCGAGAACAGAGCAAGAGGCCGTAAACGACGCCCTTCGGGAACTAGGAGTTGACTCCGTTGATGAGTTTATCACAGTCGCCAATTCTCTGACGGTTGTATGCCGCAGTTGTTGCAATGCCGCCAGGGTATTCCTTCCGGTCATATCCTCGGTTGACGGGGAGTTGAAACTGATTTCGGGTCCGGCCCGGGCTTATGAGCTGCAGAAGCTAGCCTTGGCGGTCATGCGCAACTACGACATCATGATCGTACGAGGCAAGAGACAGTACGTGGCCTGGGTCAGGGGAACGGCGTTGGGAACCGCTTTTCTTATAGTTTGCGCCAAGTGCCAGGCTGAATCGGTTGTGAGCTACCGGGCCGGTAGTCTGGCGGACCTTGAGCTGATATCCGGGTCATCCGAAAAGTCTGCTTTGGCCCAGGAGCGAGAGGGCCTGGTAGTTTCCGCTCTGCGGCAGCTGGAGATAAAGCTGAAGACTGGGGAGCGCTCCTCTGAAGCCGTCAGGATGGACTGGCACGAGAAAGGAAATAGGGAATCCGAGGTGGGAAGATTCAAGGAAGCGGTCCTTTGCTACGACAAGGCGCTGGCCATAAATCCCCGCGTTGCGGGGACCTGGCGAGATAAAGGAGCGGCGCTGAGCAAGGCCGGTGAGTTGGCCGAAGCGATCAAAAGCTACGACAAGTCCCTGGATTTGAATCCTTCAGATCCGGTTACATGGTTCGATAAAGGTACCACGCTAAAGAGGATGGGCCGCGTAAAAGATGCCGTTGAATGTTTCGACCGGGCAATCGCCATTGACCGGACCGATCCAGATGTTTGGGTTAATAAGGGGCTCGCCGTACAAGAGTTGGGGAAAAAAGACGCCGCACTCGAGTGCTTTAATTGTGCTTTGAAGCTGAACCAGAAGCACCTGGAGGCATTGCTGAACATGGGCGCCCTGCTGGGCGAAAGCGGCCGGCTACAAGAAGCGATGCAGTGCTTTGAGTCGGTGCTGGCGTTGAATCCGATAGACGAGGATGGGTGGTTTGGTAAAGCGGCTGTTCTCCTGCAGATGAATCGGCGTCCAGATGCGAGGGCGGCTTTCGAGAAGTTCCTGGCCGTATCTCAGCGCGGCGACCCTCGCCGCGACGTGGCTCAGCAGCAGATCCGCCGGTTAGACGGGTAGGTGAATGGTTCTGTCGCAGACTGCCACGGTTTCATCGCGAGCGTTGGGTTGTTCGGGCCGGGTAGCGTGAACCTTAGTTTCATCAGGCCGAAGTTGGTCCTTGGGGGGCACTTCGAGGACCGCATCATCCGCTTGTGTGTGCCCTTACCTAGCTAAGCTAGCTAGCTCGGATAACGTGCTGCTAGACGTTCGTAGGTCTCTCTGCTTTTGACCTTTTCCTGGGGGAAGCGATTAGGTGGTTATGCTGCTGGATGGTCGGGGTGTCATAGAGGAGGCGGCTCAACCCTAAAATCAAGAGGAAACCTCTTCCAGGCATTTCTGCCTTTTCGGAAGCGCGAGTGTTTCGATGATTGCGGTGTTCTGTTTGAAGGGATGGAGTGGGTTATTGCGAGATCAGACCGGATCAAGTTCCGGCGGATTTCTTAATGGTTTGACGACGAATCGCTTGTGCCCACAGCCGCGGAGGAGGGTTCGCTTTCACAAATCTTTCATGAAAGCAAGCTTCCAATGGTTGCCTTGCCCTGAATCCTGTCGAGAACAGCCCTTCCCACCAGCAATCCGACGTGGTTGGCCAGAAACGGCCTCTTGGGACGTGTCCCACCAACCCGGACCGTCAAACGCGCGCATAGGTTGTCATTTTCGGCGAGGGCGCTATTTTAACGCCTATGGGGCCGGGGGCATCTGGTCTTGGATCATCGTGGCGCCACGAACTCAACCCCCTCCCGCTTCCTGCTGCGTCATGCAATGCAGCGCGCCAAACCCCCAGATCAGTTCCGTGCAGTTGATCCCTACCACCTCGCGGTCCGGAAACACACGCGCCAGCGTCCCGAGCGCCACGCGGTCATTGGGGTCGTTGAACGTCGGCGTAAGCACCAGCCTGTTGGCGATATAGAAATTGGCGTAGCTGGCCGGCAGGCGCCGTCCATCGAAAATGAGCGGCCGCGGCATCGGCAGTTTCACCACTCGCAAACCGGCGGCGCGCAATAGGGCGGCGTTTTCGCGCAGCGGCTCGAAGTTGGCATCGGCCGGGTCCGGCTCACTCGCCACCACCACCGTCTCCGGCCCCACGAATCGCGCCAGATCGTCCACATGGCCGTGCGTGTCGTCGCCGGCGATGCCGTTCCGCAGCCAGATCACGCGGGTCGCGCCCAGGTAGTCGCGCAGTTTGCGCTCGATCTCCACCCGGCCCATTCCGGGATTGCGCGCCTGCACCGGGCTCAACAGACATTCCTCGGTGGTGAGCAGCAGGCCTTGGCCGTTCCCGTCGATGCTGCCGCCTTCCAGCACCATGTCCGCCTGCCAGACGGGCCGCTTCGCGTGCAGCGCCACCGTGTCCGGTACCTGCGCATCCAACTCGAAGTCGTCATACTTCGCCCAGCCGTTGAATCGCCACCAGCTCAGCGCCAGTTCGCCCGCGCGGTTTTTGATCCACAGCGGACAGTAGTCGCGGGTCCAGGCGCGGTTGGTGGGGCAGGGAATGAACTCCACCGCGTCCATGCGCGCGCCCACTTTGCCCAGCGCCCGCCGCGCCTGCCGTTCCAGCGCCGCGTCCTTGATGAGGATGCGCACCCGCTCCACCTGGCTCAGCTTGCGCACGATCTCGGCATAGACCCACGGGATGGGCGCGAATCGCCCCGGCCAGTCCTGGCGATTGTGCGGCCAGGCGATCCACGTGGCCTGGTGCGGCTCCCACTCCGCCGGCATGCGGAAGCCGAGGTTGTGCGGGGTCCGCGTCTTCAATCGATCACCCGGCTGGTGATGGGGCCATAGGCGTCGATCCTGCGGTCGCGGAAGAACGGCCAGTTGCGGCGGGCTTCTTCGATCAGCCGGGGGTCGCATTCCACAATCGGCGTCTCTTCCCCATGGTGCGATGCTTCGGCCAAAACTTTACCGTAGGGGTCGGCCACGAACGACGCGCCCCAGAACTCGATCCCCTTCACCGGCGGCCCTTCGTACCCCACGCGGTTCACAGCGGCAACGTAAATACCGTTGGCGATGGCGTGCGCGCGCTGGATGGTGCGCCAGGCGTCGTGCTGCGCCACGCCGTACTGCTCCTTCTCCGGAGGCTGCCAGCCGATGGCGGTGGGGTAGAACAGCACCTGCGCGCCGGCCAGCGCCGCCAGCCGCGCCGCTTCCGGATACCACTGGTCCCAGCAGATCAAGGGCGCCACGCGCGCGAAGCGCGTATCGAAGCAGCGAAAACCCAGATCGCCCGGTGTGAAGTAGTATTTCTCGTAGAACAACGGGTCGTGGGGGATGTGCATCTTGCGGTAGAGCCCCAGCATGGCTCCATCGGCGTCGATCACCACGGCGGTGTTGTGGTAGACGCCCGCCATGCGGCGCTCGAAGACCGACCCGACGATCACCACTTTAAGCTCGGCCGCCAGCCTGGTGAAGCTCTCCGACGTGGGGCCAGGGATGGATTCCGCCAGGTCGAAAAACTCCTGTTTTTCCTCGCGGCAGAAGTATTGGGATCGAAACAACTCCTGCACGCAGACGATCTGCGCGCCTCTGCCCGCGGCCTCGCGGATGCGCCATTCAGCCTTGGCCAGATTTTCGTTGGGGTCGAGCGAGCAGGCCATCTGCACCAGGCCCACACGGAATTTCGAGTACGGCACGTAACCATTGTAGTGCCCCCTGTGCCGTGGCCCTGTGCCGTGGCCCTGTGCAGCGCCCCTGTTCAGTGCCCCTGTGTAGCCGCCCCTGCTATGATTTCAGTTCATCGTGACTTATCGCGCTCTCACCCTCTTCGATATCGACGGCACCCTGGTGTGCCGCGCCGGACCGCATCATCGCGAAGCTCTGGTTCAAGCGGTGCGCCGGGTTACCGGGCTGAAAACCACCACCGAAGGAATCCCGGTACAGGGCATGCTGGACCCGGACATTCTTACGGCCATGATGCGCGCGGCCGGCGCCAGGCGGGCCGCAATACGGGAGGCAATGCCGGAGCTTCTGCGTGCCGCCGAACGCTACTACCTGCGCGTCTGCCCCGACCTGATTGGAAAGCATTGCCCTGGAGTGGAGCCCACCCTCGAAAAGCTGGCCCGCCGCGGCATCCTGCTCGGACTGGTGACCGGCAACCTCACGCGCATCGGGTGGCGCAAACTGGAGCGCGCGGGGCTGCGCCGGCACTTCCAATTCGGCGCGTTCGGAGAGATGGCCCGCACGCGCGGCGGCCTGGCGCGGATGGCCATCCGCGAAGCACGCCAGCGCGGCTGGATTGCCCGTGAAACGCCGGTCTCGCTGATCGGCGATGCCCCGGCCGATATTCTGGCCGCGCGCCAGAACGGCATCCGCGCCATCTCCGTGCAGACCGGAATCACGCCGCCCGCAGAGTTGGAGGCGCTCGGCCCCGACGTTTTTCTGAAGGATCTTCGGGAGTTGCGCTTGCGGATGGTGGACCGCTGAACCCCTGTGGGGCAGGTTGGTAACCTGCGGCGGATTGTTAATCCGCCGGCGCGATGCGGCAGCGAGCGTTTTTCGCCTTGCCTGAAGGTGCTCGTCAAAAGCGCGGCCACGGGCGGATTGCCAATCCGCCGCCGGTTAGCAACCTGCCCCACATAAGGCCTCTACAATAGGAACGATGATCGCCTCCATCAACCCCGCCACCGGCGAGACGCTGCGCACGTTTGAGCCGCTCACCGGCGCGCAAATCGATGAGAGTATCGCGTGCGCGGATGCGGCTTACCGCGCTTACCGCGGCACGTCGTTCGCCGACCGCGCCCGGTGGCTGGCGGCGGCGGCCGGAATTCTGGAAGCGGAGAAGGACCGGTTCGGGCGCATCATGACGCTTGAAATGGGCAAGCCCATCGCGGCCGCGCGGGCCGAAGCCGCCAAGTGCGCCACCGCCTGCCGGTTCTACATGGAACACGGCGAGCGTTTGCTGGCCGATGAACCACTGGATGTTTCATCCACCCCCGGCGCGGGGCGCAGCTTCATCCGTTACCAGCCGATCGGCGCCGTGCTGGCCGTAATGCCGTGGAATTTTCCGTTCTGGCAGGTCTTCCGCTTCGCCGCCCCGGCGCTGATGGCGGGCAACGCCGGGCTGCTCAAACACGCCTCCAACGTGCCGCAGTGCGCGCTGGCCATCGAAGAGATCATCCGCCGCGCGGGTTTTCCGGCCGGCATCTTTCAGACCCTGCTCATCGGCTCGGCACAGGTGCGGCGCGTAATCGACGACCGGCGCGTGAAGGCCGTTACGCTGACCGGCAGCGAGCCGGCGGGCGCTCAAGTGGCCAGCCAGGCGGGCATGCAGCTCAAGAAGACGGTGTTGGAACTGGGCGGCAGCGATCCGTTCCTCGTGATGCCGGGCGCCGATCTGGACCGTGCGGTCAAGACCGCCGTAGAGGCGCGCACCATCAACAACGGACAGTCCTGCATCGCCGCCAAGCGCTTCATCGTGGATGGGCGAATTGCGGACGAGTTTTCAGAGCGATTCGTAGCGGGCATGGCGGCGCTGCGGGTGGGCGACCCGATGGACGAGGCGACGCAGGTGGGACCGCTGGCCACTCCGGACATTCTGGAAAGTCTTGACGATCAGGTGCGCCGGTCGGTGTCGGCCGGGGCGCGCGTGCTCACGGGCGGCGGGCGGCTGCAACGGCCCGGCAATTACTACGCGCCCACGGTGCTGGCGGATGTGCCGGAATCCGCGCCGGCCTATCGCGAAGAATTGTTTGGACCGGTAGCCGTGCTGTTCCGCGTCAACGGAACGGACGAGGCCATCCGGCTGGCCAACGACACCGATTTCGGACTGGGCGCCAGCGCCTGGACGGGCGACGAAACCGAGCAGCGCCGCTTCGTCGAAGAGATTGAAGCCGGTATGGTCTTCATCAACGGCATGGTGGCCTCCGACGCCCGGATGCCCTTCGGAGGCGTCAAGCGGTCGGGCTACGGGCGCGAGTTGGGCGCTTACGGCATCCGCGAATTCGTCAACGTGAAGACCGTGAGAATTGCCTGATGGCGGCAAAACCCGGTCCGAAGTCTACGGCCGTATTTGAATGACGACCGTCATTGAATGACGATCATCGAGCCCGCCGGTGTACTGGTGACGCCGTAGATGGCCGTCACCTGGTTATCGCCGCTGGCCGCGCCGGCGGGAACCACGACATTAAACTGGTACAGTCCGGGACTGACGACGCCAGCGAACTGTACCTCGGCGGGAACACCACTGATAAGGACGACGGGCGTGACTGGGAGGGCGCCGGTTTGGGTTGCGGAACCATTCACGAGCGTGGTTACCGGCAGTCCGAAGCCTACACCGTAGAGAACGATGACCTCGCCCGGCCGCGCGGGAGTGAACGGGTAACCGGGGACGGACATGGAAATTGGACCCAACAGAGATCCGTCGGCGTGCGTAGCAACGATATACTGACTGGCGCCAACGCGGGGCCACGAAGGCGCGATGGTACCCAGGTTGGCGATAAATTGGGCGGAGGCGGCAGTTCCATTTTTCACCACGATCTGCACCGGCCCCACGGAGTTGTCGAGCGGCGTGAGGACATTGATCTGCGAGGGACTGATGTAGTACACGAACGCCGGTCTCCCGTTGACCGTGACGCTGACGTTGGCGAGCTGAGTGGGCATCTTTCCGGACGCGAACTCGGGCGCGCTGCTCCACGTCATACCGTTGGGCGCGAAGCTTGCGGGCGCGAGGTTCGCTCCTTTGATTTCGATCCAGTCATTCTGCGCAATTCCCGGAAAGCCGCCCGCGGTATTCACGGTGGCGATCACGGGAACGGACTGCAATGGCGGTGGCGATGGAGATGCGATTCCCGGAAAGTTGATGTTGAATAACTGCGCTCCCGCGGATGACGGGCTGGGGAGGTTCCTGACTCCCGGGCCGCCTGTCCACATATTGTTGTTGGTGCTGACCAGGTAGGAATCCATCATTCCGCTGGCGGGGAAGATCCGAAGCAGCATCAGGTGCATGACATCGGAGCTGCCATTCGGTGGGTTGGCGCCGCTGCCGCCGCAAAAGTTCATTTGGTCGGCGTTCTGGCAATTGCAGAAAACCTGCTGAACTTTTTGGCCGCGGCTGGAGCTGGATGTGCCTTCGAGGCGCTGCCACACCCAGTTGGCGGAGGATGGCAAAGCATAGCCATCGATCCAATGGCCGCAGCCCACGAAGGTCAGATTGGGCCAGGTGACGAGTCCGGGATGGCCGCTGGCGCCGCCCCACATTTCCTGGCCGGAGTTGCTGGCAGGCGCGGGACCGAGACTGGCATTGTTCGGTCCGTACACATCGCCCCTGGCCACCTGCACACCGGCGGTGGTCATATAACCGTGGGTGAGAAACCAGAACTCGTGATCGGGGTTGGCGTCGTGAATGTCCCGGAAGTACGCCATCACGGCGGAGCGCGGGTAGTGTTCCGCGGAAGCGATGATGACCTTCCGGCCCTGGATACTGAGGCGCATCCAGGCATTGGCGGTGGACACGGGATAGGTGGGGTCGGGGTAGGCTCCGCCGAACCAGGCGACGTCGCCGTTGCCCAGATCCATGCCGCCACTATAGATGGCGGCGACGCCGGTGGGGCTCCAGGCTCCTCCTTTGTCATCGCGCCACATGTAGCCAATCTGATTGCGGTTGGTGGCGCCGACGTCCAGGTAGTCGTGATTCCCGCAGACGCGGGCGACGAACATGTGGGCTGCTTCTGCCTGCGCGTAGGCATTCACGCTGTAGACCTGGGGTGCGGAAAATGCGTTGACCGAGGTGGCGTTCACGCAATCGCCGACTTGCAGAAAGCCTTTGATGTTGAGAGGTACGCCATTGACCGGGAGGTTCTTGTTGGCGATGCCCCACTGGATGAGAGCATTGTAGGCCCTGGACCCAGCGCAGGCGCCATCGGATGCCAGGTACTGAGGATCGGGAACGAGCGCAACCGTGAACGGAGTCCCGCTCTGCGCCTGAGCCGTACGGCGGCCGAGGAATCCGGTGGCGAGACCCCCGGCCATTCGCAGGTGGAAGGCCCGCCTGGTGATGGACCGCGGCAAGCACTGATAGAGTTTGACCTTGGACATTGAAAATCCGCCAGGACGCACTTCAACTGAACAGGGACGCGGAGGACGAGTGGGGTGGCAAACTTCGCCGTTGATACTGTTCTACCCCACCCGGCGCGGCGGGAGCAAGGCGCCGTGCTTAGCGTAGGTGCTAATCAGGACGACTGCTGGATTCGTGGCGCCTAAGTGCGCAGAAAACTGGAGTCCGCAGAAAACTGGAGTCGCGGCGCG
This sequence comes from Candidatus Acidiferrales bacterium, assembly GCA_035570275.1. Taxonomy (GTDB): domain Bacteria; phylum Acidobacteriota; class Terriglobia; order Bryobacterales; family Bryobacteraceae; genus DATMNI01. The sequence goes on along the minus strand of DATMNI010000011.1, from coordinate 5,241 downwards.
ACCCCAGGCGCTCAAAATTTGAATTTCGCCGCCAACTGCAGAATTCGGGGATCGGCGGAGCTCTGAATTTTGCCGAAGGCCGACGAATTGAGCGCACTTACCGGCGTGCTGAAGTTGGTGTGGTTCAGCAGGTTGAAGAACTCGAAGCGCAGCTCAAAGCGCTGGTGTTCGCGAATCTGAAATTCGCGCGTCACGTTGGCGTCCAGGCCAAAGGATCGCGGCCCAATCAGGCTGTTATATCCGGCATTGCCGAAAGTGCCCAGCAGGTTCGCCGCAAACGCCGCGGGATTCAGCCAAACCAGGCTGCCGGTGTCCCGGACGTATGGGTTTCCCACGATGTTGGGGCGATCCTGCTTCACGCCGGTGAGCGAGTTGTCTACGCCGGTGAGCGGCGTGAAGGGAAACCCGGTGTGCACGGAGATCAGCGATGCGAGCTGCCAGTTTCCGAGAAGCTGGTTCTCCACGCGATTTCCCAATTTGGGCATTTCATACACCAGCGAAGCGGTGAAATTGTGGCGCAGGTCAAAGTCGCAGGGTCCATAATCCGCGTTGCGATTATTGGGATTCTGGTATGAGGCGGAGCCGATGTTGTTGCGGTTCCCGTAGGTTTCGGCATTCTGCAGACAATGCGACCACGTGTAGACCGAAAGTACGGTGAAATTCTGGCTGAACCGGTGTTGGGCCGAAAGGCGAAGGGCGTTGTAGTTGGTGTTGACGCCGTCATCCGCCAGAGTGACGTTCGAATAGAAAGGGCCCTGAACGGGATTCAACTGGGTGAGCAATCGCCGCTGCTGCGTGTTGGCCACCGTGGAGGCTCCGGGAATATAGACGGCGGGGTTGGCCTCGATGGAAGTCCGCAAGTGCGTCGCCTTGTTGCCGAGATAGGCTGCGGTCAGCAGCCAGTTCCCGGCGAGCTGACGCTGGTAACTCAGGTCCCACTGCTGGTGATACATATGGTGCAGGTTGAGCGGAAACGTGATGTACTGCCCGGAGGCGGGGAATACCGCGCTCTGGTTGGGCGGATAAGGCGAAGGAAACGGATTGCCCCCGGGGTAGCCTTGAAACGGATTGCCAAGCCCGCCCGCGGGCGCCGTGAGCGAGATCGAATTGCCCCAGGGCGCCGATGCGCCAAAGTCCCTGGCCGTGAAAGTTTCCGGCTCATCGAAGAAAATGCCGTATGAGCCGCGCAGGCTCTGGACACCCTTTCCCGACGGGTCCCACGCCACGCCGATGCGGGGCGCAAAGCCCAACCAACTGCCGTTGGCGTAGGCCTCGGGAGTATCGGGGTCCCCATGGAACAGCAGGCCGGCCGGGGCGTTGGGGTACACGCTGGACTTCTGGCCGGCCAGGAACGCGGGCATGGAAAAGTGCGACCCGCGCGCCAGAATATCGTGTTCCGGAAGCGACGGCTCCCAGCGTACGCCAAAGTGCACGTTCAGCCCTTTGGCCAGCCGTACATCATCCTGAACGTACGCCCCCCAGTATTTCTGGCGAAGGCCCGCCTGGAAGGGGTTGCCCATGGTCAGCAGACTGGGCCGGCCAATCATAAAATCGGCCAGCGCGTCGTTGGTTAACGACCCGTTGAAGGTCCATTCTCCATTGGCGACCGAAATGTTGATTTCGTCCATCTGCATGGCGATGGCCTCCACACCGAAGATGATGTGGTGGCGGCCGCGAATCAAGTCCACGTCGTCGGCGACTTGAAAAGTATTTCGGGTGAAGGTGGCCGGAGCGTTGGACCCGCCGCCAACCGCAAACTTGTTGGAGACCGTCAGATCGATGAAGTGGGGATACGCGTTGAACATGTTCGACCCCAGGGAAACCAGGCTGGGCATCTGCTGCGACACCGCGCGATTGTTGATCAGGCGCGTGAAGGTCGCGTGAAAAGCATTCACCAGGCCGGGCGTGGTGAACTGGTCCGCGGCCGTGGCCGATGTGGCGCGCTCCTCCAGGCCCGATCGCGTGGTGGTGAGAATGTTGTTGGTGTAGTACGGCGCGTTGTCGTAGTCGGCCACAAAAAAGCGGCCGAAGATGGAGTTACGCGAACTCTGCAACCAGTCCACCCGGGCCACATCCTGATTCTCGTTGTTCGGGTTAGGCACGGCGTAAACGATCTGGCCGCAAGGGTTGCCGGCCACGGGAATCAACTTCGCCAACCCCGCCGCCGGTGTGCTGAAGCGGCTGGGAGGGATGAAGTTGTTGGGGAACGGTTGGCCGCCCGTGGGGTCGATCAAGGTCACGGCTTTGTGACTGGACTGGCAGGCGGCCGATTCCAGCGTGCTGAAGTCTCCGTTGAGCGCATCCTGGGTGGGCACGAAGCTGATAGTTTGCGGCGGCGCGGTGCGCGTGCGCGTTCCCTGAAACCCGTTAAACAGGAAGATTTTGTCTTTTCTGACGGGCCCGCCAACCGTTCCGCCAAACTGGTTGCGGCGCAGCGAATCCTGCGTGGCCGCGAAGAAGTTGCGGGCGTTCAGGTCTCCGTTGCGCACGAACTCGAAAAGATTGCCGTGGATTTGATTAGTTCCCGACTTGGTGATGGCGTTGACCACCGCGTAAGGATGCAGGCCATAGCGCGCCGAAACGCCGTTGGTCTGCACGCTGAATTCCTGCAGGGCATCCGGGAACGGGAATGGCAGGTTGACGTTGGAATGCGTGTCGTTGTGGTCCGCTCCATCCAGTAGGTAGTTGTTGCCGTTCTCCTGGCCTCCGGCTACGGAGACGCCCACCGAACTCACGTAGTCGTGCGTCGTGATGAACCGGCCGGCCGCCCCCGGCGGCACGCTGGCGCCGCCCGAGAGCAGAATCAGATCCGTGGCCTGCCGCCCGTTCAGCGGGAGATCGATGATGCGCCGCTGATCGATGACTTCCGATACCGAGGTATCCTGCGTCTCCACCATCGCCGCGTTGGCCGACACCCTCACATCCTGCGTCACCGCGCCTACCTGGAGCGTCACGTTGATCTGCACGTTGTTCCCCACCTGAAGGATGATGCCGGATTGCACGTATGTGCTGAATGCCGGCGCGCCCGCCTCCAGGCGATATGGTCCTACGGGCAGGTTCGGCAGCACGTAATTCCCGGTGGCTCCGCTAACCGCGCTGGTCACCTGCCCGGTGTCGGTTTGCGTAGCTTTGATTTGTGCGTTGGGGACCGCCGCGCCGGAAGCGTCGGTGACTTCGCCTTGAATCGTGGCGTTGGCCACCGCCTGTGCCGCCAGGTGGGAATGGAAGGTAAGCAGGATTGCAACCGCAGCGCACCACGTAATAACGAATCGTCTCATGGATTCCTCTCCTCTATCCCCGCGACTGGTCACGCGGGCCGTTTATTGAAGATTTCACGGAGTGTCTCGCCGGCGGCCGAAAGGTTGGCAAGCCACATCTCCACATACTCGCGCGACAGGACGGCCCCATCGGCGCCCGCGTCGAACGCCGCCCGCACAGCCTTGCGGACATCGTCCGGCGTCGTTCTTTTGTCCGTTCGCCTGGTCGGCACATCGATATCGATCCCAGGGTAGATCTTGACCTTGCCCTCCACGCCCGCGATCGCGCGCTTCGTCTCGCGCGCAACGTAATCGGCCGAGAGCCCCGAAGTGTGCAACTGGTCGTACGGCCCTTCCTGGTAGTTCATGATCTTGTAGTAGAAAGGCAGGAAGTCCTTCGGACTGGCATCGTGAAAAATCGTCGCGCTCAGCCGGTCCATGTAGGACGCCATGCGTGGCCCGGCCGCATTATTGTAAGTGGCGAGCTTCAGGTAGTCGGTATAATCCTTGGTGCGCGAGTAGTCCTCTTCGGCCTGGTAGAACGGGCTGAAACTCATGTTCTGCATGATGTGGAACCCGAATGGCTTCTGGGGCGCGATCGCCTTGCCGATTCCGTACAACTCGCTCCGCACTTCGTGGTAAGTGTCCGTCCACAGCTTCTCCCAGCTCAGGATCTCCGGGTACTCCAGCAACAGGCGCCAGAAGGTCACGAAGTATCCGTCCACCGGACGCCGGTCCTGCCCGGCGGCGCGAAACAACTGGTCCAGTTCACGGTATCCCTGCTGCGCGCGCGCGAAGGAGACGCCCCGCTCGCTGGCCTTGGCGCGGCAGTGTTCACAAAAACAGGAGATGCCGGCCGTGCTCCACGTGCCGCCGATCATGTTCTGCAGCGGCCCCATGCGCTCGCAGCCCCAGGCGATGCCGTCTACTTCGTTGGGGTACCCGTTGAGCAGGCTCTCGATCTTGCCGCCCAGGTGCGCGCGATAGTCCGGATGGTTGAAGCACGGGCTCGTGGTCCGCCTCCCGTAAACATCGATCTCCGTCACCTTCGGGAAATTCGCAATGTTGCGATTCATGATCGGCACGGCGTTGTTGTAGTCCCAGGCGAAAAAGTCCATGCCGCGTGCCTTGACCTTCGCTGCCACGTCCGAAATCACGTTGAATTTGCCGTAGTCGGGTGAACGGAAATCCTTGAGAATCGTGTCGCGAAAGTATTTTGGATCGTAGTCGTAGAATGCGCCGCCCACAAATTCCGGGCTGCCCGCAACGCCGTGATCGGGCAGCGGGATGGTTCCCTCGCGCGTCATTCTCGCTTCGGAGTAATCGTAGGTGTAGGCCCAGACCGTATTGACCGCGCCCTTTTGCTGGATGTTATCGAGCAGGTGCTCGATGCCTTCATCCACCCAGGCGTAAGGCTTCACCTGGATCGCCACGAAGTTCTTGCGGTTCCTGACCGCCGCGCGGTTCGCCTGGGGTGATGGTGCTGGCGCTGGTGTAGGCTCAGTCCTGGCCTGCTTATTCGCCGCCTGCGTCAGAAATGCGGCGCACGCCGAACACAGTCGAACGAACGCCCTCCTTCCCAGGAAATCCGCACTCATCATTGTGTACGCCCCTCTCCAGCCAGGTATCGTGCAAGCGTTTTCTGTATTTGACTCGATCCCCGAGGCATTGTCAAGCCGGCGGACAGGCAAGGGAGGGTCGTGGGGTCAGCTGGTAGCGCTCACATCCCAACCGCGTCCGGAAAGGCAGTGTCTGGCCCAGGCTGCGTCCTCCTCGGGCGACAACCAATCCTTGGCCAGTGCGCTGTGCCGCTATCATTGGGACCGTCGCTTCCACATGGTCTTCAGCGAGGGTCTGCAAGAATGCAAGCAGTCGATCCAGGTCAGACTCCGAGAGCCGTCCGAGTTCCTGGGCGATGAGTTCGCGCTTGCTCATTTGCTGTCCACCCCCAACTTTACGGCATTTCCACGCCGACAGAATACAC
>DATMNI010000010.1:0-36800 GCA_035570275.1 Candidatus Acidiferrales bacterium | reverse complement strand
GAAATTATTGCCGCATCGCGCTTGCCGCGGAGGCTCAGCGGATCAAGACCTAATAGAAGCTTTTCGCCTTCGGATGCCGTGAGCCAATTTCCCACTCGACGGCCCAGTTGCGGAACGCCTTTCACACGACGGATGCCAGCGACTAGTTCCGAGCTAAGTAGTCCAGTGTCAGCTGCTTCGTAGACCAACCGCCGAACGGCAGCGAGGCGTACATTGATGGTCGCGGGTGCAAGTTGGCGAGTTTCCAATTGCATTCGATATCGGAGCACCACGCCGCGATTGAGCGCGAGCCTGGGCTCCGAGCAATACCAGTCGATGAATTCATCCATGGCATGTTGATATGATCGGCGCGATTGAAGAGATGCCAGACTGTTGAGGACGGACCTCTTGGTCTGGTCGAGTTCGGGCAAAGACAGTCGGTCCGTTCGCCGGGGCTTTTTGTGATTCGAACGCTTCATATCGGGGGCGGCCTCCTACGCCGTCTCCTTTGATGTTCAGCGTTCGCTGGGCGAGTAGGGCTGGTTCCACGAGGATCCCGGTGTGTCGACGGTTAGCGCTTCCGATCCGGGGTCCATTTTTCGGCAGAAGAGGGCCCGACGGATCCCCTCGGTTTGGTATGATCGTGTGCCATGGGCGCCATCGACGCGATCCGTATCGGATACACACCGGGGCAAGACGTAACCCTGGACCATTTGCAGGACCAGATTGAGTGGTATGACCACAAGAGCGGGAGCAATCAGAAGGCTTTCAAGTACCTGAAAATCTGCACGATCTCGGCAGCCGCCGTTATTCCTGTTCTTGCCAAGATCGACGGGATGTCTTCGGTGACGGCCGGCTTTGGCGTCTTAATCGTGATTTTGGAAGGCCTGCAACAACTCAATCAATATAATTCGAACTGGATTGCCTACCGTTCAACGTGTGAGACTCTGAAACACGAAAAATTCCTCTATTTGGGAAAAGCGGGCTCTTACGCCACAGTCAATGATCCGCACGCGCTTTTGGCCGAACGGATCGAATCTCTGGTTTCCCAGGAACACGCGAAATGGGCATCCAGTCAGGAACAAGGGCCAAAGGCTGGCCCTTCTGGCGGTCCCAAGGCATAGCTCGGGCTCAGCTTTTCGGCATGATCGGTGGTCGCAGGGCTGTTGGTATCAAGAGTTCCAAATCTCCTACATTCGAGTTGAATAGTTGAATCGCAGCTTCATGGTCCCGGACTCTTATGTGGACTAGCCAACAGCAAGCGGGCAAGCGGCGATGGAGCGTCCCAACGACCGGATGATTTCGGATTGTTGACGAAATCCCAAAAACCCTTCGTCATCCAGCCATCAATTCCTGAGATGCCCGAGACCGTAAAGAAGTGATTAGGAAACCTCGCTCTCACCTTGGCGCCAATTTCATTGGGTGTTTGCTCGGACACCATGATCACCTGCCCCGGTAGCGCTGTGAACCAGTTCAAGACCTCTGGCAGAGTGTCCAAGTATTGTAGGAGTTCTTGCCGTCCCAGAAAGAACGGGTTGAAGTCAATCACAACGCAGCGCGTTGAACCACCAGGGGTTGGTTGACGGGGTTCCGGCACCTGACCTCGCCACTTAGAATCCAACCGCAAGGAATGCGTCACTCCGCACGCATGACATCGAGCATTGTTTGCCATGGCCTCCCTTGGGTTCTTTATAAGGCTCGCCCTCGATGTCCGTGCTTGGAATGCATCCTCGATCCAGGAACGGAGTTGCTCAGCGGACTTGGGCGCTACGTAGTACCGAGCATAGCCGCCTCGGTTCTCCGGGACCCAATTCATCTCGAACCGGGGCGGTAGATCGGCCGCATTGCCCTGAGACGGCAAGACGATACCCAAAAGGCCATTTGGCAGAGAATTCTCGCCCTGCCGCAACGACGCTTGAATCTCCCAGTCCACATGACGTCTGCTGTGTGTGCAACTGCCCACCAGAACCATGGTCACGGTCGCTTCCGCAATATGCTCTGTCCGGATTCGGCCGATCACGTACTCCGTATTCGTGCTGTTTATTATGCCTCGCCCAAAGGCTCCAATAATCTGAGGGATGAAGACCCTCTGCCTCTCCACCCAGCTATCAACAAATTCTTCAACCTCGGCCCGGTCCGCTCTGAAATATGAAACAAACACCTTTCTCCGAACCGGCACGCCAACTCCTGGCGGAGGAGGAATATTGAAAAGGTTCATTCTGTAGCCCCACGACAAGTTCTAAGCACACCGTGCTCGTCTCAGTGAAAGCATAGTGCGAGACACGGCAGAACGCAAATCGCTGCCTGCACTACGAGACACGGATCCGGCGGCTGATCGTATTCCTGTCGATAAATCCCCTTCGCACCAGGAAACGCCCAGCAAGTCCCGTTCGGGAAGTTTGAACCGGACCGGCCCGAGGCTGGATCGCGGGAGTCGAGGTCATTTTCGCCGAGGGCGCTATTTTAACGCCTATGCCCCCCGGACCCCCGGCCCCCGGCCCCCGACCCCCCGGCCCCCGGGCCCGGCCCCCGACCCCGGGTGCCCCCGGTTCGGCATTTGAGTTTCTTTGGGTTAACAGCCATAATAGGGCTCGGAGGCTTTCTGTGCGCTGCCTGTCGGCACTACTGGCACTACTGATTGCGCTACCGGTGTTGCCCGCCGCGGCGGCGCCGGCCGAACTCAACATTGTGATTATTGAGGGCGAGGGCGCCACCAACAATATCCGGCAACGCATGGCCCGAGAGCCGATTGTGCAGGTGGAGGACGAAAACCACAAGCCGGTGGCGGGCGCGGCGGTGGTCTTTACGCTTCCCACCCACGGCGCGGGCGGCGCATTTGCCAACGGCGCCCACACCCTGACCACCGTTACCAACGACCAAGGCCAGGCTACAGCGAGAGGCTTCCAGGCCAACGGCGCCAAGGGATCGTACCAGATGCGCGTGAACGCCTCCAACAACGGTCAGACGGCCACCGCCAACATCAACATGGTGAACGCCGCCGCAGCCGCGGGCGCTGGCGCTGGAGCCGGGGCGGCGGCCGGCATCTCAGGCAAGTTGATCGCGGTGATCGTCGTGGTTGGCGCGGCCGCTGCCGGCGGCGCGATTGCCGCCGTGAAAGCCGGCGGCGGCAACAACGGCAACATTGGCGCCGGTGCGACGGCATCCACCACCATCACACCAGGCACCGGCACGGTAGGCCCCCCGAGGTAAGGCTCATGAACATTCGTATCCTGATAACTGGTTTCGTTTTCGTTGGAGCGTCGTTGTTTTACGGACCGCTTGACGGACAGCTTTACGGACAACAAGGCAGCATCGCCGGGCCGTCCACAGGCTTCGTGTTCGACAACTCCAGTCACGTCCTGCGAGGGATTCGCGGCATTCCCGGCGCCTCCCTGATCGGCGACCCCGTGGATTTCGGTTTCGAGGTCGCTTGGGCCAGCGTCTCCCCTGCGCTCGATTCGGCCGTTGTTGCGGACGCCAAGGGCGCCATCCATGTATTCCAGTTGAATGGCGCCCAGCCGGTGGAGCGCACCGTCGATGGACTAGCCAACGATGGCCTTGCCACGGCTCAACACGTGGTGTACAGCCCGACTGGAACGGCGGCCGCTTTGTACGGCGCCGGAGGCGTCCAGATGCTCAAGGGACTGCCCGGTGCTCCGGCGATCGCGGGCACCCTGTCGCTGGGCCAGGACTACAGTTCGCAATTTGGAACTGCATCGCTGGGAAAGACACGCCGGTCCACGGGGGCGCCTCTCGCCGTGAGTGACGATGGCGCCTATCTGCTGCGGGTCTCAGACGGCGGCCTTCGCGTACTCGGACTCGCCGGGGACAATCGAAAACTGGCCGATGTCACCGCCGGTACGCTGGCGGCTTTTGCGCCGGGTTCGCACGATGCCGCGGTAGTGGATCCCGAAACCGGCCTGGCCCTTATCCACGATGTCGCCGGCGCATCGGTGACACAGATCCTGACGGCGCCGGGATCGAACATCGGGTTGCCCGTGTCCATGGCGTTTTCGCCGGATGCCAGGAAGGTTTTCGTGGCCAGCGCCGCGGCACGCAGCGTGACGGCAATTGACGTCAGCGCCGGCGCCACCAGCGGCGCATCCATTACCCTGGCTTGCGACTGCACTCCCGCTGGTCTCGTCCGGATGGGCGGCGTTTTCCGTGTGAACGAATTGGGCGCCGGTCCGCTCTGGCTGCTCGACGCCATAACCACGGACCCGCACCTGGTCTTCGTGCCCGCGATGCCACAGTAAGTGACGGTAGGACAGGCCATCGTTTTGTGTGGCCTGTCAGGGTTTTTTCTTCCACGCCGACTGCCGCGCGGGCCTAGATCTTCATCTGCATGTCCAGCAATTTCAACTTACCGGCGGTTTCGCCGATGGGGTTTTGCAGGCGCATGCGGCCACCCATGATCGGCGAGGGACCGCCAGTGGCCCCGCGCGTATACGGCCGGTTTTTTGGGGCGATATCGACCGCCTGGGCATGTTCGCCGCCCATCCCCGCGAGTCCGGATTCCGACTCCTGACTCCTGACTCCTGACTCCTGTCTTCTTCCTTCTTCCTTCTTCCTCGCCTTTCCGTATCCTCCTATACAATAACCCTGAGGGGTTTCCGTATATGTCACGAGTCTCCGCTGCGATGGCAGCCGTTTTTTGTATGGGGTCGATTTTTGTGCCGCCAGCGCTTGAAGCTCAGGGCCGGGGCGGCGCAGGCGGGGCCATTCCCGCACGCACCCCTACCATTGAAGAACGTACCGCCGGCCTGCAGAAAATGGACGGCTACTTTCCGCTCTATTGGGAAGAGCGAACCGGATACCTGCTGCTGGAGATTCCGCAGTTCGATACGGAGTTCCTCTACGCAACCGGACTGGCGGCCGGCCTGGGTTCCAACGATATCGGCCTCGACCGCGGCCAGGAAGGCGGCGGCAAGGTGGTCGAGTTTCAGCGCGTCGGGCCGAGGGTGCTGCTGGTGCAGGGCAACGAATCGTTCCGTTCGTCCAGCGCCAACGCGGCGGAACGGAAGTCGGTGGAGGATTCGTTTGCGAAGTCGGTGCTGTGGGGGTTCACGGTGACGGCGGAAAGTAACGGCCGCGTCCTGGTGGATGCTACGGATTTTCTCTTGCGCGACGGCCATGGCGCGGGTAACGCGCTCGGCGGCGGGGCGGGCGCCGCGGGCGGTGGCGGGGCGGCCGCGGCCTACCGGGTGGATCGCACCCGCAGCGCTTTCTACCTGCCGCGCACCAAAGCGTTCCCGAAGAATACCGAGATCGAAGTCACCCTCACCTTTGTCAACGAGGCTGCCGGAGGCCGTGGCGGCGGAGCTGGCGGGCCTGCCCAGGGACCCCCGGCGATTATAGTCATCGCTCCCGGGGCTGCGGCGGGCGGACGCGGGGGCCGAGGTGGCGGCGCATTCGGCGGCGGACTGTTTTCCGGCACCGTCGCCAGCGTGACCCCCACGGCGGAGGCCGTGACGTTGCGCGAGCACTATTCCCTGGTCGCGCTGCCGGACCCCCACTACACGCCGCGTTATGACGATCCACGCGCCGGTTATGGCGGGCTGAGCTACGTCGATTACAGCGTGCCCATCGGCGAGCCCATGATGAAGCGATTCGTCCACCGCCACCGGCTGGAGAAAAAAGACCCGAACGCCGCTATGAGCGAGGCAGTGAAGCCAATCCAATACTGGGTGGACCCGGGCGCGCCCGAGGATGTCAGGAAGGCGCTGGTGGAAGGCGCAAGCTGGTGGAACCAGGCGTTTGAAGCCGCCGGTTTCCGCAACGGCTTCCAGGTGGCGGTGCTGCCGGAGGGCGCCGACCCGATGGACATCCGTTACAACATGATCAACTGGGTGCACCGCTCCACGCGCGGCTGGAGCAGCGGTGGGACGGTCTCCGACCCGCGCACGGGCGAGATCGTCAAGGCTACGGTAACGCTGGGATCGCTGCGCGACCGCCAGGATTATCTGATCTTCGAGGGGCTGCTTTCGCCGTACACCAACGGAACCGAGAAGCCCGACATCCTTTACCAGACGGCGCTGGCGCGCATCCGCCAGCTTGCGGCGCATGAGGTGGGCCACACGCTCGGGCTCGGCCACAATTACTACGACAGCACCAAGGGCTGGATTTCCGTGATGGACTATCCGCACCCGCAGGAGAAGCTGAAGGAGGACGGGACCATCGATCTTTCCCAGGCCTACCCGCAACGCATCGGCGATTGGGACAAAGTGGCGATCGACTACGGCTACCGCGTGCTGCCCAAGGGCGACGAGCCGGCGGCGCTGGCGAAGATCCTGGACGACGCCTGGGCCCAGGACCTGCGCTACATGACCAACCAGGACACCAACGCGCATCCCCGGGTGGATCAGTGGTCGAACGGCGTGAACCAGGCCGACGAGCTGAACCGCATCATGAAGATCCGCCGCGCAGCGCTGAACCGGCTGGGCGAGCGCACCATCCGCAACGGCGCGCCTATGGCCACCATCGAAGAGCCGCTGGTGCCGGTCTACATGTACCACCGCTACTCGGTGGAATCGGCGGCCTCGATGGTGGCCGGCATCGATTACATTTACGGCATGCGCGGCGATGGCAGAACTCCGGTGAAATGGGAAACGGCGGCCCATCAGCGCCAGGCGTTGGACGCGCTAGCCGGTACGCTGAAGCCCGCGGAACTGGCGATCCCCAGGCAGGTGTTGGACGCGATTCCCCCGCGGCCGCCGGGATTTGGCCGCCACCGCGAGCTATTCCCGCGCACCACCGGCGATGGCTTCGACCCGATCACGCCCGGCGCGGTGGCGGCGGATGTAACCATTGGTTTCACCCTGGAACTGGATCGGGCCGCGCGGATGGTGGCGCAGCACGCGGTGGACCCCGCGCTGCCCGGCCTGGAAGAGGTGATCGACCGGCTGACGAAGGCGACCTTCGATGCGCCGGTGGCGTCGCCGTACGAAGCTGAAATCCGGCGGGCCGAGGAACGGGTGCTGGTGGACCGCACCATGTGGCTGGCGGCGGGCGCGCCCAACGGGCAGGTGCGGGCCATCGCGGCCTGGAAACTCGGCAAACTGGCCGCGCGGCTGCGGTCCGATGCAGTTCAGGGCGAGGCGGAACAAGCCCAGCATTCGTTGCTGGCCTCTGACATTAAGCGTTTCCTGGAGCGGCCGGCCGAAACCATGCGGGTGATGCCGGTGGCAGAAGCGCCGCCCGGTGCGCCCATCGGTGGCGACCCGGGGATGGACTGGCTGGCGCCGGTGCCCATGTGCACCTGGAGCGAGGCGCATCCGGACTCTTGGGCGTGGGCCGGCGGGCCATGGATGTAGGCCCCGGATGTAGCCACCTGGATGTGAGCCTGAGTGTAAAGGTAGGTGGATTCAGCCGCGGAGTTCGTGAGCGCCGCCAAGCCCAACCGGGGAGTTCGGCGTCGATATCGCTTCGCACCAGAACCCGAGGGATGGAGGTTTTCTACAACGCTGACTGAAAAAACGGCCCGGGGCTGAAGAGCAGCCAGCAGTTGCTGGTACAACTCACGGGCCGATGGGTCGCTAAAGCTAACCATAGCGCGTCTGGTTGGGCGGTCATCCCAGCCAGAATGCACTATGCGGATTCAGGGGAGCCGGATTCAGGGCAGCCAGTACTCCGTGCCCGGCCCGCCAGCGGTCGCAGCCCTGGCTGGATGGACGCCGGGGATCGTGTCCAGGGAAAAGTCCGGCTCAAAGGAGCGCTCCGCTGCAACCACGCGCCCGGTTGGGAGATCTGTCTCGACGCTCGCCACCATCTGGATGGGCGATACCCGGCCTTGCGGGCTGTTGGATGGAGAAAAATACCACATGCTGTGCTTGCCTCTATTATCGATTTAAAGGTGCTTTACTATTATTTATATTACACGATCAATTCATACTTCGTCAACACGTGATGACGTTTAGCGATTCCTTATCCAGTTTTTTGGGGTGGTGGGCCGGGCTTATTGCGTGGGATGATCCGGGAATATCACTCTGCGTTCGAGTTCGGTCATTCGGTCTTCGAGCGTTCCGACACGCGTGATGAGTGCGCCCTGATTCCCTTCGAGCTGGGTAACGCGGTGGCGGTTCGATTCCGTGAAGCTGTAGAACGCCTTCAGCAGTTCTGTCTGCGAGTCGCGGAAGGCTTCAATCAGCCGATCCTCCATTGCCTTCATTTCGATGCGGATCTCGGCGATATCCTGCCTGGTTGCGGGTTCGTTGCCATTGTCCATACTCTTCACCTCCAATCATACATCCATCCGGCCAAAAACACTCTCGCGAATTGCGCCTGGCCGGAACGGTTGTAAAGGAAAGTAAACGCGCTAACGCGATGTCCGTTGCGACGCCGTTCGACTCGATCGAGGACACCTCACGGGCGATGGTGTTGAGCCTTGCGCCGTTTGGAAGGGACCTGGCGGGAAACTGCCGGGGGGTGGGCGGGGACTGCCTGGGCGGGCTGAAAAATCTTCGGAGGTCGGCGGCCGCCCTATACATCGGTACGGACCCCGGCCCCGGGGCCCCCGGCCTCTCCCCCATCCCATTCCCCGGCTACACTACAATGGAACCAGTGCCTGGGAAAACCTTCTACCTCGAAACATTCGGCTGCCAGATGAACGTGCACGACTCCGAAAAAGTCATTGGCACCCTCATGGCCGAGGGCTATGCGCAAGTCCCTACGCCCGAAGACGCCCACCTTGTCCTCTACAACACGTGCAGCATTCGCGACAAGGCCGAACAGAAGGTCTTCAACCGCCTGCAGAACTTCAAACGCGAGGCCGGCAAGGGCAAAATCTTCGGCGTGCTCGGCTGCGTGGCCCAGCAGGAAGGCGAAAAGATTTTCGACCGCGCCCCGCACGTCTCCCTCGTCGCCGGGTCCGCCAGTTACACGCGCCTGGGCGAGATGCTGGTCCAACTGGAAGCCGGTAATCGCCGCGTCACCGGGCTGAGCCTGGACACCGACGAAACCTTTGACACCCCGTTCACCCGGCGCGACAACCCCCACCGCGCCTATATCACCATCATCGAAGGCTGCGACAAACACTGCGCCTACTGCGTGGTCCCCTTCACCCGCGGCCCCGAACGCAGCCGCACCAGCCAAAGCGTCATGGCCGAGGCCGGCCGCCTGGCCGCCGATGGCTACACCGAAATTCAATTGCTGGGACAGAACGTCAACAGCTATCGCGACCCCTCCCCCGCGGGCTGGGATTTCGCCGGACTCCTGGCCCGCGTCGCCGAAGTTCCCGGCATCCGCCGTGTCCGCTACACCACCTCGCACCCGCGCGATTTTGTCAAAAGCATCGTGGACGCGATGGACGCCAACACCGCTATCTGCGACCATGTCCACCTGCCCGTGCAGTCCGGTTCCACCCGAGTGCTCGCCGCCATGGACCGGCTCTACACTCGCGACGATTACATGCGGCGCATCGAGTGGATCAAGACCGCCAGGCGCAAGTACGCCCTGACCACCGACATCATCGTCGGCTTCCCCGGCGAGACCGAACAGGATTTCGAAGAGACGCTGCAACTGCTCGATGAGGTGCAGTATGCCTCGCTCTTCAGCTTCAAGTATTCCCCGCGCCCCAACACCGCCGCGCTGGAAATGGGCGACCGCATCCCGGAAGACGAAAAACAGCGCCGCCTGCTCATCCTCCAGGAAAAGCAGCGCGCCATCCAGATCCGCAACAACGCCGGGTTGATCGGCGGCATCCAGGAAGTCCTCGTCGAAGGCCGCCACCAGTCGCTCGGGCAATGGATCGGCCGCACCTCCTGCAACCGCACGCTCAACTTCACGCACCACGACGCCGATGGCGTCCCCGGCGTCCCCGCCAGGGACCTCAATGGCACCTACCTCCCCGTGCGTGTCACGCGCTCCGGCCCCAACTCCCTGGTGGGCGAGAGCGTAACGGGCGAGTCCGCGTCTGTTGTGTAATTCTGTGGTGTAATCAGATTGGGGAGGGCCGCACCAATGGAAGTCGAAATGAAAATTCGCGGGCTCATGATGGATCCCGTTACCAATATGCCCATCGTGATCCTGAAGGATGTGAATGGCAACACCGTGCTCCCCATTTGGGTAGGTGTCTACGAGGCCAACGCCATCGCCCTTGAGATCGAGAAGGTTTCGACCCCCAGGCCCATGACCCACGACCTGATCAAGAGCCTTTTACTGGGCCTGAGCACGTCCCTGCGTAAAGTGGTGGTAAGTGAACTCAAGGACGACACGTTTTACGCCGTCATCTGGTTGGACCGCGATGGCGATCTGATCAGCGTGGATTCCCGCCCCTCGGACGCCCTGGCGCTGGCATTGCGCCTGGATTGCCCTATTTTCGTCGAAGACGCGGTCCTCAAATCGTCCAAACTGGCCGCCACCGTTTCCGACAAGGTCAATAACGAAGAACTGCGGCGCTGGCTTGAAGGGCTCAACGACGAGGACATGGGCCGATATAAGATGTGACCCCCGAAACTGAAGCGCGTTTGCAGAGCTTCGGCATCGGGTTGGTCACGGAATCCGCCGCCGTCTCGGTCTTCGTGCGCGACGTCTGCGTGGCGATGGTCGGCCGCGGCGCCGAGGGCGGCCTCTCGCTGGGCAGCACCGGCATGATGACGGAAAATGGTCTGGCCTATCTGGTCTGGCGCGAAGGCCGGCCGCGACTGGCCGCCAAAGGCAGCGAGGTGGCCGCCGCTCCCGAACAGGTGGAGGCGATCCAACGCTTCTCGGGCGATCTAAGGAAGGCGCTGCAATTGACGGAGACGTGAAAAACCCAAGATTTCACGCCAAGCCGCAAAGTCGCAAAGGAAGACAAAGAGAACCTTGGCTTTGTTCTTCTTGCTTTTCCTGTTTTCCTTTGCGTCTTTGCGTGAAATCTTAGTTTTTTTTTGCTTGCAACCTGGTTTCCCCATGACACTCGACGAACAACTCACTTACATCCGCAAAGGCATGGCCGAGATCATCCGCGAAGAGGACCTGCGGGAGCGCCTCATCCAGGCTGCCAGGACCGGCCGCAAATTGCGCATCAAGGCGGGCTTTGACCCCACCTCGCCCGACCTTCACCTGGGTCATACCGTGCTGCTGCGAAAGATGAAACACTTCCAGGACCTCGGGCACACCGTCATCTTCCTCATCGGCGATATGACCGCCATGATCGGCGACCCCTCCGGCCGCAACGTCACCCGGCCGCCCATGACCCGCGAGGCCATCAACCAGAACGCCGAGACCTACAAGGCCCAGGTCTTCAAAATCCTCGACCCCGAAAAAACCGAAGTCCGCTTCAACGGCGATTGGCTGGAGCCGCTCAAGTACCTCGACCTCATCCGCCTCTTCGCCAGGTACACCGTGGCCCGTATCCTGGAGCGCGACGATTTCGCCAAGCGCTTCAAAGAGGGCGTGCCTATCTCCATGCACGAGCTTGTGTATCCACTGGCGCAGGCCTACGACTCCGTCGTTCTGGAGTGCGACGTCGAAATGGGCGGCACCGACCAGAAATTCAACCTGCTGGTGGGCCGCGAAATCCAGAAGGATTTCGGACAGCTTCCCCAGATCGTGGCCACCGTCCCCATCCTGGAAGGCCTCGATGGCGTCAACAAAATGTCGAAGTCTCTCGGCAACTACATCGGCATCGCCGAACCGCCCGAAGTCATGTTCCGCAAGGTCATGCAGATCAGCGACGCCCTGATGTGGCGCTACTACGAACTGCTCACCGACACCAGTCTGGCGGAAATCGCGCGCCTGCGGGAAACCATGCACCCGATGGAAGCCAAGATCGCGCTCGGCAAGCACATCGTCACGGACTTCCATTGCGCCGCCGATGCCGCCCGCGCGGCCGAAGTATTCAACGCCGTCGTCCGCCGCAAGGAAGTCCCCGCCGACCTGCAGACCGTGCCGTTACCCGATGGCGTCCGCGTGGAAACCGGCATCCGCGTCGACAAGATGCTCGCCAAAGTCGGCCTCGCCGAATCCGTCGGCGACGCCGCCCGCAAAATCAAAGCCGGCGCCGTGGAAATCAACGGGAAACGCGTGCAAGAGCTGATCCTGCCCAACCCTGTCGGCGACATGGTGATCCAAGTGGGCAAGAACTGGCGCAGGGTTACAGTCCCTTAACACTTATAAGCACGCCGCCCTGGCTCACCGCCCCGGTATGCGCGGAAGTACCTGCGACCGGCAATCGCACCTCGGCCAACTTACAGCGCCGTCCGCACATCGGGCGCGCCGACTCGCAGCAGCAAGGTAGCCGTTGCAATCGAAATCCGAACGCAACTGCCGGCTGCAAGCTGGGCGCGCCGACGGGCAGCACGTTCCAGGCAGCGCCGCGATCGGCGCTGCGAAAGCTGACCCTGGTGTTCCAGACAGCGCGTCGTGTTATACCGCGGATCGTTGCAGGCTTGTAGATTCCGCCGGTGGCCACCGCCCAGGTGACGTGGACGCGGCTGGATATGAGTGGAACTGGAATCTTCCCGCAGTCGGTGGAACACTGAGATCTGGGTGCGGCGGCGCGGGATATTATGGAGGTGATCCTGCAGGTGGGCGGGTTACTTTCCTCCGACGGATACCAGGGTGACAGTCGCCGAAACTCCGCCGATGCTCACTTCCAACGGCAGGTCACCGGCAGGCACGTCGGGGATCATGAGATTCACCTGCAGCAACCCAATGAACCCAGGAGCCAGACCCGCGAAGGATACTTGTGCCGGCAGGCCTCCAATCTTGGCCTGCACGGCAGCAAGAGGGCGGGAAAGCGGAGCCGCCGGCGTCGGCGCTCCAGTGGCCACGGGGTTGTCTACCACTCCTTGACCGGTGAGATAGGCGATGATGTAGTCGCCGGGCTTGGCTGGAAACTGAGGTGAATTCAGCTTGCCATCCGCATTGTTCTGGGCCACGGCGTGATTGGACTGCGCCAACGTGAACACTCCCGGGGCTGTCGGGTTCACTTGGAAGGAAGCCGGCACACTCTTAACGCCGTTGACCGTAACTACCAAGACGGCGGTTCCCGGCTGCGTCTCAAACGGCACCTGTGCGTTGATCTGGTTCTGGCCGAAATACAAAGCTGGCGATTGCTTACCGTTAATAGTGGCTGAGAGTACGTCCAGCGGGTAGACATTCGGGGGAAGTCCGTAGATGTGGGTTAAGTACGCGAAGTCGAACCCATAAATCGAAACTAACGAGCCGGGTGCGCTGTTGGGCAGGGAACTAGCGGCGTTGACCACGGAGGCCACCGTCGGAATCCAAGGGGCGATCGTGAAGGCGGCCTGGTTAGATGGCATCCCGTTGAAAAGGTCGAATACGGAGACGGTGGCCTTGCCTGGATAGTAGATTGCCGAAGGCGGCACCGACGCAGTCAGTTGCGTGGCCGTGACGTAGGTGGTGGGTAAAGGGGTGATGCCTAACATCAGACGGGCGTTGGGGAGAAAGCCCGTCCCGTTTACGGTCAGCGTAAACCCAGGGGCGCCCGCCACCGCCGAATCCGGGCTGATGCTCAAGAGGTCGGCAACCGGAGAATTGACGTCGGTGTCAAGACCGTTAGAAACGTTGCCGTCGGGATTGTCGACCCGGATGGACACGCCAGCGGGCGAGGCGAGTTGGTCGGCGGTCACGGCCGCCTGCAATTGCGTCGAACTGACAAACACGGTTTTTAGTGTTTCGACCACCGCACCCGGATACGCATAAAGCCAACGCACTACAGCACCCGGCAAAAATCCGACACCGTTCACCGTCAGGGTTACTCCAGATACTCCCGCAGTGAAATGGCTGGGACTGACCGATCCAATGGTAATCGCATTGCCAATCGAGAGTGCAACCTCACCGGAACGGGTCCCAGAAGGGTTGGCGACCGACACAAGAATCGAGAGGGCGGCCGAAAACAAAGCCGCCGGAACCGCGCACTGAATTTCTGTCGGACTGACGTACGTACTGGTGCTTCCGAAAACTGAAGTTCCGCCGATCAGAATCAGGGATGCTCCGGGTGAGAATCCAACACCCGTGGCTGCAAATGTGACATCAGGGCTGCCCAAAGGAACAGAGTTCGGATAAATCGAGGTAAGAATCGGCTGAACCTTGAACACGGATGGACTTGAGACAGCTCCGCCTGGATTGGTCACCGTAAGGTTGAACGCGTCGGACGCGACAATGAGGTTGCCCGGAACTGCGGCAATCAGCCGTTCTGCGCGCCGGAATGTGGTGCTGAGCGGCGTACCGGACCAATTCACCACCGTACCCTGGGCGAAACCCGAACCGTCGATGGTGAGATCGAATGCCGGCCTACCCACGTCCACTTGAGACGGCGTGACGAGACCGATGAGAGGCGTCACAACCTGGCTGTGAACGACCGGAGCAAACCAAAGGATCGGGAAGAAGAGGATGTGTCGATGCATTGGGAAATGAGCAAACGAGACTTTGGTGCTTTAACAGGTAAGACGATCCACTTATCCACGATAGCACGCACGGTTTGACTCGAAAGAATGGTTCGATCAAATTGACCCGCGGTTGGAACGCCCGGCTCAGTAGTATGCCCCGTGTTACCGTCCCATCCACCCGCCGTCTACCGTAAGCACCTCGCCCGATACGTAGTCTGACGCCCGCGACGCCAGGAACACCACGGCGCCCGCCAGGTCGTCCGGTTCGCCCCACCGCCCGGCCGGAATGCGCGCCAGAATGGCGGGATTGCGGACCGGGTCGGCACGCAAGGCCGTGGTGTTGTCGGTGGCGATGTAGCCGGGGGCGATGGCGTTCACCTGCACGTTGCGGCCGGCCCATTCGTTGGCCAGGGCCTTGGTCAATTGCGCCACCCCGCCTTTAGCCGCGGCGTATCCGGGCACCGTGATGCCGCCCTGGAAACTCAGCAGCGAAGCCGTAAATACGATCTTTCCAGCGCCGCGCTCCAGCATGCCGCGGCCGAATTCGCGGGCCAGCACGAACTGCGCGTTCAGGTTGACCTCGATCGTTCGGTCCCAATACTCGTCCGGGTGCTCGGCCGCCGGCTTGCGCAAAATAGTGCCGGCGTTGTTGATCAGGATGTCGACCGGCGGGCACTGGCGCTTCACCCTTTCGATGAAGCCGTACACGGCCTGGCGGTCGGCCAGATCGCAGGCAAAAGCCCAGCACTGACGGCCGCGGGCGGCGATGTCCCTGGCCACGGCGCTGCCTTCCGGTTCCAGGTTGGCGCTGGTGGCGACGATATCGGCTCCCGCTTCCGCCAGAGCCACCGCCATGGCCTTGCCGATGCCGCGGCGGGCGCCGGTAACCAAGGCCGTTTTTCCGTCCAGCTTGAAACGATCGAGAATGCTCAAGCGTCAGTCCCCACAGGAAACCAGAATCTTCATGACCTCGCCGCCGCCTTCCATCTGGCGCATACCGGCCTCCAGTCGATCCAGCGGCACCACGTTGGTGATGAGCTTTTCCAAGGGCAAGCTTCCCGAGGCGGCGAGTTGGATGGCCATTTCGAAATCCTCCGGCTCGTACACCCGCGCGCCCGAAAGCTTCAACTCGCGCCAGAAGAAACGGAACAGGTCCACCTGGGCCGGTTCGGCGTAAATGGCCACCACGACGATGCGGCCCCGCGTGCGCGGCAGCCTGGTCATCATTTCCGAGCCCGCCCGCGAGCCCGACACTTCGAAAACTACATCGGCTCCGGCCCCGCCCGTGTGTTGGTTCACCAGCGCCACCAGGTCGGTCTCTTTCGGGTTCACGGCGTCGATCCCCAACTGGCGCGCCAGTTGAACGCGGAAGGGGTTGACCTCGGCCATCAACACGTGAGCGCCGCGCGCCTGGGCCACCAGTGCGATCAGCACGCCAATGGGCCCGCCACCGATGACCACGCAGTTCTCCGCGGCCCGCACTTCACCCATGCGGACGTCGTGACAGGCCACGGCGATGGGTTCCACCATGGCGCCCTGGCGCAGAGACAGCGATTCGGGCAAACGGTGCAGCGTATGAGCAGGAACGGTCCACAGGCCCTGCAGCGCGCCGGGCGTATCGATCCCGATGAACTTCAGGCTGTGGCAGATATGGCTATGGCCCGCCTGGCAAGCGGGACATTGGCCGCAGGGGTCCAGCGGCCGCACGGTTACGCGGTCGCCCGGCTGGTATTGGGTGACACCGGCGCCCACGGCTGCGATGACGCCCGACATCTCGTGCCCCATCACGTGCGGCAGCGTAAGGCGGTTTGCCATGGCGCCATGAAACAGATGCAGATCGGTGCCGCAAATGCCGCAGAACTGTACGCGAATCTGCACCTGGCCGGGGCCGGCCGGCACGGGCACGCAGGGGCCTACTCGAAAAGTCTGGTTGCCTTCGAAGAATGCCGCTCGCATGGTTTTGAGCTCTCAGGTTTAGAACTCCGAGGTTTAGAACCGGGCAGCACTGATTTTAACCTATCTGCGAACTCACTACGCGAAATGGACGGCGGCGGCCAGGAAAAAAATCGTGCCCAGCGCGATCACCGCGCCGTGCGGCAGGCCAAGCGCCTTTTTGCTGCGCACGTCCAGTTCTTCATTCGCCAGGTAGGCTGGACGGCCGCATTTCATCTCGCTCAAAATGAACGACACATTAAACAGTGTCTTCTTCACGCGCCCGCTCAGGGTAATCAAAATAAGCGACATCACGCCGCCGACGATGGCGGTAATGACGAAAATGCCGAACCAGTTTTGCCAACCGACGATGGCGCCGGCCGCCGCCATCAATTTTACATCGCCCGCGCCCATGGCCCGCAACGCGTAGAGGACGAGGTAGATGCCGAAGGCCAATCCAAAGCCGGCCAGAGAGAACCACAAGCCGGACCAGTCCACGCTCAAGAAATGTTTGTAGAGCAGCCCCGGAAATGTGTTCAGCAGCACTCCCAGCACGACGCCCAGGACGGTGATCCAGTTCGGAATTCTCCGGTAGCGCACATCGTAAACCGCGGCTCCCAGCACCAAAGCCAGCAGCAGCGCTTCGGCACCGGGTGTAGGAAGGGAGAAGCTCATTGCCACCCAATTGTAGCGCGGGTACCCGGAAGAGAGGCAGTTAGCCTCGGCTACTATCGGGACGCTATCCCTGGCAGGTACTAAAACGCCTTTCGGGGGTTTGGAGTATGGGCAACTCGTAGAGCAACTGCAGCCGGCAGGCAGTTCGAAATGGCATTAGACGGCCCATTCACCCGACAACAGGAATCCGTGGGGCGAAGAGCGTTTTATTGAGGAATTACGGGAATCTATCCGTGACCTGGACTGATCCGCCAATCGAAATTCCCGAGGGCCGACTGTAACCCCGTCTTTCGTGCTCTACGAATCCTCGCGGACGTCAGAGTACAAATAGTAGAAGTCAAAATCAACGCTGAGCGCATGCTCGGCCAGCGATTCCACCAAGTCCTTGTCGAAATGCAGACCTGGGTAGTCGGTCCTGAAATACGCTACCAATTGCATGATCCCGCGATGTTTCGAAGAGAGTTCCACGAATTCGCGCCTGTTCATCCCCAACTGCTCAATTACGTCTGCGATGTGGGCTTCCAGTTCGCGAGTCCTCTCCAGCCGCGAGTACAACGACCAACGACTGAACTTGCGCTCAATCTGAGTACGTGGATTGACGTCGCCCTTCAGCCAGCATTCCGTTGGCGGGACCCCGACGAGCTGAGAGATGTCAGCGGGATCGAAATCTCCCGTGACCGTGAAATAGGCGTACTGCTCGTTGGGTTCAGTCATCGCTGCCAGCAGCAATTATAGCTTTCCCGATTGCACCGTAGACGCACTGGTCGATATGGGGTTTCAGTCCACTGGCCACTCGCCGGGCGGAACAACGGGCGGATCACCCCTGGTAAACACCGATCGCGCTCCCAAGCACGTCTGAACGCCCGGAACATTTCAAGAGCCCGAGATCAGGCCCTGGACCGGCGCGAGCCAAGCGTCTCGTAACACATCTCATGACCAGGTCTTCTATAATGAGCGCGTGGGAGCACACTGGAGAGAGACTACTGTCGGTGAGCGCGGCGAACTCGTTTTGGTGGGCCTTCCATTTGAGCCCGGCCAGCCTGTTGAAGTGTTGGTGGTCTCGAAAACCCCAGGATCAACGACGGCCGGGGGCCGACGCCTTCGAGATTCGGTTCTCGAGTTCCGTGAGCCTTCCGAGCCCATTGCCAGCGGGGACTGGGACATCCTGCGCTGATTTCTGTCGGACACGTCTACCGCTGACGTTCCCGAAACCGTTTAGCACCCGTCCACCCTGCCCGTACAACGCGTGATATGTTGGACCTATCATGCCAAGGTACCGATTCGCGTTTGCTTTGCTCTTTCTGTACTCGGGTTGGGCGGCCGCACAGCAGCCATCAGGGCTGAGCGAAACTGGGCCGATCGAAACTGGGCCGGCCGGGGCAGGGCCGAGCGCAGCCGCCAAGGCCATCTCGGAGCAATTGCGCCAGCTACGCTCGCTGCCGGACGACGCGCGGGCCGGCGTGACCAAACGGCTCGGCCTGCAAATCCGGCAACTGCCGTCCGGGTCCAGGTTGGGGTTGGCATCGCAGCTTGCCAGCCTGGCCACCGAAGGTGATTTCGGCCGCGATACCTTGCAGGAGGTTACCACCACTCTGGAACTGGCATTGCGCGAACTGCCGCTACGGGCGGGTCAACGAAAACCCGATGAGCCATACGTCGAACTGGCCAACCTGGCGCGGTACGAGCGCATGCAGGTTGGGTTGAGCGATCCGCAGTACGCCGCCGCGCTGGCGAAGCTGGAATCCGACGACCTGGCCCGCCGTGACGCGGACTTCACGCTGGCGGACCTGGAAGGGAAGCAGTGGACCCTGAAAGGCCTGCGCGGAAGCGTGGTTCTGGTGAACTTCTGGGCCACTTGGTGCCCGCCCTGCCGGAAGGAAATTCCGGATCTGGATGCGCTCTACAAGCGGTTCAAGGACCAGGGCCTGGTGATTCTCGCCATCTCGGACGAAGAAGCCGGCAAGGTGAAACCTTTCGTGGCGCAGCAGAAGAGCGGCTATCCGGTCCTGCTCGACGCGGGCGGAAGCGTGAACAAGCTTTTCCGCGTCGAGGGCATTCCCAAGACGTTCGTATACGACCGCGAAGGCAAGCTGGCGGCGCAATCCATCGACATGCGAACCATGAAGCAGTTTTTGGAAATGCTGCAGCAGGCTGGGTTGCGGTAAACACCGGCGCCGATCGGAGCCGCGCGCGTAAGCAAGCGGTTGCTGCTACCGCTCCCTAACGGTCGCGGCTCCGCTCGGCGCGCTCGCGGTGGCGGGCACCTGGATTCCCTCGCCGTATTTGGCTTGTTCCGGAATCGAAACCGGCAAGTGGCCGCGGATGGCGATTTCGCCGTTCAGCGCCTTTACCGCCGCTATTTCCGAGGGCGGCACGTTGCTGAAGGTGGCCAGGTACGCCGCCACCGTGGGGAAGTTCCGAAGTACGTAGGGATTGCCCAGCGCGATCAGAGCGACTGGCTTGCCGGTGGAAATAAGGGCCTCCAGCGCGTGCCCGAGTTCGCCGGCCGGCATGCCGACGGTGCCGCGGTAGGCGGCGAACGAGGTGAAGGTCGCCACCGCGAAGTTCGGGCAGCCGGAGAGTTTGCTCACGGCGGCGTCGATGGTTTCGCGCGACATGGCGGAATCCACAGCCGTCACCGAAGCCTTCGCCCAGCGCTTGAGAATCTCCTGCGTGAAGACCTGGCCTTCGGTGGAAAACCGTCCCTCCGGCATGGTCACGTAACAGGTGCGTTCGGGCGCGGCCAGCGGAATCAGGTTGCCGTTGTTCCGCGCCAGCGTCACCGCGCGGTCGGCGATCTCCTGGGCCTTCTCGTTGGCTTCGGGCGAATCCACCACGTCGCCGATGGCTTCCAGGTCAACGAACCGTTTCTTGTCCAGCCCCACACGCTCCTTGGCGGCCAGAATCCTGATGACGGATTCCTGGATGCGCGCCCGCGTCAGCCGTCCGCTTTGCACGGCCGCCGTGACGGTCTTCAGCGCGGCATCGGTGTCGCTGGGCATCAGCAGTGCGTCGGCGCCGGCCTCCAGGGCACGGACCGCCGCCTCACCCGCTGTATAGCCATGGGCAATGCCGCCCATCTCCAGGGCGTCGGTCACCACCAGGCCTTTGAATCCCAATTCCTTGCGCAGCAGGTCGGTGAGAATCGCTGAAGAAAGTGTGGCCGGCAGATCGGCGGGCGCCAGCGCGGGCACGGCGATGTGCGCCGTCATGACGGAATCCACGCCGGCCTCAATGGCAGCTTTGAACGGCACCAACTCCAGGTGGTTCAGGCGGTCCCTGTCGGCGGTGATGGTCGCCACGTTCATGTGGGTGTCCACCGCCGTGTCGCCATGGCCGGGAAAATGCTTGGCGGTGGTCAGGACGAAATTCTTCTTGTCCGAGTGGGCTCCTTCGATGAAGGCCTTCACGTGTGCCGCCACCGCCTCCGGATTCTCGCCAAAGGAGCGGATGTTGATGATCGGGTTGTCGGGGTTGTTGTTGACGTCGGCTACGGGGTAGTAAACCCACTGGATGCCCAAGGCCCGTGCCTCCCGCGCCGTGACTTCACCCTCATAGCGCGCAAACGAAGGATCGCCGGTGGCGCCGAAGGCCATGGCGTGCGGAAACACCGTGGTGCCGGTCACGCGCATGGAGGCGCCGCGCTCGAAATCGCCGCTGAACATCAGGGGCACGCGCGCCATTCGCTGCATGCGGTTGATGAAGGCTCCCAGGGCGTAGGGTTCGGCCTTCTGGATCACCCGCCCGTTCGACCAGTTCACCAGAATCAGGCCGCCGATTTTGTCGTCGCGCACGTGGCGCATGAAGGTACGGTACTCGCGCGTCCGCGAGTTGGGCACGGCGCCGTGGCAGGCTATGAAGATGAGTTGCGCCACTTCGTCGCGCAGGGTCATGCCCTTCATCCACCGCCGGACCACCGGTGAAGCCTTGAGAGCGGGTGAAGTCTTGAGAG
Source organism: Candidatus Acidiferrales bacterium (assembly GCA_035570275.1). Classification (GTDB taxonomy): domain Bacteria; phylum Acidobacteriota; class Terriglobia; order Bryobacterales; family Bryobacteraceae; genus DATMNI01. The sequence continues at coordinate 15,929 of DATMNI010000010.1, read as the reverse complement.
TGGAGGCGGCCTTGGCCGGGGTGGGACTGCGACGGGCTACGGCGGCGCCTGCTGCTGCGGCGAATAGCAACAATCCGGCCATCAAACGGGTTTTCACGGAAAACACATTCTCAGTGTCCCAGATTTGCAGGACAGCCACGCAGCATAGTTCCTGGCTGTGCTACTACCAGTTAGCCGTTAGCGGCGCGCACTCGCGGTGACGGGTTGTTCTGCGATGCCGGAGGCTTGCGCGCTCCGCGGTTCACCAGCCGTTTGACCGACCGCACCAGGTGCGCCGCCTCGTTCGAGGTTTTGGCGATCACCGCATTGGCGCCGGTATTCTGTTCGGTGAGGCCTAACGGTTCGACGAACCCCGAGAGCATGATCACGCGCGCGTTGGGATCTAATTGGCGAATGCGCTCGATCAATTGCCGTCCGTCCATCCGCGGCATGCGGTAGTCCGTGACCACCACGTCAAAGTTGGAACTCTCGAAGAGTTTGAGGCCCTCTTCACCATTAATGGCGATTTGGACGCTGTATCCAAGCTCTTCGAGCAACGCACGCCTGACCAGGAGGCCGTCTCGACTGTCATCTACAAGGAGGATATTCGGGGTGGAAGCGGGAAGCGTGCTCATGTTGAAACGGATGGTAGCGTAACAGAGGCGTAATGGCTCTGTCAACGTATTTGCATCATGCTGGAAACTCGCCAGATTGAGTCCTTGACAAATCTCCAAGCACAATCTCGACGGCCCCTGTTTGCGCGGGCGCGTCTTGCACTACCCGGCTCGGGCTACTCCACTTCGCGCGGGGCCTTGTATCCGGCCTTGGCCACAATCTGGTACTTGATGGGCTTGCCCTTTTCGTCCTTGACCGGAAGCGGTTCGTTGGTGGCGGGGTTGACCAACTCAATCTTGAGTTTGCGGAACGCTCCATCGTGCTTCTTGTTGCTTGACGAATAGGTGATGACGTACTGGTTACGCAAGGCCTGGTGGACGGCCTGAAAAATGCTTGGAAATTCGCCCTGAAACCGCGGGAAGAAGGCCGCGCCGCCGGTTTCCTTGGCGAACGTCCTCATCTCATTGTCGGCCTGGAGGAAATCCATGCGTTGGATTGCCCCCATTCCGCCGCGGGCATCCATCAGTTCGCGCAGGGTTTGCAGCAGGCCGATGCCGTAGACGGGCACGCCGGCCTCCTGCAGCTTCTTGCGGGTCTGATCGAAGGTGATCTTGCTGAACGTGTCGATGCCGGAAGAGATCAGCAGGATGGCCTTGCGCCCTTCGATGGCGGACATGCGTTCGGCCGTGTCGGTAACGGCGTCGAAGAGGTTGGCTTCGCGGAAGGCCGCGATCTGCAGCCGCTGCAGGCCCTCGTGGACTTTGGCTTTGTCGGTGGTGAAGTCCGTCAGGATCTCGGGCCGGATGTCATAGGCCACCACCGCCACGTAGTCCTCCGGCTTGAGGCTCTCGGCAAATCCCCATGCCAGTTGGAGTGTCTGGTACCAGCCGGGACCCCAGTACTGCTGGAACAGGTTGCTGAACTCGATCACCATGGCGATGGTGAGGGGTGCTTCACCTATCGTGACACTGGTGATCTGTTGGGGCACGTTGTCTTCCACCACGCGGAAGTTGCCCGGGGGAATGCCGGGGATGAAGTGGCCCTTATTGTCCACCACGGCCGCATCCAGCGTGACCACATCGACGTCGCTCTTGAAAGTGGCCAGGTCTCCGGTTTCCTTCGCGGGGTCTTTCTTGAGCCGCGAGGGAATCTTGGGAAGTTCGGCATCCGGGCCCTTGGCGTCCGCCGGTCTTTTGGGCCGTGCGACCGTGGCGCCGGGGTCCTTCACGGGCCCCTCCTGACCGGTCAACAATCCTGCCGGCCCGAGGAGCGCGGCAACAAACACGGACAGCGTGATAGAAGGTCGCATAAGCATACTTCTGGTGTAACTATATCAGAGGACGCATGTGGTGGGGCGAGGGTTGCGGCGGAAGCGGGGAAGCGGGGAAGCTGTCAGCCATCAGCTTTCAGCTAAAACATCGCGCCCCCGGCGTGTACGCTGGGTTCAAGCTGATGGCTGAAAGCTGATAGCTGATAGCTTTTAGTTCACGAACGGTCCGCCGCGGCCGTGCTTCTTCATATAGACCTGGAACTTTTTCTTGGCGCGCTGCATCTTCCACTGCCGGTAGCGCCCGCGCCAGTCCGGCATAGGCCCGCCGACGCTCGGGATCTTGACCTTCAGGTACAGGAAGCCGAAGGCCATCCCCCCCAAATGGGCCATGGTGCTGACGCCCGTGTCCGGCCCCCACAGGGACAGCAACTCAATGGCGGCGTATAGCATCACCAGGTGCTTGGCCTTCATGGGAATCATGAACATGAGCAGAACGGTTTGGTTCGGGTAAAGCACCCCGAATGCCACCAGCAGCCCGAGAATCGCTCCCGAAGCGCCCAGCGTGGGGGTGTAGCCGCCTCCCAACACCAGGCCCGCCAACAGCACGCAAACGCCCGCGGCAATGCCGCAATAAAAATAGAATTTCAGGAACCGACGCGTGCCCCAGTCCAACTCCAGAGGCGAGCCGAAAAAGTACAGCGCCAGCATATTCAGCACGATGTGGCCGACGCCCCCGTGCAGGAACAGGTAGGTGAAGAGTTGCCAAATGTAAAAGTTCTGCACCACTGCCGCGGGGATGAGTGCGAACAGCGTGATGACGTGCCGCTGCAGCGTCTGGCCGCCGATCCAATAAATCACGAAGATTGCGGAATTGCTGATCAGGAGCCATTTGACTCCGGGGGGGAGGTAGCCGTATACGTAACTCCTGCCCATCGTATTCTGGCGGTCTGGCATTGGCGGGATCTCTAAATTTAGAATATCAGAACGCTTTTCGGGTTCAGGACGCGGGCTGATCTCCACCCTTGCCGTACCGGTTCAGCGAGCGGGAGCACAATTGCAACGCCACGGCTGCGCCGAGCCAAAACTGCCAGTGGGAAAAGATGCCGGAAGGAATGGCGAAGCTGTTGGTCCAGTTCAAGTCCGCGGCGATGCGCCACAAAGCCAGCACGCAAGCGCTCAGCGCCGCCGGGGTGAGCAGCGCGGCCGCTGCCAACGCCATCCGCTGGTTTTTTCCGCGCCTTCTGCTGACCTTGGGGCCGTTGCCGAACCGAATCCTGACCACCATGACGATTGGATACCAATCTAACAGCTTTTGCGATAGATTATACGTTTCAGAACTAAAACCATAAGGAGACAGAAGTCAGGAGACAGAAGTCAGAAGTCTGAAACCCCGCACCGACGCCCAGCCTGGGCGCAAGAACTTCTGGCGGGCGTATTCTAGAGAATCCACCATGCAAAAACTCAAGACTGCACTATTCGGCACCGGCTTCGTCGGCCGCGTCCATCTGGAAGCTATCCGCCGTTTGGGCTACGTTCAGCTCTACGCCATCGGCGAACCGCAAATCGAGAAGGCCAATCAACTGGCGGCCGAATTCGGCGCGGAGAAAACCGACCCGGATTACCGCCGCATCCTGGAAGACCCGGCGGTGGACGCCGTCCACGTCTGCACCCCCAACGCGTACCACTTTCCCATCGCCAAGGACGCGCTGCTGGCGGGCAAGCACGTGATCTGCGAGAAGCCGCTGGCCACCTCAATGGCCGAAGGCCTCGAACTCGTGCGGATCGCCAAAGAGACGAAACGGCGCAACTGCACCTCTCACAACCTGCGGTTCTACCCGTTGGTGCAACACATGCGCCGCATGGTGGAAGACGGCGACCTGGGCGAGCTTCTGGTGGTTCAGGGCACCTATTCGCAAGACTGGCTGCTCTACGATACCGATTGGAACTGGCGCCTGGATTCCAAGTACAACGGCCCGTCGCGCACCCTGGCCGACATCGGCTCGCATTTTTGCGACATGGCGGAACATGTCACTGGAAAGCGTATCACCTCGGTGTGCGCCGATCTCCAGACCTTCCACAAGACCCGCAAGCAGCCGAAGGGGCCGATTGAGACCTTCGCGGGCAAGACGCTGAGTCCGGACGATTACGTCGAGACCGCCATCGATACCGAAGATTTCGGCGCGGTGGTCTTCCACATGGGCGACCGCACGCGCGGTTCCTTCACCGCCAGCCAGGTGTCTGCGGGCTGCAAGAACCGGCTGAGCGTCGAAATCTACGGTACCAGGTGCGGCGTGGCGTGGAATCAGGAACGGCCGGACGAGTTGTGGATTGGCAACCGCAACACCAACAACCAGATCATCATCAAGGACCCATCGCTGTTGAAGGCCAAGGCCAAGTCATACGCCGACCTGCCGGGCGGCCACAGCGAGGGCTACGACGACACGTTTAAGCAGATTTTCCGCCGGTTCTACCAGTCGATCGAAGATCCGGCCGCCGAAATCGAGTACCCGCAGTTCGTCGACGGTTTGCGGCAACTCACGATTCTGCAGGCCGAACTGGATAGCCACCGGGCGCGCGCCTGGGTAGACGTGCCGCCATTTCAACCGGCCTAAGGCTACCCGCCAGCTTAGGGGAAGTTAGGTAATAAGTTGGACATTTGAGCCAAGCGCACACGAGAAACAGGATTTCACGCAAAGCCGCGAAGCCGCAAAGAAACCGCAAAGGAAGAAGTGGATAATCGAAGTCAACGTGACTGGGAATCCACTGGCGAAACAGATTGTTTGATGCAGCCTACCGAGTCCATACCACTCGGGGGGCCGGGTATGCTGGAGTCGGTCTTTGAATTGGTCTGGCATACTAACTGGAACACCCCAGGTTGCTCACGATGCACCAGCACCTGGTTCCCCTGTTGTATCACCGCGTCCACATTGAAGTGGGATTTCGGGCAGGACGCCCATCTGGGGTTAGCCAACACACGGTTGGGCTTACAGATAGGTTCAAAGCGGCCTTCATCAAAGACGGCATCACGCGCCTCGCTAACGGACTCGCCGAGCAGTCTACTTTGCGGCTTGGCGGCTTTGCGTGAAATCTTGCCTTTTGGAATCCCAGGCTCCAAGCCGATTCCGCTTACGCCAGACGGAAATTGTTCACCTTCGTGTTTGACTCCGCGTTAGCCTTAGCCGAGCTGAGCTGGCCGTGGTCTGCAACCCGCGACGAACGGGCGGCCGTCAAGTTCCCAGGCGGGAGGTTCTCATCGTCAGACCATGCGCCTTCACGCTGGCCATTGGTGCAACCAAGCGGGGAAGTCAGCGGCATCGCCGCCTGCTGGTGGCTCTTCTGATGATCGGCCTGGCCGAATCCCAGCGCATTGCGCGCGTATTCTATGAGTACGAATGGAGACTCGCGGACGTGCCCAAAAACGTCGCCCGGAGACCCTGGCGTGACGTATGGCCGTCAACGCTCCGTCCGCACTGCGGTACCGCGTGCCCGGCGCGCTATCGCACCCGGTTGCCGGCGATATAGACTGCGTTAATCGTTCGGGTGTTCTTGATGTCGTCGAGCGGGTTCCGGTCGAGCACGATCAGGTCGGCCCATTTGGAGCGCTCCAGCGTGCCGAGGTCCTTCGCCCCCAGAAACTCCGCCGCGTTCCGGGTGGCCGCGGTGAGAACCTGCATCGGTGTCAATCCGGCCTCCACCATTAGCTCCATTTCCCAGTGCTCGAAATAGCCTGGGAAGCGGCCAGGAGGTCCTGTGTCCGTGCCGAAACCGTACTTCACGCCCCCATCGACCAGGGTCTTGAGATTCTTCTTGGCGGTCTCCAGAAAGCTCGGGTATTCCTTGAAATGGTCGCCTGATGAAATCGTCTTCTGATACGCCGGACTGTGAAGCCTCTTGAGGGCCGCCGGGGAGACGCCGCGCGTGAAAAAGGGGTCGCTGATGAATGCGGGGTTGCCGGCGTAGACGAACATGGACGCCTCGCGCGACAGCGTCGCCGCCATCTGCCAGGTACCGTGCGCCTTCATGCTCTCGATCAGCGCCCGGTCGCCCGGCTTGTCGCGCACACTGTGGGCCAGACTGTCGACGCCGTAATCCGTCAACTGCCTGGCGTCCTGCAGATAAAAAACGTGGGCCGTCACGCGCAGGTGGTGCTGATGCGCGCCATCGATAATGGCCTTGGCGATCGGATAGGGCATCTTCGGAAGCTTGCCCAATTCATCGTCCATCCAGAGCTTGATGATGTCCACATTCTTCCGCGCCTGCGCCGCCACCGCCGATTCCACTTCACCGGCAGTGGACACTCCCTGGTTCACTCCCGCGATGCCGCCGTAGCCGCCCTTGAAGATGAAACCCTGGCCGGCCGTGAAGACCCGCGTCATCGACGGTCTTCCGGCGCGCTGCTGATCGCGGATCTGGAAGATCTGGTCCTGGTCGGTGCCCATGCTCAGCATGGCTGTAACGCCGTAAGACGCATAGGTCGCCAGGTTCTTTTCGACGTTTTCCCGCGTGAAGAACTTGGCATCCTGCGTCATGTCGACGGTGTTGCCCAAGTGCCCGTGCAGGTTGATGATCCCGGGCATGACATACTTGCCGGTCAGGTCGACCATTTGAGCTCCGGCCGGAACCTGGAGTTGCGTCGCCGGGCCCACCCAGACGATACGGCCGGCGTCGACAATCATGGCGGCGCCGGCGAGAGGCTTGAGGCCGGAGCCATCGATCAGGGTAAAGTTTTTCAGGACCTTGACTTCGGCGCGAAGGAGGGAGGCGCCGAGCAACAGCGCCACAATACAGGCAGCTTTACTTCTTCTTTGTGTGAGCATCTTTGATTTGTGTGAGCATCTTTGAGAATCCGTTTGGCGCGACATTGCACCGCAATATGGGCAGGGCCGTTGCTAGCGGGGTAAGCCGCCGCCCCTGCCCCCGGGAGGCGCTTCCCGTGGCTTGCCCGCCTGCGCCAGCAGCGCGGCAAATTCAGCGCGCGTCATCTTTAGTTTCTCGGGATGAGCTTCCACCCACTTCCCCAGAGCGGCATATTTTTCTGCCGTCCAGCCCCCTTCGAATGATGCACCGTTCTTGCCTTGACTATTCAATTCAAAGTTAAAAGCATCCTGCAAGTTGGTGAACTCGGCCTTACCGATCGCCGCCGCGGCCAGCGTCGCCGGAACGAAGATAACCCCATCCTGTTTGGCCAGGACCAGGTCCCCCGGCAACACCACGGCCCGTCCGATACGGACCGGAACGTTGATCCCCGTCAGTTGCATTTGCGCCCATGCCGATGGATCGTAGCCGCGATAAAACCCATTGAGATTGGCGATACCGCGGTTTTCCTCCGCATCTCTGATTCCGGCGTCGAATATGAATCCCGAATGGGTGTGGGCAGCGATGCCGCTTCCAAGGTTGGAGCCGATGAGTGTGCCTTCAATGACCTTCCCATACCCGTCGGCAACCATCGTGTCCCCCATCTTCAGTTCATTGATCACCCAGCTATTGGTCCCGCTGACGCGTCCCTCCGTTTTACCCTCGGCAGCGACGGCCGCAGCCATGTCGGGCCGGCGCGGCATGAATTGCGCCGTCAGCGCCCGGCCGGCAAAGGGCTTTTCGATGTGGAGGGCCTGCCACCCGCCTTCGAACTGGCTGGTGTAGCCTTGGCCGCGCAGATAGTCCCACACATCCTCGATCGACACATCCAAGGCGCGCTCGAGTAGATTGTCTGCTACTTTCGGGCGCCCGTCGGGGAAGCGGTCGCCCTTCCATTCCGACGTATAAAACGTTATCTGTTCCTTGGTTTGCTTGATTTGCGCGAAGGCAGTCGACGATCCCATCGCGGCGCAGGCGATCCAAATAGTCAAAATAGTCTTTTTCATGCGACTCCCTTTCCTATCGATCCATATCCTATCGATCCGTGTCCTATCGATCAATGCTGAATTGCCACCAGCTTGATATTCTTAAACTCGATCGGGAATTTCTGGTATTGGAGCCGGATGCGGCCGGCGGAGAACTTCGAGTCCCGAACATCCAGCGTTTTGGTTCCGTTCAGGATAACCACCAAATGATCGCCATCGGCGGTAATCTCGTAATGGTTCCACTGGTCTGGAATGAATTTGAACTCCCCTTCGGTCTTGGCTGTCGCTACGATCGAGCCGGTGTTATAGCCGGCCGGCTGCGCCTTCCAAATCTGCACTTCATAGCCGCTTGCGCCCTCCGGAGAGCGGATAAACACGCCGCTGTTGGTGTCCTCGCCGGTTCTGAAATCGACCGTAAGGACAAAATCTTTGTAGGTCTGCTTCGACGTCAGATAACCGGCCGGATCCCCACACGGTGAGAGCGTTCCATCAACGATGTCCCAGTGGGAAGCGCCGCCGGCCACGGGGGCTTGCCCCTTCGGAGTGGAACAAGTCCGCGGACTAGAGCCGACCGCGGGCGCGGCGCCGGGCTGCGTGGGATTTTTCGCCTGCTTCGGAGCACCCCCCGCCGTACCGCCGCCCTGTCCGCGGCCCGGCCCAGCGGCCGGCGGAAGGGCGGAATCCCAGCCATCAAGGGTCTTGCCGTCGAACAAGAGTACCCAACCCTTGGCTTTCTCCTGGGAAGTCAGAACATTGTCCGCGGCGAACAGGCCCGCTGTCAGAATCAGCATCGGCCCAATCAAACGTCCGTAGTTTTTCATGTGTCTTATCTCCCGGACTGCCCCGTAGGAAGCATCCGCTGCCGTCCGCTCTTGGCTCGGCGCCGCTGCGGCACGGCAGCCGTTGCGGCAGGGCGGGGCACTGTCCCCTTGGTTCCCGGACCCTTGTATTATCCGCCTTACCACGGCATCTGGCACGGCATCTGGCTTACCACGGCATCTGGCGGTTGGTGAATTTACGGCCGATTTCGGTGGTCGGCTGGCTGGCCGGCCCAACCATGACGCCTTCCTTGATCATGTCGACCACGGCGTTGGCTGCCAACGAATTCAGGAACGCGATGTGGTTCGCTTTGCAGGCCGCCATTACGGTCGCTCTCGCGTCCTTCATCTTGGGGTCGTTGACCGATCCCCGCCCCGGTACTCCCAGCGACATCTGCATGTCTCCCGGCCCCCACTCCGCCATCCCGATGCCCGGAATCTTCAGGTTCGCGTTTACGTTCGCCAGGGCGTACTTATCTTCTTCCTTCACGCCCAGCAGCAGTTCCCCTTTCGGGTTGAGCGGCCACGGATCGGCCCTTTGCTCGTACTCTTCCACCGAAATTCCCCAGATCTGCGCCGCTGTCGGGTTTCCGTGCACGCCCCGCCGCCCTTCACTGAGCAGCGGGCCGATTCCCTCCTGGTGGATGGGAAAGCGGACCGCTTCGACGAATGCCCGGATGGCGCCCGGCGCGTCCGCGTGCGTCAGCATGATTCCATGGACACCGGTAGCCAGCACCTGCTGGAACATCCAGGCATTGGCGCGGACTGTGGCTTCGTCGGTGCCGTTGACCGGCACATTGACGATCACGGCCGGCGTGCGATGGCCGCTCTTGGTCGGCCCGCCTGCCACCAGACCCTTCATGTACGCGGCCAACCCAACGATGTCATAGGGGGCGTGCTCCATGTCATAGCTGATGTAGTCGGCGTACGTCTGCGCATCTTTCTTGCCCTGTTCAAAACTGGCGGCTGAGTCGCCACCCCCACCCGGCGCTCCCGTGTGCGAGCCCGTGTAATAAATCGGCTGGCCGTCCGCCAACAATTCAACGGCTCGATTGATCCGCTTCGGCTTGTAGGCCGGGTTGCCGTTTTGGGCCAGTGTGACCGCCACGCCGAACACCAGCGCCAGCGCCAAACCCAGGAAACACGTACCCTTCGAAATGCTTTTCATAATTCTCCTTTGGTGGATCCTTCCATCGGCAAATCTTACAGCCATACACTACTCCGATGCAAACGACGTTGTGGGGCAGGTTGTTAACCTGCGGCGGATTGTTAATCCGCCTGCCGGCAGCACGAATAACCCCGCCCCAAGTTACCAACCTGCCCCACAGAAAAATTCAGAAACCATACTTCAGCGCGAGTTGCAGGCTCCGCATCGTCCTGGCGCTGGTCACGATGCCGAACGTGGACGGGGACCGCGGATCGTTCGGCGGTGTATTCCAGTTGGGATGGTTGAGCGCGTTGAAGGCCTCCAGCCGGAAGTTCACCGTGTGGCGCTCTTTGATCTTGATATCCCTCGCCAGCGATGCGTTGAAGGTCTGGCTTCCCGGGCTGGTCAGCACGTTTCTTCCCTCATTTCCCATTTGATATGCCAGGTTCGGATTGGTGAAATCGAACGCGGCGGCGTTCCAATAGTTACTCGCGGAGCGATTCGCCGGGATGGGGCTGACACCCGTAACGTTCGGGAAATTCGCCAGGTTGCCGACGCTGGTGGTATCACCCAGGGTTGAGCCCTGTATCGGCGTGCCGTCCGCCAGCGTCAGGATACCTGCCAACTGCCAGCCGCCGGCGATTGCGCCCGCCACGCCGTGAGTCAGAAAACTCCTGCCCTGCCCGAACGGCAAGGCATAAACCCAGGAAGCCACAAACCGCCGCGGCATATTGAATTGCGAAGGCCCGCGCATGGTGTTCAGCGTGTAGCTGTTGTTCGCCCACAGGGTATCGCCGCCATTAGTGCGCGTGGCGCTGCCGCCGTCAATGGCCTTTGACCATGTGAACGCAGCCGTGTAGGTAAGGCCCTTCGTCAGCCTCTGCGTCAGCTTCCCATTGAGGGCGTTGTAGTTGGAGTTGACCACGCCCGCCACTTCCTGAACGTTGCCGTACGCCGGCCAGGGGCGGCGCGAGGCGGTGCTGCTATGATCGGCCGGTCCGCTCGGCAGGATCGCCTGGTTAACCACCGTGAAGCGGTCCAGGTGGTGCCCTTCATTCCCCAGGTATCCCACCTCCAGCACCAGGTTGTGCGTCAGCTCGCGCTGCACGTTCAACAGATACTGCTGGACGTACGGTGTACGATTGTTCTGGTAGGTGGCCTGGATCTGCGGCGCCGCGACGCACACCCCGCTCCAGCCCGGGCACAGAGGACTCCCCGTCTCGGTGGCCCAGGGAGAGGAGAGAAGGGTAGTCCGCTGGTTGGCGCCGATCACGTATCCGTCTTTGCCACCCATGTTACGGGCCATATCGAAAACGATGTTACCGATATCCTGCACGTAGAACATCCCGAAACCGGCCCGGATGCTCCAGTGTTCCGCCGGGTTATAAGCCAGACCAATGCGCGGCCCCCAATTGCGGTCGCTGGGGTTGACCAGACCTTGGCCCATGTACTGGTTGCCGACTTGCAGCAACTGCCCCTGCGCATATCGGAACTTGAAACCCGTGTAAAAGTCCCCGCTTCCCGGTCTGGTGTAGATCGGTGGCGGTGAGTTGGGAATCAGATACGCCCCGGCCGGACCCGCGCCCATCGTACTCACCTGGGCATTGATCATGGCATTGTACTTGTCCACCCACGGGCGCGTATTTTCGTAGCGTATACCGAGATTCAGCGTCAGCTTGCGGCTGATTTTCCAGTCGTCCTGGAAATAACCGGCATAGAAAGTGCTGCGCATCATGGCGTCGCCTTCGGAAAGCACACGGTATGCCTGCGACGGTAAACCCACCATGAAATCGGCAAAGATGAAACCGGTCGGGGGGCAGTTGGCCGGATTGCAGGTGGACTGGGCGTCGAAATCGAATTCGCCGTCGTCCTTCTGGTTACCCCATTGGTTGAAGCGCAGGCGGCGAACCTCGCCGCCCACCTTAATCGAGTGGGCGCCTTTGAGAATCGAAATACTTTCGATGCCCTGGAAGGTATCGTTGCGGGTAATCCAAGGAGTGACTCCGCCGTAGCCGCTCACGCCCTCCCCAAGGCCGATCGCCGGGATGCCATAGGCCAGCGGGCTGGAAGCCGACAGACCGGCGATTCCGAGCGTGGCCTGAATATTCGTGTTGTTGGCGTAAAAACCGGCCAGATCGTTGTTGAACTGGCTCCAGGCGAAGCGGGCCTCGTTGACTATGGAGGGGCTCAGAATGCGCGTGTTGGCCAACACACCCTGGCGAACCAATGTCGAGGTAATCGTGTCGCCGCCGACGAAACTCCCGGCGTTATCCTGCAAATCGCTGCCCCAACTGAAGCGGCCGAACCAACTCGACTTGGTGTTCTCGATCCAGTCGATCCGCTGGTTAAACTGGGTGGAATCGGTGGGCGAGAGGGCGTTGCGAATGAAGTTGGTCGAACTCAACGCGGCGCCGGGGATGGTCGTGCTCGGATAGTACTTGAGCAGGGCCAGCGTTTGCGGGCTGATCTCCGCGGCCGGAATAATGTTTCCCGGAAACGGCGTGGCGGTGCCTGCCCCGGCGGCGTTGTAGACTCGCGTCAGGGGATCGTAAATTGTCTGGCTGATTTGCGAGAAGTTGCCGGCACGCATCAGGTCAGTAGCCACGCCAACCCGGACCTGGCCGGTGGTCCGGTCGCGCAGCGCTTCGAAATTCGATGTGAAGAAGAGCCGGTTCCTGGCATTGAACAGCTTGGGGATCGAGACCGGCCCAGATAGAGTGAAGCCGTAATTATTGCGGCGGAATGGATTTTTCGTGCCCGATTGCTGCCATTGTTTGGCGTCGAAATAAGAGTTTCGCAGAAACTCGAAAGCCACGAAGTGATAGGCGTTTGCCCCAGGCAGGGTATTGACGTTGATCTGGGAAGCTCCCCGCCCAAACTCGGCCGAGTAAACGCCGGTCTGCACCTTGAATTCCTGAATGGCATCCACCGAGGGGTGGATGATGTAGGAATTGAAGTTCGGATCGGTGTTTTCCACGCCATCCAGCGTGTAGTGGTTGTATTCCAGGCGCTGGCCGGCCACCGAAATCGCCGTGGCGGAGCGCACACCGCCCTGCAAACCGCCGCCCCCGCCGGCGGCCATTTCGCCCACCGCGTTGGAGCTCAACGTGACCAGGCTCAGATAGTCGCGCCCGTTGAGGGGAAGATTCACAATCTGCGCCGCTTCGATGACGCTGCCGAGCGCCACCGATTCCGTGTTGAGCAGCGTGGCGCCACCGGAGACCTCCACCTGCTGGCTGATTTCGCCTAGTTGCAGCCGGAAATCGATACGCGCCACATCGCCGACGTGCACGTCCACTCCCGTCAGCGTGGTCACCTTGAAGCCGGCCTTCTCGCCGCGGACGGCATAAGCGCCCGGCGCCAGATAAGGAATGGAATAAACGCCCGTGTCGTTACTGGTAACGGTACGAACCTGTTGGGTGGCGGTATTCGTCACCCTGACCTCGGCGCCCGCGATGACCGCACCGCTGGCATCGATGACCGTGCCTGTGATTTCGCCGAACTGCTGCGCGCAGAGCCGGAGAACCGGCAGCGCAATGAGAACTAACACGCTGAGCCGTCGTGACATTTTGCGACCTTCCACCGTGTCCCCAGGGCCTACTACCCAACGCCAACTACACGGTTAGTCCGGGATTTCCGCTTGGACACCCTGTGGCGATATTCTCCACCAATTTGTCACGAGAATCAAGATAAAAAGGACTAAAACATCCTGAGATCCAACTCTCTCCGAGCCGCCACGGGTCCGCGCAATCCTGGACGCGGCCGGCGGAGAGGCCGGAAAAAGCGCCGGGCAGCCCTACTGGCCGCGGGTTTCCTCAGGCCCCCGTCCTATATGATTTCGGACTGCTGGCCGGCCCGCCGCGCCCTATGCCAAGCCAGCAATCTGATCAATCTTTCGGCGCGGCCGGGTCCAGTGGCGCCGTATTCACGTTGACGGCCATTCCGTTGATAAGAGTTCCGGGTCTGGAAAGTACGATTTTGCCCATAGACTTCACCTGCGCCCCTACTTCGGAAACCGGATCGGATCACTGCCGGCGTGCTGCCGGCCGGTCGGGAAAGCCGGCGTAAGGAGACGACGAACAAGGAAACATTCACCAGCCCGTCCAGGATGAAGCAACAGTCGTCCCATCCAGGCACTCGATATGAGGCTGCGGTGGCGTTTGGTCCAGGAGTAAGAGCGGACGTGGAATGCGCCGGATTCAGGTTGTACCGCCAATTGGCGCATGTGGGTGCCGGTGGTGGCTATCGCCCGTAAACACAAAATCGCTTCCGGTCGCAGCATGCGCGTGGATACCACGGTGATGGATCGCAACATCAACTACCCCACCGGCAGCAGTCTCTTGGAGGATGGCGTCCACGTCCTGACCCGCGACGCAGTTTCGGGGTGAACCCTTCGGCCCCATTCGACACGGCCGGCCAGCAGCAGACCAACGCCGCGTTCGGAAGCGTGGCGCCGGCGCGCACCGCCCGCGTGGGACAGGCCTCCCTGCGCATCATCTTCTAACTAACTATGCCCTTCTAACTAACTATGCCGCGCGGGAGGTTACAGGGCTCGATCCGAAACGGGGCGAGTCATACGGCTGAAAGCGATAGCCGATCCCAAAAACCGTCTCGATATACCGGTCGGCGTGGATTCCCAGCTTCTTGCGCAGCCGGCGGACATGCACGTCTAAGGTGCGGGTTCGTATGTCGGGACCGTAGCCCCATACGTTAATGAGCAGTTCCCGGCGTGGGATGATGGTGCCCGCATGCCGGACAAGCAGCGCCAGCAGTTCGTACTCTTTCGACGTGAGTACTAGCTTCGCGGAGTCCACGGCGGCGGCCCGTTGCTCGAAATCGATTGCAAAGTGCTCGTCACGGTATGAGGAGCCATTGGCGGCGACTGTTGATTGTGTTTCCATTTGATTCCACCTGTCACTCATCATATAGTTGGCGCCCGTGAAAGCGATTATCGAAATGTAAATAGGTTGCAAAGAACCGGGTGCTTCATCCTAACTGCCCGCACCCCAATGGACAGTACTGTCTTCGAGCGGGCAGGTAACTTAGTACACCGTTTCAGAAGTTCGCTAACGTATCGAGAAACCGCTTGCTGGCGCGCGCGGCTCCGATCAGAGCCGCGACCGTTAGGGAGCGTGCTTCCCGAGATACCAGACCGTATTTAGAAACAGTGTACTTTAGCTGGTACGGGAGTTTGGCCGTTGGCGGAACATTTTCACATTTCCATTACACCGTCCGTACAACCCTGTGGACGTGGATGTCTACCATGAGCGACGGCGGTGAGAACGCCGCCTCTTCGCGAGCGATGCCGCCGCCATTTGGCCTCGCGTATCGACGCGAGGGCCCACCCTACTCCGCCGCCGGCAGATCGATCTCCATCGCCAGCAGCGAGGCCCCGAACGTCTTGCCCTGCGCGTCGGTTCGCAGCGAGACCGTGCCCCCGCCGCCCAACGCTTCGTGCAGCAGGAAATTCAGCGCACCTAGATTGGGCAACTCGAAGCGCTCCACTTTTCCGAGCACCAGTTCGCCGAAGTGCCGCTTCACCCGCTCTGCCGTTACCTCGCGGACCAAAACAGCATAATGGCGCTCGTCGAATGCGATGACCCCGATATTGCACGTGTCACCTTTATCGCCGGAGCGGGTGTGCGCGATTTGCGAGAGTGGAACCTTCATCGAGCGCCTCGCCCTATTGTGACATGGAGCAACTCAGCCAGGAATGGCGGTGCCACATTGTGACACGGAGGAGAGGAATACAGGCAGGAATGCCTGTGCTACGGCGGAATGTCCGTGCTACGACAGAATGGCTGCCACAATGCTGGTGGTGATCGCGCCGGTGGGCACCGTCATCATCCCGTTCTACCGCCGCGCGGTGGGGTTGAGCGTGTCCGAATACTTCGGCAAGCGCTTCGGGCGGCCCACCCGCGTCGACGCTTCGGTGGCCTTCACCTTGGCTCACTATTCCAAGATGTGGCTGGTCTTCTACCTACCTAAGCCCGCTATGCGCTGGCGTCGGCCCGGTGGGCGCCCCTGGACCGCGGCGGACGTCTCGAAGGTGCTCTCACTTGTGAGCGCAACCTGGCATACATAGCCGATATCGCGGGCGCGGTCGATGTTCCGGTCAATGCGGACTTCGCGTCTGGCTACGGAGCGTCACCGCAAGATGTGGCCGATAATGTCACGCGCTGCATCGCGGCCGGCGTCGCGGGCCTGTCGATCGAGGATGCAACCGGTGATCCATCGTCGCCGCTTTACGAGCTGCCGCT
>DATMNI010000009.1:0-6583 GCA_035570275.1 Candidatus Acidiferrales bacterium | reverse complement strand
CCCCCATTGTGCAAGATTCCCCACTGCTGCCTCCCGTAGGAGTCTGGCCCGTGTTTCAGTGCCAGTGTGGCCGTGTGCCCTCTCAGGCCGGCTACCGATCTCTGCCTTGGTGGGCTCTTACCTCACCAACTAGCTAATCGGCCGCGGGCTCCTCTTTCAGCGTCTTTCGACTTTCCCCTCTCGGGCTCATGCGGTATTAGCGACGGTTTCCCATCGTTATTCCTCACTAAAAGGTAGATTACCCACGTGTTACTCACCCGTACGCCACTTTACTCATGGATTGCTCCACTTTCTCGTTCGACTTGCATGTGTTAAGCGCGCCGCCAGCGTTGATTCTGAGCCGGGATCAAACTCTCGTTTGATGTTTTAGTTTTAAATCGTTCCGGTTATAACTCAGAGTTCTGACGAGTTCTTCCTTACTGCATCCAACCAGATTGTCAATGATCTGCGCACGCACTACCCAACATCTTTCAATATTGGATCCTGCGGCAGGCCTCGAAACTTGTTCCGGCCCCGGCACCACACCCGCCATTTTAACGGGTAACTCTTGACGAGCTTAGGGTACCGCTAGCCAGAGAAATTTTGTGAGAGCTTGTAAAGAACCAAACAGGAAGGCCGTATTCCGCTCCATGGGGTGGCCCCCACAGAGTTTTGTTACCATTCCTTACGAAGGATCTGGACCTGACTGTATCACCACTCACTGTTTGCCCGCCCTTTAAAACTTCGCAAGGGCGTGCGATTCCTCAGATCCTCAAGTTGGTGACTCGCTCAGAATAACAAGCGTTCGCGCCGGATGCAAGAGGTTTGTGAAAAATATTTCGCCAGATTCTTCGAAAATCGTCATGGCTTCACATAATGTTTTGAAAATAAGGTAGTTATGGATGAGCGAGGCATCGGGAAAAGGGGTTAGAATAGACATTATGTGGTTGTTCCTGACCCTGTTCCTGGCCATCCAGGACCCAGCCGCAGCCCTGGGCCTTCCCGAGATTCTCTCCCGTGCGGCCGAAGAGGCCGAGGCCCTGGCGCAAAATGCGCCCAAAGCTCTAACCCTGGAGACCCTCGAACAGCGCGCGCTGATGCCACCTTCCCGCTTCCGCCCGCGAATCGGTAAAGCCGCCACCGACATACCCAAACCCCGTCTCCAGTCTCGCCTGATCGTTTCCGAATACAGCGTGGGCACCCTCAAAGAATCCACCTCGCACGACCTCTTCGAACTTCGCCAGGTCGTAGAGGTGGATGGCCGTAAGGTCCAAAGCTCCGAAAGCGCCCGCCACGCGCTCTCACTTGGCATCAAGTCCCCCGACGATCGCGTTCGAAAACGCATGCTGGAGGATTTTGCCAAGCACGGCTTGGTGGATATTGCGACCGACTACGGCCTGATCCTGCTGGGCTTCGCGAAACGCGCCCAGGAAAACATGGAGTTCCGGATTTCCGGCGACGAGCAGGTGGGCGCGGACCCCGCCATCGCCGTCTCCTGGCGGCAGAAATCCTCCGATGCCGGCGTTCTCGTCTTCGCCGGCAACCAGGCCTCGCGCCGCACCCTGCAAGGCCGCCTTCTCGCCCGCAAGTCCGACGGTCTCCCCCTCCGCATTGAAACCTGGACCGAGCGCGCGGCCAACGGGCACGTCAGCCGCGAGGAAGCAACCGTGGACTACGTCCAATCCACACACGGATTCCTCATGCCGGCATCCGTGGTCCATCGCCACCTCATCGACGGCAACCTTATCACCGAAAACCTTTACCGCTACGAACCCTTCAAGCTGTTCGGCGCCGATACCGACATCAAGTTTACGGAGTTGCCCGAGAGCCCAGGCACCGCGCCGCCGCCTGCCAAGAAATGACCAGCGAAATGATCGGCGAAATGACCCGCATCGTCTACCTTCACGGGTTCGCCTCCGGACCTTCTTCCAGCAAAGCACGCTACTTTCGTCAACGCCTGCAGGCTGCCGGCGCTCGCGTGGAGATCCCCGACTTGGCCGCCGGGGACTTCGAACACCTCACCATCACCGGTCAGCTCGCGGTGGTCGAACGCGCCGTGCAGCAGGCGGCTCATTGGGCGGCTGATTGGGCAACCGGGCCCAGTGGGCATCCCGAACCGGTTGCTCTGATGGGATCGAGCCTGGGCGGCTATCTGGCCGCATTGTACGCCGCGCGCCACCCCGAAGTAGTGCGTCTGGTGTTGCTGGCGCCCGCATTCGGCTTCGCCCGGCGATGGCCGGAGCGCCTGGGGGCGGAGCAGGTTGCCCAGTGGCAAAGCGCCGGTGCCATGGAAGTTTTTCACTACGGCGAAAACCGTACGCGAAGCCTCTCGTATGCCTTGCTGGAAGATGCCGCGCGGTATGAGGATTATCCGGACTTCCACCAGCCCGCGCTGCTTTTTCATGGCGCCGGCGACGATGTGGTTCCAGTCCGCTACTCCCGGGAATTCTCCGCCACGCACCCCAACGCTACCCTGGAAGTGCTGGATTCCGGCCACGACCTGCTGAACGTTCTCGAATACATGGCTCCGAAAGTCGAGCGCTTTCTGTTGCGCACCACCTGACAGAAGTCCTACAATCTCTACTAGGATACAGGTGATTCCACCGTCCGGTCCCAGATGAACATATCCGTTAAAGGGGAATACGCGTTGCAGGCGATCTTTGACCTGGCTTCGCAGCGTCCCGGCGAACCCATACGCATCGCTGACATCGCCGGCCGCCAGAAGATCCCGCAAAAGTTTTTGGAGTTGATCCTGGCCAGCCTCAAGCAGGCCGGTTTTGTGGAATCGCGCCGCGGGGCCGAGGGCGGATATCTGCTGGCGCGGCCCGCCGAATCCATCACCGTGGGAGAGGTCCTGCGCTTTGTGGAAGGCGCACAACATGGCAAGAATCGGACGCGCTCCCCGGTCGCGGGCGCCCAGGCCGCTACGCCTTTCACCGACACGTGGCAGCAGGTGGATCAAGCCGTTTCCGGCATCGTCGACAAGACCAGTTTCGCCGAACTGATTCGCCGCTGGCACGACCAACAGAACAAATTCGTATTGAACTGGGAGATCTAAAGTTGCGAGTTTACGACGACAATTCGCTCAGCATCGGCCGCACGCCGCTGGTTCGCCTGAACCGCGTGACCGATGGCGCCAAGGCTACCATCCTGGCCAAGATCGAGGGCCGGAATCCGGCTTATTCGGTGAAGTGCCGCATCGGCGCATCCATGGTGTGGGACGCGGAGAAGCGCGGCATCCTGAAGCCCGGTAAGGAGCTGATAGAGCCCACCAGCGGCAACACCGGCATCGCGCTGGCTTTCGTGGCGGCCGCGCGGGGCTACCCCATCACGCTGACCATGCCGGAAACCATGTCCGTGGAGCGGCGCAAGGTTCTGAAGGCTCTGGGAGCCAACCTGCTGCTGACCGATGGTTCACTGGGAATGGCCGGCTCTATCACCAAGGCTGAAGAGATGGTGGCTGCCGAGCCCAAGCGCTATGTGCTGCTGCAACAGTTCAAGAACCCGGCGAATCCCGAGATCCATTTCCGCACGACTGGTCCGGAACTCTGGGAGGATACCGATGGCGCGATTGACGTTCTGGTATCCGGCATCGGCACGGGCGGCACCATCACCGGCGTCTCGCGCTACATTAAGAAAGACAAGGGCAAGAAGATTCTATCGGTGGGTGTGGAGCCCATTGGCAGCCCCGTGATCACCCAGCACCTGGCCGGTCAGCAAATGCGGCCCGGGCCGCACAAGATCCAAGGCATCGGCGCCGGTTTCATTCCGGATACGCTGGACCTGAAAATGGTGGATCGCGTGGAGTTGGTCGACAATGAAGAGTCCATCGAATTTGCGCGCCGCCTGGCCAAAGAGGAAGGAATACTGGCGGGCATTTCCTGCGGCGCCGCGGTGGCGGTGGCGGTCCGTTTGGGAAGCCAGCCGGAGTTTGCGGGCAAGACCATCGTCGCCATCCTGCCCGATGCCGCCGAAAGGTATCTCAGCGCCGCTCTGTTTGAGGGCATGTTTGACGACTAACTTGACCGGCCAATTTGACAACCCGGCTTGGACAAACCAGCCTTGGACAAACCAGCCTTACACAAACCAGGGGAGAATGAAAGAGCGGGCGCATTTGGGTGATAGGGGTGAGTGCGCCCGCCGTCGTAACGGGGATTTACCAAGTAGACGGTATAACCCGCGGACGATGTTACTAGTTTCGGTCTTATTTCGCGATTTACGAAAGAGCCATTTCAAGTTAGCCCTTTAGAGCCATGAGACCTCGAATACCAATTCTGCCAGGGGCTCTGGCCCCGTTTGTGGCGTTGGCTCTGGCGGCGTTGGCGCAGGACCAGCCGCCCAGCCCTCCGGTTGCCCCAGCCCCGGTTGCTCCCGCCCCGATTGTCCCAGTACCGCCGCCGGTGCTCGAAAACACCGGCAAGCCGATGCTGGTTGGGTTCCAATGCTCCGAGGAGGACGTCCGTTCCGGCGGCTTGGCCTGCTCCGAAGACGACCCTTGCCAGATCTACCTGGAGTTAGCCGTCACGGCTTCGGCGGGCAATCGGATTTTTGCCGCGGGAAACATTCACGCGGAGGCGGCCACGCTGTATTCGGTGTTGCTGGGCAGCGAGGATTCCGGCCGCACCTGGCGTGAAGTGCACGAGCGCATCCGCGGCGCGGGTCTGGATCATATCCAGTTCATCGACGCCGAAAACGGCTTGGTGAACGGCCTCTCCCCCTCCCCGCTTCCGCAGGACCCGTTTCTCCTGATTACGCACGATGGCGGCAAGAGTTGGCGCCCCAGCGCGATCTTCAGCGAGCCCCGCCTCGGTTCTATCGTGCAGGTCTATTTCGACGGCCCCAAGACGGGCAGCCTGATCATCGACCGCGGCTTGGGCAGCGACGGCGACCGCTACGAACTGTACGAATCGCAGGATGGCGGCGATAGCTGGGGCATCCGGCAGACCAGCGTCAAGCCGCTGCGCCTGAAGTCCGGGGCGGCCGCGAATCCGGACTGGCGCATCCGCGCGGATGCCGCCACGAAGTCGTTCCACATCGAGCACAGGGGCGGCCAGCGCTGGATCAGCGAGGCGGCGTTCAGTGTGAAGCTGGGAATCTGCAAACCTTGAGTGAGAGGGCGGTGAAGCCCAGGGAACCGGAGCTTAACTTTCATCGCTGGACTGGGCTTTATGTGCGGCCATCGCGACGGACTGGCCAGAAAACACGCTCGACCTAATCGCCGCCTTCGCGAAAGCCGCGCCCTGAAGTCCGCTACTGAATCGGCGAAAACCCGGTCGCCTTCCACAACGACAGGTTGTTGTAATTCACGATCTGGCCGCCCTTGGCGATGGAATCGGCGCGCGCTTTCAGCCACTGGGGATCGGCGCCAAACGCATCCCACGCCTTTTCGCGGTCCGCCAGCGCCGCAAACGGGATCAGGTACGTGAGGTTGGGCAACTCGCGGCCGATGATGGTGTCCGCGTAAAACAACGGATGCACGCCCGAACGGTGGAAAATCGCGATCTCCGCCCCGGCGAAGCGTTCATGCACCTGGCGCAATTGCCGCTGCGTGGGCGAGTGGTAGATGCGCAGTTCGAAGTAGCGCGGGCTCTTCGGCTTCTCGGCCGGCGGGACGATCTCGGGTGAGAAATCGGTGGCCTGCAGCAATTGCCGCTCGGCTGTATCGTAGGGCGGTTCGCCGCCGCGTTCGAACTCCTCATGAGCTTTCTGGTATCCGGAATCGCCCTCGATGGCGCCGCCCGCGCCCGTCATTTCCTCGAAACTGGAAAAGCCGCTTAAGACCAGCGTGGTCTGCAGCAGCGGCGTCACCACCGCGTTGAAGACCCCCAGCGTGTGGATGTGCCTGGTGAACAGCGGCATCTGCGACGCGAGGAACTGGTTGATGCGCGTGCCCTGATCGCCCTGGCGGTAATAGAAATAATCCATGCGGTAAAGGCGGGTTTTGCGGCCGGCCGGGTGCGCGCTCGCCGCTTCTTGCGCGGCCGCGGGCGTGGGCGCTTGCGAGAGCATGCCGGCGGCGGTTAACGATTGGAAGAAGGAACGTCGGTCCATGGGACTCCACGGTATCCGAGATCTTGGCTGTATGCAAGAGGCCGGGGCTGTATGCAAGAGGATGCAAGAGGTGGGATCGATCCGCCGCTGCACCCTGCCACCCGTCTCTTCGCCAAACCACCCGTGCGCCGCTCACGCCCCAAGACCTGCAGCATCATTCCGCGCGCAACGCATCCACGGGCGCTAAATGGGCCGCGCGCCGGGCCGGCAGCCAGGCCGCCACCAACGACACGCCGATGAGCACTGCCACCACTGCCGCCAGCGTCCCCGCATCGTGCGGTTTCACGCCAAAGAGCAGGCTCTTCAGCAGCCCGGTCAGCGCCAGCGCGCCGCCCAGACCAACCGCCGCGCCCACCAGTACCACGCGCATCCCGCTGCCCAGTATTAACGCCAGGATTCGGGACGGCTCGGCGCCCAGCGCCACGCGCACGCCAATCTCCCGGGTTCGCTCTGTCACCGAATAGGCCAGCACGCCGTAGATCCCGACAGCCGCCAGCAGCAGCGATACCAGCGAAAAGCCGGCCAACAGCAGCGTGCTGAAGCGCTGCCGTGC
>DATMNI010000008.1:0-11881 GCA_035570275.1 Candidatus Acidiferrales bacterium | reverse complement strand
GCGGAGTCGTGTGCCTTGGGCGGGTAGCGATTCCGGGGCGTGCCTTCGCACCCGTGATCGTCTTTATCCCACGTTGCGGCGATGGATGCAAGCCCGGCGACTACGACACCGAGTGGCTGCCGCGGCAGTGCCCGGCGTGCCAGCAGGTCGCCATCATCGGTCACGGCCGGCGTCGACGACAGGCACATGATCGGGTACACGACTGGATTCTGATTCGTCGCGGCATCTGCAAGGTGTGGGACGCCACCCTGACGGTGCTGCCTGGCTGGTGTGTGCCGGGTGCGCCGTATAGCTTGCTGGCCCGCCAGCAAGCGTTCCAACGACTCGGCCAGTCCGTGTCCGCCGAACAGGCCGCACCCCATTGCCGCGATCCGGATCGCCTCGCCGACGGCTCCACCGTCCGGCGATGGGTTTGGCGACGCATGCAGAGTCTGCGGTTTCTGGTTTGGGCGCCCACCCTGTTTGCCTGGGATTGGCGCGCCTGCGGCCGTATTCTGATCGCGGAGCCACTCTCACCATGATGGATCTCGACCATGACGTGCTCCAGCCGCGGATTTCGCTGCTGGATTATCTCCAACAACGCGGATGGAAGATCGTTCGCGACCGCGGTGGCGACGAGGTCGCCGGACTATGCCCGCTGCACCACGACCACCATCCCTCGTTTTACGTCAACCGGCGCAAACAGGTGTTCTACTGCCATGGCTGTGGCTGCGGAGGCGGACTGGCCCGCTTGATTTACCTGCTGGATGACTACACCGAACCCGGCAATGACGATCCCATCGCCGAACAACTACTGGAGTACACCTACCGTTTCTATCAACGGCAACTGGCAGGCTTCGAGGAGGCGCGCGCCTATCTTACCGGTCGCGGCATCCACGACCGCGCCGTCATCGAACGGATGCGCGTGGGCTATGCGCCGGGCGCCTGTTTGCGCGCTCACCTGACACGGCGCGGTTACAGCCGCCAGACCTTACTGGCCAGCGGTCTGGTGGATGAGCGCGGGCGCGACGCCTTCTTTCGATGTCTTACCTTTCCGCTGGAGCAGGCTGGGACCCTGTATGGCCGGTCCTTGGGCAATGGCATCGGCCGGCACCGTTTCCTGCCAGGGTCCAAAGGAGGGCTTTATGGTTGGGCGCAGACTTTGGGTTCTCCCCGCGTGCTGCTGGTGGAAGGTTTGTTGGATGTGGCGGCTTTGTGGCAGGCTGGTTTTACCGATGCCGTGGGGGTGATGGGATCGCACCTCAACCAGTTTCAGATCACCGAGCTATGCCAGCCCGCGCCGCGCGTCCCCTATATCTATATCTGTTTCGACGCCGACCGCAATGGCAGCGGCCAGAGAGCGGCTCACCGCTTAAGCATCCAACTGCGCCACGCCGGCGTGGAAGCCCGGCGCGTCGAGTTGCCGTGTGGCCATGATCCGGCCAGTTTCTTCGCCGCTGGCGCCGTGCCGGCGATTTCCAACGCTGTCTGGTGGACAGCGCGCATCCATGACGTTCCATGCCATCCAGCGGAGCGATCTCCCCGCCGGTAGTTCGCCGATTCGCCTGGTCGACGAGCAGGGCCGACCAGGACACCGCCAACTTGCGGAATGTGGCATTCGAAAATCGGCACGGTCGCGTTGGCACGTATGTTTGTGATGCGGAGCGTGCGGGTCAAGCCCGTGGTCGCAGGCGGTTCGATCGGTATTCCAAAAAACGTCACTGAGTTTCCGCTGACTACGCCAGGTAAGATGTTCGGCCGGGCGGCGCTGCCGTCGTAGGTGGCAAGCGCTCCGCCCGTGCCGATCACGGCGCAGATGCCCCTTGGGTCGTTACACGCCAGTTGGGTATTGGTGGTGCGGGTCAGGAAGCCTGCCCGGCTCGTCGATTAGCAGGAGAGCTTCGGACCCCTGGGACGGCTCCATTATTGGCATAGGTGCGGCTAGCGACCGGCGCGTTCAGAAAGACCGTGAGGTTGATACTGGGTACAGTGGACCCGGCAGCGAGAGCGGTCCCTCCGGTACAGGTTATGGTGATGCCCCGATCTTTTCGGCGTACGACTCGCCGCGCATCTTTGGCGTCTGCGTGACGTTGGTAGTGCACGTGAGCGGGTCTTGTGTACCAGAGTCTTGCGCGTGAAGCTGGGCGGCGGACGCAGGGACTTCACACCTATAGACAAACCCGTGTGAAGCATTCTCGCTTCATCGCCGCAATCCCAGAACTTATTTGGGCAATTTGCCCAAAGTCGCGACCCGGAGGGTCGCGACCACTTACCCGCCAATTGCTTCGATGGCTTTTCAAAATCACCGGATTGTGCTGCGCTTCCACTTCGTCGCCCTTCTCCACGCCGAACGCCTGGTTGAAGAGTTCGGTCAGCCGGTTGGCAATGAAGTCGCGTTCGGCCCGCGGAGAAAATCTGCTCGCGCTCATCGTCGATGGCGATGTTGTCGCCGCCACCGTTGTTGCCGCCGAGCGGCGCGAAACTGCTGATGCCCACGCGGCCCAGCGCGTTGTACTTCAGGTGATCGATGGCCGCGTGGAGCAGTTTGGATGACGGCCACCAGGTCGCCCGGTTGCATTTCGGTGTGGACGAATTTCTTCAGGGTGGAGCGCAGGCGCATCATCGCGCCGGTTCTCCGATGGCGTCGCGCGCCTCCACTATCGCGTGTTGCCAGGCGAATCCGAACCGCCGGACACCCGCATAGCTAACTCGGAATGCTATCCATCCGCGTGGCCACACTGCTAACGTTTGGCAAATTGACCCATTTCCGTCTCAACCTCTAGAATCCTTAGCAGTTTCTCATATTTTCGCCGGCCGACTCTTCGCGCCGGCAGGAGGCCTGTTGGATGGAGTTCGAACTCGGTCAGACTTACTCCGGGTATTCTTTTCTAGACGTCGCCAAGCGATCTAAGAATGGCGTGGAATATCGCGTGCGGAACACCTTGGCCCAGCGCATCGAGCTGCTGGAGGTGCTTCCCGCGGGCGCCCAGGACGACCAGGAGGAGACCGAGCGCTTCATGCGCGAGATGCGCGTGCGTGCCCTTCTGGTGCACCCAAACATCGTTACGTTCTTCACCGCGATGCCCCTGGAAGGCCGGCTTGTCATGACCACTGAACTGGTTGAAGGCCTTCCGCTTTCCGAGCGCCTGCAGCTGGGACCGATACCATGGCCGGAAGCGGTGGCGTTCGCCCGGCAGGTGCTCGCCGCGGTAGGCTGCGCCCATGAACAGAAGATTGTGCACCGCGACATCACGCCGGATAATATCATCGCCGTCCCCGGCGGCGTGATCAAGCTCACTAATTTCCGCCTGGCTAAGTCGATTAACGCGCTCCACCTGACGCAGTCCGGCGCCATTCTGGGTAACGTTAAGTACATTTCGCCCGAGCAAGTGAAAGGCACCGCCGCGGTGGACCACCGTGGCGATCTGTATTCCATAGGCATCGTGCTCTATGAAATGCTCGCCGGGCACCCCCCGTTCAGTTCGGCAAGCCAATTCGAGGTGATGCTGGCACATGTCAACCAGCAGCCCGAGCCCCCAAGCCGATTCACACCCTCGGTTCCGCCGGAACTCGACGCTGTGGTTTTGAAAGCATTGATGAAATCTCCTGCCGAGCGATATCAGTCCGCGCGGGAGTTCGAGGAGTCCCTCGGCCGCGTGGCCGCGTTTGCCACCGCGCCGGCCGGCCAGCCGCTCTTGGAACCTGAGCCGCAGGCCCCCCAACCGGTGCGGGAACCCAGCGCAGCGGCCGTGGCCGAACCGGCGCCGC
Source organism: Candidatus Acidiferrales bacterium (assembly GCA_035570275.1). Lineage (GTDB taxonomy): Bacteria > Acidobacteriota > Terriglobia > Bryobacterales > Bryobacteraceae > DATMNI01. Next base: position 8,134 of record DATMNI010000008.1, on the reverse strand, counting down.
CAGTTGTGGAAGTAGCTGCACCTTCCGCGGCATCGGAACTCCTGGCCGCGTCGGTAGCCAGGGAGCCAGTCACGCAAGCGGTGGAAGCAGTGATGTCTGTCGCCGCGGCTGCATCCATCACGGCGCCCGAACTATTCGCGGCTGCCGTTGCCGAGGAACCGGAATCGCCAGGCGTGGAAGTGGCCGAAGTTCTCGCCGCACCCGAACCTGCCGCTGCCGCGGTTGCCGAGGAACCGGAATCGCCAGGCGTGGAAGGGGCCACACCTTTCGCCGCGCCCGAAGCCCTCGTCTCCGCGCCCGAACCCACCGCCACCGATGTGGCCGAGGAGCCCGCACCCCCACTCGGGGAAGTCGTCGAGTCTGTCACCGCGACCGAACCTGTCGCTACGCCTGAACCCATCACTGCTGCGGTCGCCGAGGAGCCCCCACCGTCATTTGTGGAAGGGGCCGCAACGGTCGCCGCGCCCGAAGCCATCGTTTATGTTGTGGCCGACGAACCGGTATCGCCAGTTGTGGAGGAAGTGGTCGAAGTTCTCGCCCTGCCCGAACCCATCGCCGCGCTGGCCGAGGAGACAGTCTCGCAACCCGTGGAATTGGCGATGTTAGTCGCCGCGCCGGAAGCCATCGTTTCTGCTGTGGCCGAGGAACCGGTATCGCCAGTTGTGGAACTGGCCGAAGTTCTCGCCGCGGCCGAACCCATCGCCGTTGTGGCCGGGGAAACCGGACCGCCACTCGTGGAAATGGCGGAACCCATCGCCGCGCCCGAAGCCATCGCCGATGTGGCCGAGGAGCCCGCACCGTCATTTGTGGAAGGGGCCGCAACGGTCGCCGCGCCCGAAGCCATCGTCTCTGATGTGGCCGAGGAGCCCGCACCGTCATTTGTGGAAGAGGCGGCAACGGTCGCCGCGCCCGAAGCCATCGTCTCTGATGTGGCCGAGGAACCGGTATCGCCAGTCGTGGATCTGGCCGCACCTGTGACCGCGCCCGAACCCATCGCCGATGTGGCCGAGGAGCCCGCACCGTCATTTGTGGAAGTGGCCGCACCTGCCGCCGCGGCCGAACTTGTCGCCGCGCCCGAACCCATCGCCGCTGTGGCCGAGGAACCGGTATCGCCAGTCGTGGAACTGGCCGCACCTTTCGCCGCGCCCGAACCTGTCACCGCACTCGAACCTGTCGCTAATGCGGTAGCTGATGAACCGGCATCGCCCGTCGTGGAAGCCGTGGCACTTGTCGCCGCTGCCGAACCCATCGCAGCCGATGTGGCCGAGGAGCCGGCATCGGCAGTTGTGGGAGCGACCGAACCTGTCACCACGTTCGAACCGCTCGTCGCGGAAATGGCCGAACTCGCCCCGCCGGAACCCGTCGCCTCCGTGGTAGCCGAAGAACCCGCATTGCCAGTCGTGGCGGGCGCCGGCATTGCCGCCGCGGCGGATAGCGCCCAGCCCATACCGCAAGTCATCAATGCGTCCGAACCCGCAACCGTGTCTGAACCGGACTCCGCCGGGGTGGCAGACGAACCTGCACCGCAACTCGGAGAGGCAGCCGATCCCGTGGCCACCCCCGAACCGGCCCCAGCCGCCGTTGCGGACCAGCCCGAGTCCCAAGAAGCTGCCGAACCTATGGCCGCGCTGGTGGCTGAGGAACCTGTACCGCAGGTTGTCGCGGCTATCCCCGAAGCCCTCGCCGCGCCCGTTGCCGAAGAGCCTGCGCCCGAAACCATCGGGGCGGCTGTGGCCACCGAGCCCCCGGCTGCTGCTGAACCTGCGCTGAAATCAATGGCCGCAGCGGTTGCACCCGAACCGGCCGCTTTGCCGGAGCCCGTGGCCTCCGTGGTTACTCCACTTCCGAAACCGGTCCCGATGCTGCTCCCGGAAACCGCGGTCTTCGCCAGTTTGTGGACTGCCGCCGAGGTCGTGACCCGTGCCGCCGCAGCCCCGGATATGGCCTACAGCGACGCCGCGCCGGTCTTCGCTCAACCGCGTCCCGTCCCCGTGGAGACCGCGCCCGCTTCCCTCAGTGCTGCCGCCGCGGTCGTGGCCGCAGTACCGGAGCCCGTCGCCCTACCGGCGATTGTTCCAGTCATCCAGCCCGACCCTGCCGCGACGCTTCCGACTCCCACACCCACTGACTCCCCTTACGATGCCGTGGGATTCCTGGCTGCCGCCAAAGCCAAATCGGAATCCATTCAATGGGCGGTTTTAGGCGGCACCGCGGCCTTTCTCGGTGTCATATGGGTGACCATTTGGCTGGTCGCGGGCAAGTAACGAGAATCGCCCCGTCATTGGCCGGGCATTCAGGAGAACCATCTTGAGTTTGGAAATCGGGACGCAGGTTGGCGATTACCGGATCCTCGGGCCCGTTGGCGCCGGCGCTTATGGCGAGGTCTTCCAGGCCGAGCATCTGATCACGCACCGCGTGGAAGCCCTCAAGATCCTGTCCAATCGCCGGCCCGGCAACAGCCAGCAGAGCCAGCGATTCATTCGGGAAATCCAACTCCAGGCCAGCCTTTCGCATCCTAACATCGCCGCCGTGCACAATGCCTTCTGGACCGGCGATGGCTTGGCGATGGTGATGGAATTGGTGCGGGGCGAGCCGCTCAGCGCCATCCTCCGTCGCGGCCGGGTGGCCCTCGTCCCCGGTGTTTCTTACGTCCTGGGAACGCTTTCCGCGCTGGCTTACGCTCACTCCCGCGGCATCGTCCATCGCGACATCAAACCGGAGAATATCATCATCACGCCCGATGGCGCCGTGAAGTTGACCGATTTCGGCCTGGCCCGTTCGCCCTCCAGCCCACGGCTTACGCACAGCGGCGAGTTTGCCGGCTCCCCCAGTTATATGTCTCCGGAGCAGGTGCTGGCCACCGGCGAAATCGGCGCGCCGAGCGACATCTACTCCACCGGGGTGGTGCTTTACGAGATTGTTACCGGCCGCCCGCCATTCCCCGGCGACACGCCGTTCACCGTGATGTTAGGCCATCAAAGCGTCGCGCCGGTTCCGCCCAGCCGCATCAATCCCGCCATCCCGCCGGCGCTTGACCGGGTGATTCTCATCGCCCTCCAAAAGGATCCCGAGCGCCGGTTCCGCACGGCAACGGAGTTTCAAATCGCGCTCCACCATGCCGCCATGCTGGCCGTGCCCGGTACCCAGCGACGAGCCCTGGCGCTGATAGGCACGGCCGCGATGGTGGTAGCCGGCGCCGCAGGGTTCTGGCTGGTGCCTCAACTTGCCACCCGTCACGCCATCAGCCACCAGCGGGCTGCCGCGGCCGTTGCGGCGCGTCCACAACCCGCCGCCGCGGCGCCGGACGTAAGCAGAGATCCGGCGCCGGCGCCACTTCCGGTGGCAGTTCCGGCAACCCTGCCGCCCGCGCCTTCGCCTGAGCCCATGGCCGCCATTCCCGAGCAGGTTCGGGCGGAGACTCCCAAACGGCCACTACCCTTGGCACCTCATCCGCCGAAGAAGCGCGCGCCGCAACCTGCCGAGCCGCTGTCGCAACTTCCGAGATTCACTTCGTCCGCAGAGGGCGTCGGCCCCGAACCCACCCTGACGCCCCAACCCAAAGCGTCCGTGGAAGCCGAAGTCGCGCTACCGGCGGCAATCGCCGTCACACCACCCGAACCGGCGCCAGTTCCGCCTGCCGACCCGTCTACGGCCCCCGTCAAGCAGCGCAACGCGGTCGTGCGCACTTTGGGCAGGATCTTTCACGGGAAAAAGCCGGAGCCGCAACAGCAGTAGCAACAAACACAGCCAGGAATGGTCGTGCTAGTTACTTGCCTACTTCCAAAATCGAAAACGTATCCGGCACCATCGCTCCGCGTCCTGCCCGTCCTCCAGCCGGCGCCGGCGTGGGCGGCGGACCGAACTCGGCCGTGATCAACAGGATGTGACCCGTCTTGCTGTCCAAGGTCAGCGTCTTGGCGCGCGGTGGAGTCTGCACCGTCTGTTCCACCACGAAACTGGTCTTGCTGTTTTCCTTGATGATGGTCAGCGTTCCATCGCCCTGTGAGCTGAAAGCTTCCATGGTTTTGGGGTTGAATACCGCGCCATCGGTGCCGCTGCCGATCGGCAGGGCATCGAGAATCTTGCCATCCTCCGCGTTGAGCATCACCATGGTCGCCGGGTTCCGGCAGGTGACAAACAGGATGTGATTCTTGTCGTCCAGCGCCAGTCCGGCCGGCGTGCCGCCTTTACCGCCGAGATCGTAAGTGGCGGTTACCTTCAGCGCCTTGGCGTCCACCACCGCCACTTTGTCCTTGTCTTCGATGTCCACGTACAAATGGCCCTTGCCATCCGTGGCCGCCTGCTCCGGCGCGCCGCCGAGATCGAGCGTGCCGACCACCGAGCCGTCCTTGGCATCAATGATCGTGGCGTTGGGCGCACCATGGCTGAATATCCAGACCCGTTGGTTGAACGGGTCGAACAGGATTCCGTCCGGGCCGCCCTGCACCTCGATCGCCTTGATGGAGGCCAGAGTTTTGGTATCCCACATCGCCACCGGTTTGCTGCTGCCGAATCCGTGGCCGGACTTCGGGTCCACCGCGGCGCCGTGCGCGTTGACATTCGGAATCTCACCCACCGGTTCCAGGGTGTCCAGGTTGAAGACCGAGATGCGCGCGCCTTGCTGGCCGCTGCGCGGAACGTACAACCGGCGGCCGGCGGAATCCGCATAAACATAGTCAAAACCGCCCGCGCCCCCCACTTTGGCCGTTTTGAGTATCTTGTACGGCCCTGCGCCTGGCGCCGTTTGAGCCGCCGTTTGGGACAACGCCGTGGACGCGAAAATGATGACCCCTGCCGCCAACCCCGTGCCGAACCGTCGCATACGAATTCCTCCTCGAACCGGATACACTTTCCAGGTATACGGCGCAAAGGGTGGCCGTCGCGTTACACTTCCCACATGGACTCTTTCGACCACATCTACGAGCGATTCAAGGTACACGGCAAGGACCTTGCCGACAAGATCTCTGAACTCATTCACGAAGGCAACGTGCGCCGCATCCTAATTAAAGACGAGAGCGGCCACACATTTATGGAGATCCCGCTGACGGTGGCCGCCATCGGGGTGATCGCCGCGCCGCTTCTGGCCGCGATCGGGGCCATTGCCACCATGGTCGCCAAGTTCGATATCGTTGTGGAGCGAACCAAGCCCGCGCCGCCGCCCGCAGGTCCCGGGCCCGCCGCTCCAGAGCCGGAAAAGCCCGAGCCGGAAAAGCCTGGGCCGCAAGGCGCCTGAAGCATGCGGGAACAAACCAAGTCCGAACCAGTCAGGCAAGGCCAAATCGGTTGGATCGATCTCACCGTTCCCGATGCCGTGGCCGTGCGCGACTTCCACCGGTCGGTAACCGGCTGGTCGCCGTCGCCGGTGGATCTGGGCGGGTACAACGACTTCCGTATGACTCCCACCGGCGCCGCCGACTCAGTTGCCGAAAACTGGCATGCCCGAGGCCCCAACGCGGGGCTCCCGCGGTGTGGCTGGTTTATATCACCGTGGTCGATCTGGATGAAAGCATCGCCCGCTGCCAGTCGCTCGGTGGCAAGGTTCTCCGGCCGGCGCAATCCATGGGTCCCAAGGCCGCTTCTGCGTGATCCAAGACCCGGCCGGCGCCTTAGCTGGGCCGTACGAGTCGAGCGGGGGAGTCCAAAGAGTAGATGGTGGCAAGCCGAGCCGGAGCATCTTCCCGCGCTGATGGGTCGGCGTTTCTTCTTGAGGCTCCGCCAGTCTTACACCACCCAGGCGGCCCTAACCATGAACTGGGTCCGGTCGTTGATCGGCCCAGTTGCCCCGTAGCCGGCAAACCGGAGTTTGGTATCTTATAGCGACAGCCTGGTTTTCGGTCTCAAACAACCATTTCGGGAGTTCCGACTGCCGAACAATGCTCCGCAAGGTCCAGCGCCGGACCGGATCGTGGAGCGGAACCGGAACGGTTATCGTCGTTGTCTCCAAACGCTCTTGGCATGATCCGATGACTGCCTTGCTGGCGGACGGCAGTAAATCCTTGTTGTTCGCGAATCCGGCAAACCTCCGAGCCCGAAAGAACTCGGAGCCTACCCAACCGGCACCTCAACCTGAGTTACGAAAACTTCGCTGTGAAAGCGTCGGGCGACTTCGGACGGGGCGGCCGTTTCGAAGAACAGCGTGAGCGCCTCAATGAGGTTGACTCGCGCTTCTTCAATCGACGCACCCTCGCTCGCAATATCGAACTCCGGGCACAACGCCACAAAACCGTCGTCCTCACGTTCGATAATCGCGGTCAAGCGCTGCGCTGGCTTCATGATCCGAGTCTACACCAGTTCAACTGGCCTATTGACCGGTTATCCGCAGACTCGGCTGCGCCGCCGCTGATTTTTCACCATTGAAAATACACGAGTTAACCGTGAGCCGGCGGCATTTTGGGAACTGTCGTTCCCAACTGGGGCGGGGGCGTGTCAGAGTGCGGCAGGCGGATTAGCAATCCGCCGCAGGTTAACAACCGGCCCCACTAACACCCGCCAACTCCAATTCTTCCGCCCGCGCCTGCATGGCCTTCACGCAGAAGTCCACGTGTTCTTCCAGCGGCACGCCTAACCCGGCGGCGCCGTTCACAATGTCCTGCCGGTTCACCGAGCGCGCGAAGGCCTTGTCCTTCATCTTCTTCTTCACCGACGCCACATCCACTTCCGTCACGCTGCGGCTGGGCTTCACGTAAGAGATGGCCGTGATGAAGCCCGCCAATTCGTCGCAGGCAAACAGTGCCTTCTCCAGCATGGAGACGCGCGGCACGCCCGTGAAATCGGCGTGCGAAAGAATGGCCCGCCGGATCTCTTCATCCACGCCGCGCGCGGCCAGAATCGGCTCGCCCTTGGTCGGATGGTCCGGCAGCGTGGGGTGAATCTCCCAGTCGAAATCGTGCAGCAACGCCGTCACCGACCACTTCTGTTCGTCTTCGCCGAACTTTCGCGCATAGGCAGTCACGCAGGTCTCCACCGCCAGCGCGTGTTTGCGCAACCCTTCGGATTTCGTGTACTCGCAAAGAATATCCCAAGCCTGTTCGCGACTGAGCATGCAGACTATGATAAAGCATCGCCCCAGCCGGCATGCCTGGCGGCGCGGTAGGCTTCCCTGTCCCGCTTTCTTACCGCTTGCGTGCGCAGCCCGGCCTCCGTGCAAGTCCGCAGCTCGATCAGTCCGGGCGCGTGGTGCGGGCGCCCGATGATGCGCGTCTGCGGCAATGCCACCGGCTCCCGTGCCAGCGCCACGTAACTGAACTTTTCGTCCTCATATCCCAGATCCGCATCTTTGATTCGCCGGTGCAGCGATGAGCGCTCCACGCGGGCCGCGAAGTGGCACCAGTCCGGCGGGGTCAGCGGACACGCCATGGCCGCGGGGCACGGCGCCACCATGTACGCACCGGCCTTCAGCAATTGGTCGCGGATCCCGAGCGAAAGCGAATACCCTGGCGTCGTTCCCGGTTCGATCACCACCAACGCCACGCGCGCAGCCCTCCATAGGAGCGCCGCCCAGCGTTCCACATCCATGTCCCGTACGAGTTCGCCCACCGAATACGCCGCCATCACCAGGTCATGTGGCGGAAGGCTTTCGACGCGCATCAAGTCGTCCGCCAACACCCGCGCATCGGGCAGCCATTGCCGCGCCGCTTCGGTGAATGCGCCATCGCGCTCGATCATGGTGACGCGTGTGGCCGGGCCCCAGCACTCCCGCGCCGCCAGCGCCGCGGCGCCCGTTCCGGCGCCCACATCGAGCACCTCTTCGATTGCCGTTTCGCCCAGACGCGCCCGCACCTCACTCAGCACCGCGTGCGCGGCGGCGTAAGTCGCGGGCATCCGCGTGGCCAGGTACGCCCCGGTGCGTTCGGCGGCGTTCAAGGGTGCGGTTCGCCCTTCACGGTACGCGTCGGACATCGCCCGAGCCGCGCGTTTCAGCGCCGCGAACCCGATGGTTTCCGCTCGCTCTTCAATCGCGCGCCTGACGTGTTGCGGCAGTTGCACTCATCCATCATAGGAGGAACTCCCGGCGCGTCTGGTGTCTCGGATGCTTATTAACCGTTTTGGGGTATCGCGGCTCAGTCGCGGAATCCGCTCCCTGAGCTCGACTTTATCCATTTTCTTGCAGGACTTTCAGAGGGGGCGGCTCTGG
>DATMNI010000007.1:0-10744 GCA_035570275.1 Candidatus Acidiferrales bacterium | reverse complement strand
TGACGCCGCCCTTCTTGCCGGGGGCAGTCCCCACGCCCGCGGTGACGCCGCCCTTCTTGCCGGGCGCAGTCCCGACGTTTGCGGTGACGCCGCCCTTCTTGCCGGGCGCAGTTCCCACGCCCGCGGTGACGCCGCCCTTCTTGCCGGGGGCAGTTCCCACGCCTGCGGTGACGCCGCCCTTCTTGCCGGGCGCAGTCCCCACGCCCGCCGTGACGCCGCCCTTGCCTGGGTCAGTCTGTGAAATTCCCGTCTTCTTAGCCATAATCTTCTGTACCTTCGAATGCGATTTAGTATATATGCCGGTCATCGCTGGTGCAAGGACAAAAACCCAAAAAAATCCAGGCCACTCCTGACCCTCTCTAAGTCCGAAAAGTCCTTGACAGCGGCTCCGGCGTCGCAAATACTGGTTCCTGCATCCGAGTAGTTCCTGAATCCGAGGGGCCTTCCAGGAAAACCGCTTGGGACCGCGCGGCTTAGAAAATCGTGCCATCGCCGCACAGCCAATCCGCAAACAGGACTGGTTCTGAACGCAAAGCCAGCCTGGCTCGTCCGCCAGTGAGCCCGAATTCACCCCTGTCGCAGGCCAGGCAACCCATCGGCACACCGGTGGCAGAGGGTATTGTGTACATGGACGAATTCCTGCCGGAACCACAGTGCCGTCAGATTCTGGAAGAATTAGAAGTCGCTTTTTGGGAACCTAGCCTGACCTACGAGCGGCAAAAGGACGGAGAGTATCTCGACGTGATTTCCCCGCGGCGGGTAGGCCGGAGCGCCCATCCGGACTCGTTCAACAAGAACCTGATCGCCATACTGAAGGGAATCGAGAAGCGGCTGCAACAACTGTTTGGCGTGGACCCAGCCTGCCTGGAGACCTGGCAGGCGGCCGATTACCGCCGTAACGGCAAGTTCGAATATCACCTGGATGCGGGCTATTGGGACGAGGACGATGCCGGGGACCGGATACTGACGTTTCTTCTATACCTCAATACCCCCGCGAAAGGCGGCGGAACCCATTTCCGGGAGTTAGACAAATATGTGATTGCCAAGGCCGGCCGGTTACTGGTTTGGGAAAACCTGTTTCCGAATGGCGACTGCAACCCCCGGATGGTCCATTCCGGGGCGCCCGTGGTGAAAGGCAGGAAGACCACGCTGGTAACCTGGCAGCGGCAGAAGGCTTATCGGCACCCCAAGTAGTATTCTGCCCTTTGTTCGGTCAATGTCCGGTCAATTCCTGGACGACGCCCGCCGCGCCCTTCTACGGCTCCAGAAGGGGCGATCCGGCCAGCGGGACTCGTAACCATAGTAAAGATCCCTGTTCACCAGGTATGCATCCAGCACATTGCGCAGCGTTCGTTCATATCGCAGGGGGGCATCGGGCACGCCGTTCATGGAGTCCTGAAGGGCTTGCGCGGCTTTGAGTCCGCTGTAGAGCGCGGTAAGAATGCCCTGCGACGAAAGCGGGTCGAAGGCCATTGCGGCATCGCCCGCCGCGAACCAACCTTGGCCTGCGGCGGGTGTGCGGCAGACCGTATTGGCGGCCGCGGTTCTCAGCGGACATGCCAGGCGATAACCGCGATCTTCGATCCGCGCCGAGATGTGCCGTGTAGAGCGAAGCATCGAAATGAACCCTTCTTGCGTGCGCGCCAGCCGCGACACATCGGTTGCGGCATCGGTATGAAAGGCCACGACGCGGCGGTTGCGCGGAACCAGGCTGGTGTACCACCAGCCATCCGGGGACGATTCGACAAGGGTTCGCGAGTCGCGGTCGGAACTCATTGCCGGCGTGGCAACTGCCTCCTCAAAAACTGCCACCACGGCAATCAGCCGGTCATAAACGATTGGCCTGGCGCCTTGTGCCCGCGCAAATGCGGCGGTCCGGCCGGTGCAATCCAACATCCAGGGAGCATGGCAGGTTTCCAGGCCCGCCGGGGTTTTCAGGATGACCCGCCACCGGCCGGATGCCGGCTCAATTCGCAGGGCCCTGGTACGCTCTGGCACGAAGGCGCCTGCGCCGGCCGCCACGGCGCGCAATTCGGCGTCAAATAGGGCCCGATCCACGTGCCAGCCGTGGCCGTTCGGATCGCGTATGAAGTCGGTTTCCGTGAGGAGCGGCGAGCCCCATGCCGACTGGTTTCCGTAGGAGACCAGGGACCGGCCTGCGTGGCACAGGGACACGGCGCCCAGTTCGTCCAACAGAGGTTTGACCGCCGGTGGCAGGCTCTCTCCCACCTTGAATCCGTCGGCTCCGGCGTTTTCCGCGAGGCAAACGGTATATCCAGCCCTTACCAGGCTGATGGCCGCCGAACAACCCGCCGGACCTCCACCTATGATGAACGCGTCGAATTCCGCCTTCATTCCGCCCCGGGAGACTGGCTTCCCTTCCCCGGTCTAACCCTGACGAGGCGGTGCGTGGTCAGGTTCTTGTCGGGAGGCTGGTCCTGATGGTATCCAACCTCGGTCTCCACAAACATAACCGGCGGAAGGCCGGTGTTTGACGGTTCGAGTTCTTGGCGAACCACCACCCCGGCTTTTCCAAACTCCGAAACCATCTGCTGCATCTGCGCCAGTATGCCTCCATCCAGCCCGCGGAACCAACTCGCCCGGCTGGCGAAGGCCTTCCACCGCTCGGCCAGCGGAAGATCCGGATTAGCCGCATCCTGATAGTGCTTCCAGGTGAGAACATGGTTCGGAACCCGCGCGGGCCAGAAAGTCGGGAGGAAGGGATCGTACGCGGGATCGTACCCCGAGCGGCAGCCCGCCGTGTCGGCTTGCCAGGGCACGGCCATCCAGCGAGTGATATCGCCGGGCCCGCTGGCGTACAAGGGGCCGTTTTCTCCCAACACAACCTCCGGCGTGAGAACCTCTCCGTAATCCCTTTCGGGCTGAAGAGGGTCACGGGGCCGAATCCGAAACGGAGCGCAATACATGGTGTAGTGGCGCATCGGCCAGGTCACCTCGCAGCCAGGGTGGAACGGCCCTCCCAGACAGAAATGGAGCGCCGCGTGGTCGAGCGTAGCGGGCTGACTTTCAATTGGGATCCCATCGATCGAGCGTATCGGCGCCGGTTGATCCGGATCCCAATCCGCCTCAAAATCGCCCGCCGCCCACTTCTGCAGGCGTGTGAACTGGGTTTCGGTAACCGACAACATGGATAGTGCCGCCTTCGGCGGCATTTGGACATCGTCGCCGTACGTCTGCGGCCAGGCAGTCATTTGCAGGGTTGTGGCGTTCGGATTGCGGAATAAATTGAAGACTTGCAACCGGAGTTCCCTGTACCGGGCCTCCTTCGAGGCCAACTTAGCCAGATATTCCGGCCGGACGAAGTCAAAAGGCGCTTTCCAGCCAAACTGCAGGAAGAACCCGAAGTTCAGCCACTGCAATTCGCTAAAGCGGTGCAGGATGGGCAGCACGTGTTGGACAAAGCTGACTTGCTTGGGGGGATCCACCCACCATGACAGACACGAGTCCTCGAGCACATCGTACAGCGTGCGGATGGCAATAATGTCCGGAGCGTAATTGGGAGGGGCCACCACGACCCATGCGGGGTCAACGGGGATGTTTCTGCCATTCAGGTTCACCTCGGCGCTGACCGGCCCATCGGAGGTGTCGTCGTGCCAGGCGCGAGTTTCCGCGTACCAGGTGATCGTATTGTGAGGAAACGGTGTTGCGGAAACGCCGTGTCCTCCCAGAAAGACCAGCCTCCCCGCCTCGTCGGTCCGCAGTTCACCCAGATAAACGGGCTTTCCCAGAAAAGCTCCGGAGTCGAATCGATGTTCCGGCCCAGAACGGCCCTTGCCGCGAATGGTGCGCGGTCCGGGATCGATACGAAGGCCGGCGCGGCCTTCGACTGGAAAATCGGGGTTGCGCCTGGCGCTCGGCAAAGCGCCGGGAATATCCATAGGACCCTGGAAGTTGTACCACGCGGCCTTGGTGTTGGCGACATGCACGGTCCAGGCGATGTCCGTATCCTCCGCTGTCAATTCCCGGACTACATTTCCATGCCTGTCGAAGCCATAGATACGGAACCGCGCGGCTTGCCGCTTTAGCGCGCCGGCCGCATCCTTATACCCGCCGTCGGGCCCGGCTCCACCGTGAGAGACCTCGGGCCCGTAAAAATACCCGTCCGGGCTATTGCCCACGCGAGCCATACCGAGGGCTGGATGAATGGCTGCACGCACAATTGTGTCATCGGGTTTCATTTGACTCACTCTTTCAGTTGTTCAAACCCATGCGGCGAAGCAGGTCCTGATATCGGGGGTCGGAATGAAAGACATCCGCGGTGGGGTCCACTTGCAGGATAACAAGCCCCGGATCGCGGTCCACATAGCCTTGCTCCAGGAACTGGAAGGCCCTTTCTTTCTGGCCAAGCACCGCATAGATCCGAGCCATATTGAAAGGAGGAACGTAACCTTCCCGTGCGCGCTGCTCCATCTCTTTCAGCAGGGGGTCGAGACCGTTGCGGTCTCCGGCGACGGCATACGCGTATGCCAGGGTGGTTAATTGCCGCGACTGCCCGCCAGCGCTGTAGGGCGGCGTATTTTCCTGCGCGATGGCTTCCTGGTACCGGTGCTGCTCGATGTAGGTGAGCCCCAGAGGCATGTGCGGCCACAGGAAGGCAGGGTCGATGGCGACAGCTCTTTCGAACTGCTTGACGGCCTCGTCATATCGCCGGAAGTAGTAAAGGATAAAACCTCGATGGAAGTTCACCATGATGGAGCCCGGATCGGCGTCGAGCGCATGGTTGATCTCCGACAGGGCTTCGGCCTCGCGCCGGGTGGGAGCGAGCACCCACATGGCAAATAGCTCGTGGGACAACGCATGATTGGGGTCCAGCGCAAGAGCGGTCTTGAACTCCTTTTCCGCCCCTCTCCAGTCATAGTCCGCCAGGACCTTCAGGTAACCCATCTGGCAATGCGCATCGACCGAATCCGGATCGAGCGTTAGAGCTTTTGCGGCGGCAGCCCGCGCCTGAGGCAGAAAGATGGTGGCAGGTTGCGTACCCGTGAAAGCCATGTTCACGTACCCAATCGCCATGCCTGCCCAAGCCTGGGCGTTAGCAGGCTCTTTGTCGATGGACTGACGAAAATAGACCAGCCCGTTCTTAATGGATTCATTGGTTCGCTGGTTCACGGCGAATCGCCCGCGCAGGTAAAGATCGTACGCCTCGCTGCCGGCGGGAGCTTTGCCCGGCGCCCGAAGTTTGGCCGAACCCGCGCCTGGCTGCAGCCGGCGCCCGACTTCGCGGGTGATCTCCTGCTGTACATCCAGCAGAGCCATCAGTTCGCGGTTGTAATGGTGGCCCCACAATTCCGCGCCTGTCTTTACGTCGATGAGATCCACCCGCACAGTAGGCGAGTCGCCCTGTCTCACCAGTCCACCGGACAGCACGACGTTGACGTTCATTTGTTGGCCCGCATCGCGTGGATTGGCGTTCTTGCCTTTTTGGTGCTGGACGGCTGCGTACGACAGCGTACGCACTCCTGGCAGACGCGACAGGTCGTTGATCAGGGACTCCGTAAGCCCGTCGGTAAGGTAGTCGAGCTTTGGATCGCCGCTGGCATTTTCGAACGGCAGCACCGCCAGGGAATTGATGCGTCCGCCCACGGAGCCGTGAGCTGCAAAGTAGGCGAGCAGGGCGACTAGAACCGCCGCGAATGGACTCAGGGCCAGCGCAGGATGCTGAAGCATCCAGAGCGCCCTCCGGGTCTGCCTGGAAGCGATCAGGCCGGCCGATTGTTGGACGACGGGCTCATGGTGTAGAGGCTGGAGATCGGCGAGCAGCTCCCCGGCTGACTGGTAGCGCCGGTCCGGGTCCTTGGCCAGGCACTTCCAGATTATGGCGGCGAGCTTGCGGCCGGTGTCGTCGTTCAACGCCAGTGGGGCAGGCTCTACATGCACGATGTTGCCAAGGATCTCGCTAGTGGACTTGCCCGTGAACGGCAATTTGCCGGAGGCCAGTTTGTATAGGACAACTCCCAGGGAGAACAGATCGGAACGCGGGTCCAACTCACGTCCCAGCGCCTGTTCCGGGCTCATATATGCCACGGTTCCGACGACGGAGCCCGGAAGCGTCACCGAGAGGGTTCTGGTCTCCTCGGATTCTGGATCGGAATACGAGATCTTGGCAATCCCGAAGTCCAGGATTTTGGCTTGGCCGCGCAGACTGAGCATGATGTTCTCGGGCTTGAGATCCCGGTGGATAATGCCCTTGGCGTGCGCTTCCGAAAGAGCGTCCGCGAGTTGCGTAACGATCTCCACAATCCGGGGAACGGGAAGGGGGCCGGTACGGACGAGGCTGCTTAGGGTTTGGCCTTCGACGTACTCCAATACCAGAAAATAGGTGCCTTCCTCCTCGCCAATCTCGTATATCTGGGCGACATTCGGGTGGTTTAAGGCCGAGGTGACCCGAGCTTCGCGCAAGAAACGGCGCCGGCGTCCGGGGTCGGACAGGACGGAGCCGCTCAACACCTTGATGGCGACCTGACGTTTGAGCTTGGTGTCCTCGGCAAGGTAAACCTCGCCCATCCCGCCGGCCCCCAATGGCGCGATGATCCGGTAATGTGAGAGCGCGCCACCCGCAGAGAGTGTCATCCCTGTTCCTCACGACAGCCTTGAATTTACAAGAGTTTACCATAAGGGAAACCCATCAGGGATTTTCCCCCACCCACGTGCCCGCACGCACCGGCGCGCCCCGCGAAGCCCAATTCCGTCGTACCCTACCAGTATGCGGCTCCGTCTGATCGCGGTCTTGGCACTGGCGCCGGTTTGGTGCGCCGCGGTGCCGCGTCCGGCGGAATGGGTCCCGATGCGGTGGCCGTGGAGCGACGTCCAATCCCTCGACCTGCTGGCCGGCACGCCGATCAACTGCCTGCTGCTTTCCACCTATCCGGAAAGCTTCGTATCGGCCGCCTCGTCTCGCGGCCTGGTGACGCTGGCGATTCTCACGCCATCCGGCGATGTAGTGGCGGCGGCACGGCGGGCGCTCGGCGCCAAAGTCACCGGTCTGGTACTCGAAGGCGAATTTCCGGAAGGGACGGCGGCCGGCGTGCGCGAGGCTGCGGCCGGTGTGAACAAAGCCGCGGCCGGTGTGAACAAAGCCGCGGCCGGCGTGAACAAAGCCGCTGCGGGCGAGAACAAAGCCGAGGCCGGCTTGAACACAGCCCCGGCCGGTGTGAACGAAGCCGCGGCCGGCGTGAACACAGCTGCGGCCGGTGTGAACACAGCCCCGGCCGGCGTGAACAAAGCTGCGGCGGGCGAGAACAAAGCCGCGGCCGGCGCCCCGGTCATTGAATTGACGGCGCGCAACCGCCTTCTGCTCGGCTCCAATTCGCCGCTCGGCTCCAATTCGCCGCTCGTCTCCAACCGGCCGGTAGTCGGGACGCATCAGGTGGTCGGGACGAATCAGGGCGTCTGGCCGGGGATCTCGATCGACGAAAACGGCGCCAAGAAGTCTGGGCCCACGGCCTCCGTTTGGATCGACACCAACACCGGCTTCCTGCGTTCGGTGCGCGTCTCGGTTCAAAAGGAAGCGCCCGACACCGCCGTGTGGATCGCCAATGAGCCGCCGGCCAGGATGGCGGTCACGGGCTCGCGCTACCTGCAAGCCGTCGCCGATGCGGCCATTTCCGGCGCCCGCTGGGTGCTGGCGCTGGATGAAGACTTCGCCGGCCGCCTTGCCAAACGCGATGCGGCGGCCCTGGGGGATTGGAAACGCATCGCCCGATTGTTGAGCTATTTCGAGCAGCATCCCGAGTGGCGGGGCATGCAGGAGGCGGGCAAACTGGCCTTGGTGCAGGACCCCGGCAAGGGCGGCCTGCTCTCGGGCGGCATTCTGGATATGATCGCCGTCAAGCACACGCCGGTGCGGCCCATCGCGCGCCAGCAATTGACGCCTGCGGCACTGGCCGGCGCCACTATGGCGGTTAACGTGGATGGCGACGCCCTTACCGCCGAGCAGAAAGAAGTGCTGCGCGGCTTCACCCGCGGTGGCGGTACGCTGCTCACCGGGCCTCCGGGATGGAAAGATCCGACCCCCGCGGGCGGCAGCATCACACTCGAAAAGGCCGAACTGGAGCGGCTCAACGACATCTGGCACGACGTCAACTCCATGGTGGGCCGGCGCAACATGGGGGTTCGGTTGTTCAACGTTTCCTCCATGCTCTCCAACTACCTGGCTTCCGAAGACGGCAAGTCGGCCGTGCTGCACCTGGTCAATTATTCGGACTATCCGGTAGAGAACGTGACCGTCCATTACCTGGGCAACTACCGGCACGCCACCCTGCTTACCCCGGAGGGCGACGACAGGAAATTGGAAGTTTTCGAAACCGACGAAGGGCTGGGTGTGGATCTCGACAAGGTGTCGGTCTGCGCCACGGTCCGGCTGGAGCAATAAGCATGACACGTAGAGAATGGCTTGCGATGATTAGCGCCGCGCCTCTGTTGACCCAAGATGGGCTAACGGCTGCCGTACCCGAAGCCCCGACGGCCCCGGTGGCGATCGCCAAATGCGCCTCGTACGACGAGGACGTGACGGCCAGGCTGGGCACAATGTTCGACCAGTTAGGCGGCATCGAAAAGCTGGTGCGCGGCAAAACCGTCACCATCAAGATCAATATGACTGGCCCTACCAGCCAGCGCGTCCAAGGCCGGGCGCTGGGGCTGACGCACTACACGCATCCCAAACTGGTGGGCGCCACCGCCTACCTGTTGGGCCGCGCCGGCGCCAGGCGAATTCGCTTCGTGGAGAGCGCGTGGGGCACGGGCGGGCCGCTGGAAGACGTGATGCTGGATTCGGGTTGGAACGTGCGTTCGCTGCAATCGGCCGCTCCCGGCGTGGAGTTTGAAAACACCAACGCGCTGGGCAAGGGCAAACGCTATTCCACTTTTACAGTGCCGGGCAGCGCCTACATGTATCCAGCCTATGTGCTGAACCACGCCTACGAAGAGACCGACGTCTTCGTGAGCCTGGCCAAGCTGAAGAACCACGCCACCTGCGGAGTGACGCTTTCCATGAAGAACTGTTTCGGGATGACGCCGGCCTCGATTTACGGCGACGACGCCGGCCGGGACGAACCCAACGAGAGCCCCACCAAAGGCCGGCAGGCGGTCTGCCACGATGGCAAACGGCAGCCATCGAAGATTGCGCCGGCGGAGTTGCACCCCACCGGCAGCCGCGAGGCCGAGTACCGAATCCCACACGTGACGGCCGATCTGGCGGTGGCGCGGCCCATCCATCTGGCGATTCTGGATGGCGTGGAATCCATCGCGGGCGGCGAAGGCCCGTGGATTCGCGGCGTGCGCATGGTCAAGCCCGGCGTGCTGATCGCCGGCATGAACCCAGTCACCACCGATGCAGTTTCCACGGCCGTGATGGGCTACAACCCCCGCGCCCTCCGCGGCACGGCGCCGTTCCAGCGCTGCGAGAACACGCTGCTGCTGGCCGAAGGGCACGGTGTGGGGACGACGGACCTGAAGCGTGTCGAAGTGCGCGGCGTGCCCATTGAGCAGGCTCTTTACCGTTACGATAGTTAGAGATGCCGGAAAGCAAACAGGCGGCCCGGCGCTCCTACCGCGTCTTCCGGCTGGATTCGTGGGAAGCGTTCCTGGGCCACGTGATTCATCCGCCGTATTCCAACTGGGCGTTTCGCGGCGAACGCGACGAGCGCTGGCCGCTGTACAGTTCGCTCTCGCGGTACCTACAGAACGCCAAAGTGGATCCGAAGGCCTGGCCCGATCAGGAAGGCCGCATTCTGCGCGTCTTCAAGCGCAAGGCCCACCAGTTCCTGGTAAAGCCGCCCGACGCCGATGACGATTTCCAATGGCTGGCGTTGATGCAGCACCATGGCGCGCCCACCCGCCTGCTGGACTTCACGTGGTCGCCTTACGTGGCGGCGTTTTTTGCATTGGAGCGCACGCTGGCCGATGGCGTGGTCTGGGCCATGAATCCGGGTGCGATCGATAGCAGCCGCGCGCATAAGCCCGTGAGGATGGACCCTCGCGCCAAGGGGAATTTCAACCGCTACTTCCTCAAGGGCAAAAAACACTTCATCTGGATGGGCGAGCCGCACACCATGAACCGGCGGCTGATTGCGCAATCGGGGACCTTCGCGGTGCCGGGCGTGCTGGATGTGCCCATCGAAGAGATTCTAAGCGACCGCGACCAGGACAACATTCTGGCGAAGTTTGTTCTAGCCAATGCGGTGCGCGAAGTGGGGATGCGCGAGTTATACCGGATGAACATTACGTTTGCGACGTTGTTTCCGGATCTGGACGGCCTGGCGAAATCCATGGGCTACGAGCTGGAGTTTCACTGGGCTTACAATCCCCGGACGATGGAGAAGTTTCACCCCTAGTGGTGGCGACCCTCTGGATCGCCACGCTGGCGTTTCTGGTCAAAACCGGGACGAACCGATGGTTGTGAACCGGGCGAAGGGTGGCGTGCGGAACGAAGCCAATTCTTCACCGCTGAGCCGCCCGAGACGCGGAGGAAAGCGCGAGAGAAGACCTTTAAGGGTAGGTTGGGATTTGTTCTGAGTGCCAGGGTTTGAAAGTCAAAACCTGAGAGCGCTGAGGGAGCGGAGACACTGGTGGGCTGGCGCAGCGGAGAGACACGTGTGGATTGAGAGTTGGTAGAAAGTTCGTTGCGGGCGGCCGGGCTTTTGGGGTTGTCCCCTCGGACTTATCGCCGTGCGTGTCGGCCGCCCAATGGATTGGAGAGCACCTTCGATGATCTAGGGCCGCTGAA
>DATMNI010000006.1:0-35324 GCA_035570275.1 Candidatus Acidiferrales bacterium | reverse complement strand
TTTCCGGTGATTGCCTCGACCGGCAAACGCGTGTTCTTGAGCAGCGGAACGCCGCTGACCTTACCGGGAATCACTTCAACCAACGGGCAATCTGACCAATCCATGCCTCTATTTTAGCCGCTTTGGTATCGGTGGAAGCAGCAACCCGCCGATGGCGGAGGCTCCGCGCCAGAGAAAGTCCGGATGGGTTGCCACAGGGCCGGCAGACCAAGGGGGAACCGGCTTCGTCCCGAGCCGGGCCCCCGCCGCGCCCGCGGCCCCCAGTGGCTGGTGTGAACCGCGCGCTATCGCCTCCGAGGTCGCCCTTACAGTTCAGCCGTAGCAGCAGCAGCCCGCGATTGGGCGTAGCATTGAGGACAGGAGGTCTGCCCATGGTAGATCGGAGAGGTTTCCTGGCCGCTGCCGCCGTTGCCGCCGCCACGGCCCGGAGCGCTGGCGGGGTTCCCCAAGATGCTGGCGCAGTTCCCCAACTGGCGGTGAACGGCGGGACGCCGGTGAGGCCGCGGCCGCTGACCGGCGCGAATTGGGGGCCGCAATACTACGACGATAAGGAACGCAGCCAACTCGAAGAAGTGCTGGAGGGCCGCAATCCTTTCCGCTTCAGCAACCCGACGGACCAATCGAAAGTGGCCCAGTTCGAGAAGGGCTGCGCGGCCCGCATGCAGACCAAATACGCCCTGGCCGTGACTTCCGGCACGGCGGCGCTGCATGTCGCCATGGCGGCTCTGGAAGTGGGTCCGGGCGATGAGGTGATTCTGCCGGCGTGGACGTGGTACTCCTGTTACAACACCATCATTCAGGCGGGCGCCCTGCCGGTGTTTGCCGAAATCGACGAGTCGTTCAATCTGGACGCCGGCGACATTGAGCACCGCATCACGCCGCAGACCAAGGCGATTATGGCGGTGCATCTGCAAGGCGCCGCAGCCGATATGGACCCGATCCTGGCCATCGCCCGCAAGCACGGGCTGAAGGTGCTGGAGGACGCCAGCCAGAGTGTGGGCGCCAGTTACAAGGGACGGCCGCTGGGGTCAATGGGCGACATCGGAATCTTCAGCCTGCAACAGAGCAAAACCATCACCGCCGGAGAAGGCGGCGTGGTGGTGACCAGCGACCCGTATCTGTTCGAACGCGGCTTCCGGTTCCACGACCTGAGTGTCCGCAAGGATTTTCCGGCCAAGCTGCATTGGATGCCGGGACTGAACTACCGCATGAACGAATTCACTGGCGGCGTGCTGCTGGCGCAAGTGCGCAAGCTGGACACAATTATTGGCGATGTGCGCCGGAATGCGCGCCGGGTTTATGACGGGATTCGCGACCTGCCTGGCGTGCACTTGCGGCGTCTGCCTGACGCCGAGGGCGAATTGGGCACCGGGATTTTCGTGGGCTTCCGGACCAAGGAAGACCGCCAGCGCTATGCCGATGCGATGAAGGCGGAGGGCGTGCCGGTGTCCAGTCCGGCCGGGTCGGTGGTCCTGCCGGTGGTTCCGGAGATCGAACAGAAGGTGACGGTGACGCCGCGATGGCCGTCGTTCGCCTCGGAGCGCGGCCAATCGATCCGCTACGGACGGGAGTGCTGCCCGCGAACCATCGATATTCTGGGCCGGTTTGCAGGCGTGATGATGAGCCCGAAGTACACGGAGCGGGACACCGCAGACGCCGTGGCGGCAATGAGGAAGGTGTTGACTGCGATGGCGCGGGCGTAGCGGCGTGCGAGGCTTGCCGCTTACTCCACGTTCTGGAAAATTTCGTCGCGAGTCAGTTCGAGGCACGGATCGCCGGTGGTAGCGACGCGGTCGCCGCGGACTTCGTTCAAAGCGCCGTTGGAATAGACAGCGATGGTGCGAAGCCGCGGGTCGATCACCCAGATGTTCGGCACGCCCTTCCGATCGAATTCCTCGAGCCGCTCCATCGTTTTGGTCATGCGGTCGTCTTCGGAGAGAACCTGGACCACCAGGAACGCGGCATCCAGCAGGTACTTGCTCTTGGGAAGGGCAAGCATCACGCAGACGTCCGGAAGACGGTACCGGGTGGCCCGCGTTTTAGACCGCAGTTCCGGAACCACGTAAATCCGCGGATACCTGGTCCTCAGAGCGAAAATCAGGTTGCTCTGAACCAAACTGTGCAGCAAGTCTCCCACGTTACGCTCCTCCAGAACGCCATCCACGTACTCCACGTCGGGATGGTAGGAAGTGCGCAGGTATTCTTCAACCGGGATCAGCGTCGCGACGCTCATGTTTATTACGATATCACTCGCAGCGCAGCGCGAACACGGGATCCACCCGGGCCGCGCGCCGGGAGGGGAGCCACGCGGCCAACGCGCCGGCGGCGCACAGTACCAGCACGGGGGCCAGCATTTCGACCGGGTCTTCCGGCGATACTTCGAACAGCAGGCCGCGAACCGTTCGTGCCAGGGCCAGCGAACCGGCCGTTCCCACTATCACACCGGTTGCGATCCAGGCGCCGGCGCGCAGTTGAACGCCCAAGCCAATGTCCCGCGGCCGGGCACCCAGGGCCATGCGCACACCGATCTCGCGGGTTTGCTGCGCCACCAGGAACGACAGCACGCCGTAAAGCCCGGCGGCGGCCAGCACCAGGCCGAGCGCCGCAAACCCCGCCACCACCGCGGCGATAAAGCGCGGCCGGTCGCGGAAGCGGTCGACACGATCCTCCATGGTCTGCAGAGCCACCGGCAGTGTCGGATCGAGCGCGGCAAACTCGCGCCGGATCCAGCGGCTCAAGGTTGCCGGATCTAGCGAGGTTCGAAAAAGGGCCACGCCGCTGCGGCCAAGCTGCGCGGAATTGGCCATGCGCAAACGGTAGTATTCCGGTTCGGCCGGCCCGGCGATCCCGTTGTTCCTGGCATCCGCCGCCACACCCACAATAGGAAATCCGCGGCCATCGGCCTCCAATACTACCTGGTGGCCGGCCGGGTTCTCATTGCCGAACATGCGGCGGGCCAGGCTGGCGCTGAGAATCACGGGCGATTCGCCCGTAGCGCGCTCTCCCTCCTGGAACTCGCGCCCGGCGAGAATCGCAATGCTCATGGTCCGAAAGTACCCGGGGCTTACCCAGCGAAAGGCCACCATGCCGCCGTTAGACGCAAGCGGAGACCGCCCCACGATGCTCATGTTGGAGTAGGGCCGCCCCATGGAACCGCGCGGCGGGATGGAGTCGGCAATCGCAAAATCGCCGCCGCCGGGAATTTGCTTCAGGCGCTCTTCCAGTTGGTTGAAGAAGGCAGCCTGGACCTCCGCCGGCCGGTAGCGCTGGCGTTTGAGCGTGAACGAAGCGGTGACCAGCCGCTGCGTGCTGAAGCCCAGCGGCTGGTTCTGCAGATTCCACAGGCTCCGCACAAACAACGAAGCACCGGTGAGCAGGATGAGGGAAATCGCCACCTGCGAGACGATCAGGAAGCGGCGAACCCACATCCGCGGCGGCCCCACGCTGTGCCAGCCCGCCAACGCGGCGCCTGGTTTTAGAGCCTCGGACCGCGCCTGCTCCAGCGCCGGCGCCATGCCGAACAAAAGCGCCGCGCCCACCGTGGCGGCTACCGCGAACGCCAGCACCCGCACGTCCATCCGGGCCTGCTCCAGACGCAGCATGCCGCCGGGCGCAAGGCGAACGAAAAGCCGCACCAGCAACCAGCCGATGGCGCACCCGGCAGCGCCGCCGGCCCACGCCAAGAGCAGGCTCTCGGTAAGCATCTGCCGAACCAGCCGGCCCCGTCCCGCGCCGATGGCGGCCCGCATGGCCATCTCCCTGCGCCGCGCCGCGGCCCTGGCCAGCAACAGATTGGCGACATTCGCGCACGCCAGCAGGAGCAGCGCGAGCACCACGCCCAACAACATCCAGGAGGCGAGCTTCACATCGTGGATCTGCCGGTCGCGCAGCGAACGAACCACCAGTCGCACTTCGGAGCGCAACTCAGCGGGAACATCCGCCCGCACGCTCTGCTCGAAGAGGGGGTGCATGGCATCTTGTGCCTGGGCGATCGAGACACCGTCGCGCAGCCGGGCGAACGTTCGGAGGAACGAGCTCGAGTTGGCGGAGCGCGGCTGGCTGGCGTCCAAACGCTCGGGCAGCATCACCTCGATGTCGCCGCCTTGCGGCATCTCGAAGCCCTTGGGAAGCACCCCGACGATCCGCACCGGCTCCTCGTCGAGCGTGAAGGTGCGACCCAGCACCGCGGCATTGCCGCCAAAGGCGCTCGACCACAAAGCGTGAGAGAGCAGAACCACCGTAGGAGCGCCGGGCCGATCGTCCTCGGGTTTGAAGTCACGCCCGATGGCTGGAGCGACCCCGAGCGTCCGCAGGAAATTGGCCTCCACCGCGTAGCAGGTAACCCGCCGGGGAGCTTCGGGGGTCTCGAAATCGCACTGCGCCCCAGGCCGCATGGAGGTGAGCGATTGGAATGGCGTCTGCAGGCGGCGCCAGTCCAGGTAGCTGCTGACGACGTTAAATTCGTTGTCGTCGACCGGCCCCAGGAAGCCCACGGAGACGAGCCGGTCGTCTTTGGGATAAGGCAGGCTGCGGAACAGCAGCGGGTCGACGACGCTGAATACGGCGGTGGAGGCGCCAATACCTAAAGCGATGGTCGCCATGGCAACGCCCGAGAACGCGGGCGATTTCCGAAACCCGCGGAGGGCATAGCGGCAATCCTGCAGCAGGCTATCCCGCCATGCGGCCACATGGACGGCGCGCACGGCTTCCAAAGCGCGCAGCGATCCGCCAAACTGTTTTCGGGCCAGGGCGCGCGCGGCCTCTGGAGGCAGCCCTTGCTCCCGATTCCATACCTCGCGGAATGTCTGGTGGCTATCGAGTTCTTCACGCCATTCGGTTTCCCGCCCGCGGAGGCGGCGCAGCCAGGCGAGCGGCTGCAGCCAGGCGACCCCCTGCAGCCAAGACACCAGGGGTCTCATGCGAACCTCAGCACTCTCTGGACGCCTTTCGACACGTCCGCCCAGTTGGTTTCCGCCTTGGCGAGCCGGCGTTGCCCGGCCGCGGTCAAGGTGTAGAAGCGCGCCTTGCGGGCATTCTCCGTTTGGCGCCACACGCCGCGGATCAACTTGTCTTTCTCCAGGCGATGGAGCGCGGGATAGAGCGAGCCTTCCTCCATGCGCAGCAAGCCTTCGGAAACGGTCTGCACGTGCAGGGTAATGCCGAACCCGTGATTCGGCCCCAGTTCCAGTGTTTTCAGAATGAGCAGCTCAAGCGTGCCCAACAGACTGTCGCTGCGTCCCATGGCCTTCACCTATTTCTCTAGGGTAGATGTCTAAGGGAACGGTGTCAAGGGGCAGTCTTGTCTCATGCAAGATGCGGGCGGATTTCAGTTGACATCGAAAGCCCAGCCGGCGTACGCTTCTCATATAGTTGGCTAGGGGAGGCTGGGTTGACCTGGCTCGAACGATTTTCAAATCTGTTTCGCGGCGAAGCGCTGGGCCGCGCGTTGGATGAGGAACTGGATTTTCACCTGGAGGCCCGGATTGGCGAGAACATCCGCGCGGGCATGAGCCCGCAAGAGGCCGAACGCGACGCCCGGCGGCGGTTCGGAAACCGCACGCTGGCCAAGGAGAGGAGTCGGGAGATGGATATCGTCGCCGGCCTGGAAACGGTCGGGCAGGATGTGCGATACGCGCTGCGCAGCCTGCGCAGGAGCCCCGGATTTACGGCAACCGCGGTGTTGGCACTGGCGCTGGGGGTTGGCGCCAATACGGCTGTCTTCACGGTGGTGAACGGCGTGCTGCTGCGTCCGCTGCCGTTCCCCGAGGCCCAACGGCTGACTTTGATTTCCTACCGGCCGACGCGCGGCCCTTTCCATTACCAACCCAGCATGGCCGACGCGCACTACGTGGCGTTCCGGCGCCAGAACCAGGCGTATGAACGAACGGCCACCTTTGCGGGAGAGACCATGACGCTGACCGGCGCCGGCGACCCGGTTCGCCTTCAGGCCGCTGCCGTGACTCCCGATTTCTTTCCAACACTGCGGGTGAACGCGAGCCTGGGCCGAACGTTCCTGGCGGATGAGGATCAAAAAGGCAGCGACCAGGTGGCTCTGCTGAGCGACACGCTCTGGCGCAGCCGGTTTGGCGCGGACGCGAACGTGCTCGGCAAGACGATTGTGGTGGATGGCGCCCGGCGCAAGGTTGTGGGCGTCATGCCGCCGGGCTTCGCGTTCGGCCTCGGATCCCCCCGGGACGCCGGGTTGTGGACGCCCCTTAATGCGGCGCCCGACGGGCACAACTCGTTTTCACGCCCGGTAGTCGGACGCCTTAAGCCCGGTGTTACGCCGCAGCAGGCCAAGGCCGAATTGGACGCGTGGGTCCGCGGCTTGCCGGCCGAACGGGGCCGGGATGGCATGCTGGCGGAGACGTTGCCGCTCAAAGATCTGTTGGTTGGCGACATCCGAAGTTCGCTGCTGATCTTCGCGGGTGCGGTGGCCTTCGTGCTGCTGATCGCCTGCGCCAACGTCGCCAACCTGCTGTTGATGCGGGCGGCTTCCAGACAGCAGGAAATAGGGGTGCGAGGGGCGCTGGGCGCCAGCCGGTGGCGGCTGATCCGCCAGTTGCTCACCGAGAGTCTGTTGGTCTCTTTGGCAGGCGGAACCGCGGGACTGGCCCTGGCGGCTCTGGGTGTCCGACTGCTGCTCCGGATGGCGCCCGCCGGCAAGATTCCACGGCTACCGGAGATCCACATCGACGGATGGGTGCTGGCCTTCACCTTTGGCGTGGTAGCGTTGACGGGCATCGCGTTCGGACTGGCCCCGGCCTTTCAGGCAACACGCAGATCGCTGCGCGCCGGGCTGACTGCGGGCGGGCGCACCAATACCGCCCGTGGGGAAGGACTGCGCGGCGCGCTGGTGGTGCTGGAAATTGCCATGGCGCTGGTCCTGCTGACCGGCGCGGGTTTGATGCTGAAGAGTTTCGTGCGGATGCGGTCGGTGAACCCCGGCTTCCGGGCCGAAAATGTTCTGACCATGACGGTGGATTTGCCCGATTCCGTCTATCGCACGCCCAATGAGCTGAAGGCATTTCACGCGCTCACACTGGACAAGCTGGCCAGCCTGCCGGGTGTGGTGGCGGTGGGAGCCGTGAACTGGATGCCGTTCGCCGGAGCCTTGGTCACGGGCGATTTTCAAATCGAAGGCCGTCCGCGTTCGTCGCACGGTTGGGCCGACAAACCCGGCGTGAGCCCTGGCTACTTTCGAGCCGTGGGGATACCGCTGCTGAAGGGCAGATATTTCACCGAGCGGGACAGCGCGTCGGCCCCCGGGGTGGTCATCGTGAGCCAAAGCGTG
Organism: Candidatus Acidiferrales bacterium; assembly: GCA_035570275.1. GTDB lineage: Bacteria > Acidobacteriota > Terriglobia > Bryobacterales > Bryobacteraceae > DATMNI01. The sequence continues at coordinate 28,030 of DATMNI010000006.1, read as the reverse complement.
GGTCAACGGCTCTGGCCCGGCGAAGACCCCATCGGCAAGCGGATCTCGATGGAGGACCATCCCAAACCGGAAGACTGGCTCACCATCGTAGGGGTGGTTGACGATATCCGCCAGAGCGATTTGAAGCTGAAGCCCAGCGCCACCGTGTACCAGCCTTATACCCAGGTGCCGCGGGCGGGTTTTCTGAGCCATATGTCCTTCCTGGTGCGTACGGCGGCGAATCCGCAGAGCCTGGCGCCGGCCTTCCGCGCGGTGCTGAAAGAGGTAGATAGAGACCAGCCCGTGGAGTCGGTGGCGGCGATGGAAGATGTGGTTGGCGCAGCCGTTGCCGAACCGCGTTTCCAGGGGCGCCTGCTGGCGGTCTTCGCGGCGTTGGCACTGGCCCTGTCGGTGATCGGCATCTACGGCGTGCAGTCCTACTCGGTGGCTGAGCGAACGCACGAGATCGGCATTCGCATGGCGCTGGGTGCGCCCCAGAACGCGGTGTTGCGGATGGTGCTGCGGCGCACGCTGGGCCTGGCGGCGGCCGGGGTGGCGCTGGGCACTGCGGGCGCGCTGGCGGTTACCGGAGTGATCGGGAAGTTCCTTTTCCAGGTTACGCCTACGGACCCGGCTACGTTTGCCGCGGTGGCGGCGGTGCTGGCGGCGTCGGCGGTGCTGGCCGCGCTGCTGCCGGCACGGCGCGCGGCCAAGGTGGACCCGATGATTACGCTGCGCTGCCAGTAGGATCGGACAGCGAAAGGTGCCAACGCGGGCCGGCTCGCTGCCGCATCGCGCGGGCGGATTAACAATCCGCCGCAGGTTAACAACCTGCCCCACAAACCGGCAACATACAATAGGATCATTCCCCTGGAGGGTGGAACACGGGCATGACGATTCTGTACCGCTACTTACGCGAGTATTGGAAACTGGCGGCGGCAGCGCTGGGCCTGGCGACGATCAACCAGGTCTTTTCGCTGATGGACCCGCTGATTTTCCGCCACATCATCGATTCTTATGCCACCAAATACAGCCAGTACACGACGTCGCAGTTTCTGCGCGGGGTGAGCGTGCTGCTGGCGGCGGCGGTGGGGGTGGCGTTTGTCTCGCGCGTGGCCAAGAATTTCCAGGATTACTTCGTCAACCTGATCACGCAGCAGGTGGGCGCGCGGATCTACTCCGACGGGATCCGCCATTCGCTGGAACTGCCGTACACGCTATTTGAAGATCAGCGCAGCGGGGAGACGCTGGGCAAGCTGCAAAAGGTTCGGGCGGACGTGGAAAAGTTCATCGCGGCGGCGGTGAACACGGTGTTCACCACGCTGATCGGGCTGGTGTTCGTGATGATCTACGCGCTGCGGGCGCACTGGTCGGTGGCGCCGGCATATTTGCTGACCGTGCCGCTGCTGGGCGGGCTGAGCTCGGTGTTGAGCCGCAAGATCAAGGCAGTGCAACGGCAGATTGTGCAGGAGACCACGGCTCTGGCGGGGGCCACCACCGAATCGCTGCGCAATATCGAGCTGGTGAAGAGCCTGGGCCTGGCGCAACAGGAGATTGCCCGACTGAACGCCACCACGGCCAAGATTCTGAAACTGGAGTTGAAGAAAATCCGCTATCTGCGCAGCCTGAGCTTCGTGCAAGGCACCTGCGTGAATATGCTGCGGACCAGCATTCTGTTCCTGATGCTGTACCTGATCTTCACGCAACGCATTTCGGTGGGGCAGTTCTTTTCGCTGTTCATCTATTCCTTCTTCATCTTCGGGCCGCTGCAGGAACTGGGTAATGTGATCAACGTGTACCGCGAGACGGAAGCGTCGCTGGAGAACTTCGAGGCCATCCTGAAACTGCCGCCGGAGCCGCGGCCGGAGCGGCCGGTGGCGGTGGAGTTCCTGGACACGCTGGAGTTCGATAACGTGACGTTTCAGCACCCTTCGGCCTCATCGCCGGCCTTGCGTGAGATTTCATTTCGCGTGAGCCGAGGGGAGACCATCGCGTTCGTGGGACCATCGGGCGCCGGCAAGACGACGCTGGTGAAGCTGCTGGTTGGCCTCTACCGGCCGAAGGCTGGGCACATTTATTACAACGGGGTGCCGGAGGATGAGGTAGCCATCGACGGGTTGCGCGAGCGGATGGGCTTCGTCACTCAGGATGCCCAACTTTTTTCGGGGTCGATCCGCGAGAATCTGCGCTTCGTGCGGCCGGACGCGACCGATGCGGAGTGCCTGGAGGTGATCCACCAGGCGGCGGCGCAGAACCTGCTGAAGCGCGCCGGTCAGGGCCTGGATACCCTGATCGGCGAGGGCGGAGTGAAGGTTTCAGGGGGGGAGAAGCAGCGGCTTTCGATTGCCCGCGCGCTGCTGCGAAGACCCCAACTGCTGGTGTTCGACGAGGCAACGTCGTCACTGGATTCGCTGACCGAGGAAGAAGTCAGCCAGACGATACGGGACGTGGCTACGAGCCGCGACGCCATCACCTGCCTGATCGCGCACCGGCTGTCCACGGTGCTGCACGCCGATTGCATTTACGTGCTGGAGCGGGGCGGGATTGTGGAGCAAGGGCGGCACGGCGAACTGTTGGCCAACAAGGGGCTGTACTATGCCATGTGGCGGCAGCAGGTGGGCGAGGGCCGGGAACGGGTGATGGCGCCGGCATAGCGGGCCTGTTGCGATCTGCGATCAGCTACTGCTTGGCCGAACTAACTCGCCGAAAGACCCAAACGAATTCCGTCGATAACCAAATGCACGCCGAAGCCACTCCCAAGCATAGACTATAATCGGCGGGCGCTTAACCGTTGTGGACCGAGGCTCCCACGGCTCCCACGGCGTTTGCCGAGCTATTGTCATTCCGTCCCGCTGCAAGGCAAGAAGGACCTGGAGCAGGTCGGCTTGGATCCTGGACTCTGTCTGAACGAGTACTATTTTGGAGACCCCGTACTCCTTGAAGAAGTCTGCTGACGGGAAGTCTGCCACGGTAACGAAGGTGCGATTATCGAACCAGCCCGGATCAGGCGCGGCTGTCGGCCCTCGACGGTTCGAGTCGAGCAAAAAGACCGGAGGAGCAGAGGCAGGCAAATTCGCCAGCGCTAACTCTTCCGCCGTCCCGCAGAGGGCAGACATGATTGGCAGCACATCTACGAGGACGGGTGCAGCCAGCGGTTGAGTACGGCATATCGCGAAAGTAGCGCCCGAATCCGGATCGTACGTTGCATAGGGACATGCGTTGTAGACTGGGAGTGGTCTATATCCTGCGCGGCACAATGCCGTCCCAACCGACACGCCGTCTGCGCCGGGCAGGTCCGCAATGATCGCTGCATCCGTCACCAATGGGACGCGCCAGTCGGGCACCCGGTAATTCGCCGCTTTCAAATCCTGTTCCCGTAAGAATGAGAAGAGAACAGGCTTGACCCACCGGCTCCAGGGCGACGCTGCTGGCCGCCATATCTCGTAGATCTGATCCTTCGTCATCTCAGGAAACGCTGCGATCAATAAGCAAGGGTGCTTCGACAGCAGCGCCGTCCGTTACCTGGCCGCCGGAGAGCCGGGCGTAGGCGCCCGCGGCACACCCATTCACTACGAAGACCCCCACGCACGGGTACATCGGCCCGCGGCAAGATTTCACAGGAAGAGTCTCAAATCGTCTCTGTGCGATCCACCTTGAGGGATTGCGTTGCGCCTGCCGAATCACCTGGCGCTGCTGCCTCCGAGGGATGCTTCCACAAATTTGCACCTGATCGCCGGTGTTAGAGTAACATGCCTTGAGAACCCAACCATCCCAGTCCGCAAGGTCTACGTCACGCGGATCACGGCATTCAGGCATAACGGCTCTCCAAGCCAGGCATTCCGGCGCCTGGTTGAATGCTAGAGGAAATCTCTTGCTCTCGGAGATTGCGGAAATCGCCGGATTGATGACCTGAGTCTCGGATGCATTGAGCAGTTGCTTCCATCCGGCCCTTTCAGGCAAGGCGCAAAGCCACTCTACCTGATAGAAACGGATCACCACCGACACGCGCTCACCGCTCCTCCGCAGTCTGCAACCGTGAGAATACCACTGGAGGGCAGCCGGTGTCTGAATCATGCTGCAAGGAACGCGCCTACTCTGAAGTTCGTGCATGAACGCCCGCACAACTTGCTCATCCTCCAGGTAACCTGGGGCACTCAATAGAGCCACGTAGCCGTCCGGCACGAGAGACTGTATAGCGTTTCCCCAGGCGTCCAGCGGTGACTCGGGACAGTTTAAGTCTTTGTAGAAAGGTTGGTACAAAAGTGGGAGAGATGTCCCTTCGCTCCATCCACCCGGAACATCGCTATTCACCTCTGAAACGCACCATCCGGATGTTGTCGGGTGAAAGTCGAAGCGCATGGCTCGGGCAGGCGGCATTGTCCCCTCAGACCGCCGTTTCTTTTCTGCGGCCAGAGCTTCCCGGATTGCTCCGGGAACACCAATGGAGGACTGACAACGGGGCCTCTCCAGTACGATCGATTCCAACCTCGTGGTCTCAGCGGCAAGCCGCTCGGCGGAGCGGCATAGCAGATCCCACTCTCGACCCGGCAGAACCAACGGCTGTTCAGAGAGGACGTTTACGTCTCCAACCTGGGTGTCCCACTTGTTACAGCGGAGGTGCAGATGCCGTTCGATTTCCCGGAGAGCGGCGAAATCAAGTGGTGGCGCCAGTCTGACATCCGGATGACTGCGGCAACCTGCTTCTCGATCATTCATACGCAAACGTTGGTTATCAGTCGCCTCTGTGCCCATCCAACTCGTTTCCCCTGCCGGGCAGCAGCCGCTTTCGAGAACCGGGTAGCCCGTTTCGGAAGGCGGCCACGCCACAACCGCTTGCTTACGCGCGCGGCTCCGAACTTACGCGCGCGGCTCTGAGTGCCGTTTGGCTCTGACGAAGTCCATCTCGGTCTGCTTGGGGATTCCGGGCTCGAAGCAACGGCGGCAGCGGGCCTCATACATGTCGGAAGCGCCCACCACGATCAGGTCCTCGGAGCCCCGCAGACGTTGCGTGTGCTTGGCGGGGTTGCCGCAGCGGACACAAATGGCCAGGGTTTTGGTGATGGATTCGGCATGCGCCAGCAGGTCGGGAATGGGGGCGAAGGGGCGCCCCAGGTAGTCGGTATCGAGGCCGGAGATGATGACCTGCTTGCCGCTATCGGCCAGGCGCTGCGCCACCTCGACCAGGTCGAGGCCCATGAAATTGGCTTCGTCGATGCCGACCACTTCGGTTCGCCAGTCGATGCCATTGGCGATCTCGCGGGCGCTCGCAACCACCACCGATTTCATGCGCAGGTCGCCATGCGACACGATCTCGTCCTCGGAATAGCGGTTATCGATGGCGGGTTTGAAAACCTCCACCCGTTTGCGCGCGATCATGGCCCGGCGCAGGCGCCGGATCAGTTCTTCGCTCTTGCCCGAGAACATGGGGCCGCAGATTACTTCGATCCATCCGACGTTGCCGGTGATGATGTCCATGGGAACCGTTCAGGATATCAGGCAGGCATGTGGGGCAGGTTGGTAACCTTGGTTGGCAACCTGGTTGGCAACCTGCGGCGGATTGGCAATCCGCCGGTGGCGAGCGTTGAGGAGCGCCTGCGGGGAAGACAGCAAGAGCACGGCCGGCTCGCTGCCGCATCGCGAAGGCGGATTGGCAATCCGCCGCACTCTCGAAAGTCGCTTGCGGAGGTTCGGCTGCGCGCCAACTCCCGGCGGGCGGATTGCCAATCCGCCGCAGCTTACCAAGCTGCCCCACATAGCGCCACGGGCGACTTTCATCCTGCCGCCTGTGCGGCCGGCGCACATCCCGAACAGATTAAGAATCTGCCTCAGAGGTGTGGCTGCGGGCGACGGCCACCACGTGCTCCTCCAATTCCTCCAAACCACCGGCGAAAAAGTGGTCGGCGGCTTCGATATAGATCAACTGCCTGGGTTCGGGGAGGCGGGCATAGAGGGCGTCGAGTTCGGGGCGCGGGCCGAATTCGTCGTGGGTGCTCTGGAGGAAAATCTTGGGGACGGCGCAGACTTCCAGGTAATCGGCGGGGCCCATGCGGGTGGGGAAACCGGCCGCCAGGACGAAGCGGGCGCCCGCGATCTCACACGCCAACCGCGTGACTACGCGGGCACCGAAGGAGAAGCCGGCCAGCGCGAAGCCCAGGTTGGGGTAGCGCGCCCGCAGCCAGCCAAGAGCGGCGCGGGCATCTTCGATTTCGCCGGTGACGTGGGCGTGGACGCCCTGGCTGCGGCCAACGCCTCGAAAATTGAAGCGAACCACCACCATGCCGGCGCGCCGCAGGCCGCGGGCGATGCGGTAAACCACCTTGTTGTGCATGGCGCCGCCATAGAGCGGGTGGGGATGGCATACCACCGCGACGGTGTGCGGGGCGGCATCCTCCTGCTCCTCAAGCAAGGCCTCCAGATCGCCCGCCGGGCCGGCTATGGTGTGGGACTCGATGCGGCGCGGCATGGGTGAGAAAATTCCGGGTGAGAAAAGGCGCGTGAGAAATGCGGTTCAGTTCGTCCTGAAGTTAATGAACTGCATGTCGATGGCGAAATCGGAACCGCGCAGCAGCGCAATCGCCGATTGCAAAGTGTCGCGGTCCTTGCCCGAAACGCGCACGAAATCGCCCTGGATGGAGGCCTGCACTTTGAGCTTGCTATCCTTCACCTTCTTGACGATCTCGCGGGCCTTCTCAATGGCGATGCCCTGTTGCAGCGTGATTTCCTGGCGGACCGTGGAGCCGGCGGCCGGGATCACATCGCCGTAAGCGAGACCTTTGAGCGGCACATTGCGCTTGACCAGTTTGGACTGGAGGATATCGATGACGGCCTTCAGCTTGAACTCGTCCTTGCTGGCCAGGACGATTTTGTTTTCCTTTTCCTTGAGCTCGATGCTGGAGTGGGAGTCCTTCAGATCGTAGCGCTGGACGATCTCTTTCATCGCCTGTTGGATGGCGTTGATGACTTCCGGAATTTCGATTTTGGAGACTACGTCGAAGCTGTTGTCGGGCATATGTTTATTCGGGACCGGGTTCGAGCGGCTCGGGTGCGGGGCGGTCAATTTCCAGACCCAGGACGGAACCGGACCGGAGACGCAGGGGAGTCACGCGGCGGACGGGTTCGATGCGCTGAGCCCCAGGTTGCGGCGGACCCGGCTGCCAGGCAACGGGCCTGAGCGGTTCGGGAGGCGCCAGTTTGACGACCGGCGAAGCGGCTGGAGCACCTTCACGGCGAACGGCGGTGGCGTGAGGTTCACCGGCGTGCGGTTCGGGTTTCCCGGACTTGACGGTGCCGGAGTTGAGGGCAGCCAGAACGCGGCTGGCGATTTCGTCAACCATCTTAGCCATGGACGCATCCAGCGCAACGGTCACTGCGGCACGCACCTGCTCGGCATCGACCACAGCGACGAAAGGCACCGCCGGCCCCTGCCTGGCCCCCTGTACGGCGGTTTCGGACGCCGCCCCTGGCGTGGCTCGCAGGGCGGCGGCGGCGGCGGCGAGCGGCCGCACGGCCGCGATGAGAGCGCTGGCTTCGAAGGGCTTCTTCAACGTGGCATCGGCCTCCACGCGCTTCGCCTGCTCTTCGTCCAAAGGCTCCAGCACGCCGGCGGTGAGGATTACTTTCACGTGCCGGTGACGGGGGCTCATTTTCAGGAAGTGGCAAATGTCGTAGCCGGTGCGGCCCGGCATCACGGTGTCCGCCAGGACCACGTCGGGGGCAACATCGTCCAACCGGATCAGCGCGGAATCGGCATTGCTGACCGTGACCACTTCGAAGCCCTCTTCGCTGAGGATGCGCTCACCCATGCGCTGGGCGTGCGGGCTGTCATCGACCAACAGGATGCGGCTCATAGTTTCGGCGGCTATGGCTTGGGTTCATTGCTTGGGTGGTGCCGCGCCCTGGCCCGTGGCGGCGCCGTCGGGCGGCTGTGGTGGCGGCGGCTGTGGTGGCTGCGGCTGCTTCTGATCGTCCTGCTTCTTCTTGTTGTTCTTCTTGGCCTCGGCGGCGGCAGCCTTGATTTCCTGATCCTTCTTGGCCTGGACCTTCTTCTGCTGATCCTGCTGCTTTTTCATATCGTGCTGCTGCTTCCGGATCATTTCCTGCTGCGCCTTGAGCTGCTGTTTGGGAGTGCCGGTGTGGTTCTGCGGCGGTGCGTCGACCGGGGCCGTGGTGCCCGGAGTGGTAGCGGCCGGCGTGCCCGGCGTAGTTCCGGGGGGCGTGGCGGCGGCGGGCTTGGCCGCGGCGGGCGCGGCTGCGCCTTCGGCCGGAGGAGTGGCAGGCGCGGCGGCCCCACCCGCGGCGGCCCCGCCCGCAGCAACGGGTGATCGCACCTCTTCGCCCTTATCGATGGCGGAGTTGGCGCCGGGCTGCGAGATGGTCACATCGTTCGACCCAAGTGTGGGCTGTGCGGTCTGCGGCACGCTCACGGGGATGGTGGGGCGCAAACCTTCAGACGGCGGCGTTCCGGCTTTGGCCGCCTGGCTCAGATCGGGCTTGCCGCTGAAAACGCTCAGCGTCCGCGTGGGGAGGCCTCGCCTGGAGTGGTTCTCGATCTCGTACTTCTGGCGCGCCAGTTGCACCGGATCGGCTTCCGGCACCGGCCGTTTCATAGCGGTAAGTTGCGCCTTGGCATCTTCCGCGTGCGAGCTGAGGGGGTAGTCCTTGACGATTTTGGTATAGGCGGCCACCTGCTGCGTCTCGAACTTGTCGCCCATGCGGTGGTAGGCTTCCGCCATCTGCCAGAGAGCCTCATCGGCCTTGCTGTAAAGCGGGAACTGATCGGTGAGCGCCTGATAGCGGTTAGCGGCAGCCGGGTTGCTGCCCTTGTGCGCGTATAGATAGGCTACGCGGTACTCGGCTTCGGCCAGCACTTCCTGGATATCGCGCAGCTTCTGCTGGGCCTGCGGCGCGAACTTGCTGTTGGGAAACTGGCTGATGAGCTGCTTGCATTCGTCTTCGGCGCGCAGGGCGTGCATGGGGTCGCGGTCGGCTATTCCCATCTGCTTGTAGTGGATGTCGCAGACCTTTTCCTGAGCCTCAGCCGCCTCTTCCATGGCCGGGTAGAACAGAATGAAGTCTTTGTACTCGGCCTCGGCCTGCGCCAGACCGTGAGCGCCGCCCTCGCGGAACCACGCGTCGGCGATGGCGAGTTTGGCCTTGGCGAGATACTCGCTGGTGTCGTAGGTGTTGATGAGGTTCTGCAGCAGCAGCCGGGCGACTTCGAAGCGGCTGTGCTCGATATCGTTGACGGCCTTGTCGAAGAGCACCTTGTCGGGCTGCTGAGTGTCCTTCGTGATGGGGTTGTCGTACTTCTTCCGCTTAATGCCGCAGGAAGTCAACAGCACCGCAAACAAGGCGACGACCGCAATGTATCGAATATCATTTCGAACCATAATGACTTAACTCACCCCAAATGGCTTTAGTTCAAAATACAACAGACTGCAAATACAATAGTTTCAAATACCACAGACTGCAAATTCACCACCTTCAGCACACCACCTTCAGCACACCACCGCAGTGGCTTGGGCGGCGATGGCGCGCATTTCCCGCACGGTGGCCTCCGGGTCGGCACTGTGAAAGATAGCCGACCCTGTGACAATCCAGTCACACCCCGCGCGGACCACGTCGGCCAGATTATCCAAGTGAACGCCGCCATCGATTTCGATGGTCACCGCTAACTGCTTTTCACGCCGCATCCGGTCGAGTTGGCGCACCTTTTCCAGAACGTAGGGGATGAGTTTCTGTCCCCCAAACCCCGGATTAACCGACATCAGGAGCACGTAGTCCGCCATTTCCAGAACGTCCTGCAGCAAAGCCACCGGGGTGCCCGGGTTCAGCACCACGCCAGCCATGGCGCCGGCGTTGCGAATCACGCCGAGCACGCCGTCCAGGTGGCGGCACGCCTCGTAATGGACCGAGACGGAATTGGCGCCTGCCTGAACGAACGCCGCCGCGTAGCGTTCCGGGTTCTCGATCATGAGGTGGACGTCCAGGTGGAGGCGTGTGGCCTTGCGGATGGACTCGACGACTGGCGGACCGATGGTTAGGTTGGAGACAAAATGGCCGTCCATCACATCGAGGTGGAGCATGGAGGCGCCGCCGCGCTCGACGCGGGCGATCTCGTCTGCCAGGCGGGCGAAGTCCGCCGAAAGGATTGATGGAACGATTTCAATCATGTGCGGGCTAGACCGATCTTATCACAGCCGGCCGGGCGAGGTGCAGGGGGGGCCGGGAGACGTGGGGGCGCAACGGGGATTGATACTCAACCTGCGTTCGATCCGGAAAATGGCCGAGAAAGGCAGAACCGGCGGTTGGGACCCGAACGGTAGCGGTGCCGCTCGCGTTGTCATCAGTACGCCTGCCGGCGATTGTCGATACCGTGAATTCGCACCGTGCCAGGGGAGTCCAGATCGAAAAACAGTCGCCATTTCCCAACTCGTAGGCGGTACAGACCGTCACGATCCCCGAGCTCTTGACGTCTCCTTCGCCCGTGTCGCCGTAACGCGTGAGAATGAGCAGAATTCGCATGGCGGTTTCTCTATCCAGCTTGCGCAAGCCGGCGCGTGCTGCCGGTTCCCAGAGGAACGACTTCATGGGCAGAATTCCCCGAATTCCCGGAGTATCTCCTCGTGGGGGATGCCGGGTGCGGGGTGCGCGCGGGCCGCATCGATGCCCTGCAGCATCTCCGCATCAATGGGGGCTTCATCGTGGGCGAGGAGGAATTCGAGATAGCGCGCCGCGGCGCCGGTTTCCGACTCCGGGAGCCGGTCGATCAGTTCGTGGAGTTGCTGCTTGCTCATAAGTTCGGCCTGTGCTCCGAGTGTATTCGATTGCGAAGGATGGATGTGGATGGTGGCCAGCGCGTCCTGAGGTCACAACCAGGGGTATTCCGTGCTCAACCGCTGCGGCAGGCACCGGGGGCGCAAAGCCCACACCAACAACTGGAGGTACGGGCTGCGGGAACGCCGTAGTCGCCTCTCGAGCCCCGAACCACCATAGCCTCCGATTGGGCAGACAAAGCCGGTATCCGGGTTCATACCCATGCGATTCGCCACACGCACCGGTGGCACCCAGGTGAGGTCCGCCAGTGAGGCCAGGGAGCCATGCTGACCTACTTATTTGGCACTGGAAATCGCCAGCACGAATTACAGGGAGACCGGGAGGGGGTCTGGTCTGTCACCGTGAGTGGGAATTGGCGAATCACCTTCCGCTTCACTGACGGGAACGCGCATGATGTTGATTTGATCGATTACCATTAGAGGAACGAATATGCCGATGAAGAATCACCCGCATCCCGGCCGCATAGTTCGCCAGGATTTCCTGGAACCGCTTGGCTTAACCGTCACCGAGGCCGCTAAAGTGCTTGGCGTTGCGCGCCAGACCGTAAACAACCTCGTTAACGAAAAGGCCGGCAAATCGGCGGAAATGGCCGTGCGCCTCTCGAAGGCGTTCGGGCCCAGTCCCGAGATGTGGGTTCGCCTCCAGGCCAATTACGACCTATCCCAGGTGCGGCAAGACGAGATTACCGTCGCGCGCTACAAGCGGGCCTCATAATTCCCACTTCCCGCAAGGCTCGTACCGCCAGGGCTTAGGGGCTGCGGTCGCGGCCGGCGATCACGGCAGCGAAGAAGCCGTCGCCGGGGTCGCGGCCGGGCAGGCGGCGCATGGTGCGGGCGATCAGGCCGGGTGGAACGGCGGCGAGAACACCTTCGTTCTCTTCAGGTTCGAGCGAGCAGGTCGCATAAACCAGCAGGCCATCCGGGGCCAGGGCGGCGCTGGCATTGGCGAGGAGAGCGGCCTGGCGGCGGTGCAGATCGTCGAGATCGGCAGGGGTAAGGCGCCACTTGATTTCGGGATTTCGGCCAAGGGTTCCAGTGCCTGAGCAGGGGACATCCAGCAGGATGCGATCGAACGGCCGCGAGAACGGAAGGGGCCGGGTGCCATCGAGCACCACCAGGTTCGGGGTGAGGGGCCTGAGTTGGGCGATGCGGTGGTAGTGGAGGTCGCAGGCGACGGTGTGGACTCCCGATTCCAGCGCCTGGGCCGTCTTGTTGCCGGGGGCGGCGCAAAGGTCCAGGAACCGTTGGCCCGGAGCCAGTTCGAGGAGGGGGACGATGGATTGCGAGCCGATGTCCTGGATGCGGCCGCCGCGCGTATACTTCACCGGCTCTTCGAGCGCGGCCAGGGCGATGGCGCGGGCGGCCTCCACGCCGTATTGCCGGCTCCACCGCTCCAGCAGCCACGCCGGGCAGGACAGTTCCACTTCGCGGCTGAGCCAGGCGACGGGCTCGCGGTTGACCTTGCGCAGAACCGCATTGACGAACCCGGCAGCGGAACGTTTGCGGGCGCGTTTGACCAGTTCGACGCTCTCGGACACGGCGGCGTGCGAAGGGACGCGCTCCAGATATCGAAGTTGGTAGACGGCCATGCGGAGGGCGGTACGAACCTCGGTATCCAGCTTCTGGCGGCGGCCGGAGTAGTGGTCGATCAGGAAATCGAGTTGGGCGCGGTATCGAAGCACGCCGAAGACGATTTCGGAGGCGAGGCCGGCGTCGCGGGAATCGAGCGCGGTGGTGTGGGCGGCCAGAAGATCGGAGGCGTAGGCGCCGCGCTCCACGCGAAGGAGAATGTCGAAGGCGAGGGTGCGGGCGGGCGCGGTGTCCAAATCCGATTAGTAGCACGGGCATTCATGCCTGTGTGGGTTTTTCTAGGCGCGGGGGCGCGGAGACCGCGGAAGCAGTCCTCCGCAGTCCGCCGCGATCCCCGCCGCCCGTCCTCCGCATCGTTGGCGGCGACGGACCATTCGCTCTGGCGTGGCAGTGTCTATCCCGATGCTGCTGGCGGGCGGGATGGCGTATGGCACGCGTATCGCGCAGCGGGTATATGTTCCGGTGCCGGAGTTCGCGGCGAGCTTCGAACGGAAAGCAGTTACCGCAAGCAACCGTCATTGCATAAGCATCCTGGGCCGTGTTACAAACGGAACGAATGGACAAGGCAGTCCGCATGTACACCAGCCTCGATGCCATGAAGGCCGACGAATGCCGGGACTGGCAACGATTGCCCGCGCACGAACGCCTGGGCGCCGTCGCGGACCTCTCCCTTGCAGCTTACCGGATGAAGGACCCTACAGTGGATGTTCAACGACTTCAAAGAACTCTTGTCCATCTTCAATACCCGGAACGTTAAGTATCTGATCGTTGGAGGTTACGCGGTTTCATTTCATGCCCAGCCGCGGGCGACCAAGGATATCGACCTTCTCGTCAAGCCGGACGCCGGCAACGCCAAAGCGGTGTATGCCGCGCTGGCAGAGTTTGGGGCGCCGCTCGAAGGGCTCAAAGCCGACGACTTCGCCGATCGCGGCAAGTTCTTTCGCATGGGACATGCGCCGGTCATGGTAGATATCCTGTCGCATATCGACGGGGTTGATTTTGATCGCGCCTGGGAGAATCGGATCGACGCCGTAATTGACCCGCAACGCGGCATCACAGCGCCATTCATTTCGATCCAGGATTTGATCGCCGCGAAACTGGCAGCCGGAAGGCCACAAGACCTTGCCGATGTTGCCGCGCTCCGCCAGGTTGCAGATCCCGGAACCTGATAGTGCCGCCCACGACCTCTCTTTTGGCACCGTACTAACCGCTCAGACATGCGGTGAGAAACTGACCGTGGCTCGCTCCCAGCTTATCGGGATCGAAGACAACGTCTCGGCGCGCCCACCCATGAGAGCGTGCGCCGCGGGGACAAGAGTGCAGCCCCAATCGTGTAGAATGATCGCTTCATGCCCGCCAATGGCAATTTTCTCATTCTGCTCACGGTGGCTTCCCTGGCCCTGCTGTTGTTTCTGATTCTGGTGGTGAAGCTGCACGCGTTTCTGGCGCTGCTGATTTCCAGCATGGCGATGGGGCTGGCGTCGGGGATGCCGCCGGCACAGGTGCTGAAATCCATTCAGACCGGGTTCGGGGACGCGCTGGGGTTCATCGCGGTGGTGGTGGGGATGGGCGCGATGATCGGGCGGTTCCTCGAATACTCGGGCGGGGGGCGGGCGCTGGCGGATTGGCTGCTTGCAAAGTTCGGCAACGAACGGGCCGCGTGGGCAGTGGTGGTGGCTGCGTTTCTGGTGGGGCTGCCGATTTTCTTCGAGGTCAGCTTCATCATCATGATCCCAGTGGTGTGGAACCTGGCGCGCGAGAGCAAACGGTCGCTGCTGTTTTATGGCCTCCCGATGGCGGCGGCGACTACCATCACGCATTCGCTGGTGCCGCCGCATCCGGCGCCGGCGGCGGCGGCACAACTGCTGGGCGGCGACTTGGGGCGGACCATTTTGTACGGCGTGGCGGTGTCGATCCCGATGGTGCTGGTGGGCGGAATGGCGTACGGCACGTGGATCGCACGGCGGATGTATGTGCCGGTGCCGGAGTTCGCGGCGACCTTCGAACGGAAAGATACCGGGGCCATGTCCCCGCCCCCGGTGCCGGTGGTGATCCTGCTGTTGCTGCTGCCGGTGGTGCTGGTGTTCGGCGCCACTATGGCGAGCCTGCGCGGCCCTTCATCAAACAATGCCGCCTTCAAGAGTGCGGCGGTGTTCCTCGGGCATCCCTTCACGGCACTGGCGATTGCGACCCTGGTGGCGATCTACTTTTTCGGCATCCGGCGCGGGCTGACGCGGGAAAACGCTTCCAAGATCGCCACGGAATCGCTGGCGCCGATGGGCGCGCTGCTGTGCATCATGGGCGGAGGGGGCGCGTTCAAGCAGGTGATCGTGGATTCGGGCGTGGGCCAATACGCGGGTAAACTGCTGCTGACCTCGGCAATTTCGCCGCTGATCGTCCTGTACCTGATTGCGGCGGCGATGCGGGCGGCGCAGGGGTCGGCGACGGTGGCGATCATCACGGCGGCGGGGATTGTGGCGCCGATGGTGAAGGGGATGCCGGGGTACAGTCCGGACCTGCTGATTCTGGCGTTATGTTGTGGCGGCTCGGCCTACTCGCACGTGAACGATTCGGGGTTCTGGCTGGTGAACCAGTGTTTCGGGTTGACGGTGCCGGAGACCCTGAAGACGTGGACCGTGATGAAGGTGATCGCGTCGATGGTGGGGATCGGGATCGTGCTGGCTCTGCAAGCGCTGCTACGATAACAAGTGAACCATGAGCCTATACGATATGGAACCGGGGCCGGACAGCCCGGAGATTGTCCGGATGATTGTGGAGATTCCGAAAAACTCCAGCAACAAGTACGAATACGATGGGAAGCTCGGGGTGTTCCGGCTGGACCGCACGCTGTATTCGCCGCTGCATTATCCGGGAGATTACGGTTTCATTCCAGGGACGCTGGCGGAGGATGCCGACCCGCTGGACGTGCTGGTGCTGGGGGACGAGGCCAGCCACCCCGGTGTGTTGATTTTGGTGCGGCCGGTGGGCATGCTGGAGATGGTGGACCAGGACGAACCCGACCAGAAGATTCTGGCGGTGCCCACCCGCAATCCGCGATTTGACCAGATCCATACGATTGACCAGGTGTTTCCGCACAACCTGCGCGAGATTGAACACTTCTTTACGATTTACAAGGAACTGGAAGGCAAGCGGACGGAGATGAAGGGGTGGCGCGGGCCCAGAGAGGCGCGGGACGCGATTCGGGTGTCGCGGGAACGGTACCTGGAGGCGCATCCGGAGCCGAAGGCGGAGTGAGGCGGGGATCGGGAACTGCCATGGGGCAAAAGCAAACCGCGGGAGCCCTTCAGCACCCGGCAGGCGGATTAACAATCCGCCGGACCCAGGGGGTGCCCCTAGCAACCTGCCTCACAAAGACGGCGGTACATGGCGGCGAAGTCTTCCAGCGACAGTTTCTCGGCGCGCAGGGTGGACTCGGGCCAGGCGTCTATCAGGTCTTTGCCGTAAATGGGCGCGAGGTTGTTGCGGAGCATTTTGCGCTTCTGACGGAAACAATGGCCGACGAAGCGAAGGAAGGCGTCGTGGCCGGTCAGGCCAAGATCGCGGGCGCCCGGTTCCAACAGGACGACGGCGGAATCCACCTTGGGCGGCGGAGCGAACGCGCCTGGCTTCACTTCGAACAACAGGCGGACATCGGCGAATAGGGCGGTCTGCACGGTGAGGTAGCCGTACGCGCGGTCGCCAGGCTGGGCCACCAGGCGCTCGGCGACTTCTTTCTGAATCAGGAAGACGGCGCGGGGCAGGCTGCCCGGCACGTCGCCCGGCACGGCACCCGGCACCTCGCCCGTCACGGCGCCCGGAACGTCGCCCGTCACGGTGCCCGGCACATTCAGCCGCACGGTTTTCGCGATAATGGGCGATGCGATGCAGTAAGGAAGGTTGCCGGCGACGGGGGCGCGGCCCCATTGGGCGAGATCGGTCTGGAGGACGTCGGCGTGAACGATTTCCAGGCGCGGTTCGCCGGCGAACTTGCGGCGGAGGTGATCCACCAGTTCGTAATCCACCTCGATTGCCACCACGCGGGCGGCGCGCTTCAGCAGTTTCTCGGTGAGTGCGCCTTTGCCGGGGCCGATTTCGATGACGAGATCTTCGTCGGCCGGGCAGACGGCGGCGGCGATGCGCTCAAGGATGGAACCTTTAATTAAGAAGTGCTGACCGAGCTTTGGCGGCAACTCTCTTGGTCACCCCAACGCGTTAGCTGCGGACGCCGCGGCGGTGATGCGGAAAGACCACGCGGATTGGTCCCCAGGTGGGCTGACCGGAATACGTTGCGGGCGTAAAGCGTGAGAACAGAATGACGTTGATCATGTCCGGCGTCACATCGCCGTGCGTTACCACGCCTCCTCTGACCTTGCCTTGATCGTCGATCACCAGGTCAATGGCCCGTTCACCGGCAAAGATCGGCGCGCTCAACGGCTCGATTCGAGGGGCATTATCGGCATCGCCAGTGGCGCCCACTACCGCGCCATCCGGGAACGTGAAGTCGATGGTGCGTGTTTCATCCCCGTAGTTGTGTGGAAAACTCAGGTTCGGAACCAGCAGGCCGAACACCAACAGAGCCGATACAATGCCGCCGGTGAACGGCAAAGCAAAGGGGCGCATCAGGTTATCGAACCCCAGCCGGATCCATTCCGACCAGTCCTGCCGGCGGGTAGCAAAATTCATACGGGCGAGATGGCGGCTGCGTTCGTGGGAGGCCAGTACCCGCAACCGGTCGGACAAGGCCGGCGGCACGGCGAGCGGGGCCATGGCGAGGAGTCCAGCGCGCATTTGCTGCAACGTTTCGAGGTGCGCGCCGCATTCGCGGCACCAGCGGGTGTGCGCCAACACTTTCTCCCGCTCCCCGTCCGGAAGCTTCCGGTCAAGCAGTAAAGAGATCAGTTCTTGCACGTTCTCACAGCTCATAACATTACTCTGCCGTCTTGGGCACTAATTGCAGGGCCGGCCTGGATTTCAGGCTTCCCGCCAGTTGTTCCTTCAAGGCCTCACGGCCGCGAAGGATTCGGGATTTGACAGTCCCCAGGGAAACGCCAATTACTTCCGCGATTTCTTCGTAGCTCAAATCCGTGATGTCCCTCAACACCACGGCTTCGCGGAAAATGGGATTGATTCTATCCAGCGCCGCTTCGAGCATGACGTGCTGCTCGCGGTCGGAAGCTACGTCGAATGGCGAACGGCTATGGTCGGGTATGATCTCCTTCCAATTGCGGGTGACTTCAGGATCGGTGTCCAGTTCCACCTCCCGCCGGCGATGCCGGAAGAACCACCTGCGGGCGTTGTGGGCCTCGTTTACCGTAATCCTGTAGATCCACGTCTTCAGAGTGCTTTGGCCGCGAAAACTTCCGATATTGCGGAAGACCTTGAGAAAGACTTCCTGCACCACGTCAAAGGCCTCGGATGGATCGTCGAGCAGCCGCAACGCCAGGGCGTAGACCGGTTGCTGGAAACGCAGGAGCAGTTGCTCATACGCGTATTCGTTGCCGTCGCGAAGGGAATCCACCAGCCGGAGATCTTCCTGTTCGGCGATCGCCGCAGTTCGTTCCGGGTTTAATTCAAAGATTGAAGTGGCCACCAGCAGCCTCACATTCAGCCTGACTTCAAACTACCAGGAAAACACTTGCCTTGCAAAGAGAATAGACCCCGTTGCGGCGGAAAAGTTCCCAGAAATAGCAAAACGGCGCAAAATGGGTACCGGCATGCAATTCCAACTAGGGGCGGGTCTGCCGCCAGGCGACAGCCTGTTCCTGGCGGCATGAGGATATTGGTAGGTGCAAGAGGGCGACGGCTTGTTCCCATCTGCATTGGGGTGGGGTTGGCTAGGTGATGCTGCGCTTCAGGTTATCGGCGTGTCTCATTGACGCGGCTCATACGGATCCGCCGAGACGCCGCCCGTGCCGGGCAACGCGCTCGTGTGCCAGTTCTCCCTGAAGTGCAGCCTCGGCAGCCGCCAAAGCTGCCCGTTTACAATCGCTTTCGGGCCAAGTCCCTATCACATGGAGGCGATAGCGGTGGAATGATGCATGTGAGTTGCGCATATGTCTCTTAACTCCCTTACCCTATTGAAGATAGCTTAGAGCATCCGGGACAGGGCACCGGTGAATACTGGAACATGGGCGGGGAAGGGACCCGGTACACTAGCCGCAGGGCAAGGATACGAAAGTCAGGTTAACGTTAGCCCAGGTTAGCCTACGTTAGCCTGGCGTCACACCTCTCGGCAGGTTGCTCCCAGCGTACGGCGGGAGCCGCAGTCACGTGGGGAAGAAGCCCATTGGGTTGCGCCGGCTCCAGATTCGGCAGTCAATTTTCGCCGCTGCTAAAACCGGTATCCGGGCTTGAGCTCACACCGGAAGATCTTGGTCTGGTCCTTATTTACGCGGAGTTGGCAATTGGCCCAGGTTAGGAAGAGCGTCGGGCCGAGAGGGAATACAATCAGAGCCCGGTCGAGCTCGGCCTCGATGCTCACGCCCTCCGCGGATGCCGGCAAAGAAAAGGTTAAGGCCCGGTCGAAGATCACCGGATACGATCGGCGGAGAACGTCACTGACCACGGATTTATAGACCTCCGCTTCCAACAGGAAGGTAGCCGTGTCGGACCAGTTCAAGGCGGAAACCCGGAGAGTACGGCTGTCACGCGACAAATTGGAGTTATTGTCCTCGGTCCTGGTAAAAGGACATGGTCCCGCGATACAGGACGCGCGTCCGTTATGAAACTCATTGCCGGGGCCGGCGTCTATAACCGCGGACCCAAGCGCCGCCTTCCATTTTCCGTCCGGCGAGCAGGGACGCTGCCCATTGCAGGGGACGTTGCCGGTATTGACCACCTGGAAGGTCTTGACGGCGCTGCCGATGTTGACCACCGTAGTGGTATTGATCGAATACTTTGCCACGACGTTGGTGATTCTCACTTCGGGGCCGTCAACCCGAGCCAGGGTCCCGCCGGCGGACGGAGTCAGGTGTGCGATATACAACTTGTCTTCGCCAACGCCGCTCAAATCGAGGGACTGGTAGTTGGGATGGCGGAACCGGAGTGTGACTGGAAAGCCCAGGCGAACGCGCCGCCCTAAAGGGATGCTGAAGGATCCCGAAGCGTCGGAGCGGACGGCAAGAGCCGGCGGGCCGTCAATCACGGTGACTTCCGCGTCCTCGATCGGCAACTCCTTAGCGGGATCCGGGTCAAGGGCCAGAACCGCGCCACGGATGGAAATCGGATTTTGGGTATCGAAGAGCGCCACCAGGACAATAGCCAACACGCCCGAGCTTGCGCCCACGATTAACGCGATCTTCTTACCGCTCACTGGAATCTCTTACCACACAGCCAAGCCGCCGCAGCCAAGGCCGAGGTTGACCAAGCCGAGGTTAGCCAAGCCGACGTTAACCACGCCGATTTCAGCCTGGCCATCGAAGCACGGCCCAACGCGAGATTGATCACACCGGTCCCCGCCAGGCCGATCTCGGTTAACATAAGCTAAGGTTTACATAGTTAGGGTAGATAATGGAAGGGCGGGCTGCAACACACGCGGTCCCTCCGCCTTCCATGCGTGATCAAACAGTTGCGATCTCCGGTCGTGTACGATCTTCTGCCGTGCCGCTCTTTTGGCCAACCGGGCAAAGGGGAATCGGATGAGCCGGAGGATTGTATCGCGCCGTACTCTGCTGAGTCAGGCGGCTGTCCTGGGTGGTATGGGCCTTCTTCCTGTCATGGGGGCCCCGAAGGCGCCGACGAAGCTTTCCGAGGGCGACGACAAGTTCCTGGAGGAATTGGAGCACGCCAACTATCTCTATTTTTGGGAGCAAACCAATCCCCAAACCGGCTTGATGAGAGACCGGTTCACCGTGCGCGGGGACGATCGTGGGGGAGTGGCCAGCATGGCGGCCACCGGTTTTGGGCTGACCGCTCTCTGCATCGGAGAGAACCGCGGCTATCTTTCCCACGCACAAGCGCGCGACCGCGTGCTGGCGACCCTGCGTTTTCTATGGAGGAAGTTGCCGCACCATCGGGGCTTCTTCTACCACTTCGCCCACGTGAATACCGGGGAACGGCAATGGGACTCGGAAGTTTCTTCCGTGGATACCGCCATCCTGTTGTGCGGGGTGCTCACCTGCAGCGGATTCTTCGACGAAGAGGAGATCAACGATCTTGCCGCCGAGATTTTCAACCGCGTGGACTGGAACTGGCTTTCCGAAGACACCGCCCTGCTGCCGCACGGATGGCTGCCCGAAGTCGGCTTCCTCCCCTACCGCTGGGACGGCTACAGCGAATTAATGATGATGTACCTTCTGGGACTGGGATCTTCCTCCCATCCGCTGCCACCGGAAGCATGGAACGCCTGGAAGCGAACCACCTTCGAATACGACGGGTTGCGCTACATTGGGGCCTTTGCGCCCCTGTTTGTCCACCAATACTCGCAGGCATGGTTTGACTTCCGGGGGAAGCGGGACAAGTACGCGGACTATTTTCGAAACTCGGCAATTGCGACCGACGTTCACCGGCGCTTCTGCCTGGAACTGGCCAAACAGTTTCCCGACTACAGCGAGGATCTATGGGGCATAACCGCTTCGGACTCGGAACACAGGTACGTGGCCTGGGGCGGGCCTCCGGCGGTGGGTCCGATCGATGGGACGGTGGTCCCCAGCGCGGCCGGCGGTTCGCTGCCGTTTCTTCCCCAGGAATGCTTGCGAGTCCTGCGATCGATGAAGGACCGCTATGGCGACCGCGCCTGGTGCCGGTACGGTTTCGTAAATGCGTTCAATCCGCTCAAGAAATGGTATGACGCCGATGTGATCGGCATTGATACCGGGATCACTATCGTGATGGCGGAGAACGCCCGCACCGGGTTCGTCTGGGACACGTTCATGCATAATCCGGAAGCCCGGCGCGGCATGGAGCGGGCTGGATTCAAACCCTACACTCCAAAGTAGATCGCAGGTGGGGACTGCGCCCAAGACCACTCCCTGACGGTCGTGGCTCTGGTTGAATTTGAAGCATCATAGGGCTCTGGTTGAAGCATCGTACGGAGCCGCGACCGTCAGGGAGCGGTGGCCCGCCGTGCGAGGTCACACTCCGCCTTGCCTGCCCACAATCGAGTGCAGAAGTTGCAGATGTATATGCACAAGCACAAGAACGCGTAAGAAATACTCGTCTTGCCGAGGCCCGCCTCACTGTTTCTTTTAGCTACCGAAACGGCAGTCCGGATGCAGTGAGCTTGACTCTATAGATGAACCCGAAGTCTCCTACATTGACCCTGTGGGGCAGTTGGCAAGAGCGCATCCGAGCCCTCCATCATATTCCTTCGCTGGTCGGGATTGTCTGGCATTCCGGTCCGCCAGTGGTCTGTGGAGTGTTTCTTTTCCGTCTGGTAGCCGCCCTGATCCCCCTGGCGATGTTGACGGTATCGAAGAAGATTCTGGATGCCGTGCAGGCTCACTACGCTGGACACGTGTTGCCGCCGGAGTTCTGGGAACTGGTGGGCGCGGAGGCCGCCCTGGCCGCATTGGGCGCCATCGTTGGCCGGACCATCGGGTATTTCGATTCGCTCTTAGCCGACCGTTTCACGCGTCATGTAAGCCTGCTGGTACTGGAACACGCGTCGCGGCTGGATCTGGCCTCTTATGAGGACCCGCTGTTCCACGACAAACTGGAGCGGGCGCGGGTACAGGCCACGGACCGTATTGCGATGATCCAGGCCATCGGCTCGGTCGGCCAGCAAATCATGGTGGCCGCCAGCCTGTCGCTGGGGATTCTCTGGTTCTCGCCGTGGCTCTTGGCCGTACTGGTAGTGGCGGTGGTGCCGGCGTTTCTCGGCGAAAGCCATTTCGCCTTTATCGGCTACTCCCAAAACATCCGGCAGACGCCGGCCCGGCGCCAGATGGACTATCTGCGCGTGTTGGGCGCCAGCAAGGAATCGGCGAAGGAACTCCGGCTTTTCGGGCTGAGCGGTTTCCTGTCGGGCCAATACGCCAGTTTGTCGAACCGGCTGTATGACGAGAACGTCCGGCTGGCCCGCCGCCGGTTGTGGGCCGGCGCGGCGCTATCGCTGCTGAGCACCGCCGGCTACTACGGCGCCTATGCTTATGTGATCTATCGCACCGTCACAGGGGCACTGACCTGGGGCACGATGCAATTCCTTGCCGGTGCTATTGCGGGCGCAAGCAGTAACATTCAGAACGTTTTTTCCACGTTTTCCAGCATTGCCGACCAGTCACTGTTTCTCACGGACCTGGTGGAGTTCATGCGCGTGAGTCCGAAGATCTGCTCCAAACCGGACGCGCTGCCGGCGCCACGCCCGATTCGAAACGGCTTCGCCTTCGAAAATGTGACGTTCTCTTACCCCGGCAGCCCGCGCCGCATCCTGGACGGGCTAAATTTTCGGCTCGAACCCGGACAGCGCGTCGCCCTGATCGGCGAGAACGGGGAAGGCAAGACTACCCTAGTGAAATTGCTGGCCCGGTTGTACGACCCCACAGGCGGGCGCATTCTGCTGGATGGCGTGGACCTGCGCGAATACAGTATTGAGGACCTGCACAGCCAGATCGGCGTCATCTTTCAGGACTTCATGCGCTACGAAATGACGGCCCGGGAGAACATCGCCGTGGGACGCGTCGAACTGGCCCAGGACGATGCCGTACACCTGGCGGCGCAGAAGAGCATGGCCGATCAGGTGATCGAGAAATTACCCAAAGGTTTTGAACAACTGCTCGGGCTGCGATTCGAGGGAGGCGTGGACCTCTCGGGCGGAGAATGGCAGAAGATCGCGCTGGCACGCGCCTATTTTCGCGATGCCCAACTGGTGATACTCGACGAACCCACCGCCAGCCTGGACGCGCGCTCCGAGTACGAGGTATTCCAGCGCTTTGCGGAACTGACCGAGGGCAAAACGGCGTTGTTGATCTCTCACCGGTTTTCCACCGTGCGGATGGCGGACCGGATTGTAGTTCTGGAAAATGGCAGGATCGCCGAACAGGGGAGCCATCAGCAACTGGTTTCGCTGGGAGGCCGATACGCGGGCATGTTTGAACTTCAGGCCTCGAGCTACCGATGAAACACGAACTTATTTCTACCGATGATTTAACACCAACCGGCGAATCGCCACGCAGCGATTCAGACGCAGACCTGCGGCAGTGGCGCGAGGCAGGGGCGGCGCTGGGCCGCACGCATCGGGACACCAGGCCGCGCGGCGGGACTAGATCAAAGCCACCCAACCGCCGCCGCCGGGCTCAGGACCTGATCGCACGGGCGGCGGCCGATTCCCAAGGGGAGAACGCAGCCTGGGTGCTCGACAATTTCCGCTTGATTTTTGGCACCGAGAAAGAAGCCCGCGAATTCGCTCTCGGCCTGCGGGAGTTTCCCATCGTCATCGACCAGACCGGCCCCGGAACGCCGCGTGTCTGCCTGCTGGCGCGGGCATACCTGCAAGCCACCGGCTACGGCTTCAGCGAACCGGAGATCACCGCGTTTCTGGAAGGATACCAGGATACGGCGGCGCTCGAAATGGGTGAAATCTGGAGTCTGAAGCCGGCGCTGCAACTGGAGCTGCTGGACCGCCTGCTGGCTTCCGAGGGGAGCCAGTGGCCGGTTCTGCTGACCAGCCTGAGAAAAATTGGCGAGATGGCCTGGAAAGATCTTTTCGAGGCCGTGAGTTATGCGCACCGCGTGCTGGCCCGCGACCCGGCCGGCGCCTATTCCCGAATGGATTTCGAGAGCCGCGAGCGCTACCGCACGGCGCTCGCCGATATGGCCAAGCACAGCGCCCGTACCGAACCGGAGATCGCGGAAACGGCAATCGATTTCTGCCAGCAGACGCGCTCGGTTTCTGACGGCTCGCGGGCGGCGGCTCGCCGCACCCACGTGGGATTCTACCTGGTGGACAGCGGGCGTACGCAGTTGGAGGCGGCCATCGGCTACCAGCCGTCCTTGTCGGCGCAGATTCCCCGGCTTATCCTGCGGCACCCCACCGGATTCTACCTGGCCGGAATCGAGCTGATCACGCTCTTCATCGTATTCGCCATCCTCTACAAGCTGGGTTCCAAGACGCCGGCCTACGCCGGGGTGCTGTTACTGGTCCTTCCGGCTACCCAGGCCGCCTCGGATTTTATCAACAACCTGGCCGCGTTTCTGGTTTCGCCACGGGTACTGCCGAAGCTGGATTTCTCCGAAGGAATTCCCGACGATTGCGTCACCATGGTGGCGGTTCCCACGCTGCTGATGAACGAGGCTCAGGTGCACGATCTGGCGCTCGATCTGGAAATTCGATTTCTCGCCAACCGCGACCGCAACCTTTGTTTCGCTCTCTTGACGGATTTTCCCGATTCCGACAGTTCCGACGACCAACAGCACGGGCTGCTGGAACTTTGCGGTGGGTTGATCGCAGGGCTGAATTTGCGCTATCCCTCCGATGGGCGCTCGCCCTTCCTGCTGTTTCACCGCCATCACATCTATAACCAGGCGGAGAGCCGTTGGATGGGCTGGGAGCGCAAGCGGGGGAAACTTCTCGACCTCAATCAACTGCTGCGCGGCAGCTTCGACGCGTTTCCGGACAAAGTGGGGGACCTGTCGATTTTGCCGGACGTGCGCTACGTGATCACGCTGGATTCCGACACCCAGCTTCCGCGAGACTCGGCCGCCAGGCTAATCGGCGCCATCGCCCACCCGCTCAACCAGGCCGTGGTGGACCCGGCGAGAAGCATGGTGGTGGAGGGATATGGCATTCTGCAGCCAAGAATCGGCATCAGCGTTCAATCGGCTTCCCGCAGCCGGTTGGCGGCCCTGTACTCGGGACAAACCGGATTTGATATTTACACGCGCGCTATCTCAGACGTGTACCAGGATCTCTTCGGCGAAGGCATCTTCACCGGCAAGGCCATCTATGAAGTGGATGCGTTGCGCCAGGTGCTGGAGCACCGGTTTCCGGAAAACGCGCTGCTTAGCCACGATCTGATCGAAGGCGCGTATGCCCGGGCCGCACTGGTCAGCGATATCGAGCTGATCGACGATTATCCGTCACACTTCAGCGCCTACAGCCGCCGCAAGCACCGGTGGATGCGCGGCGACTGGCAGATCATGCGCTGGACTCAGTCGCGGGTTCCCGACTTTTACGGGCGCATGATTCCCAATCCGATCACCCTGATCTCGCAGTGGAAAATCCTCGACAATCTGCGGCGAAGCCTGCTGGAGGCGGGATTATTATTGCTCTTGCTGAGCGGCTGGCTATGGCTGCCGGGGCGGCCGGAATACTGGACCGCCGCGACCATCCTGATGTGGTGCGTCCCGGTTTTTTCCGGCCTCTTTTTCGCTCTGCTGCGGGTTCCGCACAGCCGGCGCGCGCTGCCGGCGTGGGTGTACGGTTCAGCCCGCAGCTTCCGGGAAAACGCGCTCGCCGCCATGTGCAGCCTGATCTTTCTTCTGCACCAGGCGCTGATCTCGATGGACGCCATCGTCCGCGCCGTAGGCCGCGTGTTCGTGACCAGGAAGAAGATGCTGGAATGGGAGACCGCCGCCGAGGCAGAAGCAGCCCACCGTCCCAAATCCACGGTGGACATTTACCTGGAATGGACGCCCTGGATCGCCCTCGGCCTGGCCGCAACCATTCGGCTCGCCCGGCCCGAGGCCCTGCTGTCCGCCGCGCCTCTCTTGGTTCTGTGGATTGTATCGCGCGCGTTTTCAAGCTGGCTGAACCAGCGGCCGCGTGCGGTTCATAGCCGGCTGAGCAAAGAGCAGGTGCAGTTGATGCGCGAATCCGCGGATCGGATCTGGCGGTTCTTTCACGACTGGAGCTCTGCATCCACCAACTGGCTGATTCCCGATTCGGTGCGGGAAAACGGCGCCGTCGAGCTCCGCCTCTCGCCGACCAATCTCGGGATGCTGCTCAACGCTCGTATCGCGGCCTTGCACCTGGGCGTAATGCCCCTGGCCGAATTCGTATTTCAGACGCGGCAGACCCTGGACCGGGTGGTGCGGCTGCCCAAACACCGCGGCCACCTGTTGAACTGGTACGACATCTGCTCGCTGGAACCGCTGCCGCCGTCGTTTGTGTCGACCGTCGATAGCGGCAACCTGGCTGTAAGCTTATGGACCTTGAAGCAGGCCGCGCTGGCGCTGGCCTCGGAATCCACGGTGAAGCGTGGAATCACCAGGGAACTGGCGGTAGAGCTGGAAACCATCGCGGAGCTCTGCGAACAACTGGTTCGGGAGATGGATTTCAAGTTCCTGTATCAGCGGCGCAAGAAGGCGCTTTCGGTCGGCTTCGACGTTGCCACGGGCCAACTCGATCCTTCCAGCTACAATTTGCTGGCGTCGGAAGCGCGGATGGCTAGTTTTGTGGCCATCGCCAAGGGGGACATCCCCCAGGAGTCCTGGTTCCGGCTGGGCCGCGCCCACACCTTGTTCCGCGGCGAACGCTTGCTGCTCTCGTGGAGCGGCACCATGTTCGAATACCTCATGCCGTCGCTGTGGATGCGGCATCACCCGGATACCATCATGGATCAGAGCATGAAGGCCGCGGTTCGCTCGCAGCGCGAGTACGGACGGCGCAAAGGCGTGCCGTGGGGAATTTCCGAATCGGCCTATCTATCCGGCCCCGACGGCGAGTACGGCTACGAGGCGTTCGGCGTCCCCGAATTAGCCATGAAGCGAACCGATTCGCAGGCCCTGGTGATCTCCCCTTATTCCAGCTTCCTGGCGGCGGGGGTTGACCCCGCCACGGCGGTAGCGAACCTGCGTTGCATGCAGGAGTTCGGCTGGTTCGCCCGGTACGGATTTTATGAAGCCATCGATTATACCCGTGCCGGTGGCGAGGCGGTGCGGATGTGGATGGCCCATCATCAGGGCATGAGCCTGCTGGCCATCGTGAACCTTCTGTTCGACAATCCCCTGCGGCAATACTTTCACGCGGAACCGCAGGTGCTGGCAACCGAGCTCTTGCTGCACGAGCGGGTGCCGGCGTCGGCGCTGGCGGAAGTGGACGTGGTGCCACTGCCCCAGGATGGCGCAGCGGCGCATTCAGCGCCAAGGCCGGGCTCCCCCGCCGCGGCTATCACAGGGTAAAGTCCACCTCAAGGCAGCCCTACCCCATGCGTATTGGCGCGGCACCAGTGCGACGCGCGCTTCCGTTTTCAGACATCTAACAGAGTGCGTTCATCCTGGCGCGCGCCGAACCAGCGCGGCTCCTCTCCTTCCGCTGGCGCGAGGCGCGTCTGATTAGATTCAGCACTTTAAAGGGTAGAGTAGGAGAGAGGGCGACAACTTGCGGTGCGACCCACTCTCCCCTCGTCGAACCGGACAAGCGGATTTCCCGACATCCGGCTCTCCTGAAAACGTATTGCCGCAGGCATTCACAGGCAGTTGCACGGCTGCCAGCCTCTACGGCTTCTCCAGCCCTAATCGCTGGAGGTGAGTATCCGCTTCACTCAGGTAGACCCCACAGGTTGTGGTTTGGCATGGGCCCTGACTGAGGTCGGGTGGACGATTTGATTGTAGGGGGCTGGCCCGACTGCGACGGCCTGCTGTGCCAGGCGATAGAAGAGCTTGCCTCGGCTTCTTGATCTCCGTCGATTGAAGCGGAACGTGAACTCGTCCAGATAGTAGTCGAGGTGCTTGTGGCTGACCGCTCCCTG
>DATMNI010000005.1:0-11975 GCA_035570275.1 Candidatus Acidiferrales bacterium | reverse complement strand
ACCGACCTCTACTCCTGGCACTTCATAGCTTTCCTCATGAACTCCCAGATGCGTTTATCGGCGAACGAAGCGCTCTGTTGCTGCATGGTTGGCGACCAGTTTTCGCGATCGGCCCAAGCCTTGCCCAACCCTTCGCCGATGTCGCGGTCGCGGCCGGTGAAAGCTTCCACCAGTTTCTTCCATCGCGCCGCCAGCGCCTGCACCTTTCGCTGGCCGGGTCTTCGCCGAGCGCCGCCTCCACGTCGCGGAAAAGGTCGGTCCAGTCCTTGGTGGCTTGGGCCTGCAATTCCGGGTTCCATTGCTCCCGGCGCTCCGCCATTTTGGCCTGGCCCGCCTCGCTGTAATACTTCTTCATGAAATCGGTATTGTCTTGCATCTCGATCACCTCGATGATTTTTTTCAGCATCGCAGCGTCAGCCTGCTGACCGGGGCGGATCGCCTTTTCGGCGTTGTGTATGGCTTCGATGGCGCGATCCAGGCGCCGGCGTTTCTCCTCCAGCGCCCGCCGCTGCGACCGCAAAGCGTCCGCCAACTGGCGAGCCTCCCGGTCCAGCAGGGTCTTGATCTGCTTCAAAGGCAGCCCGAGGAATTTCAGCGCTACTGCTCCAACCGCTCCAGTTCGCGGATCCCGTAGAACCGGTACCCCGCCTCCGTGCGCCTGGGCTTGAGCAGCGCTATCCGGTCGTAGTGATGCAACGCCCGAACCGTAACCCCCGCCAGTTCGGCAAATTGCTGCACCCGATACGACTGATTCACCCGGAACCTCCCTCCAGGGCCATGCTCAGGCCTGACGCAACGTCAGAGTCAAGCACATTCTTGCACAGTGCGCTGGACCCAAGGCCCGGTATCGGCAACGGCGCGCAGCCCTTCCTCCGAAACCCTAACAAACCTTAACCGTTTAGGCCCTGAATTGGGCACTCCGAATAGCCTGCGCAGGCTATCGTGTTTCAGGCGCTTAGGCCGCATGATGGGATTGTGAGCGGGCATCATCAAGAAGCCCGCAAGGGAGATAAACAAAATGAAAACGACTTTGATGACCATCGCTCTGGCTTTCGCCACGCTGCCTTTGACGTTTGCTGCGCAGACCCCGGCCACACCGCCCGCCAGCGGCAGTGGGGCGCCAGCTGCCACCACCGCCAAGGTGAAGAAGCACACCAAAAAGCACGCCGTGAAACCGGCCGTGAAAACCACCGGCAGCTCCAGTACCGCTGCCGCGCCGGCTGCCACGCCCGTAAAGAAGTAAGTGTTTGCAGGGTTGCAACCAGCCCCGCCGGGCCATCAAACAGGGCACGGCGGGGCTGGCTGCGTTTTAGCGCCGATCAAACACCGCCACGCCCAAGCGGGCCGCGGCCCTGCGGAGTTCGGCAACCGCGGCGCCCAGATCCATCCTCTGGTTTACGTCGAGCGACTCCGGCATCGCATCCAACATCCCGGTGACGGTGTGGCAGCGCTTCAAAGCCGCATCGAATGACACCGGCGCCGGCTTGGACTCCATCGGTTCGATCCGCTTCAACAACTCGGCGACCGCGGCCGTAACCGCCTGGCTGTTTTCCGGCAGCAAGGCCACCGCTGTTCCGTTCAGGCGCACGCCTTCCGGCGTGATGTGCGAGGCGATGCTTCGGTAGTCTTTGGGTCCGATGTGCGTCATCTGCCGGACGTGAAAGAAGTCCGGTCCGAACTCATCCAGATATCCGATCTCGCGGTCTACGCTGCGTCGCACCACATGCAAGTCCAGCGTGCAGAACTCGACCCATGAAGGACGCAGCTCCTTGTAGAGTTTCTGCTCGCGAATCCGGCGCAGCGTCTCGATATCGGCAGCGGCACAACGCCCCGCCATCAGGCCGAACGCTTCGCGGCGGCCCATCCAGCGCCCAAGGTCGAGACTGTGCGGATTAGACTCATTGGGCTCCGGTTTCTGATTTTCGATCACTTCGTTCATATATAGATAAACCTCTGGTATCCGGGACAAAATGACCCGGTTTCCCAAAACCGCATTGAAAATAGGGGGGTTAATTCTGGTCGGCCGCGCAAACGGGCATTTTGTCCCGGATTGTCCCGGATCCGTTCCCGGAAACGCTGCCCCGAATCGCTATCCCCGCCTACATGATCCCACCGGGCACCCAAGAAACCGGGAGTAGGCAAGGGCTGTTTTTCGCACCAACCTGCACGATTCAGGCGGGATACAGGTTATTTCAAAGTCTTGTGACTGGCCAATCGCCGAGCCTACATTTGGCGCTCTGCCATTCCCTGGCGAGGGGTGGTCCTGGCTTCGGTAGGCAGGCTGAGCAGGTCTGAATAATGCGGACTATGCATTGCTGCAGCTTGGTACACCGTTTCAGAAGTTCGCTAACGTGTCGAGAAACCGCCTGCTGACGCGCGCGGCTCCAATCAGAGCCGTGACCGTTAGGGAGCGTTCCGCCCAAGATACGAAACCGTATTTAAAACGGTGTACTTAGTCTGCCGCAGCCGTTGGTCCGCTTCCGCGAGCGTTTCACGAAACACGGGCGGGTACGGCAGGCGCCGTTCCGTGATCGACACGCTTACCTATAGGGTCCGAGGAACCGCGCCCCGTTGAAATGGATCAGATGGGATGGCGCATCGGCAACCCAGACCTCCGTTTCCCATGCGATCGCTCCCAGATACCGTGTCATTAAGGCCCGCGACGGAAAGGCAGTCACATAGACAAGACCCGCCTTTGATCCGGCAAACAAACGCGCCAACTCCTGGTGCCGTTTCTCATCCATAGGGCCATGGCTCGTCACAGACTCCACCAACAGCAGCCATTCGCGTGTGGGGCAATAAAGAACTACGTCTGGAATCTTGCCGTGGTCATCGATCCACACGCCCAGATCCTCCAGAAGCTTTCTGTCGGAATACCCCCATTTCTCGCCAGTGTCACTGGCATAAACCAGAACGCCGCCCGGCACAAAACGTGGCGCGAATTCCTCGATGATGGCTTTGATCAGTTCGCTGTGAGCGCCCGGGCTGAGGCGCATCGTATCGCCGGTCGCCAGCTTGACTGGTATCTTCCGCATTTCCCGCGCCATTGCATAGCGCGCCACCAGCGTCTTCCGTTTTTTGAGGTAAGCCTGACGATTCTTGTTCCAGGCACCGGTACCGAAAGTACGTAGTAGCGCCAGCGTCTCGGGCTCAATCTGGCAAACCGCCTTCGGGCTGTTTACCGGACGGGCTGGGTTATCCGGGTTATAGAAGGCGATTCCAGCCGCCACAAGCTGATGCACAGTCTGACGGCGGAAGTTCTCGCGTGTGTTGGGCGCATAGTGTTTGCCGTAATGATCCCGCGCAAACTCCATCATGGGTGTGATCCCAATGAGCGGATTCGTCGAGGCCGCCCATGATTTATGCGGCCTCAAGTCCAGTAGCGCCAGAAGGCACAACGCGGAGCGGTCATTCTGCTGGGCCCGCGGCATCCCCAACTCACTTAGCACTTGAAGGGCATCAGCAATCTTACTCTTTCTTGCCATTCAGCGCCGCTACCTGACGATCAATCAATTCTTGCGTGAGATTTCCCTGCGCTCTCGCCCAACGGCCGAGGTTCTCCAATTCTTGGCGCGCCGGATAGCGGAGAAGACGGAGATCCGTTGCATTCACTTGCGTATGACCGCTGAACCGGCGGAAGTAGTCATCCACTCCCGTCGAGTTTAGGAACGCTGCCAAACCGTGGGCCACATCGCCATCAATGCCTTTCTTACTGGAGTGAAATACGTTGAGATGATTCTCAAACCCGATCCTATCGCCCACGAATGCCTCCGGATCGACCACATACGCCACGATGCGCCGCCGTTCCTCCTTCGACGAAAACCGCCGCACGACGGTGTAGCACCCTTTTGGGTAAAGCCATTTTCTGGTCTCGGGGTGATCCATCAGGGCATTAGGCTTCCTGGAGTTCCGCGGCCACTCCAACCGGCCGTTGACGAAGTGCGTTGGGTAGAGAAGAGGTACTGTTTCCTGGTCCGGGTTTTGGCGCAGGAAACCCTTGAGCCGGAAATCCACGACCGGCCCAGTCGAGACCTCGAGATCGATCTCATCAAGAGTCCGGTGAGCTAGCGGAACGCCATCCAAACCACTATGCGACGGCGCTACCGGCACATGGATGAACTGCTGCTCTTCTCCAGCGCGAACGATCTCCGAAAACGGGTATTCGTGGGACTGCAGGTCGGCGAAGCCTGTGTCGCTGGCGGTAGTGATAGTGACCTTGCCCTGTTGTTTCGCGCGCACGAGCTTGATAATGACGTTCTCCTGAAGGACCTCGTCATCATTAAATGCACTCGTCCGGCTGTGGAACAGATGGATGTGCTCGATTGAAGCCTTGGCCAGCAGCCACTCCCGAAATGGCCGGTAGTAAAGCCCGTTACAGAAGCTCCGTGGAATGATCGCACAATCTCGCCACCCTCCGCCATCAGCGCTATTGCGAGCCCCACGAAAGCCGAATAAAGGTTGACGGTTTCCAGCCTGACAGCGCGGAGTAAGGCCCGATGGGCTGAATCGCTGTTGATATTCTTGTAGGGTGGGTTCAGAATCGCGTGCGTATAACCAATTCCCTTCCAGCCCATCGTGATTTTGTAAACCGCATCCTGAATGAAGTCACGTTCGATAATAGTGGCCTCAAAGCTGCCATTAGCATAGGCGCCCAATGTCGAACGCAGGTAGGACGCCAACCCCTCGTCTATTTCGTAGACCGTGGCGCATACGTCATGACTGCCCCAGCGGTTGAGGAACGCCGCTGTCAGTGACCCAATGCCAGCGCCCGCATCCAGCAGACGTATAGAGCCAACCCGGTCGGTGAACAGGCCGGCCATGAACTTCGCTACACTCTCGCGCGTCATGAACTGACCCAACTCCGCCTTACGCTGCGGATTCAGTTGGCGGCTGGCTTCCCGACGCACCTCATCGAGTGCGCCCGGTTCCGCCACCCCCGTCCTTGCCTCTTGCATTACACTACCTTCCTCAACGGCCACGGGCGGGAGTATTGTTTCGGTCGCCTCACGAATCACCACATTACACCATATCGGCGATCCGCTCCGAATCTCTACCGATCCTGGGATTTCCAGCTCATTTGGCGCTCTGCAACTCTCTGGCGAGCACTTGGGCGCGTTCCAGATTGGCATCGGCCTGCTTCAAATCCCCGTGAGTCTCGGCTTCGGCAGCCAGGTTGAAGAGATCGTGGATCATGCGGACTACGCCTTGCTGCAGTTTAGTGGGCCGCCGGCTGTTGGTCTGGTTGAGTATCTGAGTGATTTCGGCCTTGCGCCGTATCACCGAGTCGTGCAGGCGCTGCTGTTCGGGGGCGGGGATGATCTCCTGGATGGCGGGGCGTTCCTCGGGCTCGGCCGGAGTAGGGCCGGCCTCGGGCTTAGGCGCGGAATTGGACGTTGCCGGCGCGGGCCGTTTCGGCCGCCGCAGCGTCATGGGTTCGGGGAGCGGCTCAGGCGGCGGCGGCAAGGTAAACAGGGCCTCGGGATCCAAAGGCTGGGGCGCCGGCAACTCCACGTTGGTCTGGGGAATGGAGAGCGGTTCGGGCGGTGCGGGCGGCGGCGCGACCATCGGCGCCGGCGCCGGCGGTACGGCCTGGGCGGTCTTGGGTGCGCCCCCTAATGCGCAACCGGCGAGGGAGATCGCCAGGCAGCCAACCAGAATTGATTCGATCTGTTTCATCCGGGCGCTCTTCACGGGGCGATCCTCGATCAAACCGCAATCGGCAAGCGGATGAGGAAGGTGGTGCCCTTCCCCGGTTCGCTGGTGAAATCGATTGTACCATCGTGGAGTTGCACGATACGGAACGTCATGGCCAAGCCGATTCCGGAGCCCTCTTTCCGCGTGGTGAAGTACAGGCGGAAAATCTTTTCCCGCAATTCCTGGGGGATGCCCGCGCCGGTGTCGGCCACGCGAATCTCGGCCGTGTCTTCGCTGACCGAACATTCGAAACTCAGGTTGCCGCCATCGGGCATGGCTTGCATGCCGTTTACCACCACGTTGAGAATGGCCTGCTTGATGAGGTCGCGGTCCACGCGGACTTCCGCGCCTTCGGCTTCGCCCTGCACTGCCACCTGAATTTTGGAGGCGACGGCTTGCGGCCGGGCCAGTTCCACGATCTCATTCATCAACTGCTGCACGGGGACATTGCCGAGGTTCAGTTCCACCGGGCGGGTGAAATCCAGGAAGGTCTTCACCACGCGGTCCAGGCGCAGGATTTCGCGCGAGATGATGTCCATTTCGGGGGTCACGTCGGTGTCGCCGCGGCGCAGTTTGGAGCGCGCCACTTCCACGTGCAGGAGGATGGCGCTGAGCGGATTCTTGACCTCATGCGCCACGCCGCCCGAAATGCGGCTGATGGCGGCCAGGCGGTCGGCAGTCTGGAGTTCGCGGCCGATCTTCCGCTGCGCTTCGGGGTCACGCAGCCGGATCAGCAGGCCGGAGCCGGGGCCGGTGGTTCCGGACAGGCTCTCCAGAACATCCACGGAAAGCAGCACTACGGCCAGGCCCACCACGTTTTCGCCGGGGGTCCCCAAAGGGATGCGGCGGTTGCGAATAGTGCGGCCGGTCTGCGACGCCTGGGCGACCAGCAGCCCCAGTGTGGTGGCGGGCGGGAAGACGTCAGGGAGCGGCAGGCCGGGCAGGTCGTCCCGGTTCTTGCCCAGGAACTTCTCCACCGAGCCCGAGGCAAAAACCAGGCACCGTTCGCGGTTGAAGATGAAGACGGCGTCTTCCAGGTCCTGCAGCAGGTGGCCGATGTTGCCGCGCAGGTCGGCGGCTTCATATTGCGCGCCGCGCAGGCGTTGGCCGAGCAGGCTGACCTTGGAGGCCATCACGGAGAGTTCGTCAGTGGCGGCCTTTTCGGGTTCGGGGGTTTCGGGTTCGAACTCGCCCTTCGCCACCATATCGAGCATGTGGTCGATGTGGCCAAGGGGGCGGAAGGCGAGGGTGGAGAACAGAAACGTGAGGACCACCGCGCCGATGACGGAGAAGACGGCAATCCGCGCCGTCTGGTTCATCGTAGGGATCATTTTGTTGCGAATCAGGGAGGGCAGCACAATGACCCGAACATAGAGCAGAGGCTTGTCCGCGGAAGGGCCGAGCAGGTCTTGGAGCTGGTAATACTGTACGTCGGTGCGCGTGAGTACGCGGACTTTGGCCGGCCAGCCGGTGTCTTTCACTAGCGGACCGAAATCCTGGTTCGGAATGCCGATGGTGCCGATCCGGGTGGGAAGCGTATCGGCCAGGATTACGTTGGTGACCGGTTCCACGATGGCGATTTCGAGAATGGCCCGCGACGCGGTGACCAGTTTGCGCAGCCGGTCGGTGAGGGCCCGATCGCGCACGGCGTCGCTCAGGGGGATGGAGCGCGGCAGACGACTGAGGGCTTCGGTGACCGCGAAGGTGGCCTGCGATTTCAGCAGCTCAGCGCCATCCAGCGTGGATTCGAACTCAAGCTGCATGACGTTGCCCAGGTCTACCGCGGAGATGAGGCCGACGATGAGGGTGGCCAGCAGGACGGAACCGAGCGTGAGCTTGGCCTGGAGGGTCACTGGACACCGGTGGCCGGTGGCTGGTGGCCGGTGGCCGGTGCGTCAGGAAAACCGGTGGCCGGTGACCGGTGGCCGGTGGCCGGTGGGTCAGGAAGACCGGTGACCGGTGGCCGGTGACCGGTGGCCGGTGCTTCAGGAAAACCAGTGACGGGTGGCCAGATGCCGGTGGCCGGTGCGTCAGGAACACCGGTGACCAGTGGCCACTGGCCACCGTTTGCTGTTTTCATCATGAGACCGCGAGCAGCACTTTGCCGGTAGTCTGCCGGCCTTCGAGCGCGCGGTGTGCGGCTGCGGCTTCGGCCAGCGGGTATGTTCCATCGATGCGCAATTTGAGCTTGCCGGCGGCGATCCACAGCAGCACATCGCCGGCGCGCCAGAGCAATTCGTCGCGCGTCAGTATATAGTAGCCCAGGCTGGGGCGGGTGAGGAACAGGGAGCCCTTCCCATTGAGAATGTTGGGGTCGAAGGGCGGCACAGGGCCGCTGGATTGGCCGAACAGCGCCAGGGTTCCACGGGGGCGGAGTGAGTTCAGGCTCTTGTCGAAGGTGGTTTGGCCGACGGAATCGTACACCACGTCCACCCCGCGGCCGTTGGTGAGCCGCTTCACTTCGGCTTCGAAATCCTGTTGGGTATAGAGAATGGTTTCGTCGGCGCCGGATTCGCGCGCGGCCTGCGCTTTGGCGGCCGTGGAAACGGTGCCGAAGACGCGCGCGCCCAGCATCTTGGCCATTTGCACGATGAGCCCGCCAGTGCCGCCCGCCGCGGCGTGCACCAGGCAAGTGTCGCCGCTCTTGAGCGGAAAGGTGGAGTGCGTCAGGTAATGGGCAGTCATTCCCTGCAGCATGGCGGCAGCGGCGGTGGCGAAATCGACGGCGCCGGGCAGCTTGACCAGTTGCGCCGCAGGGACCACGGCGTACTCCGCATAGGAGCCGCGCGCCATGGCGTAGACCACGCGGTCGCCGGGCGCCACCTCCGTGACGTCGGCGCCCACGGCCTCCACGGTGCCTGCGCCTTCCGCGCCCAGAGACATGGGGAGGTCGGCCTTATAGTGACCGGTGCGGAAGTAGACGTCGATGAAGTTCACGCCGCTGCGGGCGATGCGGACCAGCGCCTGGCGCGGGCCGGGCGCCGGCGTGGCGACGTCCACCAATTCCATTTTTTCGGGACCGCCGGGTTCCTTTACCTGGATGGCTTTCATGAGTCAACCTCGCATGGCCGAGCCTTGCTTGGCCAAACCTGGCTTGGCCAAACCTGTGCGGAACGCCCGCCTGGCATGCACGGACGTTGCATAGAGTAACAGATAAAGCAGCGTGAACGGGAAGGAAATCAGGCGCGCCACGGTGCGAACCGCACCCGCGCCCGCCAGACCTGAGCGGTACAGCACAAATCGGCGGATGGGGCCGAGGTGTTGGCGGTCGAGCCAGAAGTAATCGCCATTTTCGTTGATGATGAAAATCTTGGCGGGGATGCGCAGGGCCAGCGCCCATTTCCACTTGGTCATGACGGGCTCGCCGGAGCAGACGATGCCCATGAGCGAGTAGTGGTTCTGCGCCAGTTCCCGGTAAAGGCGGGCCCGGGCCTCGCGTCCGCGGTAGTCGGCGACGCGGTAAACGCGGGTATTGTGGGGCGCGAAGCCTTTGGGCAAGGTGGCGAAGCAGGTGACGAGGTCGATGAAGATTTCACCGCCCCAAGACTGGCGCAGTCCTTGGATCAGGCCTTCGATCAGGCCGCGGGTTCCGCTTTCGACCAGCAGGATGGAGTGGACCGCCGGCAGCCGGCCGGTGTGGAGATAGCGCACCTTTCAATCATACAGATGCCGGTGGCCGGTGGTCGGTGGTCGGTGGCCGGTGGTCGGTGGCCGGTGAAAGGCAACACGCCCGGTGCGGTGTTCACCGGCACCCGGCATCCCCTTGTTGTCGAGGTGGAACCCGGCTGAAGCATTCCTGGTCCTTCTCGAATTACATCTCTTAGAAGGCGTCTTAGCCGCTTTTCTTCAATGCGTATTGGATGGCTTCGACCGGAACCTCGTACCTGGCCATGGCGGTGTTGCCGCGATAGTCCAGGTCCTCGATCCCAATCTTGCTGGTGTAGAACGCGTCCACCGTCATGCGTCGTGCCCAGTCGAAGAACCCGATGCCCGGGCCCAAATCGGGCGAATCGTTCTTGCGATACGCGATCAGGTCCAGCAGGGCCGTCTGCCCGGCTGGCGATGCGTCGACGAAATTCTTCTCCGAGCGGCCCAGCATGGCGTGATCCAACCACGCCAATCCACCGGTGTAGATGGCCGCCAGCCGCTCGTTTTCACTGGCCAGCATGTCGATCCAAGCGGCGGCCCCGGCGGCCAGCGCGCCTGGTGATTTGCCTTCGGGCGGTATGATCAGGTCGGTGAGCCGCTCCAGCGTGGCGTATTCGTGAGCTGTCAGTGCTTTGGGTTCGTAACGGCCGGATTTTTCGGTCCTGTCCGTGGCCATTTGGTGGACGTGCTGGCCTTCCTGAGCACTGATGGCTTCCGCGCTGACAACGGCCAGCGCGACACTTCGCAGCAGGTCTCTTCGCGAATACTCAGACATTGCCTTTCCTCATTTCTTCGGCCAGGTACTCGGCGGTGCGCCATGCCAGCGCAATGATCGTCAAGGTCGGGTTCTTGTCGGAATTGCTGACGAAGGGCCCTCCGTCGGCCACGAACAGGTTCTTCACGTCGTGCGACTGGCAGTAGCGGTTCAGAACGCTGGTCTTAGGGTCGTCGCCCATGCGCACGGTGCCGATCTCGTGAATGACGGCGCCGCCGCGCGAAATGACCTGGCGGCCGGTCCCGCCGCCCGCCTCGGCGCTGCCCCGCCGCCCTCCGGTCACTGTTCCGCCCATGGCGTGAATGATCTCGGCGAAGGTCCTCACCTGGTGCTCGGCCTGTTTCAGTTCGTGGTCGCTCCATTCCCAGTGGAAACGAAGCACCGGGATGCCCCAGCGGTCCACCATCTGCGGATCGATTTCGCAATACGATTTCTCGTTGGGAATCATCTCGCCCCGTCCGGAAAAGCTGACGCCCGTGCCGTATTCCTCGCGAATGGCTTTTTTGAGCCCCAGGCCATAGCCTTCGTGCCGCTGGCAGGTAGCCTGGAACGACCCGACGCCCGGCATTCCGAAGCCGCCTCCCAGTTCGACGTGATAACCGCGCGGGAATCCCACGTCCTTTTGCTTCTCCCAAAGCCACCAGGGTATATACATGTGGGTCCCATATCCGTCGGAGTTGTAGTGCGGCAGCCCCTCCAGCGCCGGAATGTGGCCGCTGAGGCCGGTGCCGACGGTGTCGGTCAGATA
Organism: Candidatus Acidiferrales bacterium; assembly: GCA_035570275.1. Taxonomy (GTDB): domain Bacteria; phylum Acidobacteriota; class Terriglobia; order Bryobacterales; family Bryobacteraceae; genus DATMNI01. Next base: position 1,110 of record DATMNI010000005.1, on the reverse strand, counting down.
GCGGCCAACCACGCCCGAGGAATTCGCCAGCCCCGCGGGATGACGCGGCGATTTCGAGTTTAGCAGCAGCCGCGCCGATTCGCATGCGCTGGCCGCCAGCACTACCGTGCGGCACCGCACCTGCTGCTCGCCGCGCGTGTTCTTGTCCACGTAGGAGACCGCGCGTACCTTGCCGGCATCGTCGGTCAGCAGTTCGCGCGCCATCGCATTTGTGATCACCTTTACCCGGCCGGTCTTCATGGCCGGGAAGATCTGCACGTAGCTGGAGGCATAGTTGGACGCAGTCATGCAGGCGCGTCCGCATTGGCCGCAGTAGTGGCACGGCGCGCGCCCGTTGGTAGGCTGGGTAATGATGGCCGAGCGCATCGGAATGCAAGGAATGCCGAGCTTGCCGCACGCCTTTTTCGTCAAAATGTCGTGAACCTTAGGGGCGGCCGGGGTCTGGAAGATACCGTCCGGCGCGCTGCGGATTCCCTCCTTGGTTCCGACCACACCGATAAACGTCTCGGCCTTGTCGTAGTATGGCGAAATGTCTTCGTACGAGACGGGCCAGTCCCAGCCCAGGCCGTCCCGCGAGTGTGGTTTGAAATCGTAGTCCGCGAAGCGCAGTGAGAATCGGCCGTAATGATTGGTCCGGCCTCCCAGAATGCGCGAGCGAAACCACGAAAAGTCGCTGCCCGGCGCCACGGTGTAGGGCTCGCCATCGAGCTGAGCGCCGCCGAACGAGGCGCTGAAGGTGAACGGCGACCGGCCGAAATAACCTTCCCCGTGAGGGCCCACGCCGCGGTGCGGCACCTGGTAGGGCCACATGTGCTCCTTGATGTCCTTGGCTGGGTTGAACATCGGGCCCGCTTCCATCAGCAACACCGATACACCCAGATCCGCGAGAACCTTGGTGACCGTGCCCCCGCCGGCTCCCGATCCGATGACAACCACGTCATAAACGGGGCTGTTTCGCACGACTTGCGGCATTATCGCCTCCTGTTTGATTGGGGTTTACGTTTGATTGGGTCTACGCCTTCGTCCCGGCCATCGACTTCCAGGCGTTTTCGGCGGTGATCCGCACCTTCCGGTTGTCGCTCTTCAACTTCGGAAGAATCGCCGCCGCGG
>DATMNI010000004.1:0-7984 GCA_035570275.1 Candidatus Acidiferrales bacterium | reverse complement strand
TGACGTAAACGCGACGCGGGATTTGCTCCTGGAGATCGGCAACTCGGAGCGGTTGGAGCACCTGCTCATGGAGATGTGCGCCGGCACCGAGCAGTCCGGAGGGGCACTGCTGAAGGCCGTCTGTTCCCCGGACACGCCGGTGGAGGCTCTGGTTGCAATAAAGAGCGCGGCCAAACGCTTGGCCGTGGCCACCGAAGCCCCCGACCAAAACGCCGCTGCCACACTGCTCTACCACTTGTCGGTGGCATCCGCACTTGGGCACCACGCACGAAACATCTCTTCAAAGGATCCGGCCGAGCGCCTGCCCCTGTACAAGGACCTGGCGGCGGAGTTGTCCGACGATCACTTTGCAGCCGTGTTCGAAAAGGCCATCGCCCGCTTACAGCCAAAAAGACCTTGATACGTTCCAGTCAATTCGCTCTGAGAGCCCCGATCTAAATTTTTCTCCCGTATTCGGGTTGCCCGTCCGTATAGAAGATCAAGATGGGGCGCCTGGCGAGAACGTCGAGCTAACTGTGACGCTCTCCGCCGGAATAGTGGCGGCGTCGCGTCGCGGCTAGGTCTTTGGCATGGCAATCACCGACCCGACACGAAAAGCCAAATCTCGGGGATTCCAGCCAAGAATGGCAGTCCTCGTTAAGGAGAAGCTGTATGCTCAAACATCTTTTCACATTCGTATTTCTGGCATTTTGCTCCCTGCTTGTGGCTCAGCAGTCGCTCAACAATGGCTCCGTCGCCCAAGAATCGAAAAGGTAAAAGGTAAGAGATGATCATGGGAACGAGACAACTTTCCGGGACTCTGGCGGTTTTCGCCCTCGCGATTGGACTTGCACAAACCGCGCTTACTAACGACGCCGTTATCAAGATGGCTAAGGCCGGTTTAGGCGAAGAGGTAATTCTCAGCAGCGTCAATGCGCAGCCAGGCAAATACGCTACCAGCACCGATGACCTGATCGCGCTGAAGGGCGCGGGGGTCGGCGACAAGGTCATAGCAGCGATGGTCGCCAAGGAGGCTGCCGGCAGCGCGCCCAAGGCAGAACTGCCCGTGGTGGCGAAGGATGGCATCCTGCTTCCGGACGAACTGGGCATCTATTTCTTAAAGGATAAGAAGTACATCCCGGTTCGCCCCGAGATTCTAAACCTGCGAACCGCCCGCGCCGCCGCGGCGTTTACCTACGGCATCAAGGCGGCGAAGGTCAACGGGTGGGTTCAGGGCCGCCACAGCCCCACCCACGTCGGGCCAAGTGCTGAGTTCGTGCTAAAGCTGCCGGAAGGCACGGATCCCGCGGAATACATATGCGTGCGGTTCAATGTCAAGAGGGACCGGCGTGAAGTGGAATTGGCCCGCGGACGCATTAACATTTCTATCAGCACCGTGCGGGCGGCTGTACCGTTCCAGAGCGAAAAACTGGCCAAACAGATTTACCAATTGAAGTTCGGCACGTTCAGCGCCGGTGAATATGGGTTGTTGCCGCCGGGCGCCAATGTGTCGTCGAACGCCGCGTCGGCCGGCAAGATCTATGCGTTCCTGGTAGAGTAGCCTGGGCAATCAAGGCAACTGATCGGGCACCGGAGCCGCTGCCGCCGGGTGATTCAGCGCGCTCAGGCTCCGTTAATCGCGTAGAGCACTCGACTCGCAGTCTGCCAGAACCGCATAGAGCGAGAGCACACGAACCGCGCGGTCGCCAGGAAGGCGGCCGGCATCCACACTTTCCGGGCGCGGCTTTGTCGCTCATCAGAGTTGCTACCACGACGATGGCTGGCACCGCAACAGGCACCACGGTCGTTCTATACGATTTTGGAGTCGATGGCAGGTAGCCGTTTATCGATGCAGCAGCTATTTCTGGCCGTGCCCGGAAGGTAAAACGGAGATTTTGAGCTGAGAGGAGAAGGTCATGTTTATGAAAACCACGCGAGTTTATTTTCCGGTGGCCGTGTTTCTGGCGGTTACACCATTCACAGGCAGCGCTTTCGACGGCGATGCCACCATCCACACCACTAAGAAGGACGGCACTGCCGTCAAAGAGAACATCTTTGCCTTGTCTACGGACGTGTACCTTAGCGGTGGTCCGGAACAGGAGCAGGCAGCTTCAGGTCTGCCGGATGGCACGTATTATTTTCAAGTCACAGACCACGATGGCCACACCCTGCTCTCAACGGACATCGCCCTCTGCCGCCAACTGCTGGTGTTGCACGGCAAGGTTGCTGGAGCTACGGGGCCACCTTGCAAGCATGCTAATGGGACGTTCAATCCCGCGACTGGTACGTTGCCGGTTCAGCTCTTTCCCTTTTCAGCGACGCCAAAGGCCGAGGACGAAAACGAATTTGAGGTGTGGCTGATCGCTAAAACCACCAAAACCTCGGTTTCAGCATCCGACCCCAAGGTTCTCATCTTTGATCCGTCGGATGCCGAGACGGATGATTTCGAGGTTCTGCATCCGGTAACTCCGCCACCACCGGGTTCTTGTCAGCCATCGAGTTCGTTGACCGCACTGGTCACCGGGAGGGACGTCGTCGGGTACGTCCCCAAGGGTAATTGGTCCGTGACTCCAGTCACCGGCGTTTCGGTCGTCAACATAGAGGGCACCCGCGTCATACCGACCAAAATTTCTACGCCTAACATAGTGAATGCCTGCGCCCCGAACCCGATCTCGGGTCAGACGGTGTGCACCGCGAACAACACAGACGTGTATCTGATATCAGGCACGAGTTTGACCAATACATTGACGAGTGGCGGGTCCGGAACCATCACTTTCTCCGGCGGTTCATGCACCGACTGCGGAGTAGCAATCGACGCCGTTCACAATAAGGCAGCGATCGCCCTCAGTCTCTCAGGCGCGGGTGGGTTCCAGTTCCTTGACCTTGGCTCATCCCCTTCCTTGGAGCCTGCATTCGCCTCTAAAGCGCCGGGCGGCCCGAGCGGTGTCTTCCCAACCAACATCACGGAAGACGCGCTAATCGATCCGATCCGCAACCTGGTGTTGTCGCCTAACGAGAGGGGCAACTACGAAATCATCAACGTGGCTAACAGCAGGAGCCCCCTGTTCTTCGAGAACGCCACGGTTGGTGGAGAACTCGATTCCGCGGGTGAGGAGTGCAGCACGGGGATCGTTCTGGCGCCTATGGAGTTCGCTATTCCATCCGTGGTGTTCATCGCCGACGTGACCCAGGCTACGTTCGCGGCTGGCTCGCCCGGCACGTGGACGGCGCCATCGCAGAATCAGATCCTGTCGGAATCGATCCTCTCGGCGGGATCAAGCGGCATAGCGGTGGCGCAGGATACTCATACCGGCGTCCTGACAGGGGAATTCTTCGGCAACGCATTCACCGCGTTGGCGCTTCCTGCGACTTCCGGCAGTGGCACTCCCGCCATCAGCGATTGGGTGACGTGCGGCATTAGCGGCTTCGACAACGGCTTTGATCCCCATACCGTGACCGCGTATCAGAGTCCCAACACCGGCGACGCGATCGGCGTGCTCGGTAACGCAGGTGCCAGCTCTCTGGCAATAATCGACCTCACCAAGGTGCTGAATGCCACGATTGTGCCCCGGACTATCGGCGGCCATGCGTGCGCCTCAGGCACGCTTCCAGCGACGATGGTAAGCTTCGTCAGCGTGCCATGAACGCCCGCAACTATCGGCCGTGAACCCAAGAAAAGGATTCGTCAGAAAAGAATTCGTCAGAAAGACAATGAAAGTTGAAATCTTATACTTTTCGGGTTGTCCGAATCACCCTCCGGCAGTCGGCCGGGTGCGGGAAGCACTCCGGGTGGAAGGGGTGTCGGCGGAAATGCTTGAGGTCGAAGTAAAAGACGCGGCCACGGCGCGAACCGTGAGCTTTCTCGGCTCACCCACCATTCGGATCAACGGGCAGGATGTTGAGCCGGCAGCAAGATCCGCACAAGATTTTGGCCTGACGTGTCGCACTTACACGGATCAGGGCCACCGGTCGGGAGTTCCTCCAGCCGAATGGATACGCTCCGCCGTGCGCGAAGCAAAGGAGAGCTAAAAAGATGCATCGTTTCGCCGTGAAAGATCGTTGGCCGATTCTTCTTCTGCTGACGATTGGCGTGTTCGTAGCCGCGTCGGCCTTCTGGCCCGCTCGTGGCAGCTCGCCTGTCGCCGCCGCCGATAATGCCGCTTCATCAAAGGCAGGCACAACAAAAACAATTCATATGCGCATTGCCGGTATGACCTGTGCCTCGTGCGCCCGCGGGTTGGAAGCTTCTTTCCGCAGGATGGCCGGGGTTGAAAAAGCATCCATTGATTACAAGAATGGCCAGGCTACGATCATTTTCGACCCGGCTCGCCAGAGCGCAGACAGTCTTTCCAAGTTCGTCGCCGACTGCGGCTATCAGGTAAAGGAACTCAAGGCGGCCTAAATGCGAGCTACCGAACGGTGCGCGCCGGTCGCTGCCGCCTTAAGCGCACTGGCAACACTGGCGTGCTGCCTGCCTCTGGGCATCGCCGGCGCAGTGGGGGCGCTGGGATTGAGTGTCGCTTTAGCTGCGTTACGGCCCTGGCTGCTGGGCATTGCTGTCGTTCTTTTGGCCGTGGGATTGATTCAGTTGTATCGAGGGCAACGCGCGTGCAGGCGGCGGAGCCGCTTCAGTTTAATCCTGTTCGGCATGTCTGCGGCCGTGGTCGTCGGCGTCCTGGCGTTTCCACAGAAGGCCGCCGAATGGATGGCATCCATACCGTGACGGGGCAAAAACGATGAAGCGCTCTTGGCCGTTTCCGGATCATGGCCGCGCGGGGATCGAAGCCTACCGGCATGACGCTGCTGAACAAGCTGGACGGTGCCTTCGCCGGAAAGCGCTAGCCCCCGCCGCGACCTGGAGGGCCGCGCTGGTTATCGCCGGAACAGATTCCGCAGCATGAAGAACACGTTCGCCGGGCGCTCGGCCAGGCGGCGCATGTAGTAGGGGTACCAAGCCTGGCCGAACGGCACGTAGAGCCGCACCCGGTAGCCTTCGGCGATCAGTTTGCGCTGCAGGTCGCGGCGAATCCCGTACAACATCTGAAATTCGAAGGAATCGAGCGCGATGTTCCGCGCCGCGGCGTACGCCTTGGTCTGCGCGATCATGGCTTCGTCGTGGGTGGCGATGGCCGGGTAGACGCCGTGGTCCAGCAGCAGTTTCATCAGTTCGACAAAGCTGCGGTCCACCTCGGCTTTGTGCGGGAATGCCACCGAGGCCGGCTCCAGATAGGCGCCCTTGCAGAGCCGCACCCGGATGCTGCGGCCATTCAATACTTCGATATCGGCCTTGCTCCGGTACAGGTAGGCTTGAATGACCACGCCCACTGAGCCGTGGCGTTCGTGGAGGCTGGTTACCAGATCCAAAGTGCGGTCCGCATAACCGCTGGATTCCATATCCACGCGCACGAACGTATTGTGTTCGTCCGCTCGCTTCACCAGTTGCTCCACGTTGGCCAGGCACTGTTCGTAAGACAGATCGAGGCCGAACTGAGTCAGCTTGAGCGAGACGTTGCCGTGAATGCCCGAGTTCTGGATGGCGTCCAGGGTGCGCACGTAAACATCGCGCGCTTCGGCGGCGGCTTCCCGCGTGGAGACGCTTTCGCCCAGGTGATCCAGGGTCACCGTGAGGCCTTCGGAGTTCAGTTTTCGGCTGACAGCCAACGCTTCGCCGAGAGTCTCGCCGGCCACAAAACGGCGCGAGAGGCGCTTGGCCAGTGAAGAGGTTTCCATCCATTTTCGTAACCGCTTCCGGCGCGAAAGGAAGAGAAAAAAGCTCCGCACGTACGATAGGCTAACACCCGGCAGCCTACCGGAGCGTTCTCCGGCGGCTGGCACCACCTGTCCAAATTGCGCCACGAGTCCCATTACTTCTGGAAGGGCTGTGCCAATAGGTACAGGGCGAGTGCCGGTGTTAGAACGGTTTGATAGACTTTGGTTTGGTAGTCAACACTCCCATTCATGTCAAGCCGGGCGACGTGCGATGCCCCAGGTGCTTCAATCTGGACATCGTCTCCTCCATGCCGCGCGGTTGGCTGGACACTGTGATGGCCTGGCTGGGCCGCACCCCGCGCCATTGCCGTTCCTGCGGGAAACGGTTCTACATTCTGGCGCGCGCCACGGGCCACGCCACAACGCACCGCGGCGCCTCACGCCAATGAATGTAGGCGGAGCGGTCGCTCCGCCGGTGGGGGCGTCCATAACCACGCAGCTCGAGAATGCTCTAAAACAGCTAGTTGCCGGAGGGCTGCTGCACGCTATCGATGACAAGGAATTCGCGGGGCCCCTTGGCCGGCTCGAGTTTCAGGCCAAGCTGTTGCTGCAGCGCGGTAAAGATCGACGGATTTGCAGGGACGTCCCGGCGCCCGTATTCCAGGTGGAAATCGAAATGCCCCGCGATGCCGGTTTTATCGACGACCGGGCGGCCCAATCCCGCAGCAGCCGGATGCAAGCCGAGCAGCTCGGAAAATTCGCCGAGACTCGCTGCCTGCGCTGCCACCGTGACGATCCCCCCGCGCGCATTCTGCATGGCGCAGGACATGGCGCCGGTAGGAATTACGAAACCGGTGGTGCCGGACACAAGCCTGCAGCTTCCTTCCTTAGCCGGCTGCAGTTTGGGGCCTCCGTTGGCCACCGTCAGCTCAAAGACCGGGACCTCTCTGGTCGCACGGTGGATCCTCAGCTTAAATCTGTCTTCGAGAAGCGCTTGCATCATGGGCCCCCTCATAGTTTCCTGGCCTGGACTACCCTCTGATTTCGCGTCGATGGTGAAGCGGTCGGAATCGATCCAACAGCCGATTCCGCCGATACATTCGTCCGACGATCGCTCAGACCAGGATGGAATTGCCGGGCCTCCCTGGATCGGTGTGGACGCAACCGACAGGAGTGAGTGGGCTTGACCATTCGCGTACGTGAGGTAGGCCGACTGGATGAGATCCATGACGGTCCAGCAAGCTAGACGTAGCCTTCCGGGAGAAGAACTTCCGCCTCCGCCCCCGGCCCTGCCGCCAGGCACAACGTCGCCGGTTTTCCGGTCGGCGCGGGCGTCCCCGCAGGGCTTGACGGAGGTCGATTCGAATTTCGGCGTGGCGGCAGCCGCGGGTTGGGCCAAGCCCGGTTGCGATTGAGCCCGGATGGCGGGACAACCGGCGAGTAAGCAGCCCAAGATCGATACGAGTGCTACTGTTCTCATGATTCGAAGTGTACATGAAACAGGGCGGGCCAGCGGTAACGCGCCCCCATCACAAACGCTTCCCTGCCAGGGCACGGTTCACGCCTTCGGGGTCGTGGGCAATCACGGTCAGATAGGCGCGCGCCGGCTGGTCGGGCTCACAGCGTCCCTGTTCCCAATCGCGCAGAGTGCCGATCGGGATGTGGTAGCGCGACGCAAATTCTTCCTGCGTCAGGGCCAGGGCCCGGCGGAGAGTTTTGGTTCGCGGTACCCGGCGCGCGGTGCGGAGTTGCTCCGGCGTCATGGGCTGCGCGTCCGGATCGCCGAGCGCCGCCGCCGTGACCTCCTCGTCGGTCATCGCCCGCAGGCGTGCCCAATCGGTCTTGTCTTCCAGCGGCCGAGTGGCGCCGCCGGGCATCACCTGAACCAGCGATCCATCACTCTTCCGTTTGGCTACGATAGTATTCCGTTTGCTCATACTTTGTCGCTCTGCGGGCCGAGATGATGCGAGTGCGCTCGCCTCGCTCCGTATAAACTACCGTTAGAATCACGTCCTTGACCATTCCAGAGATGACGTACCTGGTATGGCCCGGCTCACTGTCGAAATCACATCGTTCGAAGGCAAACCCATCGTCAAACGCCCAACGGGCAGCCTCAAAGCTCACGCCGTGCTTTATCAGGTTGCTTTGGGCTTTGGCAGCGTCCCATTCGAAATCGTCCTGATTCATAGTATACGGCCTACCCGTAGGCTGTCAAGTCCTGTGTTCGCCAATGCCCCTATGCCCCTACCCGCGCCGGCAGTTCCTTGAGTATCTCGGTGGTGAACGCCTTGGCGTC
>DATMNI010000003.1:0-48068 GCA_035570275.1 Candidatus Acidiferrales bacterium | reverse complement strand
AGACGTAAAGGTCTTCACTATCGGTGCCGAAGATGGTGAGCCCCCAGGCGCCGAACTCGTTGTGGCCGATGGACACGCCGGGCAACGATGGCTCGCCGCCACCGATCACGTTCCAACCGGGGGCGACCAGATGGACCCAGTAGCGCAGCGACGGCGCCTGCTGGTTACGATGAGGGTCGTTCATCATGAGCGGATAACCGCTGGAAGTCAGTTTCGGACCGACGATCCAGTTGTTGCTCCCAATGTCTTCCCGCCGCTGGCTGAGTTCGAGAGCACTGGGCGTCTCGATGGAGGAGTCGTCCAACCGGCCGTCCAACCTGTCGTCCGACCTGGCCACCGCCTGCCCAGCGCGAAGACCGGCCACCAGTTCATCGGCGGTAAAGCGGAAGGGCGTGCGAAAAGCGCGATAGAGCTCCAGGATGTCCTTTGTCAGGAGCGAAGAATCGATGGCGGGATCGATGGTCAGGTCCGGGTCCGCGGGCTGAAAATGCTCCAGATCCTTCACCTTCTCCGCGCCAATAGCGCGAATCGCAAGCGCCATATTGAGTTCCTGTTCGATATTGCCGAGCAGTCCGTTGAAGCGGCTGATGACAACGGCAGCAGTCCAGTCCCCGGGCTTGATGCCGGCCATCTTGAATTCTGGCGTGAGCCAGGAAGGATTGCGGCGGGTCTCGGCGATATACGCATTTACGCCGTCCACGAAGGCCTGTATGATGGACGCGCCGTGCGGGTGGTACCAGTTGAGTTCCCGTTCCAAATCGCCGCGGTACATGAAGAGGCGATTGCCGATATCCCGCTTCAACTCCTTCCTGCCGGATATCTCCGCCATGGTGCCGGTCGCCTGGCGGCGCCAAAGCTCGAGTTGGAAGAGGCGGTCGCTGGCCACGTTGTATCCCTGCGCGAAGAAGAGATCGTGTTCGGTGCCGGCGTAGATATGAGAGATGCCCCATTTATCACGAAGAATCTCGACCGGCTGATTGAGGCCGGGGAGAGAGATCTTATCCGTAGGAGCATCCGCGGCGGTCAGCAACGGGCCGGGAAGCAGCAGCGCCAATGGGCACAGCCAACGCGAGAGCCGAATCATGCCGGTAAGCCTCCTTCACACGAGCGGGGCGGCGCCAAAACTCGTCACTCCAATATACAGCGTCCTCAGGCGAACCCGGACCTTCAGCCTTCCAGTTTGGCGACAGCCCCGCTTCCCGTAGGACCCTCCGCAGGACCCTATCGGAAGACGAGTGGGGCAGCGCTGGAGTGGCCAGCAGCGCGGTGGAGAGAACGGAAAGCAAACGGCGAAGCATCGTTGAGGCTCTCCAACATTAGCACGTCACGATTCGCGAATTTAAGATCCGCAACGAAGCCAGCAGCCGGAGGTTAGTACTAGCCTACTAACTAGGGTCACGCCCACAAAAGAGAGCACTCTATCCAGCGCGGATCTTCGCAATTATCCATGTCTGGATGAACACCTATCCTCCGACGCGCCGCTCCTATTGCTTTTGGGAAGAACGACAAATTCTCGGCACGACGGTTAACCTCTATAACTTTGATTCGCCCTTTGGCTCCGCCCTTCGAAACAGTGTCGTTCGGTTCGTCCGAAATTGGTGCGACTTCCAGAGTGAGCGAAAAGGCTGAACCCCCTTACAGCATGAGCACAATCTATACAATCCTCGAAGAATGCCGAGAAGCGGCTGTTTCAAAAAGAGACCTGGGTGACAAGTTCGAACGGCTTTTCGCGAATTATCTGTTGACGGACCCACTATACGTGGACAAATACAGCCGCGTTTGGCTCTGGAATGAGTGGCCAGGAAGGAAAAACAAACCTGATGTGGGGATTGATTTGGTTGCCCAGGAGCGGTACACCGGCGAGTCCTGTGCGATTCAATGCAAGTTCTACGATCCGTCGCACACTCTACAAAAGGCTGACATCGATTCGTTCTTTACTGCGTCCGGCAAGGCCCCCTTTACGAGCCGAATCATCGTTTCAACAACAGACAACTGGAGCAAGCACGCAGAAGACGCTCTTCTGAATCAACGGATACCGGTCATCAGAATGGGCGTCCAAGACTTGGCGAACAGCCCTGTCGATTGGTCCAATTACAGCCTTAACCGCCCCCAACCGATCACGTTACAGAAAAAAAAGGAACTGCGGCCCCACCAGACCATTGCTCGCGAGAAGGTGATCGCTGGTTTTCAGAAATCAAACAGAGGCAAGCTCATAATGGCCTGTGGGACGGGGAAGACCTTTACCACTCTCAAGATCGCCGAGCATCTCGCCGAGCAAAGCAAGCGCAGGCGCGCGACCGTGCTTTTTCTAGTTCCATCCATCTCACTCCTTTCGCAGAGTTTGCGAGAGTGGAGTGCTGAGACTAAGCTGTCAATCCACTCGTTCGCGGTCTGTTCAGATACTCAAGTTGGAAAAACGTCCGACGGCGAAGATATCAGCATTCACGATCTCGCATTTCCGGCCACCACTGATGGGCGTAAGCTGGCCGAACAATTTACCGCTCACCAGGGAAAGAGCCAGTTGGACGTTGTCTTCTCTACGTACCATTCGGTTGAATCGGTCGCTGAAGCTCAGGCCCAAGGCGTTCCCGAGTTCGATTTGATCATCTGCGATGAAGCCCATCGAACTACAGGCGTCACTCTCGATGGTGAAGAGGAGTCCCACTTTCTCAGAGTCCACGACCAAAAGTTCATCAAAGGCAAAAAGCGGTTATACATGACCGCGACTCCCAGAATCTTTAACGACAGCACCAAAGTTGAAGCTCAGGATAACGAGGCGACGCTCTGTTCGATGGACGACGAATCCATCTACGGCCCGGAGTTCCACCGGCTCGGCTTCTCTGAAGCAGTTCGCTCTGACCTCCTGGCAGACTACAAGGTGATGGTTCTGGCGGTTGATGAGAAGTACATAAGCAAGGCCTTTCAGGCACAGATCGCCGATAAGAACAACGAGATCAGCCTTGACGACGCGGTGAAAATCACCGGGTGTTGGAATGGTCTTTCTAAGAGAATGGCCCCTGATTCCGAGGGAACTGAAATTGGAACGGAACCCAGTCCAATGCGGAGCGCAGTGGCCTTCTCCCGATCAATACGGGACTCCAAGCGGTTCACCGAACTCTTCGGCCTAGTGATTGAAGAGTACCGGAAAACACACCCCGATGATGAGGGCCTTTTACTATGCGAGACGGATCACGTTGACGGATCATTTAATGCCCTAAAAAGAACTTCTCTTGTCTCTTGGTTAAAGACGCCGACCTCCGGAAACGTCTGCCGCGTATTATCTAACGCCCGGTGCCTTACTGAAGGCGTAGACGTGCCGGCGCTGGACGCTGTGATGTTTCTCAATCCTCGGAGCTCCGTGGTCGACGTGGTTCAGTCCGTTGGCCGCGTGATGAGAAAAGCTGCTGGCAAGAAGTACGGATACATCATTCTCCCAATCGGGATACCGGCGGACATGACCCCTGAAGAGGCCCTGCAGGACAACCAGAAGTACAAGGTGGTCTGGCAGGTCCTTCAGGCGCTACGAGCTCACGACGATCGCTTCAATGCGACAATTAACCAGATTGAGTTGAATCGGTCACGGCCGGACCAAATCCAAGTGATCGGCATTAGTGGTCCAGAAAAGAACCACCAAGAACCCGATAGCGGAACGCGACCGCTCACCCACCCGTTCTCATTCAATCTTCCGAACATTGAAGAGTGGCGCGATGCGATTTATGCAAAGATAGTCGTTAAGTGTGGTGACCGCCGCTACTGGGAGAGTTGGGCCAAAGACGTTGCGCAAATCGCAGACCGGCATGTTACCAGGATCAAGGCCCTCCTAGATGGGTCCAGTCCCAAGCCTAAGAAGGCGTTCGATAAGTTCTTGACGGGGCTGCAACACAACCTGAACCCGTCTGTTACGGCTGACGAAGCCATCGAAATGCTGTCTCAGCATTTGATTACCAAGCCCGTATTCGATGCTCTGTTTGAAGGCTATGCCTTCACGCAGAACAACCCCGTGTCATTGGCGATGCAAAACATACTGGATATTCTAGAAGACCAAGCACTGGCTAAAGAGACAACTTCCCTTGACAAGTTCTACGCCAGCGTAAAGGAACGTGCGACCGGAATCGACACTGCTAGCGGAAAGCAGAAAATCGTTCTAGAGCTTTACGACAAGTTCTTTCGTACGGCGTTCCCCCGAATGGCCGAGCGCCTGGGTATCGTATACACTCCCGTTGAGGTGGTCGACTTTATACTTCAGAGCGCCGACGAAGGGCTCAGGAAGGAGTTTGGCGTTAGCATTTCCGATAGGAACGTTCATATCCTCGACCCCTTCGCCGGGACGGGCACGTTCATGGTCCGGCTGCTTCAAAGCGGGTTGATAAGCAAAAAGGATCTTCTGTATAAGTACAGGCATGAGCTTCATACTAACGAGATTGTACTGTTAGCTTACTATATCGCAGCGATTAACATCGAAGAGACGTTTCACGATCTCGCGGATGAAGGATATCAGCCGTTTCAGGGCATCGTTCTTACCGATACGTTTCAAATGACGGAAGGGGCCGAAAGCATGGAAGAGATGATGTTCCCCGAAAACAACAAGCGTGCTGCAAAGCAAAAGACCGACCCAATCCGCGTTATAGTTAGCAATCCGCCTTACTCAGCCCAGCAGGACAATGAGAATGACGGAAACAAGAACGCAAAATACCCAGAACTCGACCGACGTATCCGCGCCAGCTACGCGGCTAGCTCGTCTGCCGGGCTGAAGAAAAACTTGTATGATTCATATGTCCGAGCTATTCGCTGGGCTTCAGACCGGATCGAGGACAAGGGTGTCGTCTGCTACGTAAGCAATGGGTCCTTTATTGATTCCAATTACGCCGACGGCATGCGAAAATGTCTAACTGAAGAGTTTACCTCTATATACTGCTTCAATCTTCGAGGAAACCAAAGGACGGCCGGTGAACTATCCCGCATGGAAGGTGGCAAAATTTTCGGCTCCGGAAGTCGGGCCCCCATTGCAATCACGCTCTTGATCAAGAATCCGAAGCACAAGGGACGAGCCTGTCAACTCCACTACCACGATATTGGAGATTACCTGGATCGTGAAACAAAGCTTCAAATGATCAACGATTTCGGAAGTATCGGCGGGGTTCCATGGACCAGGCTAACCCCTAACGCGAAGCAGGATTGGATCAACCAGAGAGATCCGGTGTTTGAGACGTTTATACCCATCGGTGATAAGAGTAATAAATCATCATCGGCCATTTTTTCGGCGTACTCCCTGGGAGTTGTCACCAATCGTGACGCCTGGGCGTACAACTTTTCCACCAGTGAGCTCTCTTCCAACATGACACGGATGATAGACTGTTACAACAAGCAGGCTAAGCAGTACCGTAAGATCTGTGGTGATCGATCGAAAGACGAAAGACCCGTCCTGGACAAGTTTATCGATACGGACCCGAAGAAGATCAGCTGGACACGCAGCCTAAAGGCCGAGCTGTCGAAATTTGCTCAACATTCGTTTGATTCAGCACATATTGTTTCAAGCATGTATCGCCCATTCTGTAAGCAACGGCTTTACTTCAATCGTCGGTTTAATGAGATGGTGTACAAGATGCCCACTTTGTTCCCAGACGATAGCGTTAAAAATTTAGTCATCTCATTAACTGGGATTGGCGGCGGCAGATCGTTTTCGGCGCTCATTACTGACTGCGTTCCGAACCTCGACCTTCATCACACAGGGCAGTGTTTTCCGTTGTATCGGTTTGCCGATAAATCAGATGTCGGTGAAAACGGCATCCTTTCTGACAGTGACACAAGACCTGGGTACGTTAGGGAGGATGCCATTTCAGACACCACCAGAGCAGAGTTCCGTCGGATCTACGGCAAGAAGCTTACAAAGGAAGATATCTTTTACTATGTTTATGGAATTCTGCATTCCCAAGAGTACAAGCAGCGATTTGCCTCTGATCTCAAGAAGGCCCTGCCCCGCATTCCCTTCGCACAGGATTTCTTGGCCTTCAGCAACGCGGGGCGCAGCCTAGCACGTTTGCACCTGGCTTACGAAACGGTCGAACCCTATCCGGTGACGGAGTTTTCCGACGTATTAGGATTGGATCCCGAGGCAGAGTATGCTGTGAGAAAGATGGCGTTCGGAAGGAAGGGCGGCAAGCCGGACAAGACTACAATCGTATACAACAGTCACGTTACGCTAACCAACATTCCGGAGCTGGCCTATGAGTACATTGTGAACGGCAAGCCCGCGCTCGAATGGATCATGGAGCGCTACCAATTCACGATCGACAAGGATAGCCAGATTGCCAATGACCCCAATACTTGGTCTGATGACCCACGTTATATCATCGACCTAGTGAAAAGAATTGTTCGGGTGAGCATCGAAAGCATGAGGATTGTGAAGAAGTTGCCACCCCTCAACGAGCGGAAACCGTTTTCGATCGCGAGGCAAGGCGCAATTGACGCTATAGATGTAGCGAGGGCAAGCTAATTCAGTTCCGGTATCCGGCGGAAAGCCCTAAGCCACCGCGATCAAGCGCGCCGCCGCCGGGAAAGGGGGCCACGGCCCGAAACCACCCGAACCCCGGCACCGCCGGCGCCGCGACGATCAACGCACTCTTAGGGCACCACGTGCGGTTGTTATGCAGTCAGGCAGCCGAGGATCGAATGGTCGTTCTGTCCGTTTTGGGCAAATCGCCCAAGGCCGGTTTTGTATCTCATGGTTAAGAAGCGGCTTACGTGTCTTGTTTGGGCAAAGTGCCCAAAAGGCGTCTAGATGGCCCCGGTAGTCCGACACCAACACAGGCAAGAATGCCTGCGCTAGGCCTGATCCCGGTCGGGGCACGCCAGCCCCCGGTAATCAACCAGGTCGATCCCATTCCGCTCCAGCGCCTGCCGCACCTCGGGCGCCACCAGGGCCGCCAGTTCGTGCTCGCGGCTTTCCTTCAAGCGCGTGCGCGCCGCGCGCAGAGCGGGGCCGCAGCGGCCGGGGTGGCACATCAACTCCGTGCTGCCGCCGGGCAGCAGGGCCAGCAACGCCACCAACTCGGCGGCGCGAAAGCGGCCGGTGATCTGGAATCCCGCAAAATGGTCGGTGGTGCGGCAGCCGTGCTGCAGCAGCACACGATGGAAATGCCGGCGCAGCAGGGTGAGCGCGCCGGAAGTCAACTGCTTCATGCGCGGCACCGTGCGCCTGAGCGCGGTGGCCGCCAGTCCGTGGAGCGGAAAATCGAATGGCCGGCGGACCCAGCGAATGTCGAACTCCTCGCTCAGGCGCGCCACCGCCTCCAGAACGCCCGGGGCCAGATGCGTGTGCTTGTGGGTGTCCAGATGGCTGGGCGCGACGCCGGCTTGCACGATGCGACGCACCTGCGCCTTCAGTTCGTCGTATGGGCGAATGGCACGGCCGGCCAGCGCGGCCACTAATCCGGGCACCGTCGCTGGGAAGGGCTTCTGCGTCAGCAACGAATGTCCGCCAATCAACACCAGGTGGCAGCCAATATCCAGCGACGGATACTGCCGCGCCAGCCGCAGCGCGTCATCGAAGGCGGCGCCATTGGCCATCAGCGTAGTGGCCGTGAGAATGCCGTAGCGATGCGCCTCCACGATGCCTTCGTTGACATCGGGCGTAAAGCCGAAATCGTCGGCATTCACCACGAGTTGTTTTTGGGAACTCAAGACAGCATCACTTCGAGATTCAAAACAGCATCATTTCGGAAATCAAAACAGCATCAGGCGAATGGTGAGGAACTTCTTGGGATTGGCCCGGATATCCTTGGCGAGAGATTGGAATTCCCTGGTGGCGCCGTTGATGGATTCGTAGAGTTGCGGGTTCACCATGAACTGGCCCAGCGTGCCCTGACCGGAACTGATCTTGTCGATGGTGCCGTTGAGCTTCGCCATCAGTTCATCCATGCGCCGCGCAAGCTGATCGTCCTTGAGCAGCTTGCCGGCGGTGCCTTTGCCGGCGTTCACGTCCGCCATCAGGCGCTTCATCTCGTCGACGGTTTGCTTGGCCTCGTCGAACAGAGCCGGGTCTTTCAGCAGCTTGCCCGCGGTGCCCTGGCCTGCCTGCAAATCGGCCAGGATGGCGTCAATGCGTTTGATGGGCGCCCGGAAATCGTTGTACAGCCCGTCATCGTAGAGCATCTTGCTGATGGTGCCCTTGCCGTGGCGCACATCGGCCAGCAGGCCCTCCATCTCCTTGCCGATCCCCGTAAGCCGGTCGTACAGGGCCGTATCGCTCAGCAGCAGACCGATGTTGCCTTTGCCTTGCTCTACGCCCTTCAGCAGGTTATCCACGCGGACCACCACACTCTGCAGGGAATCGAACACCAGGGTTGCCTGCTTGAGCAATTCGGGAATGTCCTGTGCCGACAGGCTCTTCAACTCGCTGCCGTCTTCCACGTGTTTGGTGTCCATGCCCTTGGTGATGTTGATAAACTTGTCGCCCAGCAGGTTGGCGGCACTGATCCCCGCCACCGAATCAATCGGGATTTCGGCCAGGTAACGGGCGCGAATCTGCATATCGAATTCGACCACGCGCCTGGGGTCGCGCGAGTTGGTGAGAACCAATTTACTGAGCGATCCGATAGTGATGCCGTTGAGCCGCACGGTGGCGCCATCGGGAATACCCGAAGCATCGTCCATATAGGTGCGGAGGTGGGCCATTTTCTCGAAAACGCCCGTGGCGCCGGTGAGCAGGAAAATCAGCACCGCCAGGATCGCGAACGCCGCCAGCCCGACGATTCCGACTTTCAACTGCGACCACCGTACTTTGCTGCGATCCGGCATTCAGTCTACACTCGCTGCTTCACGAATTTGCCGATATAGGGATCTTTCGACGCCTCAAGCTGGTCCTGGTCGCCTTCGAAAACCAACCGGCCTTCCTTCAGCACCATAAATGTGGTGCTCGAGTGACGCCCTGCCCCGTTACGAGCCGGCTCCAGGTTCCCATGTTCCGAATTGTAGCGGAAATTGGCGATCAGATTCCCGTCCTGATACCGGTGAGTCACCACCAAAGTGGTTGCCTGGCTGACGTCCCGCTCTTTGATGAGCAGCGCCATGATGGTGTGGGCCGTGATGGGGTCCAGGCCGGCAGTGGGCGAATCGTAGAGCAGTAGAGGGGGCTGGGTGACCACGGCGCGCGCGATGGCGGCGCGGCGCCGCATGCCGCCCGAAAGCTCACTCGGAAATTTTTCCAGCGTGCCCCCAAGTTCCACGAACTCCAGCGCCTGCTCGACTTTCGGGAGCACTTCCGCCGCCGGGCACTGGATGCTTTTCTGATTCAGCAGCGGATAGGCGACGTTTTCTTCGATGGTCATGGAATCGAAGAGCGCGCTCTCCTGGAAGAGCATGCCGATCCGGCTGCGAATGGCAAAAAGTTCCTGTTCTTTCATCTTGCCGATGTCTTTGCCGAACACATAGACCTTGCCCGAATCGGGCTTCACAAGGCCCATGGCGGTCTTGAGCAGCACGGTCTTGCCGCTGCCCGCGGCGCCCAAAATCACGCGCGATTCGCTTTCGGAGGCCGCGAAGGAAACCCCGGCGAGCACCACTTCGCCGTCAAAGGAGACGGTTACGTCGTCGAACCGCAGAACCGGCTGATTGACGACCGGCTGCTTGACGATCTGGGGATTGGATTCTTCCGGCATCAGGAGGCGCCCTGGTATACGAAGATCTTGGTGACGAGCAGATCGAGGATGAAGATGAGGACCGTGGCCGCGACCACGGCCTGCGTAGTGGAGCGGCCCACTCCCTGTGTCCCACCCGTGGTACGCAGACCGTAATAGCAGCCGATCAACGAGATCACCACGGCGAAGATCAATGGCTTCAACAGCCCTTGCGCCACGTCATTCCACTCCAGCGCGTGCCACACCGATGACCAATACTGCCGTGGCGAGAGACCCAGGTAGAACTCGGCAATCATGAACCCGCCAATCATGCCGACGAAATCGGCAATGATGGTGAGCAGCGGCAGCATGAAGCTGGTTGCCAGCAAACGCGGCGTCACCAGCTTCTGTATGGGGTCGGTCCCCAGGGCGCGCATGGCGTCGATCTGTTCGGTCACTTTCATGGAGCCGAGTTCGCTGGCGATGCCGGATGAGTTGCGCCCGGCCACCATGAGGGCCGTCAGCACGGGTCCCAATTCGCGCGCCAGCGTGAGCGAAACCACCGTGCCCGTCTTGCCGACGAACCCGAATTGAGCCAGCGCCCGCGACATCTGCAGCGCCATCACAGCGCCGCTGAAGAATCCGGTGAGGGCTACGATGGGCATGCTGCCCACCCCGATGGAATCCATCTGAAGGGCCACGTCATCCCAATAGTGCGGACGGCGGAAGATGTTCCGGAAGGCCCGGCCCACGAGCATGAAGAAATCTTGCGCGGCGAGAACAGGCTCTTTCAGCAGATCCAGCAATAGGTCGGTCCCCGAATTCCGATGCTACCATAAAGCTTTCAGCGGTCAGCTTTCAGCGGTCAGCTAAGGCGGGCCGGCCGGAGGCCGCCGGAAAAGCTGATAGCTGACTGCTGATAGCTGAAAGCTACTCGCGATGAAAGGACTTACCGATATCCCTGGAATTCGCGTCGGGCACGTCTCGGACTTCGAGGCGATCACCGGCTGCACCGCCATCCTGTGCGAGAAGGGCGCCATGGGCGGCGTGGATATTCGCGGCTTTGCTTCGGGCACTCAGGAAATCGATACCTTGAGCCCTTCGCACGTCAGCGATCAAGTGCACGGCATCCTCTTATCCGGGGGCAGCGCATTCGGTCTGGAGGCGGCCGCCGGCGTGCGGCGATATCTGGCCGGCCGCGGCGTTGGACTCGCGTTCGGCGGCCAGCACGTGCCCATCGTGCCGGCGGCGATCCTCTTTGACTTGGGAATCGCCAAACCGAATGTTCACCCCAATGCCGCGATGGGGGAAGCGGCCGCCGCCGCAGCTACCGCGGATGCCGTGAAAGAAGGATGCGTGGGCGCTGGAACCGGGGCCACCGTGGGCAAGATTCTCGGTATGAAGCAGTGCATGAAGGGCGGCATCGGCTCGTTCACCGTCACCCTGCCCGGTGGCGTGATGGTGTCCAGCCTGGTCGCCGTCAACGCGGTGGGAGACGTGCGCGACCCGGGCACCGGCAAGATTGTGGCCGGAGCGCGCAAGGCGCCGGACAGCCGCGAGTTCGTGAACACCGTCGAGCACATGAAGCGCGGCGGCGCGGCCGGCGGCGGCACTCCCCGGAATACCACGCTGGGGGTGGTGGCAACCAACGCGAAGCTGAATAAGGTGCAGACCAACATGCTGGCGCACTTTGCCAGTTTGGGGATGGCCCGCGCCATCTATCCGGTGAATACCACCTTCGATGGCGATATCGTCTTCGCCCTGTCGTTAGGCGAACAACAGGCCGATATCAACGTGCTAGGGGTGGCGGCGGCCGAAGCGCTGGCAGAGGCTATCCTGCGCGCGGTGAAGATGGCCACCACGCTCGGCGGCGTGCCAGGTCTGGCGTAGCGGTGGCCGATTAGAGCCGCGCGCGTTAGCAAGCGTTTTCCCGCCGCGTTCATCGCCAACTACAACGCCGGCTTAGTCTTGTGGGGCAGGTTGGTAACCTGCGGCGGATTGTCAATCCGCCTGCGCGATGCGGCAGCGAGCCGGCCCGCGCGACAATGGAATCCAGTGCCGAAACACCTCCTCCTCTTCGCCGCCGCCACCGGCTACCAGATCCGCGTCTTCGCCGAAGCCGCCGCACGGCTGGGCGCGGACGTCACGCTGGTGGCCGACCATTGCGACCGCATGGACGATCTTTGGGGCCACCGCGCCATCGCCGTCAAGTTTGACCGCATCGCGGAGGCCGTCGAGCAATTGCGCGCGGTGTGCGCCGATGGGTTGCATGTCGATGGAGTCGTGGCCGTAGGCGACCTGCCGGCCGTACTGGCCGCCGAAACAGCGGAAGCGCTGACGCTGAAATTCCACCCCGCCGCCGCCGCCCGCGCCTGTCACGACAAGTATCTGGCCAGGCAACTCTACCAGGCGGCGGGGCTCTTACTGCCTCAGTTCTTCCGGGCGGCACGGGACGAAAACCCGCAGGCCCTGGCAGTGCGCGCTCCGTACCCGTGCGTGCTGAAGCCGCTGGGGCTTTCGGCCAGCCGCGGCGTGATTCGCGCCGACAACCCCGCCCAATTCGTCGAGGCTTTCGACCGCATCCGCAAGATCGGCGAGAAGCATCTGCAGGTAGAGAGCTACATCCCAGGCTGCGAATTTGCCGTGGAGGGACTGGTTTCGGGCGGCAGCTTTCAACCCCTGGCGCTCTTCGACAAACCCGATCCGCTGGAAGGCCCGTTCTTCGAGGAAACCATCTATGTGACACCTTCGCGTCAACCCGCGGCGGTGCAGCGGGCGCTCATCGAGACCACGGAGCAGGCCGTGCGCGCCCTGGGTCTTTGGCACGGGCCGGTCCACGCGGAACTGCGTTATAACGAGCAAGGCGCGTGGATCCTGGAGACGCACGCGCGGCCCATCGGCGGGCTTTGTGCGGGCGCGCTGCGGTTCAAACTAACCCAGGCCAGCTTGACACAAACGCCGCCCGTGCCACTGGAAGAACTGATCCTCCGCCACGCGCTCGGCGAAGATGTTTCGACCGCGCTCTTGGATGGCCCGGCCTCCGGCGTGATGATGATCCCCATCCCCAAGGGCGGCATTTACCAATCCGTCGATGGCGCGGAGTGCGCCGCGGCCGTGCCGGGCATAGCTGACGTGGTGATCACGGCCAAGGTGGGCCAGCGGTTTATCCCGCTGCCGGAGGGGTCGAGCTATCTGGGATTCCTCTTCGCGCGCGGTTCATCGCCCGAGATGGTGGAAGCAGCCTTACGGCAATCGCACGCCGAACTGCGCTTCCAT
Source organism: Candidatus Acidiferrales bacterium (assembly GCA_035570275.1). Taxonomy (GTDB): domain Bacteria; phylum Acidobacteriota; class Terriglobia; order Bryobacterales; family Bryobacteraceae; genus DATMNI01. Next base: position 35,178 of record DATMNI010000003.1, on the reverse strand, counting down.
ATTGCCACGGCGCTTGAAACCTTCAGGCCTTCGACTTAGGCGGCACGAAATCCGGCGGCAGCGCCGCGCCCTCGCCGAAGAAGTAACTGTCCATCTGCTGTATCAGGAATTCCTGCGCTTCCTTGGTCCCCAGGTTGAGCCGGTACTCGTTCATGAGCATCTTCATGTGCTCCACCCACATTTTCCAGGCTTCCTTAGAAACGGTCTCGTAAATCTTCTGGCCTAGCGGATGGCCCTCGAACGGGATTTCGTCGAGCCCTTCCATATCGCGCTGGAACTTCACGCAAAAGACCTTCCGAGCCCCGGGCCGGATGGCATTGTTAATTTGGTTGAAGGCGCTCCCGCCGCTGCCGCATCCCATGTTGAATCTCCTCTGTTCAGGATACTACGCCCGTGCGTGCTCTACCGCACGAAGCCCACACCGATCAACACCACGCCCAGTAGACGTTTATCGCCCGGGGCGGAGAACGTGCGGTCCACATCCAACTGCACCGCCGCCGATTCGCCCGCACCCCTCAGCGGCAGCGCCGACTCCAGGCTATGGACCCCAGGCCCCGGATATGTTTGGGCGGCCACTTCCCGGCCGTCCAGCGAAAGCGTCATATGCCGGGCCGGCGTGTTCTCGGAAATATAAAACTTCACCTGCAGCTTTGCCGGCGCCACCGGATTCTTCAGCACCACCACGGCGCTCTTGGACATCCAGCGATCGTGCGGATCGATGCCGCTGACTATCTGCTCGGTGACGGCCGGTGTTCCGAACGTCAAATATTCCAGCGTGGGGTGGCGCTCCATCACCCGGGCGGCGGTCAACCGGTCGATCAGGCCGGTGGAAACTCCGAACGGCCAAAAGCCCCGCGTGGTGGAGTAACCCGATTCCGACTCCAGGCCGATCAGCCGCAACGGAAGATCGGGCCGGATCTCCGCCGTGGCAATAACGGAGAGCGGGGTGGTCACCTCCACGGCATGGTCCAGTTCGCTGGAGACGATGAGGTCCCCGGGCCGCGGGCGCTGTGTCTTGCGAAGCGGCAGGGCTCCTTGGACGTCCATGTAGTGTCGCAGACCCAGGCTGTCGTCCACCCAGACCCGATGGCCTTTGGCCAGTTGGTCTTGGGCCAGCGGGCGCAAGCTTTCCGCGAACCGTCGGCAGGCGTCCCAGTGCTGGTAGTTCACCACGGCCAGGCCACATGACAGCAGAAGTTGCGCGCTGAAACCAACCGCCAGCCACTTAGGCTGCAACCACGAGGCCAGCAGGGCGACGGGTGCGGCCATCGGCAGCAGATAGCGCGCGGAGCCGGCGAAAAAGACCACCACCGCGCCGGCGAAGAAGAGCCCGATCCATGCCAGCAGGAACTGTGTTTCCGGGTCGTGCCGCTTGCGCCAGGCCAGCACCGCCGCCGCCGGCACCAGGGACGGAAAGATGATGAACCAGGAGTGAATCGCCAGCATCAGCGCGCTATCGAGTTTGCGCTGAATGGCCTGGAATCCATAGGTCTGGAAGTATCCCATCAACGTGCTGGCCGGCATGGCGCCCGTGGTCACGCGCGTAAAGACCTGCCAGGCGATCAATGTCACCAACGGCGCCAGCAGCGGCCAGGCATGCCGCGCGCGCTCGCCGGGCGGCCGCGAAACCCATACCCACACGGCCAGGATCGGGATCAGGAAGATGGCTTGGTATGCCATCATCGCGGCCCCCGCCATCGCCACCGCTGACCCGGCCCGCCTGCCCGCGCAAAACAGCGCGATGGCGGCCATCCAAAAAGCCAGAAACGGCAGATCGGCTTCGAGCGAACCACCGTTCACCACGAAGGCAGGCACCGCCAGAAAGAGCAGCGTAGCCCAAAGGGGATGCGGGGAAAAGCGAACCGCCAGCGACCACATCGCCCAGGCGCAGATCAGTGAAAACACCACATAGGCGGCATGAAACGCCACCTCTTGGACCTCGCCCGAAACGGCCAGCAGCCCCGCCAGGGGCCAGGCATTCCCCGGCGGATGCGAATGGCCGCGCAGGTCCACCTCATCGCCCATGAAGACATATTTCACGTTGTTGGGATGCAGCGGTTCGATGAGGGCGTGCGCCGCCTCAGTCAAATAAATATGATCGTCGCCCTGAATCGCCTGATTGAGAAACGGAGCCCGCAGCAAGACTACAAACGCGAGCGCAACCCAAAGCCCCCGGGTCCGGCCACCGGCCACCGGCATCCGGCATCCGGCATCCGTTCCCCGGTCACCCCGGCTCGTGAGATCAGTGTCGACCCTCGGTTTGGCAGCAGCTTTCCGGAACGCGGCTTCACGGGTGTAATCCATCGGTGCGCATCTTCGCGGCTCACTCAAGCCATTCGGCAGACGCAATTCCGCTGCCTTCGATCATCGCCTTCATGGTGCCAGGCGGAAGCACATGTCCACGATGGTGGGCCACGATGACCTGCTTGGCGGTGGCCGGATTCCGCCACTTCGGATGACTCCCTGATTGTCCAACCTGCATAAATCCGTGTTACCGCAAGATTCTGATTACTTTGGTCCGAAGTGAGCCGCGGCGTGCCGCGATTACCCAACCGTCACCTCGACCAGCCGTGCATTTTCGGGCAGTTCGATATCGCCGGGCGCCGGATAGAGTTCGATAGCTTCTCGGACGTTGGCGCGGGCCGCTTCTTCAGTAGCGCCAGCAGACGCGCAGCCGGGGAGTTCGGGGCATACCGCCGAGTAGTCGCCGGTTTCGGGATCACGTTCCAAAACAACTCTGAACGTCATAGCATCAGTATAATGCTGGTGCCGGCAGTTTGCGAGTTCCTCCCATGTCGCGGCCGTGCTCGCAGCGGACACCGCGATGTGGCTTGTCCGAAACCTTGCCAGGAGCTAAGCAGGTCGCGAGGCGGACCTCCGGATATCCGGGGTGTTGCTGGATGCGAGATACTACCGAGGTGTCATCATGAGCGAATCTTCTGATTTTCGCGCTAAGAGAATACCGCTGAACCACGCAGCCGGCCATATGCCTGTACTCGGTTTTGGCACCCTGATTCCCGATGGAGCCGCGCCGAAAAGTGCTACCAGAGACCCGCTGGAGCAAGAAACCCAAACCGCACCTGGAGCAGTCCATGCAAGACGAACGAATACGTGAAGCGCTGAATAAGCACTGGCAAGCGTCGGCAGCCGGCGATGCAAACGCCGAACACGATATTTACGCGGACGATGCCATTTGTGATTATCCTCAGTCCGGTGAGCGAATCCTCGGGCGAAGCAATTTGCAGGCCCTGCGGAGTCATCATCCAGGCAAGCCGTCGGGCTTCAACGTCAGGCGAATTCTCGGAAAAGGTGATCTCTGGATCACCGAATACACAATCACCTATCAGGGGCGACCAGCATATACAGTGAGTATTATGGAATTCCGCGACGGTAAAGTTGTGCACGAGACACAGTATTTCGCCGATCCCTTCGAGGCGCCAGCCTGGCGGAGCCAATGGGTTCAGCCGATCGAGTGACGCCGCATTGAGGGCAGGATTGAAGGTCTGCGCTGGGCCGCCGCTCCCGTCAGCCGTATCCACGGCAATCAGACTGATCACTTGTCACCACCCTCAGCTCCGCCGACGCGCCCACCGTACTTGGGCGCAACACCGACCAGCGAAGGCAGCGGCGCTGGATTCAAGGTAGCTGCGATTACGAAGCGTTCACCTGGCGGGCGATGAAGGCCTTCACCATCTCCCGTGCGTGATCTGTTTGTGGCCCCGGTTGCGCAACCCACTCGTGCTCGCAACCTTCGAACAACTGGTACTGGATATCGCCGCCGGCATCTCTATAGGTCTGCGCGAATCTCTCCTGTACCGCCGGAAGAACGTTGTCGTCGAGAGCACCCTGCATTATCAAGAATGGCACCTTTGTGATTGTCTCGTGCCGGTCGAGGATCTCCTGCGGATTGCTTTCGTGGATCGTGTCCCAGGGGACGAAGAACGTCGTGTTGTTCCTGACCATGGCGCTGCGCTTCAGCTTTTCCGCATTCTGGTAGCGGGCGAAGGTATTGCTGATGGGCGAGCGCATCGCGACGTATGCGACCGAGGCGTCGGCTCTCGGCGCTTCCCTCAACAGGATCGCGTTGTACCGGGAATCCCGCGGCCGCATGGCGAGCAACTCCGCAACATGGCCGCCGCTCGAACTGCCGTAGACGCCGATCTTCGCCGGGTTGCCGTTCCACGACGCCGCGTTCATTTTGAGCCAGCGGACCGCATAGTTGGCATCCTGGACGCACGCGGGATACGGCGATTCCGGCGCGAGCGTCAGGTCGACGGCGACGACAAGCACGCCGCTTTCGGCTATAGCGCGATCCATCGGTTCTTCAGCCTTGCGGTTTTTTGCGTTCCACGCGCCGCCGTGAAGATCGAGAACGGTTGGAAACGGTCCCGTTCCTGCCGGCTCATAGATGCGGGCCATCAGTTGCCGTCCGGCTTTGGTACGGCGATACTCGACTTCGCTGACTCTAACGCCGAATTTCGCAGCGGGATTGTAGGACGCCGCAGCCGCTTTTACTCCGGCGGCAACGCCGAGGAAAGACATGCCCCTAATAAAGTCCCGTCGTAGAGATTCCATTTTGTCTTCCGTAAGTGGCTCATCCGTACTTTACTCTATTTGCCTTGCCCCCGGACGGCCTTCTGGGACTTTACTCCTGTGAAGTCCCGATCAGGAACGCAGGTTCGACTGGATCGGACTAAGCAGAGGTCATTTGGCGAAGGCCCTTTTTTACCGCCTGCCGCACCTGGCCCAGCTCAGCCCTTCCACCGGAGCACCGGCTTGCGCGCGCCGAGCGTATTCGGGTTGGTCACCATCAGGGCGGCCACATCCTGGTCCACCATCTTTTCCAGCGCGCCCACGTCCAGCAGGCCGGTCTCGCTCGACTTGATATTCTGCACCGCGAGATTAAGGACAATTACCGGATCGTATCGAAGTACCGTGAACTTGTACGGGGTGCTTTGAAAGAATCGCAAGACGGACGATCGAGTGCGGCCGAGCAGGGACGTGACGCGGGCACGGATACAAAGCTCTGACATTACCTAGGCTTATACCGACGTTCATGCAATGAGCCGCAAGAAGGTTAAGTCCTGTTCCCGGATTATGCGCCGGCGTTGAGATATAGGACCTGTCGCGGCCCGCAGATCACTGCCGTGTCGGGCCGAAGAAATCGATTGGCCCTACGCGACTTGGTCGACATTGGCCAGACGTTGGTTCACAACAAGCCAGAACGTTTTAACCGCCTTTGGCCGATCGTCAAAGAAGTCCTCAAAGAAGCCGGGATCGTTAAGTGGGGCCGGATAGGCGTACCGCTCACCATCGGCGCCGTAGTCGGTGATCCAGTCGCCTGGTTCGCGAGGGTCGAGCACCTGGAATGGGCGGGTCGGATAAAGATACGGCCGACCTGCGTTATTTAGGATCCGAGAGTCATTGGCTTCAATTCCTATCACGACGTAAGGCTGTCCCGGCGTCAGATCTCGATACCGTGGATTTCGTCGTCGCAATAGAACCGTCATGGCCGATTGACAGGTTTCTGCTTCAGTTCAACCTTCCCGATACCGGGGTGTTCATACCAATGATACTCGAAGTGTTCGCCCCCAAGCTTGCCCGATGCCGTTATGAACTGCATCCGGAAGCCGAAGCCCGGCAGGCATCCCGGAATACCGGGCTCGTCTTGCCGCCTGACGCGGAAGTGTCGCCCCGCCCTTCCACAAACACCGAATCCCCGAACTCGTGCGTCCGGTACCCCCGCGCTTCCAACTCGCCTTCCATCCGCCGCAGCGTGGCATCGTCCGCAAACGCCCGCAGCAATTCGTAGTGACTGGTTCCCGGTTCGTGCGTGCCGCTGAGAATCGCATCCACCACGCGCAGCCGGCTCCCCGCCCCGATTCGCTGCGTCGCCATCCCCTCGCCCGCTCTTACGCAGCCATCGCCCGCCGCCCGATGTTCCAGCGCGCGCACCACCGTCGTGCCGATCGCGATCACCCGCCCGCCCCCTTTCCGCGCGCCGCGGATCGCTTCCACGGTCGCGCCCGGAATCCGGTACGGCTCGTCCAACGGCAGCAGCCGATCCAGTTCGGCGTCGCCGGTCGAGGAGATCCCCGCCGCGTGCGTGATGGTCGCAAAGCCGGCCCCGCGTGCCGCCAGGGAAGCCAGCATTCGCCAGTCGATCGCGAACCCGGCCGAGGGCGGCTCGAACGCCACCGGCGGTCCGGCAATCGGCGTCCACACATCCCACAACGCCAGCGGCGCCGCCACATGTGCGTACTGGATGGGACGCCCGTACCTTGCGATCCCGGCCCAGATCTCATCCGGCAAACCCTCGAACCGCAGCGCGATCAGTCTCGGGTGTTCCAGCACCCTTTCCACCACGGCTGTCAACGGACCCAGCACCAACCGGTCGCCCGCCCCAAGCGCCGGAGGCAGCGGCCGGTCCTCCGTGCGCTGGTGAAAATCGCCCGCGCCGAAGACCACCGCCGAAAACTGGCGTACCTCGTCCGCCGCCAGCCGGCCGCGCGCCGCCAGCCGCACTTCAATCGGCACGCCCGCGGCCACGTGTTGCCCAGCCAGGCTGGCCGGCATCGTGGCGGCGTCATTGGCCACCACCAGATCGCCCGGACGCAGCAGATCGGCGAACCGCTCCCGCGCCATGTGCCGCAGCACTCCTTCGCCGTCGGCCGCCAACAGCTTCGCCCCAGGGTGCCGCTGGTAAGGAAGATGGGCGGCTAACATAGCGCGCCTGCCTTCTCCGTTCCGGCACGCCGCCGGTCCGTTGCCGCTCCCATCGCCGCGCCAATCGCCGCGCCAATCGAATCGGCCAATTCCACCGCCGCCGCTTCCGGACGCTTGAGCGCCGTTCGGTCCGCGTCCGGCGCCGCCAGGGCGTGCAACGGCGTGTCCATGTCGCCCGGGTCCGGCGAGAGGAATTGGATGCCCGCAGCCCTCAATTCGGCCTGCCAGATGCCGGTCATGTGCCGCAGCGCAGCCTTGCTGGCGCCGTAAGCTCCCCACCCCGGATAGGCCTGGACGGCGGCATCGCTCGAAACATTTACCACCACCGCGCCCCGCCCCTCGCGGGCCGAAGAGGCCAGCGCCCCCAGCAAGGCTTTCGTCAGGCGGAACGGCCCCAGAAGGTTGGTGGCCAACGCCCGCTCCAGGTCCTCACACTCCGTATCGCCCAGCAGCGCCAACGGCACGGGTCCCAGGTCGGAGGCGTTGTTCACCAGCACATCCAGGCCCCCCAACTCCCCGGCAATCTGAATCGCGATGGGGTGAATGTCCTCTTTCTTCGACACGTCCCCTACAATTCCGTGCGTACCCTCGTTTTCCCGCGCCACGCGTTCCACGCCCTCGCGCCCGCGCGCTACCAACGCCACCTGCGCGCCGCGCCGCCGCAACTCCCGCACCAGAGCCAGCCCCAATCCCGAGGTGCCCCCGGTGATCGCCACCCGCAGCCCCTGCCACAGGCTCTCTTGCCCCGTTTCATGGTTCAGATTGTTCAGCATACTTTATAAACCTTTTCCTTTACAAACTCAGAATACGCCGCCTTCTTGACTTTGTAAAGTAAAAAGTTTAGAAATAGGATATGCCCCTGTCCCCGGGAACCGGAGACCGCAAAACCCGCCGCGCCATCGTTCATCTCCTGAAGACCGATGGCCCGCTGACCTCCGCGCAACTGGCCGGCCGTCTGGGTCTCACCGCCATGGCCGTGCGCCAGCATCTGTACACGCTGCAATCGGAGAAGTTCGTGGCTGTTGAGGAGCGCCCCGTCCCCATCGGCCGCCCTGCCAAGCACTGGCGTCTGACCCGCGAAGCCGACCGCCTCTTCCCCGACGCCTATGCCGAACTCAGTGTCTCTTTGATCGGCGCCCTGGGCGATGCCTTCGGCCCTGAGGGCCTGCAGCGGGTGCTGGAATCCCGCGGCGCGCGCCAGCAAGCGCTTTACACTGCGCGTATCCCGCCTACGGCGTCACTAAAGGAAAAGGTTCGCCAGTTGGCGCGTATTCGCACCGAGGAGGGCTACATGGCCGAAGTCCATGCCGCCGGAAAACGTGCGTTCCTGCTGACGGAAAACCACTGCCCCATCTGCGCCGCCGCCACCCAGTGCCAGGGTTTCTGCACCGCCGAGCTCGATCTCTTCCGCAAAGTCCTCGGCCCCGGCGTCCAAATCGACCGCGAAGAGCACATCGTCTCCGGCGCCCGCCGCTGCGCCTACCGGATTGTGGGGTAGGCGTTCGGATACGAGGCGGCGCCGGCCGTGATAAGCGCTACAAGTATTTCAGGCTCTCCTCGACCAGCTTTTCGGTGCCGGTGATGGGGTCGCCTTCGCCTTCAAACTCTACCGAGAAGTACCCTTTGTACGCGGCGGCTTTGGCGATGCCGAAGGTGCGCTCCAGGCTGACGCGAAATACTTTGCCGTGGTCTACCTCGGAATCCTTCAGGTGCGCGATATTGTAGGCGCGGCGGAACATTGCCGTGACCGCGTCATAGTTGAACTGTTCGTTGCCGCCCATCATAGAATTGCAAAAGTCGGGCAAGGCGCGCAACCAGGGGCTGTTCACCTGGTCGATGACTTTGACAAGGAAGAACGCGTCCTCGGTTGTCAGGTCGTCGTTTTCCAGATTGACCACCACACCTTTCGCACTGCCATATTGAACCACCCCGCCCAGGCTCGCCACCACGCGGACGGCGTCAGGCGCGGTGTCCTGCGCGCCCTGAATACGCACGCCCGGTAGACGCACGCCTTGAATATGGATTCGCACGCTGGGGCACTCCAGCGCGACCGCTACGTCGATCCACTTTTTCGCGTTCGCCGTGGCGGTCTCGCGCCTGCCGGCATCGGGATCGTAAAGGCTGGCGCCGATACTGGTGGGAATGTTCACCACCTTGCAGCCGGCCGCCCTGACCGCCGCGCGGAATTCGTCCAGGTGTGCCGGCTCCGTGGAACCAAGATGCTGCCCCAGCACTTCAATGTTGCGAACCTGGAAGCGCTTGACGACGAAGGCCGGGAAGCCCTTCATGTCGATCAGGTTTGCGGGCGGGTTGGTGGCGGTGCGGTTGCGCGGCAAATCGAGCACCGTGCGAAGCGAGTATGATGCGATGGCGAGCCGCTCGCGGGGCGCGGTGGGAAACGGGATCGCCGGTTCCGCGGCTGTCAGGCGACGGCCGGCGGCCACCAGCGCCGAGGCGATCAGGAAGTCGCGGCGGTTTGCATGCATGGCCGCCAGTATACACGGTTGTCGCGCCTGATAGACTTGACGCCATGAAGCTCTGGGCAATGGCGTTGGCGCTGGTTGCGGTGCTGGCCCTGGCGCAACCGAAACCGAAGAAGCCGGCCGATGTAAAAGTGCTCGAAACCACGGCGCGCCGTGAGGACAGCAAGATCATGTTGGATGGCAAAGTTCGGGTCACCAGTGAAAAGCCGCTGCGGGGCCTGGTCATTGTCTTCGATTTTCGTTCCCCGGAGCGGGAGGTGATCACCGCGCAGAAAACCACGGTTGACGAAGCTACCCTCGAAAACGGCCGTGAGGGCTCGTATCATGTTGAAATGGCTGATGCTGCGCGCGCGGTATCGTACACGGTCCGGGCTTTCGACATCCACGAAAAAGAGTTGCGCGTGGATAATTTAGGACCATTTCCTATCGAATAGGCAAGCCCTTCCCGGCGGTTTTTACAATGTTTTTACAAGTTTACAATCACCTTCATGCCGCTCGACCGTAGCATTGAACATAGAAGCAGGCAGCAGGGTAGAGAGCTCAGAGGAGGGCAAATGGGACCACTTTCAATCAGCAATCATCACGTACTTCCGTATCGTGACGAGCACCTTTCAATGGATTTTGACCAACAGGCCGCGGCGGTCGATGCCGAGCGCATGATATTGACGCGCAAGGAGTACGATCTGCTGTCGTTACTGGTTCAACATGCCGGCGAGATTATTCCGCGCGAGGCGCTGCTGATGCAGGTTTGGGGCTATGGCGCCGACATCCGGACCCGCACTCTGGACGTACACGTACGGAGGCTGCGCAAGAAGTTGGGCGCTTACGCCGACCAGTACATCGAGACCATCTTTGGCATCGGATACCGCTTCCAGCCATTTGGCGCGGCGCGCTTTTACCAGCCGCCGGTCAGCAAACCGGCGATCGCGCTGGGAGCTTAAAAAACGGTGGCTTAAGAACGGTGGCCAGTGGCCAGTGGCCGGTGGCCGGTTAACACCGCACCGGGCGCGTTGCCTTTCACCGGCCACCGGCCACCGGCCACGTTGCCTTTCACCGGCCACCACCGGCCACCGTTCCTCATTGACTCCTCTTTTTGGTCCTGTTAGCCTGAGTCTTCATGTCTGCGGCTTCGTCCCTGCGCGTCACACCCTGTAACTCCGTCCATCGGGCGGCCGGCGCCAAGATGGTGGATTTCGGGGGGTGGGACATGCCCGTACAGTACTCCGGGATCATCGACGAACACCACGCGGTGCGCACGGGGGTGGGGATTTTCGATGTCAGCCACATGGGGGAAATCGAGATCCGCGGTCCGGAGGCCGGCAGGCTGACCGATTTCGTCACCACCAATGCCGTGCAAAAACTGAAGACCGGGCAGGCGCACTACTCGGGTTTGCTCTATGAGCACGGCGGGTTCGTGGACGACATTCTGGTGCACAAGGTGGCCGACGACCACTATTTTCTGTGCGTGAATGCGTCCAACCAGGACAAGGATTTCGAGCACATCCGCTCCCACAACCGGTTCGACGCGCACGTGGAGAACGCCGGGGCGCGCTACGCGCAGTTGGCCATTCAGGGGCCGAAGGCGCGGGCTACGCTGCAAAAACTCACGCCGGTGGACTTGGCGGCCATCAAATACTACTGGTTCACCGATGGCGATGTCGCGGGCGTGCCGGCGCGGATTGCGCATACCGGATACACCGGCGAAGACGGTTACGAGATCTACATCCCGCCCGCCGAAGCGGTGCGCATCTGGAATGAAGTGCTGAACGCCGGCGTCGAATTTGGAATCAAGCCGGCCGGGTTAGGGGCGCGGAACACGCTTCGGCTGGAAGCCAAAATGGCGCTCTACGGCCATGAGATCGACGCGTCGATTTCGCCGTTGGAAGCCGACCTGGGGTGGATCGTCAAGCTGGATAAAGGCGACTTCGTGGGCCGGGACACTTTAGTCAAGCAGAAGGAAGCGGGCGTCGGGCGCCGGCTCATCGGCTTTGAGATGCGGGGACGCGGCATTGGCCGCGACGGGTACGAAGTCTTTCTCGATGGCGCGCCCGCGGGATGGGTGACCAGCGGTTCGCCATCGCCCACGCTGGGCAAAAACATCGGGCTTTGCTATCTGCCGGCGGCGCAGTCGCAGCCGGGCAAAACCATTCAGATCATGATCCGCAACCAGCCCGTGGATGCGGTGACGGTAGATACTCCCTTCTATAAGCGAGCGAAATAGACATGTATCCAGACAACTTCCGGTATACGAAGGAACACGAGTGGGTCCTCGCGGAAGGGGACACCGGCACGGTCGGGATTACCGATCACGCCCAGCAGGAACTGGGCGACATTGTATACGTCGACCTTCCGAAAGTAGGGGCGAAAATCGCGGCGGGCAAGTCGCTCGGCTCGGTGGAATCCGTCAAGGCGGTTTCCGACATCTACTCGCCGGTGAGCGGGGAAGTGACGGCGATCAACGAGTCTCTGGCGGATGCGCCGGAGAAGCTGAACGCCGATCCGCACGGCGAGGCATGGCTGGTGAAGATCCGGCTGAGCGCGCCCGAGGAAATGCAGAATCTGATGACCGCCGCCGACTATCAAACCTATATAGGAGCCGAAAAGTAGTTGCGCTATCTGCCGAAGTCTGATTCCGAGCGCCGCCAGATGCTGGATGTCTGCGGCGTGGGGTCCCCCGAAGAACTGTTTGCGCACCTGCCCGAAGCGGTGCGGCTGCAGCGTCCGCTGGACCTGCCGCCTGGAATTTCCGAATACGAAATCGTGGAGTACTTTCGCAGCCGGGCGGCGGAAAACGCCAACGGCTATGCATCTTTCCTGGGCGCGGGGGTGTACAACCATTATCGCCCGGTGCTGGTGGACACGGTGGTTTCGCGCGGCGAATTCCTGACGGCCTACACCCCTTACCAGGCCGAGATTTCGCAGGGAACGCTCACCCAGATCTTCGAATTCCAGACCATGATTTGCCAGCTCACGGGCATGGATGTGGCCAATGCGTCCATGTACGATGGCTCCACGGCGGTGCCGGAAGCGGCCATGATGGCGGTGCGGGCCACGGGCAAGGGCCGGGTGCTGGTGGCGAAGTCCGTGCATCCCGAGTATCGCGAGGTGCTGCGGACCTACGCCAAACACCAGGGGATGCCGGTGGCGGAGTTCGGCTACGCGGCCGACGGCGGCACGCTGGATCTGGAAGATCTGGAACGCCACATGGATGGCCTGACGGGCGCGGTGATTGTGCAGTCGCCCAACTTCTTCGGCATGGTGGAGCCGGTGAAAGCGGCGGCGGAAATCGCCCACAAGCGTGGGGCGTTATTGGTAGTAGTGTTCACGGAAGCGGTGTCGATGGGGTTGCTGACGCCGCCGGTGGACGCCGACATCGCAGCCGGCGAGTTGCAGTCGTTCGCGATTTCGCCGTGCTACGGCGGGCCGTACGCGGGGATACTCGCCACCAAAGAAAAGTTCATCCGCCAGATGCCCGGCCGGCTGGTGGGCCAGACCACGGATTCGCGCGGCAACCGGGCCTTCTGCCTGACGCTGGCCACGCGCGAGCAGCACATCCGGCGCGAGAAGGCGACATCGAACATCTGCACCAACCAGGCGTTGATTGCGCTCATGGCCACGGTTTACATGACGGTTTACGGCAAGGAAGGACTGCGCGAACTGGCGGAGCAGAACCTGGCCAAAGCGCATTACCTGGCGGGCAAATTGAAAACGCGCTTCAGCGGGAAATTCTTTAACGAGTTTGTGGTTCGCGTGGAGGGCCGGACGCCGGAAGACGTGAACAAGGCGCTGTTGAAGCGCAAGATTATCGGCGGGCTGCCGTTGGGGCGGTTCTATCCGGAACTGGCCGATTCGATGCTGCTATGCGCTACCGAGATGTCGCGGCGCGCGGACATGGATGTGGTGGCCGAGGTGTTGGCAGGCGCGGCGGTGGAAAGCAGTGGGGCGATCAAAGAGGTGTTGGCGTGATCAAGAAAGTCACCACACACCTCTCGCAGAACGAGGCCTTGTTATTCGAACGCAGCTCGCCGGGAAAGAAGGGTTATCAGCTCCCCGAACTCGATGTGCCCGCGGTGGACGCGGCCGAAGCGCTGGGCGCGGACAATGTGCGCGCCGAGATTCCCGGATTCCCGGAAGTCAGTGAAGTGGAGGCGATCCGACACTTCACGCGGCTTTCCACCTGGAACTACGCCATCGATCACGGCATGTATCCGCTGGGGTCCTGCACCATGAAGTACAACCCGCGGATCAACGAGCTGGTGGCGCGCATCGAAGGGCTGGCCTGGGCGCACCCGTATGCGCCCGAATCGCTGTGCCAGGGTGCCATGGAAGTGATGGCCCGGATGGAGGCGGCGCTGGCGGAAATCACCGGCATGGATGCGGTGACGCTGCAGCCGGCGGCGGGCGCGCATGGCGAACTGACCGGCATTCTGCTGATCCGCGCGCTGCTGGAAAAAAAGGGCAACCCGCGCAAGAAAATTCTGATTCCCGATTCGGCCCACGGCACCAATCCGGCGACGGCTGCCATTGCGGGTTACGCGGTACAAAACATCAGGTCGAGCGAGACCGGCCTGCTGGACGTGGGCGCGCTGGAAAAGATGGTGGACCAGGATGTGGCCGCCCTGATGGTGACCAACCCGAATACGCTCGGCGTATTTGAGGACCACATCATGCAGGCCGCCGAGATCCTGCACCGGAAGGGCGCGCTGCTGTATATGGATGGCGCCAACATGAACGCACTGGTGGGCATGGCGCGGCCGGGCGATTTCGGCGTGGACGTGATGCACCTGAACCTGCACAAGACGTTTTCCACGCCCCACGGGGGCGGCGGGCCGGGCGCGGGTCCGGTGGCGGTGAAGAAGGCGCTGGAGCCGTTTTTGCCCACGCCGCGGTTGAAACGCGTTGGCAAGAAGTGGGCGTACGATTACAAGCGAAAACAATCCATCGGCCGGGTGAAGGCCTATTACGGCAATTTCGGCGTGCTGGTGCGGGCGCTGGCGTACATCCTGGCGCACGGCGGGCCGGGGTTGCGCAATGCCACCATGGACGCGGTGCTGAACGCGGTCTACATCCGCAAGCAACTGGAGCCGTACTTCGATTTGCCGTACAGTTCGCCCAACATGCACGAAGTAGTGTTCAGCGACGACCGGCAGGCCAGGCTCGGCGTGCGCACCGGCGACATCGCGAAGCGGCTGATCGATTACGGATTCCATCCGTACACCGTGAGTTTCCCGCTGATTGTGCACGGCGCGCTGATGATTGAGCCGACCGAAACCGAGGGCAAGCTGGAGATCGACCAGTTCGTGGAGGCGATGATCTCGATTGCGAAAGAAGTGGAGACCGATCCCGAAATGGTGAAGAACGCGCCTTATCATACGCGGACCAGCCGCGTGGACGAAGTGACCGCCGCGCGCAAGCCGGTGCTGCGGTGGAAGGGCTAGGCGGGGGGCGGGGTCAGGGACCAGGGGACCGAAGACTGACGTGAGGTGCCCTTATCGTTACCGAGCTGAGCTGCCGCCTTCTCGCGCAAGCCCGAGTGATTGCCAAAGGCAGGCGAATTCGTGACGTGGCTCGGCTGGTGATCCGTTACGGAGGCAAGGAGTCGAAGTGGGTGAAGAAGAGCAGCCCTGTGTTCAGCACCGGAACGACGCCGCGCGAGAATCATGATGGCCGCTCTACTTGACGAAGCCTAGCTGCCTGAGCGAGACTTCCGGTTCCTCGGCCTCAAACTTCACCAGCGCGCCTTTCTCGCGTCCGCTCTCCAGCGCCACGCCGGCGGGCACGGCGGTGTATGGAAACACCTGCTTGAGCTTTTCGAGGTCGCTGGAAATGTCCATGTGGAACCCCGTGTCTTTCATGAATTGCGCCGCCCATTGCGGCTGGCTGATCGGGATACCTATCACACGCGTATCGCCCCAATGGTATTGCGACATGCGCTTGGCCGCGTCAAAGCAATGCATGCACGCCGGGTCGAAGAAAAACAGGAAGATCTTGCCGTGTTCCAGCGAGTAGGGCTTAGCGTCAACCATCACGCTCTGGGGCGCCGGCGTCCCAGTCTGCCGCACCGCCGTCACGCCGTAGGAGACCACCGCGAATACCGCCACCGTGCCCGCGATCACCAAAGGGTAGCGCAGCCCGTGCGGCGGTTTCGACCACAGCCCCGCCAGCGCCGCCAGCAAGAGCATGACCCCATCGCCCACGAAGAACCCCGGCCCCACCGCCCGCTTCACCCACGGGAAGCAACTGCATTCGGCCCCGCGCAGAGCGTTGTAGTTCAGCGCGAAGTACACCAGAAACGCCACCAGCAGCAACGCGGTGAGGGCCGCGCCCCATCGCCGGTATCGCGGAATCAGCACCAGCACGCCCGCCGACGTCTCCACCACGCCGAACAGTATCGCCGCCGCCAGACTGAGCGATTCCGGAATCCGCGCCTGCGCCATACGCACGGCCGCACCCTGTGCGTCGGTCACTTTCCAGAGGCCCGATGCCAGGAAGAGAACGGCCAGCAGGATGGCGGAAACCCAGCTCAACGCAGTTTTCCACCCTGCCAGGTCGAGCGGAACAAGCCCCGGCTGCGGCTGTGCCATACTGTCGTTCATGGACCTTATTGTAGCCCTTTAGCCGGGAACTCCTGTTCGGGAGTCTTCCAAGGGTCACGTCCGGTCCCGCTCCCGTTGCCATGATCGCCCTCGCCTGGATTCTGTTGCTCAGCGCCTCCACCAAGGTGGAACTCACCGACGAGGTCTACCGGATCCCGCCCAACGAGTGGTGGTGGGTGGAAGTAAACCTTCGCCAGAAACCGGCCGAGGTTCTGGCGAGCTACGAAGTGCAGTCCGGACCCCGTAAAGTACGTGTGGCGCTGATGACCCGCGACGACCTGGAGCGTCTTAACAGCGACCTTCCCCACGGGGTTCTGGCCGTAACCGAGCCGTCGAAATCCGGCAGCCTTGCCTACCGCGTACGCCGCCTTGGCGATTACGTCGTTTTAGTGGACAATCGCGTCGATGGAAACCAAACCGCCGCCGTCCATCTGCGCATCGCTCTGGATTTCGCCGCCCCGCCCGAGACCGGGCAAACCCAGATCTCGCCGCAGCGCCAACTGGCCGTGATCGTGATGAGCTTCGCGTTCTTTGCCGGCGTGGCGGCGTATTCGGCCAAGAGGTTGTGGCGGGCGAGACGAGGGGCGTAGCGTACAGCCGAGCGCCGACTGTCCGACTGTCCCTGGCCCTGGATTCCGCCGCCTCCCATTTGCTAAGATGAGGTTACCCCTTGGGACGTCGTCTAACGGTAAGACTGCAGCCTCTGGAGCTGCGTATCGGGGTTCGAATCCCTGCGTCCCAGCCACCTACAACACCACCCGCTCATCGCCCTCGCGGCGCGTGATTTTCTCGCGGTCCAGGAACTCCAGCAGGGGGATGGCGTACTTGCGCGATACTCCGGTCCACTCCTTGAAACCCGGCACACCGAAACGGGAGCCCTTGCGTTCGGCCAGCATGGCCCGCAGCTTTTGGATCGCCGAATGGTGAAACACCAGATCTTCGCTGATCCGCACCAGCCGCTTTTCGCGCAGAAGAATTTGCAGCAGTGAGCGCGCGCGCGCCGCTTCCACACCGGATTTCGCCAGCACCTCCGGCACCGACGGCACCGCCAGCCCGGTCTCGTCGAAGGCGCGCTCAATGGCCGCCCGCGCCTGCTCCTCGTCTTCCTTGAGCACCAGTTTGTGACCGCGCGACCGCACTGTTTCACCCTCGGCCACAATGTCCTTGGAATTGGCAATCAGCGCATCCATCAGAAACGCCGGCGCGTCCTGCAGTTCGCGTCCGCGCAAATCCTGTCTGGCCATGCCCGGCAGCAGCGGGTTTTTTTGATGGAATTCGCGCACGGTTTTCACCAGGCGGTCGCGGGTTGCCTGGAACCAGGCGCGGTCCACGTACCAGGGTTGCGGCTGCGCTATCGTCACCACGGGCGCACGGGCGGCGGCGGACGCAATTTCGGGTTCCAGCAGACCGGTTCGCGCCACCAGTTCCGCCGTGCTCAGGCCGAAGCCCGCCTCGCGCACCAGCAGTCCGATGCGCGCCGCTGTATCCTGCCCGCCAAGCACATCCAGGCGCGCTTTGACATCGTGGCCTTTGCGATAGCGCCGCTCGCTTACGTCCACCACCATGCCGCCCCCAATCGTCACCACGGGCGAAAACTTGCGGATGATGAACCGGTCGCCGGGCAGCAGCAGCGCCCGGTCGCGCGCCCGGTCTCGCAACAGCAGGCGCACGTAGGCGGTGGCGCCAGGCTTCAGCGCAACCGTCCCTTCCAGCAGACGCACTTCGGCCTCGATCTCCGCGGTGCCCGAATGAAAATGGACCGGCGCGCGATGCTTCAGCGGCTTTGCCGAGGCCAGCAGATCCAGCCGGCAATCCACCTGCTTGACGGCGCGGAAGAGGCCGGGTTCCGAAAGGACGTCGCCGCGCGCCAGTTCCGCCGGCTCGATATCCGCCAGGTTCACGGCCGTGCGCTGCCCGGCCACGGCGCGGCCGGCTTTGCTGCCATGCACCTGCACGCCGCGAACCCGCAGCCGCCGGCCCGCGGGATAGACCTCCACCATTTGCTCCGCCGCCACAGAGCCTGAAATCAGGGTGCCGGTGGCCACGGTGCCGAATCCCTTCACCGAAAACACGCGGTCAATGGGCAAGCGAAACCGGCCCGCCGCGTTCTTCTCCGGGGCCAGTGCCGCCACGCGCGCCAACTCGCGGCGCAGGTCGTCAAGCCCGGCGCCGGTCACAGAACTCACCGGCACAATCGGCGCGCCCTCCAGGAACGAGCCCGCCACCAGTTCCTCCACCTCCAGCCGGACCAGGCCCACCAGGTCGGAATCCACCAGGTCGGCCTTGGTCAGCGCAATCACGCCGCGCGCAATGCCCAGCAGGCGGCAGATATCGAAGTGCTCGCGGGTTTGCGGTTTGATGGATTCGTCGGCCGCGACTACGAACAGCAGCAGGTCGATCCCACCCACGCCCGCCAGCATGTTCTTGACGAAGCGCTCATGGCCCGGCACATCCACGAAGCCCAGCCGCAGCGCCGGCGTCAGTTGCAGATGCGCGAAGCCCAGGTCGATGGTGATGCCGCGCCGTTTCTCTTCCTCCAGCCGGTCGGCATCGATCCCCGTCAGCGCCTTCACCAGCGCCGTCTTCCCGTGATCGATGTGGCCGGCCGTGCCGACGATGATATTCTTCATCAGCTACCAAGGTGGCACACGAAGCGGGGCCGGCGCATCACGCAGGCACAACCCCTCCCTCACGGTCGGGGCTCTGATCCGAGCCGCGACCGTCAGGGAGCGGTGCTCACTTAGAACTCGAAGCGCATCCCCAACTCGATCCACCGGGCGCTGTTGGTGCGGTTGGGCGGAGTGTAAGTGCTGGTGATCACGCCGAAGCTCGTCGGGCTGGTGTAACTCAATCCCGGATTAGTGAAGTTATGGTGATTGAACACGTTGAAGAAGTCCGCCGAGAAGAGCAGCATCTTCTTCTCCGCGATCCGGGTATCCTTGCCGAGACGCATATCCATGTTATAGAACGGCAAACCGCGCATCGGATTGGCGCGTCCCGTGCGCGTGTCGCTACTGAGCTGTATGTAGCGGAAGCTGCCGTATACGGCGCATGGGTTGCTGAAGATGTTGAGCCCGGCGCCGGTAGCGGCCGTGGTGCCCACGCTGCCCACGCCCGCCAGAGTGCATCCGGCCGATCCGCTGTTGATGGCGGATGACGCCACCGGCCCGGTGGGCACCATATAGGTAGACACCCCGATGGTGGAAGTGGCGCCGCCCCAGACCTGCGAGCCTTGCGTTACCTGCAGGGGCAGGCCGCTCCACGCCGTGACGACGCCGGAAGTATTCCAGCCGCCGATGATGCGGTCGACGAAATTCCCGGCGTGGAGCTTATGACCGCGGCCCGCCGGAAGGTCGTAGATGTAGTAAGCGTTGAAAACGTGATGCCGATCGTAACTGGAGGGGCCATAGTCCACGCCGGGATGGAAACTGTTGGCGTAGAAGCCGGCATTGTTCTGGTTGGAAAGGTAATCGTCCAGCGCGCTGGAGTAAGTGTAGTTGGCTCGCACCGTCAGGCCGTGAGACGTGTTCTTCGTCAGCGTCAGGATTCCCGCGTTGTAGTTAGACTGGCCGATGTAAGTTCGCATGAATTCGATCTGCGCCTGGTCATTGGTAAACGGTATCAGGCCGAGCGAGCGGCGGTAAGTGGCCATGTTGATGAACAGGCTTCCCAGATTGCCCTGGGTGAAGCTGGCTGCGTTCCGGCCCACAACAAATGCGGTAGCCGAGGCCGTACCCTGGAGTTTGGCGATGCCAGGGAGCTGGTTCTCGAACCAGGGCTCCGTGGGCGCGGCCTGTCCGGCGCGCAGCGCGTTGGCGATGGCGTCAAAGGCCTGCGCGAAAGACTGGCCCGAGGCCGGGTCCACCATCATGTAGGGCGCCGAGGTCAGATTTACTGCCTGCGGCAGACGGCGGGAGAACCTTCCCAGGTAGGCGGCTTCGACAACCATATTTCCGGGGAGTTCGCGCTGCAGGCTCAGATCCGCGTTAAAGCTGCGCCCCACTTTGGTGTTGGGGTCCACCTGGAAGGAGAGAGTTTCGGTGTAGCCCGGCGGCGGGATCACGGGCGAGGTTACCGCCGATGGCACCGGAGTCGGCAGGGTGCCATCCACGCCGATCCGGAAACTGGCCGATGCCGGGTTAGCGCCGGTTCCCAAGGCCGCGTTACAGCCCGGTCCTCCCGCGCCGGTGGCATTGCACAGCGGCGCCTGCACAATGATGTTCTGGTCGAAGCCCACGCCGAGCATGGGGATCTCGACGCTCTGTACCGTGTTCGACCGGTCGTAAACGATGGCAAATCCACCGCGCAGCACCGTCTTGTTGTCAAAGAATTTTCCGGACGGCCTCCAGGCAAAAGCGGCGCGCGGAGCCCAATCGCCATAATCGACGTTATAAACCGGCACACCCGCCTTGCCTACCGTGGCAAAGCCGATGTTCGGGTTGTAGATCTGGCCCGCCAGTGCGGCCTGGAGCCGGCTCTGCATGTACTGGGGGCCGCTGATCAACTGGTTATTCTCCGCATTGATCATCACGGTTTGCAGGTTGTGCTGCTCCGTAGGGGCGCTCTGCCAGCCGTAAGAAAGCCCCAAGGTCAGGGTCAGCGACTTGCTCAGACGCCAGGAATCCTGGAAGTAAAAATAAGGGGCCCACTCGTTGGTGTGGTCCACCAGGAACGTGCCCAGCGGTTGCGGTTGCAGGTTCTGGTCGCGGACCGCCAGAACGCCGACGTTATCCACCAGCCCCAACGTGGACGCATAGAAGCGGTCCCAGTTGGTGAGGTTGGCCGAAGTGATGCAATTGGATGTGACGGTGGCACTGCAGGTCAACGGGCGGTTGGCGGTGGGAATGGACAGATAGGTTTGATCCCCGTCCACCAGTGCCACGGTAGAGGTGAGGGAGCCCACCACTTTGTCGGCACGAACGTGGGTGTAGGGCAGCATATTCACCTGCGCGCCGAACTGGAGAGTGTGCTTGCCCCAGATCTTCGTCATGTCGTCCACCCACTGGAAATCGCCGTTGTAGTTGGCCTGATAGCGCGCCCGTTGGGTGTCCATATCGATAGGCGAATCGATGAAGCTGCTGACGCCACTGCCGACCAGAAGCGCTACGGGCCCCGCGGGCGTGCTGGAACCGGGGGTGGCCAGCAGGCCGGCGGCCGCCGTGGGCGAAGTAGCCTGGGTGGCATTGTTGTCGCGCACGTACCCGAAGCGGAACGTGTTGAGCCAGGAGGGCGAAAGCTGCCAGTTCACCGCGGCGCTGTACACGGCGCCGCGCTGCGGGGTGTTGATGAAAGACTTGGGCTGTCCGTTCTGGATACCGACGTCGGTCGACGCGGTGGTGATGCTCCGGAAGTAGGTATAGCTGCCGTTGAACTGCACTTTCTCCGAAAAGCTGTGATCCAGGCGCATGACGCCGTAATCCGTCTGCACCGGCACCGGAAGGTTGAAGAAGTAGCCGCTGGTGTTCAGACCGTCGCCCACGCCCGAAAGGTTGGGCTCCGGCATTTGGGCCCACTGCGCCTTAACAGCCGGGCTCAGACCCAGGCCGCGGGGGTCGCAAATGCCGGTGCCGCTTGAACCGCACACGGCGGCGCTGCCCAGGTTGAATTTTTCGATGTTTCCGCTGAGATCCTTAAACTGGAGGATCCCCAGTTTCAAGGTGTCGGTGGGCACGGTCCGCGTCACTTGCGCCACGTTGGCAAAGCGCCGGCCTTCGTAGTTCGCAAAGAAAAAAGTCTTGTCCTTCACAATGGGCCCGCCGATGCGCCCGCCGAAGCGGTTGTCGCGAATCGGCGCTTTGAGCAGGCTGGCACGGTTGTTGTCCCAGGTATTGGAATTCAATTGAGAATTCTGGAGGTATTCGTAGAGCGCCCCGCGGAATTGGTTGCCACCGCGCCGCCCGACCAGCGTCACTTGCCCACCCGAAGCGCGCACCAGAGCCGAGTTGGGGGTCAACACCGTGACCCGGAACTCCTCCACGCTATCGGCCGGTGTCGGCACCGCGGTATTTCCGGCGACCACCTGCTGGGTGATATCCAGACCGTCCAGCGTCACCGTGTTCTGATCGTCAATGGCGCCGGCCACGCGCATGTTGAGATTGGCGCCGCCGGAGACCGTGCCCGGCTGCAGGTTCAGCAGCTCCGTGGCGTTACGCTGCAAGGTGGGCAGGCGCAGTATGGCGTCCGTGGAGACCGTGTTGCCGATCTGCGCGTCGACCGTTTGCAACATGGCCGCCGCGCCGCCGGTGACTTCCACCACCTGAGTTTCCGAGCCCACCTCGAGGCTGATGGAAGCGTCCGAGCGTTTATTCACCTCCACCACCAGATTCGGCTGGGAAGAGATCCGGAATCCGGCGATCTTCACAGTGATCTTGTAGCTGCCGGGCGCGAGGCTGGCAAACACGAATTGACCTGCGTCGTTGGTGAATTGCTTCTCCGTTGCATTGGTGTCCGCATTCACAAGCTGAACCTCGGCCTTCGGCACCACGGCGCCGCTTGGGTCGGAGACCACTCCGGCCAGCGCGCCGGTAGTCGAAGTTTGTGCCGACGCCCCAGGCGCCATCCAGCTCAAGGCGCAGAACGCGATGACGATGGCAGGGAAAACCGCCAAATGTAATTTAAAACGATCCATGCCGTACCCCCTATTTTCGTTACCTTTGTAAAAGGCCGTGTCACTCCGAATCGCGGACCGGGCGAGGAACCGGGACGCACCAACCGTGTGCTGTTTGGGAGATATTACCAGTGGCTGAAAGCGCTGTCAACGGAAATCGGATGCCGATTGCCAGGGGCCAGGGGTCGGGGGCCGAGGGCTGGGGGTCGGGGGGGGTCAGGGGCCCGGGGCCAGGGTGGGCGCGGCGTTTTCCGGGAATTGAGTGCGTTCGGCCTGGGCTGATAGCGCGGGAACAAAGGTGAGGGCGCGGTGATTTCGACATCGCCATCGGCGATTTCCGGAGCCGTTAGGACCGTGGGCCTGTCCCTATGGTCGACGGTCTCGTTGAGACAGGCGGTGAAGAGGCTGGACTCCAGGCGGGCGGCGCGGAGCATGGATGGCCGGGCGAGGGCGATGCGCTCGACGGCGAAGAGTTCCTGGGAGTTGACGGGCTGGTGGACGGACACGGCGAGGTCGCGGAGGTGGGCGATTTCGCTGACATCTTGGCGGCGAACGACGGCGAATGTGGAGGCGGTGAAGCCGTGTTTGCGGGAATTCAGCGAGGAGCGTGCTTGCCTTCGGGGGAGCGCGGGCCGGTGGAACCAGCGGCGTTGGTGCGATTGGGCGGCGAGTTGAGTTAGCCCTCCGGTTTGAGATGTAACACGGGTGATGCCGCGAGCGATCGTTCCCAAAACAGGCTCGCATTGACCCCATAAGTCATTCACTTCAACAGCCGCCTTCGACAGGTGAGTTTTCGTAGGACTAAAACAGGCAGCGCTATAACCAGGTCTTCTTGTGCGCAAGCCGCGATCCAGTGACTCCCGTGGGTTGGTTAGAGTCAAGGACTTTGTGTAGAGTTATTAGGAGGCTAACTTGACCTAAGTAACCCTGCGGGTTGGTAGTCCGCCGGCCGTACCTTGCGGGCAAGGACACAAACGCGGCTCGCTGCCGCATCGCGCGGGCGGATTAACAATCCGCCGCAGGTTACCAACCTGCCCCACAGGGCGGCTAACGGATCACGTAGAGATCCAGATCGAGCGGGGTGTCGCGGCCTTCTTCGATCTGCACCGTCCTGGGGCTGGCCAGTTCCATGGTGGCCGAGTCCGGCGCCAGGAATTCGAACGTGCTGACGATGCGGTAATGGCCCGGCGCCAGGCCGACGAACTGGTATTGGCCGCGGATATCGGCGCGAGCCTCCCGCACGTCAATCAGGCGCTTGCGTGCGTCCACGTCGTACAGCTCCAGGTATACCGGCGCGCCGGGCACCGGCTCGTGGCCCGACGCGGTCACAGTGCCGTGCAGGGTGCCGGGGCTGGAGGACAGTCGAAAGAGCACTGCGTTCGGGGGCGGGGAACTGGTCACCACAATTTCGTTCCAACCATCGGCGCGGCCGCGCTCGACCGGGTCCCCGGCTGGGCCGTGGAAGTTCTCGGCGTAATATTTCGGGTTCGGCGACAGCGCTACATCCCAACGGCCGGGAAGCAGGGTCACGCTGTCTTTCAATAACCGCAGGTTTTCGGGTTTGCCATCGCCTGCCAGATCCTTGCGCCGCGCCACCACCTGTACCGCGCTGGGGTCGATGGGTTGGCCCTTGGTGTCCCGGAAGGAAAACACCACCTGAGGGTAATAGCGAAGGGCGATACGGACGTCGCCGCGGTCGCGGTCCACCTCCAGGGGAATGAAGGCGGCTATCGGCCCGCGGCGGTCGCCGGGCGCCTGCGCGTACAACTCATACCGGCCCGGCGCCATGGGGTTGAACTTGAAGTTGCCTTCCGCGTCGGTGGTGAGGGACTCCGACCCCGTGTCGGAAACCAGGCTCAACTGCACGGGCTGCGGAGGATTCGCCAGGGCCTGCCCGGCAATGGTGAACAACTGGCCGGGGTGCGGGCGCACGCTGACGTCGCTGGTCTCCCGGTCGATGTCCACTTCGATCTGGTAAGCCTGATCCAAGGCCGTCACTTCCTTATAGAAGGTGGGAGATAGCCGCCCTCCTCGTATTGCTTGCCCACGGTGCGGATCAGATACCGGCCGGGTTCGAGGCCGGCGATGCGGTACATGCCGCGGTCATCGGTCTTCACGCGCGTCACCAGTTGCGGCGGGCGCGTGTTGCGATAGATCACGACATCGTGCTCCGGGAGACCCACATCGTTCTCGTCAAGAATGACGCCGGTCACGGAGCCGAAGCGCGGCAAACGAATATTGAGGAAGGTGGACTGGGCCTCCTCCAAAAGCACAGGGACTCCGGGCGCCTTCCAGCGCTTCTGCCCGTACTGGGCGGGCGCAAAGCTGCGTCGCGACACGCTGACCAGGTAGGCGCCGGCGGGCAGCACGGGCGTCTCGAAGGCGCCGTAAACGTTGGTGCGGACGCCCACTGTTGGGCCGGCCGAACCCTGAACGGGGGTCACCACTACCAGGGCGCGTGCCAGCACCTTGCCGGTTTGATGTTCCACCACCGTTCCCCGGATGGTGGCGGCATGGAGCATGCCGGCGGTCGCATACGTCTGCAACAAGGCCACGAGCACAAATTGGCGCATAGGTTCCTATTCATGACGCCGCGGAAGGCGGCGGAGTGCAGGGAGAATTAGCTGGCGGCGCTCAGGGAGTAGCGCGCGGGCACCGCTCCCTAACGGTCACGGCTCTGAGGCAGCGTGGCAGCGGCGGCGCTTTGCCAACTGGAGCCCCAGGATTCCAACTGCCAGGGCCGCCGCGCAGAACGGCAGCTCCGACCAGAGGATCGGGCCGGCGCGGTCGAAGAACCTGGCTATCGACAGGGGCGACACCCGAATTGGACGCCAGGGAAAGAAGAAACGCCCGATGGAAAACGGGAACAGCAGCATGACGCCGCTGCCGCCATCGGTCAGCATGTCCAGCAACGGATGAGTCACGGCAGATACGGCCCACATCAGCGCCAGCCACGCGACGGTGCGGCGCCCGTGCTTTCCGGCCACGGCTGCAGCCAGCAGGGCCGCGCAGAGGATCAGAAAAAACGGCGAATGGAAGAAGCCGCGGTGGCTGAAGATGCTGGAGCGCGGGATGCCGAAGCCGAGCATCAGCCAGGTATCCAGATCCGGCGCCGCCGCCCACAGGCCGGCCGTTACCGGCAGCGCCCACCTTGGCATGAAGGGCCGGGGCATCGCGGGCCGGGGCATCACATGCAGCAATGCGCGCGATTGCATGGCAGGCAGTGCGATGGCGGCGCCGACAATGAAGTGCGTGATCGCGGAAGCCAATCGGTACCCTTTCTTTCGGTGATCACCTGGACCGCAGTCATCGGAGATCGACCCATACCATTTCCAGGTAGCTGAAGGTTGCCAGGCCAGGGAACGAGCCGCCGCCCACGAGCGGCACTGCGTAAAGAACAGGATTGCCGTTGGCCGGCGTCAACAGGAGTTCCACCATAGGTCTGACGGCAGGTGTGCCCGCCGCCGCGCCCGAGTCAGTCATGACCGCCAATTGCGCGATCAGCGAAGACGGAATAGCCATCGATCCGGCGGTCGCGGGCGCCTGGCAGATCACCGAGCCGGCGCCCACGCCGATGCTGCCCTGCATCCATTCCCGATCGGTGTAACCCGTCGCGTCCCATTTCAGAATTAAATCGCTGGCGCGGGAGACCGGCGAAACCGTGGCCCGGTTGGTCCAATGCAACGCCGGCGGAATTCGGAGGTTGGCCTGGAATCCGGCAATGTCATTCCCGCCGGGCGCCTGCACCGACCAATCGCCTGGAACGAAGGAGGAAGGCGGAATGGCGTCCAGTGTGTAGGCCGTATCCGATGGCTTCGTCGAGTAATGCCCGAAGCTGCCATCCATGGCGATGCGCACACCTCCGGGACCGGTCACAACGGGCGTCCCGGCATCGAAAGGCGGTGCGCTGACGAAGACACCGCCTATCGCGCTGCCTGCAAGGTTCAACTGGCAGCCGGAAGCCGGCATGGAGATTAGCCCGGTGATCACCTGCACGCCGGCGGCATCGTACTGCATAAACTCCAGGCTGACGGTGTCGTAGCGGCTGTACCGGTCCGAGGCGCCGGGACCGGAGACGACATCGCTGTGCACCCAGCTTTGACTCAAGCGCACGCGACCGCCTTGGTCGAGTTTGGCGAGTGCGTCGGGCGAGAGGCCCAGACGGTGATGACAGACCCCCTCTCCACCAGCACCAGGAGCGGTGGCAGCCGCGATGCTGGCGGTATTTCCGGGGCGGCCCCCTGCCTTAACGACGATCGGGACGTAGCAATCGCCGGGCACGCCGTCGGGAAACTGAAAGTTGATCTGGTCTACGCCGGGAAGGCCGGGCGCGGGACCGGAATACGAGGGGGCGACGCCGATACCGGCAACCTCCACCGATACTGCAGAAGGCGCGGTGGACCCGAGGCCCGTGCCCCAGAGCGTCACCCACTCACCCGCTTGCACGGGCGCGGTCAGGCCAACCGTGAGCGGAGCATTGCGCCAGACCTGCGCCACAGCAGCGTCGTAACCGGCGGCGGCCTTGGTAAAAATGCCGAAGTCAGAGGCGGCGATCCACACAGTGGTGGAGTAGCTTTTCCCGCGGGCCGCCACGGCCAGTATTTCCGCCTGGCCGATGCCCGACTCGGGCGGCACCAGCACCGTGAATTGGGCGGGAAAGCCTCCGAAGGATGGCAGCGTGGCAAGGATTGTCAGATCGTGAGCGTCCGCTGCGCCGGGTGCGCGAAACCGCAACGTCACCTTGTCATCCGGCGAGAGACTGCCGAACGGCTGGTACAGGCCGGTGATGTTGATATCGCACAGCGACCCGGGCGCGAAGCCGGTCTCCGGTGTCTGCGCGGTGCGGCGCGTCGCCGATTGGACTGCGTATATGGCTCCCGGCAGGAACGGACCTGAGGTCTGCCCATGGGCCGGCAGCGCGGCCAGGCAGGCGACGATTAGAATTGAGCTCTTGATCCGCATTTTATTGAACCAGATAAAGATAATCAGGTTCTGATTATTAGTATAAGCCGGGAATCGCCACAACGGTGCTTTTTGTGTGGGGCAGATTGGCAATCTGCGGCGGATTGTTAATCCGCCTGCGCGATGCGGCAGCGAGCGTTTGCGCCGTGCCTGAAGGGGTTCGCCCACGCCCGGCAGATTACCAATCCGCCGCAGGTTAACAACCTGCCCCACAAACAGCGCTAACCTCTCAGATACGCGTCGTCGCGCTTCAGCCAGTCTTCGCGGATGGGGCTGAAGATGTCGAGATCGAGCGTGTCTTCGAGCGCCACGGCGCGATGCGGCACGTGGGAAGGGATCCTAAGCACCTGGCCCTTTCCCACCACGATCTGTTGGCCGGCAATTTCGAATTGCAGCGCGCCTTCCAGGATGTATGTGATCTGCTCGCTTTCATGATGGTGCTCCGGCACGATCGCTCCCTTGGCCAGGAACACCTGCGCCACCATGGCTCTGTCACCCGAGATGATCTTGCGCGCGATGGTGGGGCTGAGAACCTCTTTTTCCATTTCATCCCAAGTGTAGAATTCCATGTGGGTCTCCGTCGGGGCGACCCAGAGGGTCGCGGCTACTGGCTGTTTCCACCTGCTGAAACCATAGGTCGAGGACCAACAGCGACCAGAGCCAGGTTTCGTTATTGCGGCGGCGGCTGTCGTGCTCCTGCAGCAGCGTGCGCACGAATTGGGGCGAAACCACGCCGCGATCCAGAAAACGCGACGAGGTCAAGTGGTCCCAGAGCATGGGGCGAAGCGGGCCACGGAACCAGGCGTCCAGCGGAACGCCGAAACCCATCTTGCCGCGGTGCAGCAGTTCGCCGGGCAAGCGGTCGCCGATGGCATCGATCAGGATGCGCTTACCGCGCCCATGGCGCAGTTTCCAGGCGTGCGGCAGCGTGGCGGCGAACTCGGCCAGTTGGTGATCGAGCAGCGGCGAGCGTACTTCGAGCGAGTTGGCCATGGACATCCGGTCCACCTTCACCAGCATGTCGCCGGTGAGGTTGGCGGTAGCCTCAAAGTACATGGCCTGGGTGAGGATGCCGGCGCCCGGGGCAGGCAGGCACGCGGCCATGGCGCCGATGAGGAATGCGCCATCGGCGGGGAGCATCCACTCCGGCTGCAGCAGCCGCTGGCGCATGAACCAGGGCGCGTAGTTGTATTCGAAATAGCGCTGCAGCGCGTCGGGGCGGCTGATCATCCGCAGGTAATTCTTGCCGTAGGCCGCGTAGGGCAGCAGTTCGGCGGCTCGCGACAGCAGCCAGCGCACGGCTCCCGGCACCAGGTCGAACTTGCGCAGCCGCTCCATGGCGGCAAAGCTCTCGTATCCGCCGAACAGTTCGTCGCCGCCATCGCCCGAGAGCGCCACCTTCACGTGCTGCACGGCGAACTCGGAGACCAGATAAGTAGGGATGGCGGAGTTATCGCCGAAGGGTTCGCCGAAATGCCTCACGAGCTTCGGCACCAGGTTGGCCGAGTCCGGGCGCACCAGAATTTCGTGGTGCTCGGTGCCGTATTTTTTGGCGACCTGCGCGGCGTACGACAATTCGTTGTAGGCCGCCTCTTCAAAGCCGATGGAGAACGTTTTGACCGGCTCAGGCGATTGCAGAGCCATCGACGCCACCACGGAACTGGAATCGATACCGCCGCTCAGAAATGCGCCAAGGGGAACATCGGCCATCATGCGGATGCGCACGGCTTCGTCGAATTCGATGCGCAACCGGCGGCGCGCCTCCTCTTCGGTGAGGCCCGCGGGGGGCTGGGACGCGGGCTCGGGCAGTTTCCAGTACGTGCCCTGGCGCAGCGTGCCGTCCTGCGAATACTCCATCCAGCCGGAGGCCGGCAGTTTGCGGATGGCGCGGAAGGCCGTGAACGGATCGGGAATGTAATTGAACTGGAAGTAGAGGCGCAGGGCGTCATGGTCGGTATCGAGCGGGACCCCAGCCTGGCGCAGGCATTCGATCTCACTGCCGAAATACAGGCCATCGGGCAGCACCGCATAATACAGCGGCTTCTTGCCGAACCGGTCGCGCGCCAGAAACAGGCGGCGCCGCCGGCTGTCCCAGATGGCGAAGGCGAACATGCCGCGCAGCCGCTTGAGACCTTCCGGACCCTCCTGCTCATACAGGTGAATCAGGGTTTCGGTATCGCTGTTGGTCTGGAAGCGGTGGCCCTTGGCGATCAGGTCCTGGCGCAGCGGTTGGTAGTTGTAGATTTCGCCGTTAAAAACCACCCAGAGCGTGCGGTCCTCGTTAGGGATGGGCTGGTGGCCGGTGCTGAGATCGATGATGCTGAGGCGGCGCATGCCGATGGCGCAGCCGCCCTCCACGTGGAAGCCTTCGTCGTCCGGCCCGCGATGGCGTATCCGGTCGCACATGCTTTTCACGAGCTCGAACCGGGCCGGGCGGTCGCGCCAGACGTATCCTGCTATGCCGCACATAAAAGCGAAGTCCTTATCAGTGTACCCGGTTGGGGGCGCGTATCGAGGCATGGAAAGTTGCGCGGGGTGCGGGGGGTGTCATACGCGGCGGGCTGGGGACAATCGGGCGGATTGACAAAGGCGATTAATAAGATGCGGATTAGCAATCCGCCGCAGGTTGGCAACCAGGTTGGCAACCAGGTTACCAACCTGCCTCACATTCCGTCTTCAACCCACGTTTCCCCAAAACGAAAAGCGCCCTGACTCGCTGGCCGGACATGCGGGCCTGCACGCGCTTTCCCGACGGAGCCGATGCACGATCGTTCCACACGCCGGCACTCGAACCGGAGACCGGGAGCTCACTCCGATCGCAGCCCGTCTCGTATTTCGAGGCAACCGCTCAGTAACCATCGCGGCTCTGATCCGAGCCGCGCGCGTGATCGGAGCCGCGCGCGTGATCGGAGCCGCGCGCGTGAATCCGAGCCGCGCGCGTTAGGCAAGCGGCGTCCTTAGTCACTTTTCATCCGGCTCAGCCAGCAAATCGCCCAGCCGGTCCAACCTGCGTTCCCACATGGTGCGGCGATCCGCGATCCACTGCGCCGCCACGGAAAGCCCGGCGGGCTCGATGTGGCAAGTGCGTACCCTCCCGACCTTTTCGGTTTGTACCAGCCCGCTTTCCTCCAACACCTGCAGGTGTTGAACCACCGCGGCCAGAGTGATGGCAAGTGGCTCTGCCAACCGCGAGACCGATATGGGTCCCTGGCTGAGCCTCTCCATAATGGCGCGGCGCGTGGGATCGCCGAGGGCGTGGAAGACACGGTCGATATCGGGTTTCTTCCTAGGCATTGGTCCGCGACTTCCAGCGTCGATCTGCGACTAGCGCGGGAATTCGTCTGTCAGTTTTTCGAGCAGCTTGCGCCATCCCCCTTCACGCATTTCAGGACCATCGGCGCCCTCGAAGAATGCTCCCTGATGGGTACAGATGAGGTCGGTCCCTGTCTCCGATGGCAGGATCTCAACCGTCACCAGAGACGCCGAGATGCACTTCTCACCCAAGGACATAGTCGAGGCAAATACCACCCGGCGGTTGGGCACAATGTCCTGGTAAGTGGTGTCGTTCGTACACGCCATCCCCTTCAACGGGGTACTGTCTTTGAAGCGAAAACGGGCGCGTTCTTTGCCTCCAACGCGAAAATCCATCTCATAGTGCTCGACGCCGTGGTGGTCGCCTTCAACAAACCAGCGGCGTTTCTTGGTTGGGTCGGCGAAAGCTCCGAATACGCGCTCGGGCGTGGCGGGATAGCTGCGTTCGATGACGAACGTGCTGTGGATTACGGATCGCTCTTCCATGGTCTTTTTCCTTCCTTCTTTCCCAAAGAATTGGTTAAGTCTCCACTTGAGTGTCCATCACCGGGCGGCCAATTGTCAAGTGAATACTTAAGTAATTTTGGCGGTCCCTGGCTCAGCCGCTCCAAGGCCCTCGCGTATGCCTTCCGAACGGCCCCCAATCGGAAACTTTGAGCGATATGGGCTCCTGCCCTGCCAGTGGCCGCAAACCGTATCGGGGAATCGCCAAAGGGCAGCGGGCGTTACAGGCGACACCTCTATGCAATTGGCCGTTAGTCAACAATCTCCACGTCGTGGTTCGAGGTCTCGGAGCGACGTCGCTGTGTCGACTACTTCCAGCCGGACATTGACGGACTTGTCGATCGCCTGGCGGGAGTTTGTACCGGCCTCGTGAGCCGTCACCAAACCTGGCAGGCGTTCGGGCTCACCATCGGCTGCCCCACCTTGCACGAGAAGGCTTTTTGGAACTCCGGCATGTTCTGCAGCGTGCCGTTCACGCGATATGGGCCGGGAGAATGCGGGTCCGTCATCGCCCGCGCTCGCGAAGACTGGGGTGTCGTGTTCTCGCACCAGATCTGCGCGAAACCCAGGAAGAAGCGCTGCTCCGGGGTGAACCCGTCAACTTTCTCGTTACCCTTCAGCGTGTCGCCCTTGAGCACATCCTCAAGCGCCAAAAGCGCCACGCGCAGGCCGCCGTTATCGGCGGTGTTCTCGCCCAGGGTCAGCCTGCCGTTCAGCTTCACCTCGTCCACAGCGGTGAACCCCGAGTATTCATTGGCCACGCAGGCGACGCGCTTTTCGAATTCGGCGCCATCGGCGGCGGTCCACCAGTCTCGCAGGTTGCCGTCACCATCGAACTTACGGCCCTGGTCGTCAAAACCGTGCGTCATCTCGTGGCCGATCACCATGCCGGCGCCGCCATAGTTCAGAGCGATGTCGCGCCGCGGGTCGAAGAAGGGCGGCTGCAAGATCCCCGCTGGGAAATTGATGCTATTGCTCTGCGGGCTGTAGAACGCGTTGACCGTGGGGGTGGTCATGGTCCATTCGGTCTTGTCGGTGGGCTTGCCGATTTTTTCGATGCGCTGCTGGTAGCCGGCCTCGGCGGCGCGCACGGCGTTGCCGAAGTAATCGTCGCGCGCGATGGTGAGTTTGCCGTAGTCCCGCCAGTTTTTCGGGGCGCCGACGTTGTTGGTGATGGCTTTCAATTTTGCCAGTGCCGCTTTTTTGGTAGCGTCGGTCATCCAGGGAAGCTGTTGAATGTCCTCACCCATCGCCTTTTCCAACGCATCCACCAACTGCGTGATCTTGGCCTTGGCGTCGGCGCCGAAGGTCAAGTCGATATACTTCCGGCCCAGCAGGTCGCCCAACTGGCGATCCACGGTGGCTACGCAGCGCATGGCACGAGGCCGCTGCTCTTTGGCGCCGGTCATGTAACGGCCCCAGAAATCGAAGGCCTCGTTTTCGAAAGCCGCGGGCAGTTGCTCGGCGTGCTGGCGAAGGAATTGGTAAGAAAAATAGGCCTTCCAGGAATCGATGGGTTGGGACGGCAAATCCATGCCGATCTGCTTCACGAAGTCCGGTTGGCTCACGTTCAGGCTGTCGAAAGCCGGCGCTGCCACGCCCTTGAAATAGTCCTCCCATGGGAATTCCGGCGCCAGTTCGGCCAGTTGCTGCCGGGACATGATGTGGTAGGTTTTGTTGGGATCGCGGAGAGAGACGCGGTCGGCGGCCGCCTTGGCAAGAATGGTTTCGAACCCGAGCAGCGCCTGCGCCTTCGTGCCGGCTGTTTCCGCGGAATCGCCCGCCAACTGGAACATGTTCTTGGCGTGTTGCACAAAGCGGTTGCGCGTTTCCACGGATTTGGCATCGGTCTTGAGGTAGTATTCGCGGTCGGGCATAGAGAGGCCGCCCTGCCCCAGCGTGGCGATGGTGCGGCTGGAATCCCTGGCATCGGGACGGGCGCCGAAGGTGAAGACAACCCCAATTCCCGCGCGGTGCAGACGGATGATCTCCCCAAGGATGTCCGGCTCGGATTCCATGGCGGAAATTCGAACCGGAGGACGTTCTGTGAGCGCCCACGAATTCCGCCAGTTTTCAGTCAGGACCGTGGCGCGGCGGCGGCTTAACTGACCACTGAGCACTGACAACTGACCACTGACTTTCCGCGGCTCAATCGCTCCACGGCTTCACTTCGCCGCCCAGTCCCTTGTAGCCGTTCGTCATGCGCTCCGCAATCTTGGCCCACACGGCGGGGTCGCAGCCCTTCCATTGGGCCACCGGGCGGTTGCCAAGGTATGGCAGGTCGGTAACACCCATTTTGCTGGAGAAGAATCCGCTCACGGTCAGGTCGCGGAACCGGTTGAAGAACCGGACCCATCGGGCGTCCCCGGCGGCCGCGCGGGCGGGCCAGGCAATGCGGTCCAGTATCTGTTTCTGCTGGTCCGGCGCGGCGACGGCGAAATCCTTGCCGGACAGCCGGTTGGATTCCTGGTCCAGCCACGCCAGCCCGCCCTGGATCTGGGCCACTGGCGCATCGGTACCATCTTCGTGCCGCCGGAAATCCAGCCAATCGTCGATAAACTCGGGCACGCCGGCTTGGGTGGCGCTACCGCTGCGTTCGTCGGCCGGAATCAGCAGGTCGCAGAGCACATGGACGGCCCGCCATTGATGCTCGTCGAAGACCTTGCGCTGGTAGGGCGCTTTGGTGGCCCCCTGGGCGACCGGGGCCGCGGCCGCTGGAGCGTGCGCGGCGTGCGTTTGGTCCGCGGTTTGGCCCGCAGCCACGCCTGCCGCCGCCGCGGCCGTGCCCGCGATTTGGAACAGATCGCGGCGGCTGACTGTCTTGCCGGTGGTGTTACTTGGGGCGCTATTTCCGGCGTTATTTATTTCCACGGCCTTCTCCTCCTCCGCTCACTCCCAGATTGCGTTTCTTCACCTGGTCCAGAATGTAGTCCGAAGTGCGCCAGCCCAGCGCTGTGATGCTGAGGGTGGGGTTCTTGTCGGCATTGCTGGCAAACGGCGCCGCGTCGGTAATGAACAGATTCCTGCAATCCCAAGCTTGGCAATACTGGTTGAGCACCGAGGTCTTGGGGTTGTCGCCCATCTTGGTGGCGCCCACTTCGTGGATAATCTCGCCGCCGCGCGCGATCCCCCAGTTGCTGCCGGCGCCCGCACTGGATGTGACTCTGCCGCCCGCCGTGGTGATGATTTCCTGGAAGGTCTCCTGCATATGTCTGGCCTGCAAAATCTCATCGTCGCTCCATTTGAAGTGGAAGCGCAGCACCGGAATGCCCCACTTGTCCACCACGTTGGGGTCGATCTCGCAATAGCTCTGCTCGTTGGGGATCATCTCGCCGCGGCCGGCGAAGTGGATGTTGGCGCCGTACATCTTGCGCAGGTTGCGTTTGAGCTCGACGCCGTAACCGCCGCCCAGAATGCGCTCCGAACCGCCCAGAACGCCGGCCCCGGGCATGCCGCGCCCGCCGCCGATTTCGATGTGGTACCCGCGCGAGAAGGGCAGCTTCCCGGCCTTCTGCTGCTGGTACAACCACCACGGCATATAAAGGTGCATGCCGCCCACGCCATCTTCGTTTGCGGGCGGCAGGTCCTCCAGAATCGGCAGGTACCCGCTCACCGAAGACCCCACCGTGTCCATAATGTAGCGGCCCACCAACCCCGTGGAGTTGGCCACACCGTTGGGAAAATGGCTGTTCTTCGAATTCAGCAGGATGCGCGCGGTTTCGCAGCAACTGGCGGCCAGCACCACCACGTTGGCCTTCACCGCCACCTCCCTGCGCGTCTTGCGGTCGATGTAAGAGACGCCCGTGGCCATACCATCCGCCCCCACCAGCACCTCCCGCACCATGGCGTCCGTGCGGACTTCCAGGTTGCCGGTCTTCATGGCCGGGAAGATGTGAACGCCCGGCGAGTTGAAGTTGGCATTGGCGCTGCAGGCGCGCCCGCACTGCGCGCAATAGTGGCAGGCGGCGCGGCCGTTGAGGGGCTTGGT
>DATMNI010000002.1:0-5695 GCA_035570275.1 Candidatus Acidiferrales bacterium | reverse complement strand
TCCAGTTCGAAATCCACCCTTTCGAGGACTGCTTCCTCAAACCGCCTCCTCATCACGGGTCGATCGTCCGGATGAATCCGCTGAAAAAATGTTTCGAAGTGCGGTGGTGGCTTAGCGGGGTCAAAACCCAGCACGCGGTAGCATTGCTCTGACCAGTAAGTGATCTCACCAGTCCTCGGGGTATGCGCCCAACTCCCGGTTTGGCTTAGCCTCTGCGCTTCCGCCAGATATGCTTCGCTTTGACGCAGCCTCTGTTCGGCGCGTTTGCGCTCAGTGATGTCACGATAGATTACGTACTCGGAAAGCTGGCTTCCCGCAATCGACACCGGTACGGCGACAATCGACACAGGAACGCGGGTGCCATCCTTGCGCTTCCGCACCGTTTCGACATTCAGGATCTCTCCTCGAGTACCACGACGGGTGTACTCCTCCGCTTCAGCTCGAAGTTCCTCAGGCGCGACCAGTTCATTAATCGGACGCCCCAACGCTTCCCCTTGGGCATAACCGAAAATCCTGGTGAATTCCGGATTGACCCGCAAAATGCGGTCATCCGTGTCGAGCAAAACGATGCCCTCCGACACTCTCACAAACAGTTCCTTGAGGAGGGCTTTTTGTCTGGTGACTTCGCCGCTCAGAGGAACTTCCGCGCTTACGTGATCCGTCGGTACAGCGTGATGATAGCGCTGCGTGAAATCCGTTTCCAACCACGGCATCGGAGAAACCGTCGGAGTGGTTCCCTCATCATGGACCCGCCTGAAATCCGCAGGCGGTGGCGATATGTCATTACACATGTCTTCTCCTGCTGCGAGACCCGAGTGACGCACAGTGG
Organism: Candidatus Acidiferrales bacterium; assembly: GCA_035570275.1. Lineage (GTDB taxonomy): Bacteria > Acidobacteriota > Terriglobia > Bryobacterales > Bryobacteraceae > DATMNI01. The sequence continues at coordinate 4,866 of DATMNI010000002.1, read as the reverse complement.
TCGCGCCTGGACTCCTGAACCATAACGCCGCGAGGATGGCCGGCCCGCCCTTGGGGTGGCCGCTTGCATTTACCTCCCCTTATGTATTTGCCTTAACGCTTTTTGGTTTCCTGCCCTGTTCAATATCCAGCGAGTACGAATCTCCATCGCGCCGAAAGAGGAGCGTTTCGCGCCCTACATTGACGGTGATGGCCTTTTCGCGAAACCGGAGGCCTCCAACAGTCTCAGCAGATGCTCGGTCGTTGTCGACTCACCCAGCCGGGGGAAGATTTTCCCGACACTGTGGCGATGCGCGTCGGCGTGCAGGTCTGTCATCGCATCCACGACCAGCGTCACGTTGTAGCCGTGATCGTACGCGTTGCGTGCCGTCGATTCCACGCCGGTACTCGTCGCAATCCCCGTTAGAACGATCTGCGTTACACCGCGCTCGCGCAGATATCCATCCAAACTTGTGCCAGCGAACGCGCCCCACCGCAGCTTGGTCACTATGTGATCGTCGGGTTGCGGCTCCAGTTCAGGTACGAGATCAGTCCAATCGGCCGGGCGCGAAAACCTGGAACTTCCGGCGTCTGTGCGCCCCGGAGCAACACCCGCCAGGTTGACCAGAACGACCGGCATGCCTTGTTTGCGGAAGGCGCGGGCGAGTTGGGCCGATCGATCAACGATCTCGCTAGCAGGATGCACGGTCGGCAAATCGACAATGCCTTTTTGCAGGTCAATCACCAGTAAGGCACAGGTGTCGTCGAGCTTTGTAAGGGACATGTTTTTTCCTTTCGGTTGGGTGGTGACAGATTCCGGCGTCGTGGGAACCGCGGCCGATGACATTAACGGAATAGTACGGTCGAAAAAAGTGGCGACCAAGAGAACGGCGCTGATTATCCCCATGACAACCGCCAGGGCATGCAGGCCGTGATCTGTCGCACGGTGCCCGTAGATGAAGGCCAGGAGACTGGCGGCCGAAATTGCGCCTATATATTGAGCCGTTCGTTGCAGGCCGGCAGCCGTGCCAATCTCTTCAGGGGGCGCCTGCATATAGACGGCGGCCTGTGTGGCGGTAGAAGCCATGCCCATCGGGACGCCGAAGAACGCAACCGCTCCGGCGATAAGCCAGATGGACGTCGTGCTGCCCATTAGAAACAGACAGACACAGCCGATGAGTCCGGTTCCCATGCTGACGAGGAAAGGCGCGCGAAGCCCTTTGGTGCGAACAGCCATCATCGACGAGACGGTGGCCACCGCGGACATCGGCAGCGTCACCAGCCCAGCCTTCGCGCTCGTTAACCCCGCCGAGCCTTCGAGCCATTGGGCGAAGCCGTATAAGACGCTGTAAACGATCACCATGATCGAGCCGAGGCGGAGATAGGTCACGGTGAGAGGGCGGTTGAGCGCCAGCATCCGCACATCGATGAAGGGCTGTCTGCGCCGCAATGAGTGGGCGATAAGCGCCGCGCCAAAAGCAGCGGCGCCCAGTAGAGCCAGCCAGATGGGAGGGCGGAGGTTCATCAGAAAAGTCATAAGGCTCAGCAGGAATGCCGCGAAAATGGCGATCCCCATAAAGTCCACCTGTTCGCTCAAACGAACAAGGCTCTTGCGCCGCGGCTGATCCTCAGGGACCCAGAACACCGCGAGGATGAGGGTTAACAACGCCAGCCCCACATTGACCGTAAAGATCGAGCGCCAGCCGAAGACGCCCGTCAGCACCCCACCCAGCAGAGGTCCGGCGGCCGCTGAAGACAGGCTGGCCAATGACAGGACGCCCATGGCGACACGGGGCGGTTCGCAACCTATCCGATTTGCCTGTACGCGGAAAATCTTCATGGCGGCCGGATAAGCGCCTGAAGTCCCGATACCTAAGAGGACGCGCACCAGCACCAGGCCGGTCAGGGATGACGCCGCTCCCCCCAGCCCACCAGCCACCGCAACCAGACCGAGTGAAACGAGATAGACTCGGCGCGGGCCGAGCATGTCGGCCAGGCGGCCCATCGCCGGCTGTGCGACGGCACTTGTCAGATATAGGACCGCGATGAGCCATCCCGTCCGAGCTATGCCGACGTGCAGGCTGTCCGCGATCGGCACCAGAGCAGTGGAAAGCATGGTCGAATTGATCGGGTTGAGCATTGCGCCCAGAGCCAGCGGCGCTATGAACCTGAAGCCAAATGGCGCAGGGCTGCCCGGATTTGTTTCAGGGTTGTTCACATTTCCACTGTTCACATTTCCACCAATCGCTTAATGAGTTCGCCGGCCGCGAACAGGGTTTTCTGTTCCTCTTTGCTGAGTTGCGCGATAGCCTGCGCGAGCCAGGTCCGTTTTTCGTCACTGGTGACTTTCCGAACATCTGCGCCTTTAGCGGTCAGTTCAATAATCATCTGGCGCCCGTCGGTTGGATGCGGCTTACGTTCGACTATTCCCATTGCCTCAAGTGCCGCGATTGTGGTTCCCATCGACTGCGGCCTCATGCCTTCCGCACGGGCCAGATCGGCAGTCGTAGCAGGGCCGTCCCTGGCCAGACGGGCCATGACGACAGACTCTGTCAGGGAAAGTTCGTGCGAAGCGACCGCCACGCGCAAGCGGCGTACCAACAGCCCAATGGCCTGAGTAAAGTCGAACACGGAGCTTTCAAGGTTTTGTCGCATGACAATTCCAGGATACACAAGACAGGCGAAACTTGCAAGGTAAAACTGACAAGTTGTGCCTGTACAGTTTGTGGACGCAATGCTGACGGGCTCCTCTTAGATGGCCAAGGCTAAACGAGACCGCGGATACATCGTCCCTGACCTTTAAAAACCGGCCAATCTGTTCCACCGCAAATTTTCAGCGTAAGCGATCTAGAATCAAACAGATTGGCCGGTGGACGCTCGTGATTCGAGGCGAAGCGGTCTTTGAGCGCGCTTGTGAACGCCCTAAGACGCTCACTTCTTGCGCATCCAGACGCCCCACGTGACCGGCCCGGCTTCTTCATCGGTCATTGGGCGGCCCGCCACCTTGAGTGCCAGCTTCATCTGACCGTGATGGTAGCCCTCGTGCCAGATCATGTGCTGCAGCAGGAGGATCGGGTGGTCGTAATGAAGGTTCATGTCCCGGCCTGCCTCCACCCTGCTCTTTACCGCATCCCGCACCGCCTGGGCGCTGTCGTTCAGCATCTGCGCGATGCGGCCACGGTCACGCTCCACCACCCACTCCTTCTCGGGCAGATCTCTGGCGAACTCGGGGGCGTCCTCGAAGACGAACACCAGGCGTACATAGTGAATGTGTGTCAACAGCTCCGCGATGGACGGGCTGCCCTCCATCGCGCTAGCCGCCAGCCCGCCCTCCGGGAGGGCGCGGAGCAGGTTGAGCAGGATGGTGTTGTTCCGGTCCCATGAGTCCAGCAGAGCCTCAAGCAGGCGTTGGTCTGGTGCGTCCGACATATCAATACCCATTTGTTGATGCGAAGACTGTGAGGGCTTTAGCAGGAATTCCCGTGCCACTACTCGATCTTCGCCTCGATGATTTCCAGGCGTCGCTTGGGAGACTCGCCATCCAACGGCTCCTTTTCGAAGGCTTCGAGAACTTCCATGCCTTCCACGATCCGGCCGAAGGCGGAGTACTGGCCATCCAGGTGCGGCGCGGCGCCGAGCATCAGGAAGAAAGACGTGGTGGCCGAATCGGGATCTTCGGTGCGGGCCATCGACACGATGCCGCGGGTGTGTTTAACGTCCGCGCGGAACTCGCCTTTCAAGGGGCGCACCCAGCGGTCGGCGGGGTGATGGGCGCCGCCCGGGGGTGAATTGGCAATGGCGGGTGAATCGCCGGCGCCGGGTGAAGCGCCGATGCCGCGTGAATCGGCCATGCCGCCCTGCACCACGAAATCCTTCACGATCCGGTGGAATCCGGTGCCGTTGTACCATCCGGTGGCGGTGAGCTTGAGGAAATTGCGCACGTGATTGGGCGCCCAATCGGGCTCCATTTTGATCTTGATCGTGCCCAGCGTAGTCTTGAGCGTAACCGTCTTGCGCATTTCGTCGGGCGTGGCATCGAGGAACGGCTCCACCTTTTTCTTTTCGATGGTGACTTTCAGGATGCGGACCGGCTTTTCGGTGAGGCCATCCTTATCGACGGGCGACTGCGAGATGCGCTCCACCACGTCCATGCCTTCATTGACGCGGCCGAAGGCGGAGAACTGGCCATCCAGAGGCGGCTGCGGCGAGACGCAGACGAAGAACTGGCTGCCATCGCTGTTGGGCTTGTTGGGGATGCGGACAGTGGAAACGACGCCGCGCTCGTGCTTGAGGCCGCTGAATTCGCTGGCGAGCGAATTGAGGCCGCCGGTGCCCCAGAGGTTCCTGGGCGTCTTGGGATCTTTGAGCAGAGGGTCGCCGCCCTGGATGATGCCGTAGGCCACGACGCGGTGGAAGGCGCCGCCATCGTAGTAGCCTTCGCGCGCGAGTTTGATGAAGTTGGCGACGTGCTTAGGCGCTTGGGCGGCTTCAAATTCGAAACGGAAGACGCCGCGATCGGTGGTGACGACGGCTTCGAGATCGGCGGGCGGGGTTTGGGGCCAGGCGGCCAGGCAAACCAGCAGGGCGAGCAGGCACTGGGAGCGCATCGAATCCCATGGTATCCGGAAATGGGGTATCCGGAAAACGGCCGGGCAGCAGGCGTCCAGGACGCAAATGCGCTGGCTGGCTACCCATCGCGCAGGCGGATTAACAATCCGCCGCTTGAGTTTGTCCATTTCTGGGAGAAGGTGGGACAGACCATCGTCTTTCGTGGTCTGTTGGGATGGGCGTTCCGCCCGCGAAACTTCATGAAAAACCACGCCAGGCTCCGGGAGATTCCCGATGGGCGAGGTGGTTTTTCGACCCTGTCATGCCTCGCCAGACACTC
>DATMNI010000001.1:0-6096 GCA_035570275.1 Candidatus Acidiferrales bacterium | reverse complement strand
GGCTGAAATGCAAGATGAGGAAGACTGAGTCTTTTGTGGGGCAGGTTGTTAACCTGCGGCGGATTGGCAATCCGCCTGACGCCAGCCCCCACGAGCACCTCAGGGCGTGGTGTGGATGCCGGCAGGCGGATTAACAATCCGCCGCAGGTTAACAACCTGCCCCACAAAACCCATGCGGCTTAAACTAGCGTTCACCCTTGCTACCTGGTTCGGATGCGGCTATGCACCAGCGGCCCCGGGCACGGCCGGGTCGGTGGCGGCGCTGGCCATTGGCGTCGTTCTGCACCAATACGCGGGGTTCGCCTGGTGGCACTTCCTCATCCTGGCCGCGGCCTTCGCGGGTCCGGCCGTATGGGCCGCGGGCGCCGCCGCCGAAGCTCACAAAACCAAAGACCCGCAGTTCGTGGTGATCGACGAAGTTCTGGGCCAGTGGATTACGCTGGCGGGCGCCCGGACGTTCAACTGGAAGAGTTACGCGCTGGCCCTCGCCCTGTTTCGCCTGTTCGACATTTTCAAGCCGCCGCCGGTGCGCCAACTGGAGGCTTTACCGGCCGGCCTGGGCATTAACGCGGACGACGTCATGGCCGGGATCTACGCGGCGCTTGTGTTATTCGCGGCGGGATGTTTCAATCTGTATTAGTTATGGCGCTCCGGAAATCGTCCGATCCTAAACCCCAAATCTCTCAGGTTACGCCCCCAGCGGCCATCGCCGGCGGGGAATTGCAAATTCGGGGGAAGGGCTTCGCCAAGTCCGACCGGCCCCGGGTCACCATTGGCGAGGTGGGCGCGCCGGTCATCATTGGCTCCGATTCCTTCGTGATCGCGCGCGTGCCGGAAGGCGCCACGGCCGGCGAACTGGTGGTGGCGAACGGCGCGGGGGCGAGCGAGGCCTGGGCCTGCGACGTCGGCGTGCTGATCGCCGACAGCCTGCACCCGGTAACCAACCCGGCCATCGATTCGTTCGGCAATATTTACACCACGTTCAGCGGCTCGCGCGGGCAGAAGGTTCCGGTGGCGGTTTACAAGATCGACCTGAACTTCAGCATGAAGCCGTTTATCAACGACCTGATGAACGCCACCGCCATGACCTTCGACGCGCAGGGCATGCTCTACATTTCCAGCCGCTACGACGGGTTCGTTTACCAGGTGACGCCCAACGGGAACCTGTCGGTGTTCGTGGAAGGCATGGGGGTGGCCACGGGGATCGCCTTCGATGGCGACCGCAACCTGTACGTTGGCGACCGCAGCGGCACCATCTTCAAGATCAGCCCCAACCGGCAGATCTTTGTATTCGCCACGCTGGAATCTTCCATTTCCGCCTATCACCTGGCCTTCGGTCCGGACGGCTACCTGTATGTGACGGGGCCTACTACTTCGAGCTTCGACTCCGTGTACCGCATCTCGCACGAAGGCGAGGTGGAGGTATTCTACCGCGGCTTGGGCCGGCCGCAGGGCATGGCCTTTGACGAGGAGGGCCGGCTTTACGTGGCCGCCTCCATCGCCGGCCGGAAGGGCGTGGTGCGCATCTACCCGGACCGCCGCGCCGACCTGTTCCTCTCCGGCCCCGGAATTGTGGGCCTGGCGATCAGCCCATCGCGCGCCATGGTGGTTGCCACCACGAATGCGCTGTACCGCGTGGATGTCGGCATTAAGGGCCGTGCGCTGGTTTGAAGTGAAGAGACGTCTGAAGTGCGCCCGATGAACGCTGAAATCATCGCCGTCGGTTCCGAGATGTTGACGCCGCAGCGCGTGGATACCAACTCGCTCTACCTCACTGCCGAGTTGAACAACCTGGGCGTGGAGGTGGTCACCAAGTGCGTGATCGGCGACGACCGCGACCGCCTGGCCGACGCCATCCGGCGAGCGCTTTCCCGGTCGGCCATCCTGATTATTTCGGGCGGCCTGGGCCCTACCGAAGACGATTTGACGCGCGAAGCCGTGGCCCAGGCGCTGGACCGCAAACTGGTCTTTCGCGGCGAGATCGCCGAGGCATTGAAGCAGCGCTTTCTCAAGGCGAAGCGGGTGATGGCCGAGGTCAACAATCGCCAGGCATTCGTGATAGCAGGGGCGGAGATTCTTCCCAACGACCGCGGCACCGCTCCCGGCCAGTGGCTGGAAGAATCCGGAGCCGTGGCGATGCTGTTGCCCGGCCCCCCGCACGAGCTGAAGGCGATGTTCGAGCGCCAGTGCTTGCCGCGCCTGGCACGCCTGGTGCCGAAACAGGTAATCCGCACATTGTTTCTCCGCGTGACCGGCATGCCGGAATCGGACCTGGACCAACTGATCTCGCCGGTGTACAAGAAGTACGAGAACCCGGCCACCACCATCCTGGCGGCCAACGGCGATTTGCAGATTCACCTGCGAGCCCGCTGCAACAGCGAAGGCGAGGCGGAGCAACTGCTGGCCGAGGTGGGCGGCCCCATCGAGTTGCTGCTCGGCGATCGGTTGTACTCGCGCAATGGCGATCCGCTCGAAGCCGTGGTGGGCGATCTGCTGCGCAAGAGCCACGCCACGGTTTCGGTGGCTGAAAGCGCCACCGGTGGCATGCTGGGCGAGCGCTTCACGTCGGTGCCGGGCAGTTCGGATTATTTCACCGGCGGCTATATTACCTACAACGACGCCATGAAGATGGAGTTGCTGGGAGTCAGGCCGGAGATCCTGAAGGAGCACGGTGCGGTGAGCAAAGAGACGGCCGAAGCGATGGCCACGGGCGCGCGCCGCCGCACCAACGCAACGTACGCGCTCTCGATCACGGGCGAGGCTGGGCCGGAAAGGCCTGGAGTACCGGAGAGCAAGCGGGCGCCCGTGGGCACAGTTTACGTGGGGATCGCCGATGCCACGGGCGTTAACGCGGTGCACCGGCAGTTCTTCGGCGACCGCCAGCGCATCCGGATTTTCACCTGCCAGATGGCGCTGGATGTGCTGCGGCGGCGCATGACGGGAAGGTAGCGAGGGAAGCTATCAGCAATCAGCTATCAGGGATCAGCTTGAACCTAGCCGGCGCCGGCGCACCAGGGTTTAGCCCGAAGTTCCATGTCAGTCTAGGAACTTCGGTTTAGCTGACCGCTGAAAGCAAGCAACCGACTCACTTCACGAAAACTGCCACACCTGCCTGGCTCTTTATTCCTCCGGCCACAAGCACGATAGGCAAGTTACTGCCCGTCGGCGCATCCGTTGGAATCACAGCATTGATTTGCGAAAGCCCGGCGACTAGGCCCGGAGCACTACCCGCATACAGCACTTCCGCATTGCCGCTGCCGATCTGTACCGTTACGGGCGCCAGGTGGGTAGCGATACCCTTGACTATGGACCCGTCCGCGCTCGGTGTACTGAGAGCGCCAAGGCCGGTTGCGTAAATCATGACCACGGACCCACGTTCCGCTGGATTTGACGCGCTATTCAGGGAATAGTCCTGGTTGAGGATGGCTCCAGGTCCCGTACCTGTCCCGTTTTGGGTGAAAATCCCTGGGGCAATGTCGGATACCGGAAGATCGAGGGCATCGCCCCGAACGCCGTTACGTTCAACTTCGAGTTTCACGGTCTTCGCCCCTGCCACGCCGTATGGGACAATCGCTGCGACCTGCCCGTAGGAAACGTAGAGCAATGGCGCCGGTGCACCGTTGAAGAGTACTCTGGTGCCCGACAAAGCCGAACCGAACCCCCCTTGCCCATCGGGAACCATCTTGGCCAGAGCTTCTGGACCGAGGTCGGCGCCGAACACGGTAAAGATCTCCCCTGGCGAGACCGGACCAGCGGTGTACGCCGCCGCATTCACGATATTGTCGGAGCCTATTTTGTATGGGAGTACCGAAAGCCGGAAGCCCTGGCTTGCCTGGTTTCCTCCCGCTTCGTAAGCGTCCACGGTGAATGCATAATCGCCAGCGAACTTCGGGGCGCCCGCTAGGGATAGGGACTGGGCGCTAATTGCCAAACCTTCCGGTACACTACCGGACGAGACAATGAACGTGTAGGGTGCCAGGCCTCCGCTCAGAAGGACGGCGTTGTACGGTTGCGCAACGCGCGACTGTGGTAACGGGGACGCGAATTGGATCGGAGGCAGCTTTGGAAGAATCTTGACCGTGAAGTCATACCGAGAAGATCCACCAAACGGAAACCCTAGGGTAAATAGCACCTCAAATTTGTAAACGCCCTCCTTCTCAGGAGTACCTGTAACCGCAGGGACATATTGCTGATCGAATCCATTTTGTGCGGGAGCAACCATGTAAGCGCCTAGTTTTATGCCGGGAGGCAGAGGGCTTTCTATTTTAGATGAGGGATTCTCGCCCAAGTTCAACAGCGGGTAACTATAGCTTTCGCCTACATATCCGTCAGTTAAGGTGACGGCAATGAATGCGGGGGCAATAGTTAGCGTGATAGGTACTACGATTGACCTCCCGGCACTATCGCGTGCCGTTTCACTAAACTTGAAGGTCCCGTCCGTTGAAGGTGTTCCGGACACCATTGCGGTGGCAGTGTTGAATGACAGTCCAGGAGGTGCCGTGCCCGATGAGATCGAAAAAGCGTACGGAGGGCTCCCGCCGGACACAATGGGTGAACTCTTGTAAGCTACGCCGACTTTGCCAGCCGACACTCCTGGAGAAAATGCAAAGACAGAAAAAACCGTCAATTGATAGGATTTCTGAGCAGTCAGGCCCTTGGAATCTACTGCACGAATCGCTAATGAATAAGTACCTGCAGTGTTCGGCGAGCCGCTCAGAAGGCCGCTAAGAGCGTTGAACGCTAACCCAGGCGGCAACGAGCCGTTCAATCCCCAAGTATACGGCGACGAACCTCCTGAAGCGATCAGTTGGCATGAGTAGGCTTCCGAAAGCGTGCCATTGGGGAGGCTTACCGTGCTGATCTGCAAGGGTGCCGTCTGCGCCAGAGCAGCGCTAGCCGCTAGAAGACCGAGCGCCAATTGTGACCACATGCGATACACCCCTCTTGCTTGCACCATTCGGCTCAACTATAGCGCGCGTACCCGGCGGTTCCAAGTAACAGGAGTACCTGCTTAGTACCGGATTACCTGCCATACCGGACCTGCCGCACTTTGGTTTAATAGAAAGGAGTGGGCCAGGCAGCACCGGGAACCGCTCCGATGATCGAGGCTGAGTTTCCTACCCGGCTATAGAATTGCGCAAATTGGGGCGGCACTGTTTGGGCCGATAGTACCCGGTTGGTACCTTTGGTTCTACCTACACTCGTGTTGGATGTGCGAAGGTTGAAACTCGCTTCAGAGGGGGCGGGTAAACATGAAGTCAATTCTTCTTTTGTGGCTCGCGGCCTTTTATGCGAACAACACAGCTTCCCAAGCGGTGGATACCATCGAACCGCTTTTGCAGCAGAGCCGGGACATCTACCTCGGTGGCCCGCATACTTTGCAGAGGCAGGCGCAAGCCCTCGCCTACTTCGACGTGCAATGGGCATGGCTCAAATCTCCAGCCGGGTGTGGCGACAGACTTCTCGGAAAGGCCGGCGTCGCATGTCTTCAGGAGAGGGGAAGAACCGGACAGTATCCGTGGGAAGTTTGGTACCGGGACACCATCGTCACCAATTCGCTGAACCCGCAATAAGCGAACTGCGCCAAGGTCATACCGATGCCGAATCGGAATCCGCCGGTTCACCACTGGCGGATGCCTTCTCGAAGAAGATTTAAAACCACGAAGCGGCCGTGGCGCTCCACCACATGCACTTTACAACTTACTGGCATTCATCAGACGCTCCGCATCAGGCCAGCGATGGCAGCAGGCTTGTCTTTTCGCGCGTGGACGTGGCGTGAAGTCGTGGAGCTGGCAGATGCCGCGCGAAGGGCCGCTTAGGGAGTTGCCCTTCGCTTCGTCAGATCCTCAAGGAGTTCAATATATGGTGCCGCGGTCTTGGCCCACTCTTCCCGGAACTCGATAACCGAGTTTCCGAAGGCCACCACCGTTTTGCTGAAGGCGGGCCTATCAAGATCGTGAGCTTTCGGTAAGCCTGCGTATACGTGATCGAGCGAGTCAAGAACCCCGGGGGCCGTTTAGGCGGAGCCTGCTTGCAGGTGATCGGTGGCTGGTTTCACTCTGATGAACAGCGTCTGCCATTTGAGATGCTTGCCGG